>CBJLMB010000027.1:0-91251 GCA_966424055.1 uncultured Deminuibacter sp. | reverse complement strand
ATCAACTACCTTTTACTGGAACAATTGAACCCTTGGAACTTTTGAACTGCTCCCCCAAGGTTTAAGGTTCAACGTTGAAAGTTTAACGTTGAATGTATTTCTGGTATCAACTACCTTTTACTGGAACAATTGAACCCTTGGAACTTTTGAACTGTTCCCCCAACTTTAAACCTTAAACGTTAAACCTTAAACATTGAACCCTTCTCGGAACAATTGAACCCTGGAACTTTTAAACTGCTCCCTCCACATTAAACCTTAAACTTTAAACATTCAACCTTAAACTCCCTGCTCAAAATTCAAGTTCCAGCTGATACCGTATTTATCCTGCAGGCTGCCATGCCAGCTTCCCCAGAATTGTTTTTCAAAGGGAACCCCTACCTTACCACCTGCTGCCAGTCCGTTGAATATTTCCTTTACAGCGTCCAGGTCTTCCCAGAACAGTAAAGAAATAGACACATCCCCACTGTTCTTTTTTGTAGACTGGCCGGGAAATATATCGCTTGCATAAACGGCACCGCCATTAAATTCGAGCCGTGCATGCAATACTTTGTCACGGTAATTTTCGGGGGCTTTCATTTCCGGTGCATCATAGCGGGAGTTGATGGTAAGCGTTCCGCCGATGTTTTTCTGGTAAAAATTCAATGCCTCTTCGCAGTTACCTTCAAAAGTGAGGTAAGGAATAACTTTTAATGCTTGATGATTCATTATTGAAAAATTTTGACAAAACTGCAAAAACCGGCTTTTTAAAAATTGTACGATTTGGACATCCGTTCTGCCAGTGCAGGTTGTATCACCTGTACAATGGTGAACTGTGCTTTCAAAAATTCCCGCGGTGTAAGGTTCGTTAGCTGTTTAAACTCCCTGATAAAATGCGATTGGTCAAAATACCCGCTGGCATGTGCAATGCCTGTAAGTGATGGGTGCCTGCAGGCATACATCTGCAATACTGCCTGGTTAAACCGGTTAATTTTTAACAGCTCTGAGGGAGATAACCCCAATACCTGGCTGAATTTTCTTTCCAGGGTTTTATACCCGGTATTGAAATCTGCCGCCACTGAAAGAATATTGCCCGAACGCAGTAATACAGGTACACATTTTTCAACGAAAAGATAATCCCTGTTACCTGCCATCAGTTTCCGAAGCAGGTAATGATTGGTAATAACAACCCTTGCCTCATTGTTTTCTGCCCCATACAGCTGCTCCTCCAATTCAGTCACTTCATTGCCCAGCAACGTTACAGCGTTAAAAAAATCACCTGCAAACAAATGGGCAGGGATGCGGAAAAAAGGATAGGTTCCACCCAGCTTAAACCGTATACAGAAAAAATGCTGTTTACCTGTTTGGGAAATAACCAATGCTTTTTTGCGTATACCGATAATATGCGATCCTTTTATTTCAACAGGCTGTTCATTCTCCATGCGGGCGTAATTGTCGCCAAAATTGAACATCAGCTCGATGGTACCATCCGGGATAAGGCTTTCTTTTTCCCTGAAAGGAGGTTTATCAGAATATGCATACCAGTAGCATTCCACATATGGTTCCAGGTGTTTATTTGGCTTGAACTCCAGGTACTGCATAGGATACAAATTTATACAATATACAACGGAAGACAGGCCGCACAATGGCCTTATGGCTGTTTATACAAAACTTCCCGGCACATACACCTGTAAAAACAACAGGATATTACGCCGTATACGTAATACCCTGTTGCCGTATTATTTATCATCTTCAAACCAAAATGGCAGATCCCGTCAAAGGCTGTAAACCGGTAGCGGTGAACCAATTCACGATCAATCAGCTGGTTTAAAAACCACATACTACATCTTGCATCGCTGCTTTCTCAAAGCTGGCGACCTGCAGCTATCATTATCTTATCCCGGTAAAACAGATTAACCCCTCATCTGTGCTACTCGCTTTTTAAACTTTTAACCGGGTTGGCCAATGCTGCTTTGACAGATTGAAAGCTGATGGTAGCAAAAGTGATCAGTATGATCAATAAACCTGCCACGATAAATATGCTGAAGCTCATCGGAACGCGGTAAGCAAAACCATGCAGCCAGTTGGTAAGCACCCACCATGCCAGCGGGCAAGCAATAATAAGCGCTATCAACACCAGCTTCAGAAAATCTTTTGACAACATCAGCACCACCATACTGACTGTTGCACCAAGCACTTTGCGTATACCAATTTCCTTGCTTCTGCGCTGTGCAGTAAAAGCAGCAAGTCCAAACAGTCCAAGGCAGGATATAAGTATTGCCAGGCCTGCAAAATACCTGGACAGAACAGACACTCTTCTTTCTGCAGTATATAGTGCCTGGTAATCTGTATCGAGAAAACTATAATCGAACGAAAATCCCGGATTAAACTGCGCATACAGCTGCTGTAATGCTTCTATCACCTGTTTTTCCTTACCCGCCTCTATTTTTACAATGAAGCGATAGGTATCATCGGGTGTAAGAAGAAAGAACAAGGGTTTTATTTTTTCGTGGAGTGATTCAAAATGGAAATCTTTTGCAACACCGATGATCTGCAGATCTTTCCCCCATACGTTCACGGTTTTGCCGATGGGGTTTTTAAGTCCCATAAAACGGATACCCGCTTCATTAAAAATGATCTTTGCCGTATCCCCTGGAAAATCCCTTGAAAACCCACGCCCCTCCTGCAGCTGGATACCCAATGTTTCCAGCATGTCATTATCGGCGCGCATTATTTCAAATTCAGTATGATCCCTGGGATCTTTCCCTTCCCAGGAAACACCATAAGTACCGCTGTTATGACCGGTAAGATTATGTCCCATACCGGATGCCGCAACAACACCCGGCAGGCGCCTGGCTTCTTTCAAAAAAGCATCCTGCTGCTGCTCTTCTTTCAGTTTCCCTTCTTTCTGGAATGAAAGAAGGTGATCCCTGTTATACCCGAGGTTTTTTGTTTGAATAAAACTGATCTGCTTATATACCACAAATACGGCAACGATCAGCACTACAGATAACGTAAACTGGAAAACCACCAGTCCTTTACGTATCAGCAGCTCACCAAGGGTATTGTGCAGTTTTCCTTTCAGCACCTGAACAGGTTTGAAGCCGGATAAATACAAGGCAGGATAACTGCCTGCCAGCAAACCCGTTAACAGGGTGATGCCCAGTGCAGCCAGTATTACACCGGTGCTGAAATCGGTCATAGCTAATTGCTTGCCAGTGACAGCATTGAACCCCGGTAGCAGAAGCATTACCAGCAACACCGCCAGCAATAAGGAAGCATAGGCCATCAGTGTCGATTCACCCAGGTATTGCAGCAGCAATGTGGTGCGGCTGGCGCCCATCGTTTTTTTGATACCGACCTCTCTTGCTCTCTCAGATGCTTTTGCAGTAGAGAGGTTCATAAAATTGATACAGGCGATCACCAGTATAAACAGGGCAATGATGATAAACAGCCGTACATATTCTATTCTTCCGCCGCTTTGCACTCCATCTTCGTAGTGATCATAAAGATAACTGTCTGAATAACGCACCAGAAAAGTTGTACGGTGCGTGATATCATTGTTAGTGACCTGCCTGATAAAATCCCTGATCCTGGTATTGAATTGTACAACATCCACACCAGGCTTCAGTGTGAGAAAAGTATAGCAACCAGTATTACCCCAGCTATCCAGCGAAGGCTCTTTTTGTTTCAGCACTTCAAAAGGCAATACAAAATCGAACCGGTCAGATGAGTGCGGGCCCGGATCTTTGTAAATACCTGAAACAGTGAATGGCTGCTCATGCTGAAAAACAACTGTTTTACCAATGAGGCCGGCTGTACCGCCAAACAGGCTTTTTGCCAGTACATCTGATAATACAATGGCATTGGGGCTAGCCAATACCTGGTCGGCATTTCCGTCAACCAGGTTATAGGAAAATAGTTTAAAAAAATCCTTCCCTGCATATTTTCCATTTGCCCTGATATTCTTGCTATCGTCGGGAGAAAGTATACTGTTCCAGATGGGATCGGTGGTCACTGCATACGCTACTTCCGGGAAAGCTTTTGCAAGTGCATCAGCGGTAGGTGCGGCACTTGTTCTTGCTGTCCATATCCCATTGGCTTTTTTACGGTTTTCAACCACCTGGTACAGTCGGGCATCGTTTTTATGAAATTTATCCACCCGCAATTCATCAGCCACCCACATATAGATCAGTAAAGCGCAGGCCAGCCCTGTAGACAAGCCGATCAGGTTCAATAAAGTGAACTGGCGGTCTTTAACCAGGTAGCGCCAGGCAATTTTACAGTAACTTTTGAGCATAGTTCTACTTGTTCAATTAATGCTACCAAGCAAATGCCATCTTCATTACTCATTATTGATCAATATATTAAGTAGACTATCCTGCAAAAAAACTGTACGCTTTTGATGCAGCGGGTGTTTGAAGAAGATACAGCGCCGGGCAGCTGCATGCATAAAAAACTGCCTGTTCTTAAACAGGCAGTTTGGCTGCTTTATCCTGGAAAATATATTAATCGCGGTCATGTCCGCGGCCATGTCCTTTGCCGTTACCGTTTCCATTTCCATTTCCATGGCCATGCTCTTTCTCCCATTGTCCATGCATAGGATGTTTGTTGTTCTCAAAATATTTTTCTTCCTTACTGTCGCGGATCGATACCTGGTCGTGACGGCCCCTGAACCCGGCATATTCCTGCTGGTAACGGTCATCATTCAAATAAGGCCTGTCAACATTATTGATCACCACTTTGTGCGCATTATACAGATCGATGTTTTTATACCGCGCAGGCAAGTTTGCTGAGCGGCGCCAGTGATTCCCGTTTTTGTAGATATACACTCTGTCAGGTACTGAGTAATAAACACCGGCATCGGGCAGGTAATAATAGTCTACATGATCGTATCCTGCAGGTCCCCAGATGGGTTGTGATCCGATATTGATGTTCACATTTACCTGGGCCCTGGCAGCGGCTGCAAAAAAGCAGGCAATAGTCAGAAGGGTTGTTATTTTTTTCATATAAAGGTTTTAAAAAAAAGATCAAAAGCAATGCCTGATACCCCTTATTGTTTTTTAAACCAAGAAAAATGCGAAAATAGCGGTCAATACAGGCATCCATTTATCATGGCCGGTGCGCCAGGCCCTTATTCCCCCCAAACCGTAACCACCAGCTGGCGTTGGCCACCCCTGTTGCGGTGTTCACAGAGATAGATACCCTGCCAGGTGCCCAAGGCCAGCCGCCCATTGGCAACAGGTATGGTTACCGAACTGCCAAGCATAGCGGCTTTCAGATGCGCCGGCATATCATCCGGGCCTTCATCATTGTGAATATAATCATTATCGCTTTCCGGTACAACCCTGCTGAAAAAACGCTCAAAATCCATTCGCACCGTAGGGTCTGCATTTTCATTAATGGTTAAAGAGGCAGAAGTATGCTGGATAAACACCTGGCATATACCTTTTGAGACCTGCCTGATACCGGGCACCGCATCGGTAACCGCTGTAGTGATCAGGTGAAAGCCTCTTTTTCTTTCCGGTAAAAGGATGGTTTCCTGGAATATTTTCATTGTCATTTTTTATCTGGTTCAGCACTCGGTATCAGCTGTGCAAATATTGCTGTATTTTATCTGTAACCACCACTTCTATTCCCGGCAATTCCGGTGCCATCTGCACCGGGCAGGGTATTTATTTTATTCACCGGCCTGAGTATTTTTTCCATTCTGCCTGCAGGTAACCGGAACAGTAAACCGCCTGCCCTGATAATTAATTGCCGGCAAACAGAATAAAGCGCCAGGCGCCCGGCACATAGCTGCATATTTTAAATAGTTGACTTTGTCAACTATTTAATTAGTAATTGGTATAAATGCCTCGCTAAGCCTATAAAGCAAATGCTACAACAGTATCATCTATAGGCAAAACGGATACAGCATTGCCCCCTTGTGCCACAAAACGCACCTTCGTTATTGCGAATCGGCCCGGCTTCTTATCCATGCTTAACAGCGCAACTACCCGTAATATTGGATTGTTTTACCATTTATGTACCAGGCTGGTTTGCTCTGGGAGAAGATACTTATTTTCACATACTGATCAGCAAAATCCGGATAGCATGCGAAATCCATATATCTCTTTGTTAAGAACGGCCTGGACCTATGCCCGCAAGGAGCGGAAAAAATTCCTGGGGGTGTATGTCATGTTTCTTTTTGCCAATATTTTCTTTTCCCTTAACCCGGTATTGTTTGGCTGGTTCATCGGAAAAATACAGCAGGAGCCTTCCCGCCTGCCACACAATACCCTGTTGTTTGTAAGCGGTTATATGGGTTTGAAACTGCTGGAATGGGCTTTCCATGGCCCCGCACGTGTAATGGAGCGCACCCTCGCTTTTAACCTGAGCCGCAATTTTTTGCAGGAGCGATACCACCAAGCCCTCCACCTGCCCGTGAAATGGCACCAGGATAACCACAGCGGCTCGGTGATCAACCGTATCAGGAAAGCGTATGAAGCATTGAAGGAATTTTTTGAACACGGCTTCCTGTATCTCCATGCACTGTCTAAACTGCTGTTTTCTATAACAGCGATGATCTTTTTTTCACCCCTGTATGGCGGTATCGGCATATTGCTGGGCATCTGCTGTATATGGCTCATGCTGAAATTTGACAAGCCTTATATCCGCACATTGGAAGAAATCAACGAAAGAGAGCATGTTGTATCTGCCACACTGTTCGACAGTCTTTCCAATATCATGACAGTGATCACCCTTCGGTTGGAAAAAAGCATGGAAAAAGGACTGCTGGGTAAAGTGGAACGTATACTGCCTTTTTTCCGCCGCAACACCGTGATCAATGAAACCAAATGGTTTGTAGCCGATATTCTTGTTACACTTATCTACTGTGTTATTGCAGCCGGTTATATTTTCCAGCACTGGGTACCCGGACAGGTGTTTTATGTAGCCGGACTTATCACCCTGATGGGCTATGTAAACCAGTTCACCAGCGTGTTTCACGATGTTGCCTGGCAGTATACCGATGTGGTGCAATACAATACCTCCGTTGAAACAGCCGCTTCTATCAGTGAGGCTTACCGGCAGCATCACCGGCCCGATGCTGCACCGCAGCTGCCATCATCATGGCGTAGCATCGATATTCATTCGCTCAGCTTTTCGCATCTGCAGCAATACGATCATACGCATGGTGCACAGAGCCTGCATGGCCTGCAGCTGCAAATTGGCCGCGGAAAAAAAATTGCGCTGATCGGTGAAAGCGGCAGTGGTAAAAGTACTTTATTATCCCTGCTGCGGGGATTGTACGAACCGGAACCAGGCATCTCCTTCACTGTAGACGGCCAGGCATTTCCATTATCAGCACTTAACGAAACCGTTACCCTGTTTCCCCAGGAACCGGAAATTTTTGAGAACACGATCGAATACAATGTAACACTGGGACTGCCTTTTTCACAGGAAGATATTCTCTCTGTTTGCGAAACCGCTCATTTTACAGAAGTGATCGGCTTGCTGCCCGGTGGACTGGCATCAGATATACGCGAAAAAGGGGTGAACCTTTCAGGTGGTCAAAAGCAAAGGCTGGCCCTGGCCCGCGGCATACTGGCAGCACGTGCCAGCGAAGTAATCCTGCTTGATGAGCCTACCAGTAGTGTTGATCCCAAAACAGAAGCAATGATCTATACCAAAATGTTCCACAGTTTCTCTGATAAGGCCATTGTTTCTACCATGCACCGGCTGCACCTGCTGCCACAGTTCGATTATATTTATGTACTGCAACGCGGGCGCATTGTAGCCCAGGGTGATTTTAACCTGCTACGCAGTACCAGCCCTGTATTCCAGGAGCTGTGGAAACACCAGGAGAACAGGCATTGAGGGGGGATTGTTCAATTGTTTCATTGTTCAATTGTTGCGTTGTTTCATGGTTGCATTGTTTGGTGGGTTGATGGAGGGGGGAATTGGTTCGTGTTGGTTAAAAATAATAAGAAGGCTGGTTGGTATGGCCGGCCTCCTTATTGATGGATATTCTGCGGGGTTTATTTCAGTTCAAAAACATCTGCGGTTCTCAGGGGGGTGGCAAGGTTATCGAATAGATCAGGATCAGAATTGAATGCCGATTTATAGCCTCCTGCCACAATCAGCTTATTACCGGCAGCAGCGGCAGAAACAAGGCCACGTTCAACGCTTAATGAAGTAACAGACCATTTGTGCGTGTCCAGATCGTATACATCTACTGTTTTAGAACCTACCACAAGGCCATTGCCCCAGGTATCACCGGGATAACCAGGCACTTTGAAACCGCCGGCGAAAACCACTTTATTCCCTACAACAGCAGCAGCCAGCGCTCCGCGGGCTTCACTCAGGCTGGCAGTATCCCATTGATTGGAAGCTGCGTTATAAATATCCACCCGTTTTGAAAAACGTCCTTCGTTGGTATAAGTGCCACCACCACCGAAAAATACCAGGTCACCGGCAACAGCAATTCCCATCTGCGAACGCCGCGCACTCAGGTGTGCAACAGTCCACTGACCGGTGGTAGCATCATAAATATCCACCAGGTCGGTCGGCGAGTTTATTTCGGTGGCTTTCCCTCCTACAAATAAAATCTTGTTTCCTACAGTCACTCCTACCGGTTTATCCCTGGGCTGGCTCAGGCTCGACACGGTCCACAGGCCAGTACTAACATCATAAATATCCACCACACTATTGGTATGCGAATTCACATCGGTGCCAGCAGCAATAAGAATTTTGTTGCCTGCTGCTGCGCCTGCAACCTGTGTGCGCCCCCTGCTTAACTGGCTGTTAATAACTTTGCCTGTGCTTACATCATAAATATCCGCACTGACAGGGTATGCCCCGCTGCTACAGCAAAGTGCAGCGCTGCCGCCGGCAAACAATACTTTGCTACCTGCGCTTACCCCAATATCATACCTGCGATCAACATGTGTAAATGTATCAACGGTTGTTAATTGCCCTGTTGAGGCATCGTATGCCTGTGCAATGGTACCGGCGGCCATTATCACTTTATTACCAATTACACCGGCTGCATTGAAGGTTGCTGCAAGCTGCACAGAATCCCATTTGCCTGTACTTGCATTATACATATCAGCCATAGCCCCCGGGAAAAATATTTTGTCACTTACAACAACGGGCTTAGGCACTTTACCAATTGTGGAAAGTGAATCACTTTGTTTTAATACAAGTTGAGCAGTATGATGACCGCCTCCTTTCGGATCTCCGGGGTCACCGGGAATAGCTGGTTTTTTACAGGCAAAGAATGCAGATGCCATTACAGCAGCTATACAGCTGGTCAGTGATAAATGTCTCATATATGTTTTGTCATGGTTTCTAGGTCAGGGCAAGGGTATAGCATGTACCGGGAACTGTAACACAGATACCAGGTATTGCTGACTAAGCAGGGCCGATCGCAGTAAAAGGTAAGGATGAAAATAGTCTTTGGGGGGTGCAGACTTCTACGGGGGGAGAACCAAAGATAGAAAATAGTTTTTATTTGCGCTGCATTGGCTGATTAAATTAATCTTATGCCGCGTCGTGTACAAGGCATTGCTGCATACAGATACTATACAATGTCATGTCAATTTTTTATTGTACCGGCATCTTAGCTAAGGCTGCTTATGCGCAAACAACAGCCGTTCAACAGGCACATTCGCGGTCAGAATACAAGGCATATTACTGAAGAAAGCCATCCGTTATTGCCTTTGCATTGTTTTATAAAGACTTTCACAGATCTTATTCTATTTTCTTTTACCTTTGCTGCATTATGAAAATCTAATTCATCTCCAGGCCGGCAGAAGATCACCTTCTGCACAAATTGCTCGCTTCGGGCTCATTTTTCATTTATTTTTTTAAACATTATTCAGCCAGGTTCGGCATAGCATGTCTGCACCGATACAGGGCCTTATCCAGCTGCAACCTTGCCTTGCACCGGCCAATCTTTTAAAGAAATACCTATGTCATTTACTGCACAAAACATCAGCTATATATTACCCTCTGGTGAAACTTTATTCAGCCAGCTATACCTGTCTGTGGCACCGGGGGAAAAAGCCGCTATCACAGGTGATAACGGCCGCGGCAAATCTACACTGTTGAAGATCATTGCAGGTATTCTGCAGCCGAACAGCGGTTCTATATCGTTGCCGGATGGCATGTGGTATGTACCGCAGCAATATGAACATTACAACAATGGCACTGTTGCTGAAGCCCTGCATGCTACCGGTAAATTAGCTGCATTGCATGCCATACAGAATGGCCAAGCAACCGATCATCACTTCCTGGTACTGGACAATGACTGGGCTTTTGAAGACCGCTGTATGCAGGCCCTGCAAATATGGAACCTGGAGCATATTCAACTCAGCACATCTTTTGCATCATTGAGTGGCGGTGAAAAAACAAGATTGCTGCTCGCAGGCATGGACATTCACCAGGCTAGGCTGGTATTGCTTGATGAGCCTACCAACCACCTGGATATGGAAGGTAGAACCCTGTTGTATGAACGCTTCCGCCATGCGAAACAAAGTTTTTTGGTGGTGAGCCACGACAGGCAGTTGCTGGCACTCTGCAACCCTATTCATGAATTAAGTAATGATGGTATACACAGTTATGGCGGCAACTACTATTTTTATGAAGCCCAGAAACAGGAAGAACTGCAGGCCCTCGAAAGGCAGATACAAAGCACAGAACAGGCGATCAGGGTAGCTAAAATAAAACAGGCGGAAGCGAAACAACGGCAGCAGAAAAAAAATATACGCTCCGGCAAACGGGCGCAGCAGGAAGGTATTCCACTTGCCGCTATTCATGGATTGAGGAATAAAGCTGAATACTCTTTAGCCAAACTGGAAAATACCCACGAACAAAAAAACACCCAGCTGCAAACGAAACTGGAACAGTTAAGGACAAGCGAACAGGAATTAAGGCTGATGAAGATCGAATGGAAACAAAGTCAGCTGCATAAGGGCAAGATACTTGCTGAAGGCAGGGCGATCAATTTCTCCTTTAACCAGGCAGATGCACTATGGCCGGCACCACTTGATTTTGTGATACGCAGCGGTAACAGGATACGGCTTGCAGGCAGTAATGGTTCCGGCAAGTCTACACTGATCAGGCTGCTTACCGGTCAGCTATCGCCCTCTACAGGTGAACTAAAACGGGCAGATTGCCCTATTATCCTATTGGACCAGGAATACAGTTTGATACAGCATGAAAAAACCGTGCTGGAGCTGGCAGAGGAATACAATGACCTGAAGCTGGAAGATCACTTGCTTAAATCGCATCTTACCCATTTCCTGTTCGACAAAAACAGCTGGAACAAAACAGCAACCGTACTGAGCGGCGGAGAAATGTTGCGGCTGGTATTGTGTTGTCTTTCCCTGAAAAAGCATGCACCGGATATGCTGATACTGGATGAGCCCACGAACAATCTCGATCTGCACAACATACAACTGCTGGCCCAATCGGTAGCCGCCTACCAGGGAACACTATTGGTGGCTTCGCATGATACGGTATTTCTGGAGGAGATCGGTATACAGCAGGTTATCCGGCTGGGGTAGTTCAAATGTTACAGGGGGTGGTTTGACGTTTAAGGTTTAACGTTGGTTGGGGAGAGCTCAGATGTTCCAGGGGTTTCAGGGTTTCAGGGGGAAGTTTAACGTTTAAGGTTTAAAGTTTAACGTTGGTTGGGGCAAGTGTTTCAGGGGTTTCAGGGTTTCATTGTTTCAGTGAAGTAGTTGGAGGCCCGGCTTTGGTATATGGCAAAGTGAGCGCTATGAAGTAAAAGCTTCAGTCGCCCGCGTCCCCGCGGGTGACGGCTATCCCTGCAGCCTCCGGCTGCATTCCTGTCATAATTCAAAAATCTTCATAAGGAAAATCTACGCTTCATCATCCCATAAACAACCTTCATATATTGTAAAATACAAACTATGAAGTATAAAAAGTAACCATTTTACGCCCCCACATCATACATCCCACATCGTACTTCGTACATAACAAAGTGAGCCACGAAGTAATAAGTCCGGCCCCCTACCCACTTACACTACGCCCCACATCGTACATCATACATTAAATGTTTTCCCTTATCTTAGCGCACTTACTAACCATTTAAATAAGCTCATATGAACAAAGCTGAATTAGCAGCAAAGCTGTCAGAAGATGCAGGAATCACTAAAACACAGGCTAATGCCGTATTGGATTCTTTCACAGAAACCATTGCCAAAACACTGAAAAAAGGTGATAAAGTTACCCTGGTAGGTTTTGGAACTTTCTCTGTATCTAAAAGAGCAGCCAGAACAGGTCGCAACCCGCAAACCGGTGCAACCATTAAGATCAAAGCCAAAAAAGTGGCCAAGTTCAAAGCTGGCGCAACACTGGCTGAAAAGATCTAGTTTGCAAACTGCCTGTTTTACAATGGGCATATTATTTCTCTCAGCTTTATTTAACCGGCTGTTCACGAAATAATTTAAAGGCCGCCTTTCCAGGGCGGCCTTTGTTATACTTAGTGTTTTTTACAAGACTATTGTATTTTAACCGAGCTCACCACATCATTGGCATTGGGAGCAAGGTTCACAAAATTGGCTGTATTACCGGTCAGTGTCCAGGATGTTCCGGTAAAATTATCATTTGCATACATGATCACCTTCCAGCCGCTGGGTATTTTCACTGAAGAAGCCCAGTCATTCACAAAACCATAGCCCTGCAACTGTGCCAGGGTATAATTCCCCTTGGGTATAGCCTGTGTGGCGGTACCGCCGTAATTGATGTCCTGGTAAAAGCTCACACCGCTGCCGCCATTTGTGGGAGGCCATGACTGCAGCGTACCTGTCAGCTTAGTGCTATCGTTATACAAAGCAGTGGATACGGCCGATAAATAACCCTGCATATCTGTATTGGGCAGATCGTAGTACAGGTACACGCCATAACCATCGGTTTTGGTTTGCTGTGCCATTGATTTTGCGGTGGAAGCACTGGTATTATTGATCCAGGTTGCAGCAGCCGAAAGCTGGCTCTTACCTAAACCCGGTACAATGGGTGGATCATAAGTACCGTACATGGCATTCCAGCTATAGTTGATAAAATCACCGGCTTTCTGGTTGTTCCACTGCTGTAAAGAAGCCGCAGGGCCATAATAGTAAAAAGAAATGATCTTCGTGGGCATCAGGGCACGAAGCTCGCTCAGCAGCAACACAAAAGAGCTGTCATTTGTTCCCGGCTGACCATGTTGGCCATATTCGGCATATTCATCATCGAAATCGATACCATCCAGGTGGTAGGTATTTACTGCATTGTTCAGTTGCTGTGCAAAATTCCTGGCAGCTGCGCGGCTGGTGAAATTACAAACACCCACTCCCTGGTGATTACCTAAAATAGATAGCAGCACCTTGATACCTTTATCGTGCAATGGCTTGATATAAGTGGCTGTGTCTGACAGCACCGTGGTTACATTGGGATTATTGTAAAGCACCGCCTTTTGCTGTGTTGCATCATAGTTGATATTGGCGGCAAAGATCACCCCGATATCAAATAAAGGCTGTCCGCCGTTTTTTAAAGTATAGGCCGCCACATTGCGGAAATTGTTGTTGTTCACTTCAACATACACCACGCCCAGCGGGCCGTTTTTGGTAGTGGTAAGATTGGCAGAAAGATAAGAGGCTTTTTTTTCAGTTCCGGGTTGCTGTACCAGATCGCGTTTGCAGGAGGTGAACAGGAAACAGCCAAGCAATACGCCTGCCGCAACCGGTAAGTGTTTGAGTTGATTTTTCATAAATACAAGTTTTCGTTTATAGAGGTGATAAAAAAAAGTCTACGCGTTGTGCGTCACCACTACCCTGCTCAGCCCTTGCAGCTGCTGCCTGCACCGGGCCTTTGTAGTGTTATTATACATCACAAAGACCCGGGCAAACAAACAGTCAAGGAAAACACAACGAAAAAATGTTTTCTATGGAGTACGTTATTATAATCCGTTATTATTTATCAGAAATTAGCAGTGCCCTTATCCCACCATAAACGAGCTCCACCATTATCTCCTTTACCGTTATTTCCGCTATTTTCATTGATCAGCAGCTGTATGGCTTTCAGCACTTCTGCATTATTGGTATTGTATTCATTCTGTGGAAAAGGCAGCCGCCTGATCTGTATGGTTGTATCAATGGTTCCGCCGCTGTTGTTGATTTTTACAGGAAACAATTTGGGGTAGCCTGTACGACGGAATTCAGTCCAGGCTTCCTGTCCTTCCGGGAACATGGCGATCCATTTTTGGGTGATAATTTTTTGAAGCTGCACTTCCTTATCAATGCCATCCTGCCATTTAATGGTGACTTTAGATGGTGCAGGATCATTGTTCGCTGCATTCTTTGGATCGATATAATCCGCAGGAACACTCGTATTGTCATTAATATAATTCGGCGCAGATACACCCCATTGTGCCATAGACATGCTGATCCCCTGCTCATAAAGGCTTTGCGCTGTACCACCGGCATTGTTCCAGCCACGTAAAGCGGCCTCTGCACGCAGGAAGAACACTTCTGCAGCAGTCATCAGTTGTACCGGTGTGGTAAGATTAAAGGAAGGCGTTGCCCCATCCCTGTAATTGAGCGATGAGTATTTTACATAATCATCTTTGGATGCGATATTGCTGCCAATACGAATACCCTTGTACTGGTTAGGCGCTGCAGGATCGGTTGATTTATCCATATACTTACCAATACGCGGATCGTTGTAACCAGACATGTACGACTGGATGGATGCGTTGATATTGATATCATTCCAGTTCTTTGAAATAAACACCAGCGGGTTGGAGAAACCAGCCCCGGTCACTTTCACATTCATATTGCTGCTGTTGTCGGTGATCACGCCGCCATTGGCAGGATCCAGGGCTTTTTCAGCCTGGGTTTTAGCTGTTGCAGGATCAGCTTTAACAATATGCATGGCCAGGCGAAGACGCAGTGAATTGGCAAACTGCAGCCATTGATTGAAATTACCATTGTACACCAGATCCATAGAAGCAAAGCTGAACGGCAGCTGCTGACCGCCGCTGATAAAGCTTTTCAGTGCAGCAGTGGCCGCATCCAGCTCGTTAAAGAAACTGGTGTATACACTTTGCTGGCTATCGTAAGGAATACCGGATTTGGCTGTACCAGCCTGGCTGTACGGGATAGGACCATAGATATCGGTGATCCTGCTCATCGCAGCAATACGCACGATCTGTGCTACCGCCCATACAGCAGGATAATCTTTGTCCACCCCCCTGTCCTGCACCGCTTTTACATAAGCCATTACCTGCAGGTAGCCTACTTTAAATGCTTCTCCATTCCAGCCGTTCATCATGAAATAGTTCAGGTTATTGGTATTGCCATTAAAAGGATTGGCAGACATGAAATAGCCTGAATAACAATCTGCATTAAGGTTTTGCTGTAACTGGAATGAGTTGGGATCGCCACCACCGGAGAAATTGTAGATAGCCATCTGCGCATGTTTCATCAGCGAGGCAAGGTCCATATTAACACCGGTATTGTCTGTATTATATTCTTTGAAGTTTTTTGTACAGGCACTTAATCCTGCAATAAGCACCAGGAGTGCCAGCAAACGGATCGTGAGATAAGGCCTGTTCATATATTTCGTTTTCATGTTTGAATAGCTTGACAAGTGATTAGAAAGTTGCATTGAGTGAAAGACCGAAATTGCGGGTGGCCGGCGGCATGAAAATATCCACACCGGATAACCCGTTGCCTGTTGACATGGTCATTTCAGGATCGAACGGCGCTTTTTTAGAGAAATACAGCAGGTTACGGCCGATCAGCGAAAATTTCAGGTTTTTTACAAAGCTGTTTTTCAAAGGCACACCATAACCCAATGCCACTTCGCGTAAACGGATAGTCGTAGCACTGTACACATACTCGCCGGTAACACCAGAGCGGCCGCCAATGGTTGTATACCAGTTCTTCGCATCCACAGTAGTTACAGCATTGCCATTCCTGTCCACACCATTCACTTTCACCCCGCCTGCATCGCGTGCATCACCGCTGGCTTTGGATACACCGTACTGATCCAGCACTGCCTGTGTAACAGACATCACTTTACCACCAAATTTGCCATCGATCAAAAACGACAGGGAGAAATCTTTATAACTGATATTGTTGTTCCAGCCCAGCTGCCATTTGGTGTTGGCATTACCCAGGTAAACAAGGCTGCCACTTTGCACCATCGGTTTGCCATCATCACCTATAATGATACGGCCCTGTGCATCATGCTGCAACACTGTACCATAGAAATCGCCGTAAGAACCACCTACTGCAAACTGCGAAGCATAGTTGGCCCCGGAAGCGCCGCTCAGGGAGAAATAAGGTACCCGGGGGTCCAGTTCGATCACCGAGTTGTCATTCACAGCATAGTTCAGCCCTGTATTCCATTTAAAGTTCTTGTTCCTGATCACATCATAGCCCAGTACTATTTCCACACCTTTATTCTGGATATTACCCGCATTCACATAGAAATTATTGTAGAAAGTTGCCTGGCTGGCAGATATCTGCAGTGTCTGGTTACGGGTATTGGTTTTATAGAAGGTGAAATCAAAGCTCAGGCGGTTGTTGAAAAAGCGCCATTCTGTTCCCAGCTCGATAGATCTGGTTTTTTCCGGCCGCAATGCCACAAAAGGCGCTGCAGCATTATCGCCGTTGTTGATGCTGGCCAGTCCGCCCGCACCCAGTATACTGGAAGCGGGGTTACTTTGATAAGAAGCGGGAGAATTACCCACTTCTGCATAAGAACCGCGCACTTTAGCATAACTCACTGCTTTGGGCAGTTTCATCACCTGGCTCAGTATCACGTTCAAACCTGCTGAAGGATAGAAATAAGAAAGAGAAGGTGTAAAAGCCAGGTTGGATGCCCAGTCGTTCCGTGCTGTCAGGTCAAGAAAAACCCAGTCGCCATAAGAGATATTCGCACTACCGAATACTGACTGCCACTGGCTGTGGTTAGCCGGGAAAGTACCTGAGTTGGCAGGATTGATCAATTTGAAATTTTGTATCGTGAACACATTGGGCAACGATAAGCCATCCTGGCCCGATGCAAAATATTCACCGGTGGTTTTCACATCTCGGATACTGGTACCAATTACGCCGCTCACCCTGAAACGGTGAATGGGAATATTGAAATTAGCCAGCAGGTCGCCGTATTTCTGCGTGATCACACTGTTTCGGTAAGCATAAGCACCACTGGAAGGAGAAAGCGTGGGGATGGTACCTGAATACAGTTTTTGTTCGTACACATCATTGATACGGTCAATACTTCCCCTTGCCTGGAAGCTCAGCCAGGGCTTAAATTCGTATTTCACACTGGCATTCATCAGCACCCTGTCGCGTTTAAGCGAGTTGGGATTGCGGTTGATGATCCACCAGGGATTTTGCTGAATATCATCAGACCCCACAAAAGGCCAGTTCTGCGTAGGCAGGTTGGTAACCGGATCCAGTTTTTCGTAATTGTTTTTGTAAGGTTGTATGCTCTGGCCGCGGGGAAAAAGATACAAACCGGTAAGCGGGTTAAAGTAAAAACCTGCCAGCGGGGTGTTCTCAATTTTCTGTGAAACATAGTTCAGGCCACCGTCAACCACCAGTTTGTTGTTGAAGAACTTGCCGGTTTCCCGAAAGGTGATATTGTTACGGCCCAGTTTGTTCAGCGGTTCTATGCCTTTTGCACTGGTATTGGCATAAGAAAAATAGGTTTGCATTTTATCAGAACCTGAAGACAGGCTGATGGAATTGGTCCAGTTATTCCCTGTCTGGAAAAAGTCAGAGAGGTTATCAGAAGCACCGGAGCTGATCTTGCTACCCCAGCTCTGTGTTGAACCGGCAGATGACTGGCCGTAATTATCCTGGAACTTGGGTTTGTAGGCCACTTTGCTCATGGTAAAGCCTGATGAAATATTCACCTGGGTACGGCCGGGCTTACCGGTTTTAGTGTTTACGATGATCACACCATTGGCACCCTGGCTGCCATAAAGTGCGGCGGCAGAAGCACCTTTAAGAATGGTGATGCTTTCAATATCATCGGGGTTCAGGTTCGAAATAGGGTCGCCGCCATCATAGGCATTGCTGCCGCCAAAAGCGGTGCTGGGCTGGTTGCTGCCCGGCCCATTGGTAGCCACCACACTGTTATTCATCGGCACCCCGTCAATTACATACAATGCCTGGTTGCTGCCAAGCCCTGATTTGTTACCACGCAGTATCACTTTAGCAGATCCGCCCACACCTGAAGAGCTGGAGGAAATGGTTAAACCAGCCACCTTGCCATTCAGTGTGTTGATCAGGTTAGGGTCTTTGGCCTTGGTCAATTCGGCACCACCCACCTGCTGTGAGGCATAGGTGATCGATTTTTCGGAGCGTTTAATACCCAGCGCTGTTACCACGATAGTATCCAGCTGGTTCTTGGCTTCGTTCAATACAATGGAGAGTTGTGTCTGGTCATGTATTTCCACCTGTTTGGTTTCATATCCCACACTGGTGAATTCCAGCACTTCATTATTATCTACCCTGATGGTAAAAGCACCATTGTCATCTGTTACCACGCCCCTGCTTGTCCCCTTTACCTGAACACTCACATTGGGCATGGGATCTCCATGCTGGTTTTTTACCACCCCTGTAACCGTTTGCGGCGGGGCTGCCTGAAAAATATCCACCGCCATACTGTTGTCTTTTTTGATGGCGATAATATTTTTCTCGATCACATAGCTCAGGTGCTGGCCTTTCAGGCAGGCATCCAGTATCTGCTGGATGTTGGCATTTTTAAAACTCACATCAACCGGCTTCGCCTGTTGCAGATCGTTATACTTATAAATAAAAGAATAATTGCTTTGCTGCTCAATAATGGCAAAGACCTTCTCCAGCGGCATTTTTTTCCCGGTAAAGGAAAACTGCTGCGACAGGCCTTTTGCAGATACCTGCAGCACCGATACAAATAACAGGAGTGTCATCAGTTTCATAGACAAGAGCGTTTGAGCAAGCAAGAATCCCTTTCCTTTCACTTTACGGATTTTGCAAAGCATTACTGGTTCCATACTTTTGTGTAGTTGGGTTTTAAAGTGGAATGGTCAATAAACGTTCGGCTGTTCAGCGGATGAATCCACACAAGTCTGCTCATGCAGATCGCCGGGAGTGTTGGCAGCGCTTCCGGTTTTGTATGTTCCGCGGTACGGAGGTTTAGGTTTTCATATATGGCAATTTTGAGTAAACACAACAGGAACGGTGTTCTTTATAAGTATCAGCAACGGTTTTTCACGACAATACAGTGATCGTTCGTCCATTTATCCTGAAATGGATACCGATCAGTTCCATGATATGCAATACATCTGAAACATTGGCGGTCCTGGATATCTTTCCCACAATTTCATCTTTCGGCGCAGCACCTTCATATACCACATCCACATCATACCAGCGGGCTATCTGCCGCATGATGGTAGGGATATCTGTGCGGTTAAACAGGTAATAACCCTCTTTCCATGCAATGGCTTCATTGGTGTTCACTTCACGGGTGCTCAGGTTACCTGTTTTTTTATCGTACCCGCCCTGTTGGCCGGGTTTGAGTATGGCAGCCTGCTGGCCCATGCTCATTTTCACTGCACCTTCCAGCAAGGTGGTCTGGATGGCTTTTTCATCATCATAGGCCATAATATTGAAATGCGTGCCCAGCACATTTACCTGTGCCTGGCCCGCTTTTACCACAAAAGGCATATTGCTGTTCTGTGCTACCTCAAAATAAGCTTCACCGGTCAGCTCTACCTGCCGTTCATTACCGGTAAAAGCTGTGGGAAAACGAAGGGATGATGCGGCATTCAGCCATACCTTGGTGGCATCCGGCAGGGTAACCTGGTATTGACCACCGCGGGGTGTGCTGATGGTGTTCAGCATGGCCGTGGTTTTACCATTGCCGGAATAATAAGCCAGCCGGCCGCTATCCGTTTTAACCACCCTGGTAGCGCCCTGCTGACTTAATAGACCATTTTCTGCATCGGTAAGGGTAATTTGCGATCCATCTGCCAGGGTCAGTACTGCCCTGTTGGATCCCGGAACAATGGAAGTTTTCTCATGTGCATGGTTGGCAGCCAGCTTCCCGGCGCCATCTGTTTTTTTCCGGACGAAAAACCAGCCGGCGGCCAGCAGTGTCAGTGCTACTATGGCGGCGGCAGCCCATTGCCAGCGGAAGCCAATCAATATGCGTAATCCCTCTTTCGGCGCAGTGATCACAGGGGTTACGGTTTTTCCTGTCCCGGTTTTATCTACAGATAAAATATTTGTTAGCATATGGGGGTATAACCCCGTTTCCGATTCCAGCTCAGGCGATTCCTCCATCAGCTGCTGCAGGCACTGCAGTATCAGCGCTTCATTGGCAGGATCGCTTAGCACAGCGCGGAGCTGTTCCGTCCCGGCAGGAGAAAGTGTGCCGGCCATGTGTTGTTGAAGCAGGTAACGGATTTCTTGTTGTTGCATCTGGTTTGTTTGGTAATAGTTCTTTTGCTTATTGCCTATTCATCCAGTTATCTATAGTAGAACCGCGGGAACAGCAACAGGACTATCGGGCAAAAAAAAAATTTTTATTATTTTTTTAGCAGCAGGCACAGTAGCCATGCAAACAGGTGGCCTGCATTGGCCAGGTATTTCCGGATATAGCTGAGGGAGCTCACCAGCGCATTTTTTACGGTATTGGGCGAAATGCGGAGTACAGCAGCTATTTCAGGAATTTTCATGCCCTCATTGCGGCTCATCTGGTAAATACGCCTGCGCTGCCGCGGCAATTTCGCTACAGCTTCGGCCACCAGGCGTTTTACTTCATTCAGCTGTATTTCCTGTTGGGTAGAATTATCATCTTTTGCGCTCACCGCCCTGATCGCCTGCACTTTTTCCTGCTGTAGTACTTTTTTACGCAGAAATTTCAGGCATTCATTAGAAGTCACCGTATAGATCCATGCACGCGGGTTTTCCAGCGAAGGAAGCGTATCACGGTTCATCCAGAGGCGCAGCAATGTTTCCTGCAGCACTTCTTCTGTATCTGCAACCGAGCCGGTAAACTTCATTACAAAGGGCTGTAACGCCCGCAGGCAAGTATGAAAAAGGATGGTAAATGCGGCTTCATCGCCTTCTGCTATCTGCTGTAAAACTTCCTTCTCAATATGTAGGTCTTTATTGGGCAATACACTTGTTCGGGTTAGTAAAGCAAATTACACAATGATTCAGTAATCTTCCAAAAGAAATGCCAGAGAATGAGCAGTTTGCAAAAGCAAGGGGGGTAAGTAATGGTAATAATGCAGGGGCCTTGCAGCCTTTCATTTTAGTACAAATGTACAAATTCCTTATTCTTTTAGTACATTTGTACTAAAACAGCCAATGGAACAACAGGCCCATACAGAAGCGGAAGAAAGTAGTCCGCTTTTTACCAGGCTCAGGAACAGTATCCTGCCATTAAAACCCGGCGACAGTACCGCAGTAAAGCTTTTCAAGCAAAGTGGTTTTTATGTTTTCTGTGTGGTTTTTGTACTGGTTACAGCGGCTATTGTTGTGGCCGTGGCCATTGCACTGTAATAAACGGTTCCATTATGCAGAAAACCATCCTGCCCTTTTTTATAGTGGGCAGTATTACCTGGATAATCGTGCACCTGGCGCGTTATTACCACCATCCCCTGCCCCTGTTAAACGGGCAGCTCACCGACCTGCTGGCTGTGCCTGTTATGGCAGACGGCTGTTTATGGATCATCAGGCGATGGGTGGTGAAAAGCAATGCCTATTATTTTCCACTGGCCTATCTTTTATTCATGGCCCTGTACCTGGCCCTGGTATTTGAATGCATCCTGCCACACTATTCGCCCCGGTTTACTGCAGACTGGCGGGATGCAGTGGCTTATCTTGCAGGCTGCCTGTTGTATTATACCTGCCAGCTGCAAGATCGGCGCAAGCGGAGCTTCGGCTGACAGTCGGCGGTTGGTTTACAGTAGGCAGTCTGCAGTCATTGTTTTTATAGCTGCAAGCCATGAGCTTCCAGCTATGAGGAGGCGGTTCGCATTCATCTGTTACAATCATCTTCTTTCAGCGTTTTCTGCGTATTCAGCGAGCTAAACCCCTTGCAGCTCAGCGCTCATAGCTTGAAGCCTTTTATAGCTGCAAGCCATGAGCTTCCAGCTATGAGGAGGCGGTTCGCATTCATCTGTTACAATCATCTTCTTTCAGCGTTTTCTGCGTATTCAGCGAGCTAAACTTCCTGCAACTCACAGCTATCAGCTTGTCGCTATCAGCTTATCTTTCTGCTTGTCGCTGCCGTTCTTTCTTCCTGGCCATGCCCAGTGCAATACCCAGCAATACCAGCAGGCCGCCTCCCAGCTGTAGCAGAGAAACCTGTTCTTTCAAAAAAACAATGGCGATCACCACACCGATCAATGGCTCCAGGTTAATAAATATGCCAACAGTAGAAGCCGGTAATGCCTTCAGTGCACTATTGTACAACAGGTAACAGAGTGCCGAGCCCAGGCAGCCAAGATAGCAGATACTTAACCAGCCCTGTCCTGTTATTTGCGGCCAGCCGGTTCTATGCAGCTCTATTGCAACAGAAGGTAACAACAATAGTGTACCGATAACCGTGCTCCAGGCCGTAAGCCAGAGCGGATCCCATTGATCCAACCTGCGGGACAAAATAGTATAACAGCCCCAGCAAACAATGGCCAGCAGCATCAGCGAGTTTCCCAGCAGTGCATTAGAAGCCTGGGCTGCCGGTGCTCTTGTAACAGCGATCAGTATTACCCCGGTGACAGATACAGCGATGCCCCATTTTTGCGCAATATTGATCTTTTCTTTCAGGAAGATGGCAGCCATTACTGCCACTATCACCGGGGCCATACCGGCGATCATGGCGCCTGCACTGGCAGAAGTATAAAACAAAGCAGTATTGAATGCGAGATAATAAATACTGATACCCGAAACACCCAGTGCTGCCAGCTGCAGTATTTCCCTGCCCCTGGGTGCGCGCATGCGTTTCATTTTTATCCAGGAATAACCACTCAGCAATACCGACGCAAATAAAAAGCGCAGAAAAGCAAAACTGAAAGGCGGGATAGTTCTTACCGCTGTTTTTGTAATGGAGTACGAACTGCTCCATATGGCCATAACTACTATCAGCACCAATATTGCCCGGCTTTTGCTTCGCATAACAGATCATTTAAACAAGGGTGCGGCCTAAATTGGTAATATACATTTTTCCGCTAAAAAACCAGGTGAAAAAAAGCCTAGGAAAAAATTCCTATAAAATTGGGAATACTAGGAAATATTTCCTAGGTTAGTGGTATGAAACAACAAAAAGATAAAGCCAGCCTGCCCGAGCCCACCAAATCGGAGTTGGAAATTCTGCAGGTATTGTGGAAATACGGCCCCAATACTGTTCGTTTCGTGAACGATACTTTAAATGAAGAAAAACGGGAAGTACAGTATGCTTCTACCCTGAAGCTGATGCAGCTGATGGCAGAAAAAGGTTTGCTCAACCGCGATGATAGCCAGGTAAAACATATTTACAGCGCTGCTGAAGAGGAAAGCAGGATGAAAGGAAAACTGCTGCGGAAATTTGTAGACAACCTGTTCGATGGCTCTGCCAGCAGCCTGATGCAGCAGTTACTTGGCGATAAAAAAGCATCCCGGAAAGAAATGGAAGAAATGAAACAGCTGCTGGATAAATTAAGCAACGATTAAACACTGTTTATGTTTGTACTGTTAACCGGCCGCTTCGTCGACCACCTTATTCACGCCCTTTGCTGGACATTGCTTCATTCTATCTGGCAGGGATTGTTGCTGGCATTGCTCACCGGCCTGCTACTGTTCTTTACCCGGAATACAGGTGCTGCACTGCGTTACAATTGTTTAACAGTACTGTTTTTTTTATTTACCGGTATCACCGGGTACCAGTTCATTTACCAGTTAACAGTTGCTGCGCCGGTTTATATGAATACGGCTGCTGTTCAGCATGTGGCGGGTGCGGCTGATCCAACCGCAGGGCTCAATGGCTTTACCCTGGCCACTGTTCAGCAGCCGGCACTCACGGATCTGGTCACCCGCTTTTTAAACCAGTATGCATGTACGATTGTGTACATATGGTTTAGCCTGTTCATATTGAAATGCCTGCATATGCTGATGGGATTACTGCGGCTGAAACAGATCAGGCATAATGCAGCAGATACATTGCCGCAACAATGGCAGCGGCAGGTAAAACAGCTGGCACAGCGGCTGGCACTGCATATGCCTGTTCCCTTATTGGAATCTGTGCATATCAAGTCGCCTGTTACCATTGGCTTTTTAAAACCAGTGATACTGCTGCCGGTTAGCCTGGTCACCTGTTTATCTGCCGGAGAAGTGGAGGCCATCCTGCTGCATGAGCTGGCCCATATCAAAAGAAGGGATTACCTGGTGAACCTGCTGCAGCGTTTTACAGAAACTATTTTCTTTTTTAATCCTGCTGTTCTCTGGCTTTCTTCCCTGATACGGCAGGAGCGTGAACATTGCTGTGATGATATGGCCATTGCCCATACAGCGGGCAGGAAAAATTACCTGCAGGCACTGGTTGCCTGCCAGGAATACCGCAGCAGCGCTGCTTATGCACTGGCATTCCCGGGTGACCATAAAAAACAGCTACTGCACAGGATGCGGCGCATTGCATCTGGCAGCAACACCCTTCCCGGCAGTGCAGAAAAAATATTCCTCACCGTTTGTTTATCCCTGATGCTTTTGCTGGGCTGGGTGTATGCACAGTCTGGCGGCAATAAAATAGGCGGCAGTACCCACAGTCCGGCCGCTGATACACTTGGCGGCTATCTTGAAAAAAATTATTCTCCCGGTGAAATCGCTGAAGGTACTACGCTGAAGCTGGTCCGCAGCAATGCTGGTGTTTCACGCGAGCTATACTTGTTGAAAACCCATGATACCCTGTACCAGTTCTCCATGGAAGAGCACCGGCTTATTGCATTGCGTGTTAACGGCAAAACAAGGAATGCAGCGGCACCTGCCAGCCAGCAGCTGGTACAACAGCTATTGTTCAAGAGCGATTCCCGCCGGCAGGTTGATAGCAGCTATACAGCACTGGAAGCTACAGCACTGCAAGAACGGCGTATGACCACGCATCAGCAACCACCGGCTGAACATGCTGAGCCGGCAGAACCATCAGCTGTTGAGCGGCAACGGCAAAAAGCTGAGCAGGACAGGATGCATGCGGAAAAAGCAAGGCAGGCAGTCATTTCCCCCGCAGCGCCGGTTTATGCAGCACCGCAGCCCCGGGTAAAAACAGGCGTAGCAATAGATCAGCCGGCTGTGCAGGAGGTTCATCCGGCTGCTGCGGAGCAGATCATTGCAGCCCTGGAAAATGCGGGGATCATTCAAAGCAGGCAAGGACTTTCGTACATGCTGAATAAAGACCAGCTGATCGTGAATGGTGTACAACAACCCGCACCAGTGCAGGAAAAATTCAGCAAAAAATTTGTCACCAGTCCGGATATCAACTACCTGTACAATATACAGGTGAGCACATCTGCAGACGGTAAAACGACCACCACTACCAGCACCAGCTCGGCCACCACTACGCATACTTATTAAAACAACCCATACAATGCAATAACAGTCAATAATTCCGGAAAAAACAACTGCTTTTTTCCAACCTTTTTATAAATATGCGCTCTTAGTGCTTTAATAACCGGGCACGCGGAAAAAAAACCGCCGGTTGATCTCAACGCCGCCAGTATTACACAAAGCAGCACAATACGGTTTGTTGACCGGGCATGTCGCATCCTGCCCATTGTCAGCTTATTTTATTCAACACATTCAAATGAAAAAACAACTTTTTTTTCTGCCGGTTTTTTGTGTCCTGTTCCTGACATCAGTCCGGGCGCAGTTCAGGGGTATTATCAGGGGAACTGTACAAACCAGCGCCCAAAAGCCTGTTCCCGGGGCCAGTATTGTGCTGCTGCATGCCGGCGATTCTGTCACCCTGAAAACAGGTATTTCTACTGCCGATGGTGGTTTTATACTCGATCATCTCCCGGCGGGTATTTACCGGTTACAGATAACCGGTTTGGGTTACCGGCAGCAGGCTATTGATTCACTGGTGCTCAGCCAGCAGCAGACTGAATTATCCTTACCTGTCATTACACTGCAGACTGCCGACAATGAATTAAAACAAGTCACTGTAACCGCCAGGAAGCCCTTAATTGAACGGAAGATCGACCGTACCATCATGAATGTGGATGCACTGATCAGCAATGCTGGCGCCACTGCCCTGGAAGTATTGGAAAAAGCACCAGGCGTGATGGTTGATGAAAACGAAAAGATCAGTTTGAACGGCAAACCGGGCGTACTGATCTATATTGATGACAAGCCAACCTATCTTTCCGGTAATGATCTTGCAGGCTACCTGAAATCCTTACCCGCAGGCAGCCTGGACAAGATCGAGATCATGACCACCCCGCCTGCCAAATACGATGCTGCCGGTAATGCAGGCATCATCAATATCAAAACAAAAAAATCAAAGACCAAGGGTTTTAATGGCAGCATCAATACCAGTTATGGGCAGGGTATTTATACCAGGTCTAACAACAGCTTTAACTTCAATTACCGTGACAATAAAATCAACCTGTTCGGTTCAGCAGGATACTCGAACAATAAGGGTTTTACCGATCTTGATATCACTCGGCTGATCCGCAATGACGATGGCAGCCTGAAAACCATTTTTGCACAACATTCTTTTATCAGGCGGTGGAACAACAGCAACAGCCTGAAACTGGGTATGGATTACTATCTTTCCCCAAAAACCACGCTGGGCATTGTTTTAAAAGGGATCAGCACACCCTCCTACGAAAAAACAGTCAATACCAGCCGTCTCAGTGATAATAAAAACCAGCTGGATTCACTGATCACCGCAGACAACAAATCAGACAACCATTTTAAAAACGGCAGCATCAACCTGAACTTTCGCCGGCAATATGACAGCAGCGGACGGGAGCTCACGGCAGACATTGATTATGTTTATTACAATTTCAACAGCAACCAGCTGTATAAAAATGCCAGCTACCTGCCTGATAACACGGTTATCAGCAAAGACCAGCTGACCGGCCATCTGCCTGCACGGATCAATATCTATTCTGCAAAACTGGATTATACCTACCCGCTTAAAGCCAATGCCAAAATAGAAGCAGGGATAAAATCGAGTTATACACGCACCAACAACCTGGCTGATTATTTCAGAACAGTGAATAACAACACCTTTCCCGATTATGATTTCACCAATCATTTTACCTATAACGAAAACATCAATGCGGCCTATCTCAACCTGAACAAAACCTATCAACGCCTTTCCGTGCAGGCCGGATTAAGACTGGAGAACACAGCGGCCAAAGGCAAACAGCTGGGCAATGCGGTAAAACGCGATTCTTCTTTTACCCGCAATTATACCCAGCTTTTCCCTACTGTTTTTTTATCCTATAAACTGGACAGTGCAGGTACGCACCAGCTTACTTTGTCGTATGGCAGGCGCATTGACAGGCCTTATTACCAGGACCTGAACCCTTTTGTTTCACCTCTGGATAAATTCACTTATTATGTGGGCAACCCGTTTTTACAACCGCAGTTGTCTGATAATATAGAGCTTTCGCATATTTTCAAGAACAGGATCACCACTACCCTGTTCTTTAATAAAATTCACAACGAGATCAACGAGACCATCGAATTGCAGGGCACCACTTATTACAGCAGGCCGGGTAATATCAGTACCACTACTGAAGCAGGTTTTACGTTGAATGCAGATCTGCAGCTGACCAAATGGTGGTCGGCCACGCCTTTTGTGATGTACGCCTGGAACGACACCAAAAGCCCGCTGTACACCGAGTACATTAACCGGAAAGGTGGTTTCTGGCGCCTCTCGGCTGTTAACCAGCTGAAAGCCGGCAAGGACTGGAGCTTTGAGCTGAGTGTCAATTATCACTCTGTAATCCCTGCCGCGCAGTTCAGGCTGGGGGAAGTATGGGCGATGAATGGTGGTATACAGAAAAAAATAATGAGTGGTAAAGGATCTGTCAAACTGAGTGTACTGGATATGTTCCGCACCAGGATCAATACCGGCCAGATCAATAATTTAAAAAACGGTGTAGGCACCTGGCGCAATGCCGGCGACAGCCGTGTGGTAATATGCAGTTTCAGCTATAATTTCGGCAAAACCATCGGCACCCGCAGAAAGCATGATACAGGCGGCGCTTCAAGTGAAGAGAACAGGGTGAAGAATCAGTAGGCAGTCGGCAGTTTTCAGTAGGCAGCCTTTAAGTAAGTATCCTTACTTACTCACTAGCCATTCACCACTTGCCACTCGCGATGGTTGACAGTCGGCAGTCTTCAGTAGGCAGTTGGCAGTCTTTAAGTAAGTATCTTTACTTACTCACTAGCGATTCACCACTAGCCACTCGCGGCAGTGTACCACCAATAACCGGCAGTTAACCGTTTTCAAGCAAATACCCTTACACCCGCACTAGCCACTCGCGGCGGCATACAATCGGCAGCCGGCAGCAAGCAGCCAGTACGCGAGGATATAACTCCCCTATTAAAGAACCAATTGATTGTGCAGCCGGTCTAATTCGGTGGAGGGATTGCTGCAGAAGCCGGCGTGAACTTTGGAGCTTTGTACAATTGTGCTGCGGGTGGCGGTGAGCCAGCGGAAACGAGCGGCCATGTCGAGCATTCCGATGGGACCGCCCTCTTTACCACCCTGGCATATTTTTTCAAAAGCCTGCAGGTGCGTACGCAGTTCAGCAGTATCCAGACATCCGCGGAAAATATGCAGCCTGTTTTCATCCAATGTGAACCGCATCTGCAAAAAACGTTGTTTCTGGCAATAGAGTATCACGCCAATGTTGAGAAATTCTTCCCGCTCAACCCTGGGCACAACGCGGATCACGGCATATTCAAATAAGTGCTTTTCTTGCATGTTGTGCTTCATTTACAAAAATATCAGCGTTGGCAATACGTGTTTGTAAAAAACGGGTATATACTTCCCTTTGTGCCGCGACTGTTGCTTCCTGTGGTATCGCGCTCAGCCATTCATCGGGTACCAGTGCTACGATCGCTTCTATGCGTTCGGGACTGAGCACTGCCCGGCCAGCGGTATCTGCAGCTTCCAGCATGGAAGCCTGTGGCAGCAGTACATGATCTTTTACCTGGACAAAAGGGCGCTTGGCCTGCTCTTCCCAGTTATGCCAGGAATGATGAAAATAAAGAGAAGCACCATGATCTATCAGCCAAAGCTCCCCACGCCATACCAGCATATTGGTATTGCGCGCTGTACGGTCGACATTGGTGAGTAAACAATCCAGCCATACGATCTGCGATGCCAGTTGCGGGTTGATGGGCGCCACTGCAGGATCGTAGGTGATAGCGCCGGAAAGATAATGCGATGCGAGGTTGAGCCCTACGCTCGCTTTCAGCAGATCCTGTATCTCCTCATCGGGTTCAGTGCGGCCAAAAGCGGCATCAAGATTGGCGAATACTATTTCGGGCACTTTCAATCCAAGTGCACGGGCAATTTCACCACCTATCAGATCGGCGATCAGCGCTTTTACACCCTGCCCTGCACCCCGGAATTTCAGCACATACATAAATTCATCATCCGCCTCTACAATAGCGGGCAGCGAACCGCCTTCACGCAGGGGCGTGATATAGCGCAGCATATTTACGGTTCTTATCTCCTGGTGATTGTTCTGCATACAATATTCCGTTCATACACCCTGATACCAGGGTTAAAGGATGGCGTTAAATATAGTTATTTTTCCCTTGAGCGCAGTATAGCCGCCTGCAATAGCAGTATTACCGCAGGTTTCAGGCCCTGTCGGTTTTGTTCTATTTTCCGGTTACCGCCCTTGCTAAGTTTGCTTCAGCTTATCACCCAACATTGTATCATCTAACAAAAACAAATAGTTTATGAAACAGACAATCGATCTTAGTAAGAAAAATGTATTGGTACTGGGCGGCACCGGCAAAACAGGCAGCAGGGTTGCCAGGTTGTTACAGGCAAAAGGTGTGCATGTACGCATCGGCTCGCGGAATGCCAGCCCTGCATTTGACTGGGAAAACAGCGCTACCTGGCCTGCAGCGCTCCAGGGCATGGATGCCGTGTATATCAGTTTTCAGCCCGATCTCGCCGTTCCGGGTGCCACTGATACCATCCGCAATTTTGCTGAGACTGCTATAAAAAGCGGTGTACAGCACCTGGTATTGTTATCGGGCCGTGGCGAAAAAGAAGCAGAAGAATGTGAACAGCTGATCATGCAGGCAGGCGCCGGCTGGACCATCCTCCGTGCCAGCTGGTTTAACCAGAATTTCAGTGAAGGCAGTTTTCTTGACCTGATCCGCGCCGGTCATGTGGCATTGCCGGTAAGCAATACAGGAGAACCATTTATTGATGCCGATGATATTGCAGAAGTCGCTGTTGCAGCACTCACCGAAAACGGACATCTTAGCCGTTTATACGAACTTACCGGTCCGCGCTTGCTGACCTTTGCTGAAGCAGTCGGTGAAATAGCACAGGTACTGGGCCGCCCGATCGTGTTTGAACAGATTGCTCCCGATGCTTATGTCAATATGCTGACCAGTTACGGAGTTCCGGCCGAATATATTTCACTGCTGAATTACCTGTTCTCCGAAGTGCTCGATGGCCGTAATGCGCATATTACCGATGGTGTTCAGCAGGCACTGGGCCGAAAACCCAAAGATTTTTCACAGTATGTGCGGGAAACCCTGGCCACTGGTGTTTGGGCATAGTATAGTTGCGGGTAATTGCTTTTTTCAAAAAATAATTGATCCATTGTTGTTGCTGTTGACATAAGGCTGTCACTAACCGTTGTTTTCTTTGTTTTATTAAATCAACTACAAAAACAGATAACAATGACAAACAGCCTTACCGAACCAAAAACATTACCCGCAGGCAATACCATTCCCCATGCAGCTTTGTTACAACAATGGCAGGAACACCGTAAATTAACCCGCCGTGTTATAGAAGCTTTCCCTGAAGAGGCTTTGTTCAATTTTTCCATAGGCGGCATGCGCCCCTTCTCCCTCATGGTAACAGAACTGCTGGAGATCAGCGGCCCCGGTATTATAGGTATTGCCACCGGCCATTGGGCAGGCATGGCAAAACTGGATCGTCATTCTGATGCTGTTATAGCAGGTGGCAAAGAAGCGTTGTTGCAGCAATGGGATGATGTTACCGGCCTGATAGATGCTTACTGGCCACAGGTATCAGTTGAACGTTTGCAGGAAAATGATATCGCCTTCGGGCAGTATGCGGGACGCATATTTTCCATCCTGCTGTATTTTATCGACAACGAAATACATCATCGTGCACAGGCTTATGTTTACCTGCGTGCACTGGGTATTGAGCCCCCACCCTTCTGGGACCGTGTATGGGCTGCGCTCTAAAGCAATACCTGTAGGATATTTACTGCAAATCCCTGGCATAAGCGACCGGGGCTTTGCACGTTGCTGAAAACAACCGTGGTCTCGCGGAATCCGCAAAAAATGCAGAAAAGAAAATGCCTTTAGCGTGGAGAGTTTTCAGCTATAAGAACAGGTTAATAACCCAAGTTGCGGGATAATCCATGTATTTATAGCTGCAAGCCATGAGCTTCCGGCTATGAGGCAGGAATGCCCTGTTAAATAGAATAAATTGTTTTGCAAGGCCATCCTGAATACGATCATCCTTTCTGCGTTTTCCGCGCATTCCGCGAGATGCATTTCTCACAGCTCATAGCTATCAGCTCGCCGCTATAACTGACAACTTGGATTAATAGCTATCTTTACATGGCTGTGATCATTCATAAAGCATCCGTTATGCTCCTTACAACATACGAACCGGCAAAACATTTACAGCCTTTTATTAAACAGTTCATGATCATCGAAAGTGAAAGCGGCATGGACAGCAGGGTACTACCCGATACATCGCTGGTGCTGGCTTTTTGTTTCAGCGGAAAAATTGCCCGTTATGAACAGGGAGAAAAAAACAATTTGCCAGCGGCTGCTTTTTCGGGTATCAGAAAATCAATGCATCACCTGAACTATGCGGGCGCTTCAGCCACCCTGCTGGTTAAATTTACCGAGCATGGTGCCGCAGCTTTTTTCCGCCTGCCTTTGCATGAACTATTCGATCAAACCATAGCATTGGATCAACTGGTGCCGGCCAGTGGATCGGCAACGATCTGCGAACAGCTCTCTGAAGCAGCCAGTCATACACAACGTATTGCTGTAGCTGAACAATGGTTGTGCACATTGTTACAAGAACGCAGGTATGATGCGCTGGTGCAGCATGCAGTATCCCGGATCAAAGCAAGTAACGGGATGATCAGGATAAAAGACCTGTCTGCTGCACTGCATATCAGCCAGGATCCTTTTGAGAAAAGGTTCCGGCAGGCTACCGGAGCAACCCCCAAAACCTTTGCAGAAATTGTGCGGTTCAGGTATATCATCAACCGCTATCCGCAAACAGGCAGCCTGACAGACCTGGCTTTAACAGCCGGCTTTTTTGACCAGGCCCATTTCATCAAAAAATTCCGTGCTTTTACCGGTGAAGCACCACAACATTTTCTCAGTAGTACCAGGTACTGGTAATGTTCTGCTTTTTTTCCCCTACTGACATAGGGCTGTCACTGCCCTGTTTAATTTTGCGTTATCGCCAACATGATCATTATGCAACAGGTAACAGTTGAACCATTTTACATAAAACAATAACACCCTATGCTTCGCCCCATTGATCATTATTTTCTGCGGCAGGAAGAGCCGGTTAAAAGCTGCCTGCTCTTTCTCCGCCAGTATATCCTGAGCCGCGATAAACATATAACGGAAGCCTGGAAATACGGCATGCCTTTTTATTGTTACAAAGGCAAAATGTTCTGCTATTTATGGGTGCATAAAAAATACCTGCAGCCTTATATCGGTTTTGTGGAGGGTAAACTGCTGAATGATACAGTCCTGCTCACAGAAAAAAGGGCCAGGATGAAAATACTGCTGCTGAACCCGGCAGCTGATATCCCGGTTGCACATATTAACCGGCTGCTGAATGTGCTGCTGCGGCATTATAAGACAACCATGCCATAAAAATACACCCACCAGATGCCGGTATTTACTGATAACCCAAGTTGCGGGTTAAAACATCTTTTTTCTTTTTGCGTATTCTGCGGGATGAATTTCTTGTAGTGCAGCGCTATCCGCTTGCTGCTTTTAACCTGGGTATAACGGGCAACTCGGGTTATTGTCCGCTCTTTCCTGCTGCAGTTTTTATATAACAAAAAAACAATGCCGGTATTCAATAAACACCAGCATTGCCCTGTTTTCCGCCCGGTCCGCACCAACTGTTCCCCTTGCAGCAGGGTTGGTAATTATTGCTTATATTTGCCACTTGTTTTTTTAACCACCCTGCCGGAAACGGCTCTATCTGAAGTACATGTACGATATCTGTTGCATTGGGCATATTACCCTGGACAAAGTAGTGACCACACAATCGGTGGTGCATATGGCTGGCGGCACTTCATTTTATTTTTCCAGTGCCATCCGCCATATGGATCTGCGGTATACCCTGGTAACAGCATTGGCAGTACAGGAAATGTACATTGTTGAGAAACTGCGCGCACAGGGTACCGAAGTGCATGTATTGCCCAGCGCTCACACGGTTTATTTTGAAAATATTTACAGCGAAAACCAGGATCACCGCACACAACGCGTAACACAGAAAGCCGATCCCTTCCTGGCAGTAGAACTGGTTCCTGTGGAAGCAGGTATTTTTCACCTGGGGCCTTTACTGGCAGATGATATTCCGCTGGATTTTATTAAAGCACTGGCGATGAAAGGAAAAATCTCGCTTGATGTGCAGGGTTATTTACGCAAAGTAGATAACCAGAAAGTATGTGCCATTGACTGGCCTTCCAAGAAAGAGGCGCTTCAGCATATCAGTGTTTTAAAAGCCAATGAACTGGAAATGGAAGTGCTCACTGGTTACAGCGATGTACGCAAAGCCGCACAGGCGCTGGCACAATGGGGTGTGAAGGAAGTGGTGATCACACTCGGCAGCAGGGGTTCGGTGATCTATAGTGATCAAACTTTTTATGATATCCCGGCTTATATCCCTTCTGCGGTGGTCGATGCCACCGGTTGCGGGGACACTTATATGGCTGGTTATTTATACCAGCGAAGCAAAGGCGCCGGCTTCCGCGAAGCAGGTGAATTTGCCGCTGCCATGGCTACCCTGAAAATTGCCTCTTCAGGACCATTTACCGGCACTGCAGCAGATGTTCGGCAGTTGCTCGCCGGCAACACAGAAAAAGTGTTCCTGGCAGATTAAAAAGCCGGTTGCAGCAGCGCAGATCAACCGGACACACATTAAAACAGGTAATATGCAGCTCGCAATCATTGGTGATTTTAACCCGGATTTTCCCTCTCATGTGGCAACCAACGATGCCATCAGGCATGCCGCACAGCAATTGAATATAGAACCCGTTTATCAATGGGTGATCAGTTGAATGGTTGATTAGTTGAGTGGTTGATTGGTTGGTTAGGAATGGCAGGATGGTTGAGGACAATTGCTAAATTACTTCCTGAAATTATTTACTCAACTAATCAACCATTCAACTAATCAACTACTCATCAACCTCTCAACTAATCGACAAATCAACTAAAACGAATAACGGATGCCGAATTGTATAGAGTACAAACTAGCGTCTTTGGTTTTGGCACCGGCATTGGTATTTACGTCGTAGGTATAGGACTGTGTTGCCTGGTCAAAACCGGTTACATTGTACAGGTTGGTATTCACAATTTTGCTGTAGCCACCCCATTTATAGTTCAGCAGGTTGAGCACATTGTAGATGTCTACCCGTAAAGTGAGCTTATTGGCTTTATATATTTTAAAATCCTTGGCAATACTCATATTCCATTGTGTGCGCCAGGGCATGATAGCACCATTATAAGGCGCGAACTTGCCAAAATTCTTTTCCAGGAATTTCCTGAACTCAGGACTTGTTTTAGACAGCAGCGTTTGCATGCCCGTGCGGATATTCTGCGGCGTATTGGGATCGTTCGGGTCAAAAACATAAGCCAGGTTGGTACCATCATTACCCTCACCGATCACATCTTTATTGATATAGGCAGAATACCGTGCATTCTGGTAAGCCTGGAAAGAAGAACTGATGCTGAAACCATAAAAAGTAGGGCTCAGCAGCAATGCCACCAGTTTATTACGCTGGTCACCATCACTATACCAGTTTTTGCCATAAGAGCTGTAGCCTGAATAAGTAGGTCCTACGCTGAAGTTGCCATTGCGCGGGTCACCGCTGTCATAGGGCGGTGTGCCGGTAGCCTTACCTCTTGCATATGACACGCTGAAATAACCATCTTTACCCAGCTGTGCAGCGGCCTCCACCATCGCACCCCAGAATTTAGATGACCAGTTGGTATTGGTAAACAACCGTACCTGGTTAAAATCTGCCGCAATTCTTGAATTAGCCAGTATAGGCAGGTAGCTTGTTGATGTGGAATTGCCCAGTGTATTAGCGGGTACGTACACAGCCCTTCCTTCATTGGTTACAAATTCTGGGTTGTGTTTCAGGTTCATATCGTACAGGTAAAAATTATCCCAGGTATTGTCGAAATACAGGTTGGCCCCCATACGCAGCCAGGCAGAGAAATAGTGGTAGTAACCAAGACTGGTTTTGAAAGTAAGCGGGTTCTTCAAATTCTTGTCCAATGCCAGCACGGTAGCAGGTTGTTTGGTGCTGAGTGATTTGTAAAAATCAACGCCGGGCACTTTGCTGAAATCTTTCTGGTAGGCCTGCCAGTCGGCATGAGGCACCTGATCTCCCCTGATATCGATCTGCCTGAAATCAACACCATTGTCTATATGGGCAAATGTAATAGGCTGCGTGGTCAGCTCCGATGCAAACAAACCGGCGCCAAACTTCACGATATCCCTGCCATTGCTGTGCACATCCCATATCAGGTTAAACCGGGGCTGTATATTTTTTGCATCAAAGGGTACCACATTTGTTTTAATACCCAGTTCCTGGTCGAGCAGGGGGTTATAAGTGGGTTTATTACCGATGATGGTTCCATCCCACCTTAATCCTACCGTCAGGTTCAGGTTGGGTTTCAGGTTGGTTTCCATTTGTGCATACAAACCCAGCTCTATCAGGGGCACGCTGATGGGTTTATTATCGCCATTGAGCGGTATTTTCCTGTTAAAACGATAAGGCGTGTTGTTGTCCATATCGTTGAGGCTCGCATAATAAAACTGTCCCTGCTGGTCATGTGTAAGACGGTCAGTGATATGATTGATATTGTTATCCGTACCGAACACAAAGTTGAATTTACCGGCCTTATAACGCAGGTTATCAACGATCTGCAGCACATTGGAAGCATCCCTTTCCGGTACCCAGTTCTGGTTGCCGAATGCAACGGTTGTTTTGCCTGTGCTTCCGTCAGCGAACTGCGAGGTTACATCTACAAATCCTTCAGGCACGCGGTTGTATAAAAAGTGGAGGAACTTGCGATAGGTGCTGTAATTAATTTTCAGGTCATTGTTCAGCACACTGGAAAATTCCGTGCGCAAACCGATCATCAATGCATGATCAATTTCCACGCCCGTGTATTGAGTGGACAATAAGCCTGAGCCTTTCAATTTGTTCGGATCAACAAAATGCAGGTAATTGTATTTTACAGTAAGCAGGTTTTTCTTATTGATATTCCAGTCGAATTTGGCAAATGCATTCTTTGTCTCCTGTGTGATATTGATGGCGCCGTATTCAGGCCCTACAGGAAAACCGAATTTATTTTCCATGATAGATACCACCTTGTCTAAATTAGCCTGGGTGATACCCAGGTTTTTCTCGCCCTGTTCTTTTGTAGCACCGGAATAACTGAAATCATAAGCCCGGAAAGGAATGGTATTGCGGTACTGGTCGTAAGATACCAGGAAATGCAGTTTGTCTTTGATGATGGCACCGCTCAGGTTGGCACCTATCTGGAACATATCGTATTTCGTGGTAAGGTGGTTGCCGAAAATATCTTTTTTCGCAGCCAGTGAATTAGAGCCGTAATACGTCCAGGCAGCACCTGATAAAGTGTTGGTGCCCGATTTGGTGATGGCTTTCACCACACCACCCGATCCGCGGCCATTGGTTACATCATACGAATTGGTAGACACTTCAAACTCGCGGATATTTTCAGATGAAATAGAAAATGCCGCATCGGTAACACCGCCGAATGTAGCGCGCCTGTTGCTTACACCATCCAGCATATAACCGGTACCACCGGCTTTGGCGCCTGCCAGCGACTGGCCGTTGGCCAGCGGCGACAAGGTCATCAATTCAGTATAATCACGCTTGGATAAAGGTATTTTCTGAAGCGCCCTGCCGCTTACAGCCGTACCGGTACCCAGCCTGTCGATGCTGTTGGTAAAACTGCTCGATTTCACTTTTACTTCGGCCAGTGCAGCGGTGCTAATACCCAGCGTAATTTTATGCAATACCAATCTGTCGCCCAGGTTGAGCACATTGTCTTTTAACAAAGTGGTTTGAAAGCCGGTGGCGGTCACCTCGATATTGTAGGTACCTACAGGCAGCTCTGAAAACCTGAAATAACCTTTTTTATCGGTGATGGTCGAGGCGGTAAAACCCGTCCCCATGTTTTTCACAATAATGGTAGCACTTTGTATTGGCTGGCTGTTTTCTTCAAAAACAAAACCAGAGATACCAGATCCGCTGGATTGCGCGATCGCTGCTGAACAGATCAGCAGGAGAAATACCAAAGGGGTAAATCGTTTGAGCATAGGTACTTGGAAGGGCATAAACTGCAATTTTGGCCGCGAAAATACTACCACCAGCTATGCCTGCTTTACCAGGAGGCATAACTTAATAGTATGATAACGTAAAGTTAAACAGCGTGCGGCACTCTTCACAGCGTGCCTCACTCTATACTTAAGTATATGCCTGATAACCCAAGTTGCGGGATAATCCATGTATTTATAGCTGCAAGCAATGAGCGCTGAGCTACAAGGAGTTTATCTCGCGGAATGCGCGGAACACGCAGAAAGGAAGATGGTTTTCAGGATAGCCTGGCAAAACAATGCATACTATTTGACAGTCCATTCTCATAGCTGGAAGCTCATGGCTTGTAGCTTATAAAAGCGGCGAGCTAATAGCGGTGAGCTGCTAGTAATTCATCTCGCAGAATATGCGGAACACGCAGAAAGAAAAATAGTTTTCAGGATGGGCTGGCAAAACAATTTAGGCTGTTTAACGGACATTTCTACCTCATAGCTGGCAGCTCATGGCTTGCAGCTATTAAAAGCTTCAAGCTGATAGCGTTGAGCTACAAGGAATATCTCGCGGAATACGCGGAACACGCAGAAAGAAAAATAGTTTTCAGGATGGGCTGGCAAAACAATTTAGGCTATTTAACAGCCCATTCCCACCTCATAGCTGGCAGCTCATGGCTTGCAGCTATTAAAAGCTTTAAGCTGATAGCGCTGAGCTACAAGGAATTTATCTCGCAGAACACGCAGAAAGACCTTAAAAAAACAGCCCGGGGATAGGCTGCCCTGAAAATTATCCTAACTTTGTATAGCAGAACCTGGTTCTACGATTGCGGCTTTGCTTGCGGCTTACGGTATAGAATAGTTGCCTGGTTTTTCTCTATATGCAAAAGATATCTGCTCCAAGATCAGTTCACCTTTAAATATGCATATATGAATTACGAGTATCCACAAAGCGATTTATCGAGGGGTGTGCTCGGTGGGTTGTTTGCAGGTATTATCGCTGCCATTGCCAACCTGGTTTTTGTGTTTGTTTACCGGCTCATTACTGCATTTTACGAATTCAATGTGATCGATGTGGGCGTAACCATTTTCGGCTCCATCCTGTTGTCTATTGCCTGCGGCCTGATCTTTTATTTTTTTATCCACTTCTTCAAAAAAGGAATGACCTTATACCGCATGGCAGTACTGATCATCACGGTGCTGATCATTGTTTTTGGCATAGCCCTCCGGCATTCTGTAATGGGCCCTGTGCCTATGGAATTCAGGGTAATGGTAGTGGTTACCCAAACCATCATCGGCGGACTGGCAGCTTTCCTGATACCCTATCTTTTCAGGCACGACAGTTTGATCAGTTAAGTAGAAGAGGCACACCATAAAACAGGCCATATATTGAAGATATGGCCTATCTTATAGGCAAAATCAACAGCTATGCCTGTATGGATATTGCTCGTTATTATGGCGGTAACTGGCACGCTGGGCGGACTGGTCAATTTTCTGTTACCTGCCAACAGCAATACAACCGGTAATGGCGCGGGTAAGTATATCCGCCCATTGTACCAATGCATGATACTGGGTATTGGTGCTACATTGCTGGTACCCCTGTTTCTTGAACTGGCGCAGAGCAAACTGCTTGATCCGGTATGCATCCAGTGCAGCCAGCAGGCTGATCCGGTTGCAGGCACAAGGGATACCGTTATCATCAACCGCATCACCGATTCTGTCAAACAGGTAGTACATGCAGATACCATCCGTCACCACAGTATTGTACCCGCCCCGGGCGTCAATGCAACAGAAGATGTCAACACCGGTAAATCGTACCTGTTGTTTACTGCTTATTGCTTTCTTGCTGCAGCCGCTGGTTTCCGTTTTATCAATATGCTTATCCGCAATGTGGTGAAAGAAGATGAGGTCAATGCATTGCGCACCCAAAACCATCACCTGCAAAAACAAAAACAGCTGCAGGATAAAGCCAATAGCCTGCTGGCCCGGCAGGAAGAACAAGAGATCACAGCAGGCGTAATCCCAGGCCGGAAAGGCTTTACCAGTCATGAAAAAACAGCTGTACCGGCGGCACAGGAAAACATACGCCCTTCTATTGGCCCGGTTATATATCCCGATGATCCGCAGAAAGGCAGGTTTGGTGGTCATGCGGTCAATGATAACCGGCAGTTGAAAGCCAGTGTTACAGAGGCCGCTGTGGCAGGCCTGTTCAATGTTCAGTTATGGGTAGAAAGTACCAATGCTGCCCAGCCCCTCACTACCCCGGTCACCTTTTATGTTCACGATTCCTTCCGCCCAGCGGTATTTGTTGTTGATCCGGAAAATGGCAAAGCCGCAACCGGTAACCTGGTTACCTACCGGGCATTTACTGCGGGTGCGGTCACCGATAATGGCGAAACCCTGCTGGAGCTGGACCTGGCCACAGTACCGGGATTGCCCGCTGCATTCAGCAGTTATTAATTAGGAATACCAGCTGTTGTTTATCATTGCGGCAAGCCTTCTTTATATTCGGGATACAGCCGGATTACTATATCGATAAAAGCATTCCCGATGCAGAATGGATCCATTTTGTACAATCAATACTGGAACAGTAAAAGGCTTGTTAGAGAAGATCGCACAATTAGTTGACTTTGTCCACTAATTGTGTGGGTATGCCAGGTATTATTTGTACCACTCAAAATAAAAAGTACTGCCCTGCCCGGGTACAGAATCCACCCATATTTTACCCCCCTGCTCTTCCACCAGCATTTTTAGTATGTTGAGGCCCACACCGGTACTGCTGTCGTTATGCGCTTCGTTGCTGGTTACTTCAAACAGGTTAAAAATGCGGTGCTGGTCGGCATCGGCAATACCCGGACCATTGTCCCTGACATAAAACTCATAATATTCACCTTTGTCTTTACCGCCAATAGCGATCTCCCCCTGCTCTTTATCATTGTACTTGATAGCATTGCCTATCAGGTTCTGGAACACCTGCTGCAGTTTAAGTTTCCGGGTCTGCAACATCGGCAGCGCTGTTTCTATCTCTACATGTATATTCCTGGGCGGGAACAAAAGATAAGCGATCTGCTGTACCAGTTCTGAAGTATCAACTTCCTCCACAGTTTGCTGGCCCAGGCTTTTGCGTGAATACTCCAGGATAGAATCGATCATCCCCGAAAGGTGACCGGCTGCCTGTGACAGCATTTCAATATTGTCGCGCAGTTCGCTCTGGTTCACCACCCTTTCATCCGATTCCAGCAAAGAGAGCATGGTAATGATTGCAGACAGCGGCGATTTTAGATCGTGTGATACGATATACACAAAACGCTCCAGCTGTTTATTGATGCGTTCAACTTCGGCGAGTGAATTTTTCAGTCCTTTCTGGTAAAAATACAGGTGTTCAAATACATTTACCTTAGCCTGGGTGATATGTATATCCAGCGGCTTTTGCAGGTAATCATAAGCGCCATGATCAAAACCCTTCAGCACATATTGCTCCGCGGTATTAATGGCGGTAACAAAAATGATGGATATATCTTTTGTACGGGGGTTCGATTTCAGCAGCTTGGCCACTTCAAAGCCATCCATTTCGGGCATCTGCACATCCAGCATGATCAGCCCGATATCATCGCTGTTTTTCAGCACATATTTCAATGCTTCATTGCCGGAGCTGGCCTTTGCAAATACACGGCCTTTTTTTTCCAGCATATCTTCCAGGGCTATCAAATTCTCTTCCCTGTCATCAACCAGTAAAATAGTGATCGTTTTATCGTTCTGTTCGGTCGTCATGCAAATAATTGTTTAGGTTCATCACCTGCCAGGCCTGTCAGAAAATCAGCTATTTGTTCGGGTGTAAGCACATCCACCCGGTACGATTTTTCTATGGCAGCAGCGGGCATCACAGGATATTCGCAGGTAGCAGGGTCCTGGGCGATGGCCTTTCCCCCGGCTTCGATCACTTTCTCCATTCCGTCGGCGCCGTCGTGGTTGGCCCCACTCAGCAATATAGCAACTGTTTCTTTACCAAAAACACGAACAATGCTTTCAAAGGTTACATCGATCGACGGGCGGCTGTAATGTACTGTTTCAGAATAATCCAGGCTGAATGTTTTATCGGTCTCCACCAGTAAATGATAGTTCTGGGGTGCGATATAAATATACCTGGGCTTGATCAGCTCTTTATCTTCCGGTTCTTTTACCTTCCTGTTTTTCTGCGCAACAGCCATTATATGCGGCAGATCGCTGTACACATTTTTCAGGCGGTGCAGCACCACTACCACCGGCAGGCTAAAATGAGGTGGTAAACTTTCCAGCAATTGCAACAGCACAGGCAGGCTGCCTGCCGAGCCACCGAGAACAACAATTTTATTAACCGGTTTTGACATAAACTGCTATTTACATTTTTCTCCTGAATATCTTGCTAGCAGCATGTACGGTTTCAAATTTATCGCGTATATCTGTAAACAACAAAGACTCCTTCATGCCAATAGCCAAGTAGCCCATTGGGGCCAGGCTGTTGTAGAACAGGTGGAATACTTTGTTCTGCAAGGTTTTATTAAAATAGATGAGCACATTACGGCAGCATACCAGCTGAAACTCGTTAAATACCTGGTCGGTAACCAGGTTATGCTGCGAAAAAACGATATTCTTGCGCAGATCTTTGCGTATCAGTGCATTTTCGTAACGTGCTGTGTAGTATTGCGAAAAATCTTTTTTGCCACCAGCCTTGATATAATTGGCGGTATATTCTTTCATAAACTGCAGGGGGATGATACCATTGCGGGCTTTTTCAATATTGGCAGGGTTAATATCGGTGGCATAGATCATGGAACGTTGCAGCAAACCGGCTTCCTGCAGCAATACGCACATAGAAAAAACTTCCTCACCGGTGGCGCAGCCTGCATGCCATATTTTGATAATGGGATAAGTGGCCAGTTTGGGCAGCACTTTTTCAGCAAGTGTTTTATAAAATGCAGGGTCCCTGAACATCTCCGTTACATTCACGGTAACGGTTTGCAGGAAATAAGAAAAAAAATCCTTATCGTTCACCAGGTAATATTTCAGGTCGTACACATTTTTTACCCGGGCTATATCCATAAAACGCAATACCCGCCGTATCAGCGATGCCCTTGAATAATTGAAAAAATCGTACCCGTAATTGTTCCGGATCACCTGTAAAACATCTTCCAGTTCTTCGGCAGATATGTCTGTTTTTTCACTCATTGAGAAAGCCATACACGCATTAATGAAAATAAGCGGTTAATATCAACCGGTTTGGTGATATAATCAGAAGCGCCCACTGCTATACTCTTTTCCCGGTCACCGGCCATGGCTTTGGCAGTCAGGGCGATCACCGGCAACTGTGTCAGCTGCAGCGTGGTTCTTATTTGCCTGATGGCTTCATAGCCATCCATTTCCGGCATCATAATATCCATCAGTACAATCTGCACACCCGGGTGCTGTTTCAGGTATTCCAGTGCTTCCCTTCCATCGCTGGCAGTGGCCACATCCATCTCCTGGTCTTCCAGCGCCGTGCTCAGGGCAAACACATTGCGCATATCATCATCTACCAGCAACACTTTTTTGCCTTTTAGCATGTTGGAATCGGTAATGCTTAACCTGGGCCGGGCAGCGGGTGTTTTTTCCACTTCCTGTACCTTATACAAAAACAGTTCCATCTCATCCAGCAGGCGGTCTTTTGAATGTGAAGATTCGCGGATCACCACATCTGAAATGCGTTTCAGCCGTAGTTCATCTGTGGCAGAAATGTCTTTATCGAGATAAATAATAATGGGTATGCCCGATGCATCCAGCAGGCTGTGCAGCTCCTGCAGGGCATTGATACCACTTTCAATATCCCTGCCGATATCGGCAATAATGCAGTCGTATTTATTCGTGCCCGCTTCTTCCAGCACCTCGGCCACGCTGTAGGCATAATGGCACTGCACATCAAAATGCCGTGCATTCAGCAGTTTGTGCAGGTTATCGTCTTTGATATAATCGCCGGAAAGTACCAGCACCTGTTTCAGCTGTGACGAGAGGTGGTGTCCGATCACTTCAAATGCTTTTTCCAGGTCATCCTTTTCCACTGGTTTTTTAAGATAGGCCAATGCCCCGCTGAAGGGAAGTTTCGATTCATCGGCGCCTGAAATAATATGTACGGGTATCTGCTTCAGGGCTTCATCATTCTTCAGCATCTTCAGCAGGCTCCAGCCGTCGATCACCGGCAGCTGCATATCGAGCATGATGGCAGAGGGCTGGTATTTGCGGGCATAATAAAGCCCTTCATCCCCCTGCAATGCCACTACCGTTTTATAGTTCTTATTGCGTGAAAAATCCTGTATCACCCTTGCAAAATTCGGGTCGTCTTCTATGATCAGCATCACTTTATCTGTTTTCTGCAGCGTATCCCGGTCATCTTCAATCACTGTTTGCTGCACAATTTTACCGGTATCCAGTACTGCGGCCATATCCATTTCCGGCTGTCCCTTAGCAGGTGTATCCTCACGGTTCACCGGTACAACAGCCATCTGTGCGGGCAGGTAAAGTGTAAAAATGCTGCCTTTGTTTTCTTCGCTTTCAACCGTTATCTCGCCACCGAGCTTTTTGATGAGTTCTTTGCTGATAGACAGTCCCAGCCCTGTACCGCCATATTTACGGCTGGTAGAACCATCTGCCTGCTGGAAGGCTTCAAAAATGAGCAGCTGCTTTTCTCTCGCAATACCAATACCCGTATCGGTAACACGGAAGGCGATGATATTTTTTGCAGACTGCAGCGGGCTGTTTTCGTTGATCACTGCGGGCCTGCCAGCAAAAATATCCAGGCTTACCCTGCCGCCTGAAGGGGTGAACTTAAACGCGTTCGACAGCAGGTTCTTCATCACCTGTTCCATGCGCTGTTTATCGGTATATACTTCTGCGGGCAAACCTTCTGCAATAGTGATCTCGAAATTGATATGCTTTTCATCAGCCACTACATCGAACAGCTGGTGAACATCACTGGTGATATTGCTTAGCGGCACCAGCTCAAAGTTGAAATCGATTTTACCGGCTTCAATTTTCGAGAGGTCGAGAATATCGTTGATCAGCTTCAGCAGATCGGCGCCTGATTTATGGATGATATTGGCATATTCCACCTGTTTACCTGTCAGGTTCTGCTGTTTATTTTCTGAGAGCAGTTTGGCCAGTATCAGCACGCTGTTCAGCGGTGTGCGCAATTCGTGCGACATATTGGCCAGGAATTCTGATTTGTATTTACCGGTTTCTTCCAGCTCTTTGGCTTTTAATGAGAGTGCCTGCCTGGCAATTTCCACTGCTTCATTTTTTTCTTCCAGCTCGGCATTGATCTGGCGAAGCTCTTCTTCCTGTACTTTCAGTTCTTCTTCAGAGGCCTGTAATATTTCTGTTTGCCGGGTGAGCTCTTCATTGGCCTGGCGCAGTTCTTCCTGCTGATTTTCGAGCTCTTCATTTTGTGTCTGCACTTTTTCCAGCAGGCCCCTCACCCTGTCTGAAGCCTGTTTCGATGAAATACGTACTGCCAGTCCGTTGCCCATCATGTCTAAAAACCGCAGCTGTGTGGAGGTGAAAGGAACAAAACTCCCCAGTTCTACAATGGCTTTCAGCTCATCATTCTGTATCAGCGGCAGGCAAACGATCTGTCCTTCACCACTGATAGTGCCCAATGCCGATTCTACCCGCCAGTAACCGGCAGGGATATGTTCGGTTACAACCAGTTTCATTTTTTCAGCGGCGCCGCCTACCAGTCCTTCCCCTGCAGCGAACTGGCGGGTAACAGTACCCGATACACCTGTTGAAGCCAGCAGGTTGAGCTGTTTGCTGTCGCTGTTATACTGGTAAAATGCACCGGCCGGTGAATGCAACACATCCACAAAAGCCTTGACAATGCAATTAGCCAGCTCTTGCAGTGAATCGGCCCCCTGTACCTGTTCTACCACATGGGCGGCCTGGTTCAGTATCCAGTTCTGCTCTTTGATTTCGCTATTCAGCTGTTCCAGTTCATTGAATTGCTGCAGCAGTTCCTGCTCGGCCTGTTTTCTTTTGCTGAACTCACGAATAATAAAATAAATAAGTATGAGTACGATAAGCAGTATCAGGATGGTACCACCGATCAGCACTTTGGTGGCGAGATCATTGGAGATGGCATTTCCTTTTTCGCGAACATCCAGCAGGGAACGTTCATCAACGGTCATTTTATTTACCTGCGCACGGATGGCATCCATCTGGCTTTTCTCGGTTTCGCTAATCTGCCGCAGGCGTTCCTTGCTGGCAGTTAGCTCTTCCTCCCCCAGGCTGCCCCAATAATTCATCAGCTGGATCACCTGTTTCTGCAATTGCACAACATTGGTCACCTGTACGGGATTATCAGCTACCAGTGTTTTTAGTTCATTCAATACAGGTAGCACCTGTTTTTCGGCTTCGCCATAAGGTTGAAGAAATGCTTTTTCGCCGGTGGTGCGATAGCCCCTGCGGCCGGTTTCCATATCCACCATCAGTTTCTGCGCATTTTCCAGCTGGCCGATCACCTGGTAGGTATGCCTTACCCAATCGGCTTCTTCCCGCTCCCGGTTGATGGTTTGGTAGGAGATGCGCCCCGTGAGCAATACCAGCACAATGGCAATAGAAAAGCCGATATACAATTGTTTGTTCACCGATAATTTCATACAGGCTACTATGGGTTATGTAGCGGTAATAATACAACTTATTTAAGAAAAATTGCAGGTGAAGTACCTGCATGGCTTTTTATGACACATTTAAGCGGGTGACCGGTTTGTTTTGATACAGTTTTCCTGAACAGGGTGATAATTTGCTACATTAGCCGGATAATTAGTGTAGCATATGCTGAAATCAACCATTTTCTGGTCTGCGCTTGTATTAACCGCTGCCGGCTGCCATACACCCGGCAATAAAGAACAGCAAGCCACCGATATCCTTGCCGTCAACAGGGATACCAGTATTAAACCCGGTGACGATTTTTTTACTTATGCCAATGGCGGCTGGATCAAACAGCACCCTATTCCTGATGAAGAAAGCAGCTGGGGTATTGGTAACCTGGTGATTGAAGAAAACCTGAAACGCCTGAAAGAGATCAACCTGAAGGCGGCAGATGCCAAAGCCTCTCCCGGCAATGCACAACAGAAAATAGGTGATTTCTGGCTTACCGCGATGGACAGTGCCACGATAGAAAAAAAAGGCCTGCAGCCCTTGCAGCCTTACCTGCTTGAAATAGATTCTGTCAATAACCTGGCTACACTGGCCAATACCATGGCAACCCTGAATAAAATAGGCGCAGGCACGATGATCGGTATGTATGTGGCACAGGATGACAAGAACAGTGATGTGATGGCACTCCATTTCTGGCAGGCCGGTTTATACCTGCCCGAAAGAGAATATTATTTAAAAACAGATACCACTTCCCTGCATATACTGGACAGCTATAAACAACTGATCAGGCATTTTTTAACAATGAGTGGTACACCTGAAACCGAGACAGCCTCTTTAGCAGACAATATTCTGCAGCTGGAAACCAGGCTGGCTAAAGCGCACAGGAAACTGGCCGACCTGCGCGATCCTTATCACAATTACAATAAAATGAAAACGGCCGAGTTCTATGCTTTAACGCCATCGCTTTCTATTGCCCATTTTTTCAATGTACTGGGTGTAAAGCAGACCGATTCGGTTATCGTGGGCCAGCCTGAATATTATAAAGCCCTGGAAGCTGTTATACATACTACCCCTCTCCCCGTTTGGAAAGCACTGCTCCGCTTCCGCCTGATAGATGCGTTTGCGGAGGCATTGCCCGATGCTTATGGAAAGGAGAAATTCAATTTCACCAAACTGCTCAGTGGTGCCAAAGAGCGCAAACCCAGGTGGAAACGCGTTTTGCACAAGGAAGAAGAAGTGATGGGCGAACTGCTGGGACAACTGTTTGTAAAGGAATATTTCAATGCACAGGCAAAGAAAAGGTATGAAGATCTTGTAGAGAATATTCGCTCGGCTTATAAAGAACGCATTCAGCAGCTCACCTGGATGAGCGACAGCACCAAACAAAAAGCACTGGCGAAACTGGCGGCCATCAAAAAGAAAGTGGGTTACCCGGATAAATGGAAAGATTTTTCTTCCCTTACTATTTCCAGGGAAAGTTATGTGCAGAACCTGATCAACGGCAATCTTTTCTGGCTGCAGTATAACCTGAACAAACTGGGCAAACCCGTAGACAGGGATGAATGGGATATGACACCGCAAACCTACAATGCATATTATAACCCTTCCAATAATGAGATCGTGCTGCCTGCCGGTATTTTTACTGTACCAGGCCTGCGCGATGAAGCACTGGATGATGCACTGGTATATGGCTATGCAGGTGCATCGACCATCGGGCATGAAATAACCCATGGTTTTGATGATGAAGGCAGGAAATACGATGAAAAAGGTAACCTGCACGACTGGTGGACCAAAAAAGATTCAGCCGAATTCAAACTGCGCTCCGACAGGATGGTGGACCAGTTCAACCGATATGTAGTAGTAGATACCTTTAAGATCAATGGCAGGGCCACGCTGGGCGAAAACATTGCCGATCTCGGTGGTATACTGCTGGGCTGGGATGCATTCAGGCAAACAGAACAGTTTAAAAAACAGGAAAACATCAGCGGCCTGTCGCCGGCGCAAAGATATTTTCTGGGATATTCACTGGGCTGGCTGGGCCATACCCGCAAAGAGGCGTTGCGCAACCAGGTGATGGTAGATGTACACTCTCCTGCACAGTTCAGGGTTAATGGTCCTTTTGCAGATGTGGATGCCTTTTATGAAACATTCCATGTACAGCCGGGCGATAAACTGTACCTGCCCGATAGTTTAAGGGTGCATATCTGGTAAAAACAAATGGCGCCTGAACGGGCGCCATTTGTTTTATAAACCACCGGAACAGCTGACCACTGCCCCATCGATGTATTCATTTGCCAGTATAAAGCGGATGGTATCGGCCACTTCTTCAGGCTGCGCCACACGGCCCACCGGCACTGTTGCAGCAAATTGTTCAAAAGTTTGTTTTTTGGCTTCCGCATCCAGGAATCCCCACCAGGGTGTATCAATTACACCGGGCGATACAGCATTGATGCGTAAGGGTTGTAGCTCTTTCGCCAGCATGGGTACCATTAACTCCAGTCCGCCATTCAATGCAGCCAAACCGGCAGTACCCGGAAGCCGGGCATAGGAAGATGCAGCCGTAACCAGGGTAATGCTGCCTTTGCTGTTGATATAAGGCAGTGCAGCCTGCATGGTATGCAGCTGGGGCCAGAATTTATCTTCAAAGCCTGCCCGCAGTTCATCCAGCGGCAATGTACTGAACATGCCGATGCCTTTACTACCGCCCACTAAAATAACAAGGTGATCCAGTGTTTGCTCTTTGCTGAAAAAATGATCCAATGCAGCACGGTCTCCACTGTCCAGCACAGCCGTTTGTACTGATGGCCACTGCTGTTGCAAGGCCTGTAATTTGTTGCTATCGCGCCCGGTAACCACCAGTTTTGCACCGGCCTGTACCAGCAGGGCGGTGAGTGCAAGACCTATTCCTGAAGAGCCACCGGCCACTACAATTTTTTTGTTTTCAAGAGAATGCATGTGCTTTGTTTTATCACACAAAGCTCTATCCTAACGGCAGGTGGCCTGTTAGCCGTTTACGGTGAAAAATTGACCGTATTATGCATGTGTGCGGTAAGCAAGCGGTGTTAGGCCTGCATGCTTTTTAAAAAAGCGGTTAAAGGAAGACGGATCGCTGAAACGGAGATGATAGGCTATTTCAGCCGCGGGGAGATCGGTATATTTCAACAGGGCTTTTGCTTCCTGCAGCATCATTTCGGCAATACTGTCTGAAGCTGTTTTACCGGTTATTTCTTTCACCACCCTGTTGAGGTGATTGGGTGTGATAAACAACATCGCAGCATAGCCAGCCACCTGCTGCTGTTGCAGAAAATGTTTACTCACCAGCTTCCTGAAACGCGAAACCAGTACAGTCCCTTCGGATGAAGCGCTGTCATTGCCCAGCTGTTGTTGTTCGTAGCTGCGTTTCAGCTCCAGCAAAAACAGGTAGAGATGCATTTTAATGGCGGTGAGCTTGCCCTGTTTATTCAGCCGCAGCTCTTCATTGATGCGGAAAATACAGTGTACGGCCCGGTTAACAGTTTCCGGCTCCAGCTGAAAAAAAGGCACGCCGGTATAATTGAAAAAAGGAAATTCTTCCGGCACCCGGCTATCCGGTATCAGCTCATCAAGAAAACCGGGATTAAACAGCATATAATACCCGAACAGATCATCACTTAAATTGGATTTGGAGAATACCTGGTCGGGAAATGTACAGTTCACAGTGCCGCTACGGTGTGTGTAATGTTCCAGACCAAGCTGTACATCGCAGCTGCCGCGCAGCGTGAGGCCCACCCGGTAAAATGCCGATTTAAGCGGCCCCATGCTTTGTGCAAGGCCTTCACTGCAATACAATTCAAAATCGGCTATGCGCAGGTGAGTGTCTAAATTATTGTAACCAAAATCCACCTGTCCGGGTGCAGCCCGGTGAACCGGGTAAAACTGTCCCAGCTGGTACTTGGGGATAGATTGAACAGGTGTTTTGGTCTGTGTCATAAAAATCTGCTTTGGTGATCGCCGGGAACGTTTTATCAGAACAGCGAAGCAACCGGTTGTATACCCAGTCCTGCTGGCCCCAGCAGCTGTATCTTCCCGGCGTCAAATACAATGCCTGATGCTTTGTCTTCCTTCAGCAACAGCGGGCCATCCATATCCACATAATCCAGCTGCGGCAGAAAATTAGCAATGGCCGCCGACCCGATACTGCTTTCATTCATACACCCCATCATTACTTTCATACCCAGCTCGCGGGCTTTTTTGATCATCCTCAGTGCGGGTGTAATACCGCTGCACTTGGTAAGCTTGATATTGATGCCATGAAAATGACCATGGCATTTTTCCACATCAGCCTCAAACACGCAGCTTTCATCTGCCAGCAAAGGCAGTACAGAAGTTTGGTACAATTGTTTCATTCCGTCCCAATTGTCTTTGGCAAGTGGTTGTTCAACAAACTCCACACCGAGTGCTGCCAGTTGCGGTATCTTTTCCTGCGCCTCTTCCAGCGTCCAGCCGGCATTGGCATCAATACGGAAAACAGCATTGGTGTGTGCGCGTAACGCCTGCACAATAGCGATATCTTCTGCAGTGCCCAGTTTTATTTTGTACACCGGCCAGGGCCTGGCCTTCATTTTGGCCACCATTTTATCCACCGTATCAATGCCGATGGTATAATCCGTTACAGGCGTGTTTTCCCAGCGGGTATTCCAGAGGCGGTACAGGGGTTGCTGTTTCATTTTTCCGAAGAGATCCCATGCGGCCATATCCAATGCACAAACCAGGAAGGGATTATCGGGCAGCAGGTGGTGCAGGTAATGCCAGTAACGCTCGGGTTCGGTGAGCGCGAATTTCTCGATCATGGATTTTTTCTTTTCCATATCGGCGATCATCTGCTCAACAGTAATATGATAATAAGTAATGGCAGGTGCTTCGCCAAATCCAACCAGGTTACCCAGCTGCAGTGCTACCACCAGTGTAGGCTGGTGTGTTTTGGTGCGGCCATTGGATATGGTAAAAGGGTATTCAAACGGCAGTTCAAATGACCGGTAATGTAGTTTCAATGGATGCAATTAAGATGAACAGAAAATAAAAACCACCTGGCAAATATCGCCAGATGGTATGATACATTCCAAATAACAAATCTGATAACCCGTTTTATTCTGTTACCTGCCGGCGCCTTTCACCAGCGCATACAGCGCCTGGTTAAAAGTATCGGCTGCCAGCAATTGTTCCAGGCCCAGGTGCATGCGGTAACGCCAGTAATGGCGGGGATTGGCGGGCACATTGATCCTTTCTTCGTGCGGGTTGGACCTGCGCAGTGCCCCATCCATACCCAGCAGGTCCTGCAGCTGGAAGATGCTCCACATGGCAGGTGAATGCAGGTGTTGCAGCACAATGGCCTTGTTCACCCAGGGCTCGCAGAAAAAAGGCGCATCGCCCCATTGCTGCAGTTCCTGGTTAAAAAAGCGCTGTGTTTTACGCCGGTCTTCCTCCCACCAGCCCCTTATGGTGCTCATGTCGTGTGTAGAGGGTGTTACCACGCTCAGGTAAGGCGCCTGTGCAGGATTAAAAAACTCAGTTGACGAATCCTTGGGCATACGTTGTATTTCCAGGCTCAGTATACCCAGCTGCTGCATTACATCGGGTACACAATGCGGAACAAGGCCAAGGTCTTCGCCGCAGATCAGCATATTGGTAACACGTTTCATTGCGGGCAGTTTCTGCAGCGCTTTTTCTTTCCAGAAATCGTCCTGCCTGCGGAAGAAATAATTTACATACAGTTCGTTCAGCTGCCATTGCGTATGTGCATCCAGCAACTGGTAAGAAGTTGTTTGCTGCATACCGAAACGGAAATGGAACTGTTGTCCCTGGCTGCCCTCCGCTTCAAAGAGAATAATATTCGCGATCAGGTTGAACAAGCCCTGTTTCAGGTAACGGTTGCGGTCATTGTCTTCCGCTGTTTCAAAATACCGGGTAACCAGCTGCTGTGTGGCAAAAGCCGGCTGCAGGCTGTATTGCCCATCGCCTTCCTGCTGCAGGAACTGGCGTTTCACGTATCCGTTCTCCTGCCCGAATGTATCCCACAGCACCTGCTCATTAATAAACGGGCGGGTATAACGGGCATAGTCGAACCAGATATTCCTTTCACTGAACTCATTAACCGAAACAGGTATGGCCGGCACAAAATGTCCCATGATACCTTCCACTTCTTCCAGCGGGATACTCCATATTCTGAAAAAGCCCAGGATATGGTCAATGCGGAAAGCATCGAAATAATAGCTCATCTGCGCAAACCGCTGTTTCCACCAGGCAAAACCATTCTGCCTCATCTGGTCCCAGTTGTATGTGGGAAAGCCCCAGTTCTGGCCTTTCACTGCAAAATCATCCGGCGGTGCGCCGGCCTGCATTTCCATATGATACAAACCGGGCTGCTGCCAGGCATCCACGCTGTAACGGTAAATACCAATGGCGATATCGCCTTTCAGTATAATACCTTTTTCATGCGCATAGGCGGTGGCAGCTTTCAGTTGTACATGCAGGTGATACTGTATAAAATAATGCAGGGTTATGGCTGTATACGCAGGCGACTGTGCATCGAACAATGCGGCTATGTCCTGTTCATTGTATTGCTTGTGTTCAGGCCAGCGGCTGTAATCGGGCGTGCGGTAGGTATCACGCAGATAACAGAAGGCAGCATAAGGTTCGAGCCAGTGTTTGTTTTGTTCAAAAAAAGCTTTGTATGCCGCTTCGGCAAAGGTTTGTTTGGCATGCAGCTCATACAATTGTTTTGCCAGCCGGAGTTTAAGCTGCATCACTTTTTCATAATCCACATTTTCTTCTTTATTCAACTCCTGCCTGGCATTGGCGGTCTCCTGCAATATGGCTGCATCACCGGCCGCGACTTCATCAATATTCAGGTACAGCGGGTGCAGGGCAAATGCAGAAATGGCCGCATAAGGATAAGAATCAGCCCAGGTATGCGTAGCAGTGGTATCGTTTACCGGCAGCAGCTGTATCAGCTTCAGCCCGGTTTGTCTGGCCCAGTCAACCAGCAGGCGTATATCGGTGAACTCACCTGTGCCCAGGCTGTTGTTGCTGCGCAGGCTGAAAACAGGGATAGCTACCCCCGCTCCTTTCCATGTATTGTCTGGCAATACAGCAAACCCATCGTTTACAATGGTCTTTTTATGTTCACTTACCGCATCGCGGAGAACACGGTTATTGCCGCCCTCATATGCGATGAAGGTTTGTTTTTCTGTATTGTACACCCCATATTTATATACCAGGGGAAAGCATTCGTTGTTCAGGCTTAACCGGCATTCCCAGTAATCGGCTCCCGGCACACGATGCAGCAGTAAGGGCGAAGCAGTTTGCCACTGGCCCAGCGCAGGTGCATTGCCCAGCAGGCAGGGCACCTGGCCTTTTGCCAACAAGGGGGCTTTTATTTTAAAGCGGTGTGTAAAAGCAGCCTCCTCCACCGCCCGAACGGTTGTTTCGTTCTCCCTGAGCAGTACCTGCTGAAAGGGTTCGGTGTAAAATGCATTGCCATAATAGCCGGCATGATTCCAGGCATCCAGTACCAGCTGTTCTGTTGTACCGGGAACAACAGTTTCTACTGTTTTATCTGTTCCCCAGTCGCATTCATAACTGCCGTCTTCATATTTCAGCAGGTAATTGTACCGGATAACAGTGCCTGCGGGTTCAGTATCTTCAACCGACAGGCGGGCCTGCCAGTGATCATTGTCCAGGTATTGCATGGGCAGGGCTTTATCATAATTGCCGTTCCCGAGTAATGCATGGTCGCCGGTAATGTATAATAACTGCCCGGGTTTTGTATGAAATGCCAGCTGGAATATTATCTGCATGATAGGGTTCTTCTTGTTTTTGGAAGCCTGCTTTTTTTTACTGCCCGTACCAGTGGTTTTCCGGTTTGTTTCAGGAATAGCAGCCGGTGTGGCTGCCTCAGTATTATGGGCTGATGCTGTGGCTTTTTTGTTTTTTGGGGCCGCTTTTTTAGCAGCTGTTTTCTTTTTTTTGTCTAACGGTGTGGCTGGTTCTTTCGGCGCTGCGCCTGCGGCAGCACTATCGCTGGTGCCGGTTTTCTTTTTTCGCCCCGGTTTAGCCGGTGGCTGACTAGTGCCGGGTATATCGTTTGTGGCCGGATCGTTTTGCGGAACAGCAGGTGTGCCGGCAGTGGTTTTCTTTTTGCGGCCGGCTTTTTTGTCTACCGGTTCAGCAGGTTGTTCATTGGCAGGTGTTGCTGGCTGCTGGTTATCGGTGGCAACCTGTGGTTCAGGTGCGGATTTTTCTTTTTGTTTTTTCCCGGTAGTCAGTTTCATCTGTTCATAATTATTTTTCAATGGTCAGATAAACCCTCGCCTGATCATTTCCCCGGGGAGGGAAATTTCAAGCGCTCGGTTTCATGTCATATCATCAGGATCAAAATATTGCTGTCATGTCCCGGGCAATTGATACAATACCCGTTCCATTTACAACGGCAAAACTGCTGCATGGCCTTGAAACAACCATTATTTCCTGCTTTTTTAAAGAAAAAACAACAAAGGAAGCAGCTGCATAATTACCTGCAACGTAGCAAGTTTTACCCATATAACCGGCAGGTTTGGGGAATGGAAAAACAAGAGAACTGCGTAAAGATGCATTCATATAGCAAGATTTCATCGGCCGCGGCTAAAGTAATTAATGTGTAATAAATACACAAATCTTTCTGTTTTTTGGATTTCCGGCGGCCTAAACAGGCAAAGGGTGGATCAGCCAGTGGCCTGGTCCACCCGGGAATAATTCCGGTGCCGCAAAGGTGGTCAGCTGGCGTCGTAAGACACATTGGTGCCGGTATGGCCATAGTTCATATGCCGGGCAGAATGGGCAGCGACATGTTCCACTGCACTTCTGCAACAAGCAGCGGCCACCATTGCGGAATGATGCTTCTGTTTCGTTTTTTTGATGCCTGCTGCCTGGGTGTTATCGGCAGCAACAGGGTCCCCCTGAAGTAAACTGGCATTCAAATTATCTACAGACAGCGCCTGTTTTGTTGCCATGGGGAAAAATTTAGATGAATAGATAAAAGATCTACTTTAAAGTTAAGCTTTTTTAGTACCGGTTCCAATTAAAAGCAATGGTTTCTCGCGTTAAAAGCACTGGTTGTCTCGCGGAATGCGCGGAAAACGCGGAACAGTGCGGAGCTGTGTGCGACAGGTCATTGCCTGCAAATGGTGAATGCCACTGGCTGCACACTGCACACTGGATGTCTCGCGGAATGCGCGGAAAACGCAGAATGGTGCAGCGCTGTGTGCTGCAAGCTTTTACCTGCAAATGGTAGCCAAAAGCAACTATCCTCCGCAGACTGCCGACTGTCTACTGCAGACTGCACCTCACGGCTGCTCTATACTATTCAGCAGCTCCTTTGTGAGTGGTTTGGAAATGAACTGCTTTACCACGCTGTAAGATTCTGCTTTTTTATAATCTTCGGGATCCACGGTAGAACTGAGGATATAAATGTCGGGGCAGCGGGTGAAATAAGGAGCTATTTCATGAAACTGGCCCAGGAATTCCCAGCCGTTCATGACCGGCATATTGATATCGAGAAAAATAAGCTGGGGCAAGCCATCATTTTTCAAAACAGCCTGTTCCTGTATGAAATCGATTGCTTCCTGCCCGTTGGAAACTGATACTACTTTCTCTGCGAACCCTGTCATCCGGATAATTCTTTCACATACCATCACTGTTATAGGATCGTCTTCAATCAGCAGTACAGTTTTAAATTTAGCCATTCTTTGCTTTTTATAGATATCGGAAGATAATTTCCAGGCGACGTCGAGCACTCAAATATAAGTTAAGAAACAGTTTTATCTTCCACTACCACCAGGTCTGATAGTTCTACATTCATCGGAATAAGCCCTATCTGCACAATCGCCCTTCTGCCCCTGATCTCTTTTACCTCCCCTACCTGGTAGTTTTTTTTCATTTTTACCTTGGTACCTACCTCGATGGTACCCGCTATTTCGCGGTACTTTGATTCCAGTTTCTGGGCAATCTTATTGTTGATCACCTGCTCTTTCTTTTTAAACAGTAGTTGCTGCACCTGTCGCATAACCGCTTCTTTGTCTTCCGCCTTGCGCCATTCCAGCACGATCTGTTTCAGTTTGCGTTCCGTTTCTTTCAGGTACTGTATACGGTCTTCGGTTATTTTGTTCTGCTGCCTCAGCAATTCCATCTGCTGGCGATGCTTTTCCTTGCTGAGCACCTGCTCCATTTCTGTTTTCAGTTTTTCATTTTCGCGCAGCAGGCGGTTCAGCTCTTTTTTCTCTTTATCCAGCTTTTGCTGGTCCTGTTCAGTTTTGTTCAGTATTTTATCCAGCCTGAAATGATCTTCATCCACCAGCTTACGCGCCTTATTGATAAGGTGCTGGGGCAGACCGATCCGTTCAGCAATAGAGAATGTGTAAGAGCTGCCTGGTTTTCCCACTATCAGGCGGTACATGGGTTGCAGGTGCACTTCATCAAAAGCCATGGCCCCGTTGATGATGCCCGGGGTGTGATTGGCCATCACCTTCAGGTTAAGGTAATGCGTGGTTACAATGCCAAAAGCATGGCGATGCGCCAGCTCTTCCATGATCACTTCAGCAAAGGACCCACCCAGGTTGGGATCACTGCCACTACCCAGCTCGTCAATGAAGAACAGGGTTTTACCATTGGCATTTTCAATAAAATATTTCATGTGCAGCAGGTGCGACGAATAAGTGCTGAGCTCAAATTCGATGCTTTGTGTATCGCCGATATGAATGAGCAGCTGTTTGAAAATACCCATTTGCGAAACAGGATGCACCGGCACCAGCAAACCGCTCTGCAGCATCATCTGGTTAAGGCCAACGGTTTTCATGGTTACGGTTTTACCACCGGCATTAGGCCCGCTGATCACCAGTATGCGCTGCTGCTCATCGAGGGTAAGGTTAACGGGTATGGTAGGCTTGCCTGCCTGCTGGTTGTACAGGTACAGCAGCGGGTGATAGGCATCTTTCAGTTCCAGGTGCGCTTTATCTGATAAATTGGGCAGGTTGCCATTGACGTCAATGGCCAGCCGGGCTTTGGCCCTGATAAAATCGTATTCGCCCACTACCTGGTGGTACACCATCAGCAACTCGCTGTATACCGAAAGCCTGCCGGTGAGTTCACGCAGTACACGTTGTATTTCCTTATGCTCCTCGTTTTCGAGGGTGTAAACATCATTGTTCAGTTCAATGGTTTCCTCCGGCTCGATGAAAGCGGTTTTGCGGCTGTCGCTTTCGCCATGCAGAATACCTTTTACCTGCCGTTTGTATTCAGAAAAAACGGCTACCACGCGGCGGCCATTGCTGAAACTTTCATCAATATCCGCCGTATAACCGGCTTTGCTGAGCCTGGCCACCACCCTTTCAAATGCACGGCGCAGTTCATTGCGCTTGCGGTACAGGTTCATGCGTATTTTCTGCAACTCGGGTGAGGCATTGTCTTTTACATTGCCGTATTCATCAAGTATTTCATCGATCTGCGCGATGATCTGCTTTTCGTAATAAGTATCTGCAATAACCAGGGTGAGTGCTGGGTAGGCCAGCCTTCTTTCATTGTCGAACCAGCGGAAAATCTTTTCCATGCTCTCTGCCAGCTTGCGTACCTGCATCCATTGTTCGCCGGTGAGCATGCTGCCGGGTATGCCCAGCAGTTTGATATCCCTGGCAATATTCAGCACATAATCGTTGGGAAAATATTGGCTTAACTGCAGCAGCAGTTTAAACTCGTGGCTTTGCTGCAGTTCTGTTTCAATATATGTTTTCCGGGTATGTATACGCAGCTGCTGCGCTTTTGATTTGGCATATTCCGTTTTGCAATGTTCTTTCAGCAGGGCTTTTATCTTATCAAATTCCAGCTGTACTACAGCTGATTCCGGGTATAACTTCATGTCAATAGCCTCGTAAGGTTTTTCAAAAGGCAAAGGTATGTGTTTGCTGCAAGTTCCTGTATATTTTCGGCATTGATGCACTTGTAAGCCAGCGGTTAGCAGGCAGTAACCAGGTTGTTGTCCTGCGTAACATATCAACCGGAACAGGCTGTAAAATAACCGCTGTAAGGAACCACAAGGCATTGCGTCTTTCTGTGCATACGGCAGAACTTATTGACTGCAAAGTTCTTGTAATCAGGTAAAAATCTGCCGGATAAACCGGGGCGGTGTAGAAAATGTTAATTAACTTGTCCACCCCATTAATAGTTAGGTAATTGCAGCATGAAACCGGATAAGTTCAACTCCCAACAGGCGCAAAGGGCGGTATTCCAGAGGGAAATGGTCACTGCCCCATCTCACCAGCATCCATGCATAAAAACAGGTTTCCGGGGATTTTATTTCCTGGTATGCGGTATTGCGTTGAGCCTTTTTTCACTGGTTTCCTGTGCAGAACATAAAAGTCAAAATAAAAGTATGGCAGAGGAAAGGATCTTTAAAAGCGTTAAAACAGACACGGCTACTTTCGGCACCGGTTGTTTCTGGTGTACAGAGGCCATTTTTCAGCGGCTGGATGGTGTGGTAAAGGTGATCAGCGGTTATAGTGGCGGTCATGTGGCCAACCCCAGTTATGAAGAAGTTTGCTCAGGCAATACAGGACATGCAGAGGCCTGCCAGGTTATTTATGATCCCTCCAGGATCAGCTATGATGAATTGCTGGCCGTATTCTGGCAAACACATGATCCTACCACGCTGAACCGCCAGGGCAATGATGTGGGCACACAATACCGCAGTGTTATTTTTTACCACGATGAACAACAAAAGGAAAAGGCGCAGCATTATAAAACAGAACTGGATAAAAGCGGCGCCTGGGATAAACCCGTGGTGACAGCCATTGAACCTTATAAGAATTTTTATTCTGCAGAAGATTATCACCAGAATTATTACAACAGCAATCCCGAGCAGATGTACTGCCGTTTTGTAATACGCCCCAAACTGGAAAAATTTGAAAAGGTGTTTAAGGATAAGCTGAAAAAGCATTGAGGGCCCGGGCGTGAATCGTCAGTCATGAGACGAAAATCGGGAGGCGCCCATCATGGGAAGAGGCTGATCAGGCCAATGTGATCTGATCCCTTGCATAGTTGTTTCCTTGTATACTTATTTGGTGGCATTGCTTTGCCTGGCCCGCAATATTGCCTTAAGTTTTCCCTGCGATCTTTGCATGCCGCAGCTCCAGCAGATTGAGCGCATTGGCCTCGAAACCCACAATGCCCGGCTGCACCAGGTGTATCACCTGGTCATAAAAAACAGGGATGACCGGTGCATCATCGATCATCAGCTGGTCCATTTTGCGGTATAGTACATAACGCAATGAATCATTGGTTTCTTGCAGCGCCTGCTCGTACAGTGCATCAAATGCTTTATTGTGATAACGGGTATAATTGGGTGGCGCAGGATTCTTACTATAAAATACGGTCATATAATTTTCTGCATCCGGGTAATCAGCCATCCAGCTGCCACGGAAAAAGGCGGCTTCTGATTTAGCTGTCTGCTCCAGCAGCAGGCTTTTCTGCACGATCTCCACCTGAACATGAATACCTGCCTCTTCCAGTTGCCTTGCAACAAAGCTGCCGATATCGGCATAGATAGGAATGGTTAGCAGGCGTATCACCGGCAGGCCCCTGCCATCGGGGTAACCGGCTGCTTTCAGTAAAGCCGCAGCCTTTTCGGGCTGATAAGTATACCCCTTTACCAACTCTGTATTGCGGGAAGGCAGCCCCCCCGGAACAAAGCCGGCCTCCGCCGGTATGCCGATGGAATTGCGCAGGTACATCATCAGCTGCTGCCGGTCGATGGCATAATTCATCGCCTGCCGTATGGCTTTGAGGCGTAGTGGAGAACGGGCCACCAGCGGGTTGGCAGAATCTACCAGTATCCCGAAATATTCTGTGTTGAGATAGGCATGCTTCTGCAATACCAGCTTGCCTTTCCATTGATCGCGGAGCTGACCGGTTTTGGTGAGCACTTCATCTTTAAAAGAAGGATCTATATCATTCATAAAACTAAGCGCGCCCTGCCTGAACTGCAGGAACTCCGTGGCTTTGTTATCATAAAAACTGATCTGCACAGCATCCAGGTATGGCAGTTGTTTACCTGCCGCATCTTTTTCCCAGTAATGCTTATTTTTATGCAGCACCATTGTTTGTCCTTCTTCCCATAAAAAAAAGTGGAAAGGCCCTGTTCCACAGGGATGACGCCTGAAATCTTTCCCATACCGTTCCACCACTTCATGCGGTACAATACTGCAGTACTGCATGCTCAGTATACCCAGAATGGGATGAAAAGGCTGTTGTAATGTAAGCTGGAAAGTAGTATCGTCTTTAGCCGAAAACCCACCGGGTGCAATACGGTTGTTGAATATCCAGGCGCCGCTGCTGGCAGTGCGTTTATCGGTAATGCGGTTAAAGCTGTATACAATATCAGCAGCCACCATCTTTCTTCCCCTGCCGCCGGGAAATACGGGGTCATCATGAAAATAAACATCGTTACGCAGGTGAAAGGTATAGGTCTTGCCATCGGCACTGATATCCCAGTCCCTGGCAAGTGAGGGCACGATATTCAACCCGCTGTCTACTTCTACCAGCGTATTATACAGCTGATGAATTGCCCAGATGATAGACTGGTTTTTAGCAAATGCAGGATCGAGCGTGGCTATACCGGTTTGTTCATTGTAATAAAATACCTGTTTGCCGGAAGCCGGTTGTTCGCAGCAGCCTGAAAAAAATAAAATAAACAGCGCGGCAAACAGGCCGCAGGCGGTTCTGCCGGTAATGCTGTACAATGGAAAAAAGCGCCTGCCTGTTTTTTTACAGCCGGGATGATAGCCATGTAACCTGTTTCTCATTATTGCCGAATATCCTACTTTTAGGGCATGAAGAAAGTATTTTTTTTAGTTCTGGCTACAATAAGTTTTCACGATTGTTTACATGCACAAAAACTGCTGGGTTCACCAAAACCATTGTTTAAACATGCCGACACCCTTCGCGGCAGCATCACACCGGAAAGAGCCTGGTGGGATGTATTAAAATATGAACTGGATATAAACCCCGACTATAAAAGCAAGCAGATAGAAGGCAAAAACCGCATTATTTATAGGGTGGTGGAAGACAGCTACCCTGCTTATATGCAGATTGACCTGCAGGAGCCACTGCAGATAGACTGCGTTCAGCTGGGCCGGTCACGCAGGCTCGAGTTTACCCGCGAAGGCAATGTATGGCATATACATGTGGCTAAACAGAAAAAAGAATCAATAGATACGATTGAGATATATTATCATGGTCAGCCGCGTATTGCCATTCGTCCACCATGGGATGGTGGCTGGATATGGACCAAGGATACAGCGCACCGCCCCTGGATGAGCGTGGCCTGCCAGGGACTGGGTGCCAGTGTTTGGTACCCCTGTAAAGACCACCAGAGCGATGAACCTGACTGGGGCGCCACATTAACCATTCATGCCCCCGATACCCTGGTAGCAGTGGGCAACGGACGCCTTACCGCACAGGAAAAAAAGAACGGCACTACTATAAGCACCTGGACAGTGCGTAACCCCATCAATAATTACAATATTATTCCCTATATAGGCAAATACGCCAATTTTAAAGATACCCTGCATGGAGAAAAAGGCGTACTTGATTTGAGTTTCTGGCCCATTGATTATAACCTTGACCGCGCCAAAAAACAATTCACCCAGGCCAAAGCCATGTTGCGTGCTTTTGAATACTGGTTTGGTCCCTACCCTTTTTATGAAGATGGATACAAGCTGGTAGAATCATCCCACCTGGGTATGGAACACCAGAGTGCAGTAGCTTATGGCAACCATTATGAGAACGGCTATCTCGGCCGCGACCTCAGCGGAACAGGATGGGGTTTGAAATGGGATTTTATTATCGTGCATGAAAGCGGTCATGAATGGTTTGCCAACAGCATCACTTCAAAAGATATTGCCGATATGTGGATACATGAAGGCTTCACCAATTACAGCGAAACACTGTTCACAGAATACTATTATGGCAAAGAGGCCGGCAATGATTATAATTTCGGCATCCGCAAAAACATCCGCAACGATAAGCCTGTTATCGGCCATTATGGCGTGAATGATGAAGGCAGCGGCGATATGTATTACAAGGCTTCCAACATGATCCACAGCATCCGCCATACCATGGACAATGATGAAAAATTCAGGCAGCTGCTGCGCGGGCTCAACAAAAATTTCTATCACCAAACAGTAACCACTAAACAGGTGGAAGAATACATCAACCAGCAAAGCGGTATCGATTTTTCAAAAGTATACGACCAGTATTTAAGAACTGTACAGGTACCACAGCTGGAGTTTTATGTAAGCAATGACCAAAGCAAATTGTTTTATCGCTGGAGCAATTGTATAAAAGGCTTTAACCTGCCACTGGTATTGCGTAAAGACAGCAATGTATTAAAGCTGAAGCCAACAGAGGAATGGCAGAATATCGCCCTGCCACCGCAGCAGAAAGCCCTGGTCAATCCTGTATTGATCGAGCGCCTGTACTATATCACCGCCAGCCAGGTATCACCACAATCCTGAAGCAGTTAGCACCCGCTGACTGCAGACTGCAAACTGCCGACTGATCCTCTCGGGGGCGAACAATGCCGTTTCGACATTGATTACCAGTGCGGCAAGCAATTACGCACAGGGGTTGACCCGAGCGGGATTTTGACTTAACTTAGTTAGGCAAACGGGAGGTTATCATGACCATCATTACGCAGGATGACTTTCAAAAAGCCCGCCGTATCAGCAGGGCTATCCAGGAATTCCTGGACACTACCGGACAGAGAGGTGCCCGCACCACCGATGTTTATCAATACCTCGCCCGCAAGGGGCTTATTGAAAAAGACAGACACGAAGGCCTGCACTTCAGGAATTTTTTAAAGAAACTGAAAGCATTGGGAATGCTGAAGCTGATCCCTCAATGCGCCTGTACTTCAGGCAAGGCAGATGGTAATGAATGGCATTTTTACAGTGCTTCCCAGGTAAGGGCTTCTCTTGAAGACATCAATCTTACCAACACCGACCACACCACACAGCCCCAGTTCTCTATTATACCCGATCAGCAGATCGATGAGCTGATCAAAGTGGCCAAACCCGCCGTGGAAAAACTTCCTAAAAGAAACCCGGATCATTTCACACCACAGGAATTACAGATCAGGAAAAATTATCCCAGGGCTTATGAACACTGGTCGAATGAAGAGCTCTCCCTGATGAAAAATGCATTTGCCCTGTTTAAAAAAACAGACAAAGTAGCCGCATTACTGGAAAGGCAACCTCATATAATAGAAAAGAAACTGGAGGAGCTGGGATTGATGGCCTGAAAACCAGCATCGCTGTAAAACAATTTGCAAACTATTTATTGGTGCTGATCACCCTTCCTGCACCGCGATAACGTGGCTGCCAGTACCTGTCATTTAAATCGCTGACCATTACCCCACCACTGGTGGCAGCATGCACAAACTTGTTATTGAGCAGGTAAATACCCACATGCGAAATACGCCTGCCCGATGTATGAAAGAAAACAAGATCCCCTTCTTTCAGCTCATCCATTTCTACCCGGTCGCTGTGATCGTACTGCTCCTGTGCTGTACGGGGTAATGCTACATTGTACACATCACGCATTACGGCCAGGGTAAAAGCAGAGCAGTCGATACCATTCTCTGTATTGCCACCCATGCTGTAACGGGTACCCCACCAGTGGTCGATGGTTTTTAGCAGGTTCAGGTTGGTGAGCTTTTCAATAGAAGCATCCAGCACAATGGCGTATTTTAACTGCAGCCAGTCTGCTTTCTCAATATTGAAATCGGTCAGTGAATAATTATCAGGTGGTGTATACCGCTCATTCTTCTTCTTGCTGTCGGTACCAGGCCCGGTGCTGTGTTTGGAGGTTACTGCATTACCGGGGGTGACCGCAATGCCATCAATGAAACGAACATCTTTCCCTTTTCTGCCGCTTTTGGCGCCGCTGGTGGCGGAGTTATCTTTAGCACCGGCATTTTTGATGCTTCTGCAGCTGGCAAAACATATTACTGTGATGCAGCCGTATACCCATTTTTTCCAGTTCATCAATAACATTGGCGCAATTTAACGGAGACAACTTGTACCAGCAACATACCTGCATAAGTTTTTACATATTGTTGTAAATTTTAATTGTGTTGAACATGCGCAGGAAAAGCAGCTTTTGCCAACCATGAGCCGGCACTCTCCCATTCCCACTCGCCATTCACCGCGCAGCGCCACTTGCGTATAAAAAAATTCCGCACCCATGTGGATAAATGCCATTTTTTCAAAGCCTGTTTTATAACGACATTTGCTGTTGGCCCGGGAACTATTTTCTACTGCAGAAAACGGTATATCCCGGGGCTTTTTGGTAAATTGTTTGTTATCCGGAATCAGAATCAGTTATGTGCCAGTTTTCGCATTTACATACTCATACACAATATTCCCTGCTCGACGGGGCCGCATCTATCGACAGCCTGTATAAAAAAGCCGCCAAGAACAATATGCCTGCCCTGGCCATTACCGACCATGGCAATATGTTCGGTGTATTTGAATTTGTAAGCCAGGCCTGGAAAAACACCCGCGTGGTAGGTAAGGATGCCAATGGCAAAGACATTACCGAGCCCGTGGTTAAACCCGTGGTTGGCTGCGAATTTTACGTGGTGGCCGACAGGCACAGGAAAACATTTTCCAAAGAACAGAAAGATGAGCGCTACCACCAGGTGATGCTGGCCAAAAACAAAACCGGCTACCAGAACTTGATCAAGCTCACCTCCCTGGGCTTTATCGAGGGCATGTACAGTAAATACCCCCGTATTGATAAAGAACTGATCGAGCAATACCATGAAGGACTGATCGCCACCACCTGCTGTATAGGCGGCTATGTGCCCCAAACCATCCTGCACGATGGCGAAGAAGCTGCAGAAACAGAATTCAAATGGTGGCTCGATCTTTTTGGCGATGACTATTATATCGAGCTACAGCGCCATGAGATCAAAGAACAGGAACTGATCAATGCCACCCTGCTCAAGTTTGCCAAGAAATACAATGTGCCTGTTATTGCCACCAACGACAGCCACTATACCGACCAGGATGATGCCAATGCCCATGATATCCTGCTTTGCATCAATACAGGCGAAAAGCAATCCACACCGGGCTTTGACGATTTTGTGAATGATGAACTGCAGTACAAAAACCGGCGTTTTAAATTCCCGAACAATCAGTTCTATTTTAAAACAACGGAAGAAATGCAGCAGCTTTTCCACGATGTACCCGAATCGCTGGATAATACCAATGCGATCGTTGACAAGGTGGAAGTGCTGAACCTGAAAAAAGACATCCTGCTGCCGGCCTTTCCTTTACCCAAAGAGTTCCGTACTACAGACGACAGCAATCTCAACCAGTGGAATTACCTGCATTACCTCACTTACGAGGGGGCACGCAAACGCTACAGCGAGATCACGGAAGAAATACGCGAACGGCTCGACTTTGAATTGTTCACCATCAAAACCATGGGTTTTGCCGGGTACTTTTTAATTGTGAGTGATTTCATTAAAGCCGGTCGTGACCTGGGTGTGTTTGTAGGCCCTGGCCGTGGCTCAGCTGCGGGAAGCGCGGTGGCTTATTGTATCGGCATCACCAATATCGACCCCATTAAATACAACCTGCTGTTCGAACGTTTTCTTAACCCCGACCGTAAGAGCATGCCGGATATCGATACCGATTTTGACGATGAAGGCCGCCAGCGCGTAATTGACTATGTGGTGCAGAAATACGGTAAGAACCAGGTGGCCCAGATCATCACCTATGGCACCATGGCCGCGAAAATGAGTATCAAAGACGTTGCCCGTGTGCTGGACCTTCCGCTGGCCGAATCGAATGCCATGGCTAAAATGGTACCCGATAAACCCGGTATCGAACTGGGCCGTGTATTGCAGGCGCCCATCACCGCCAAAGATGGCGCCAAATCGCTCGAAGAAAAAGAAGGCCTGGGCCCCGAAGACCTCGAAAATGTGCGCAGGCTGCGGGAAATTTACAAGGCCCCTGATCTGCGCGGACAAGTGCTGAAAGAGGCAGAACGACTGGAAGGCTCGGTACGCAATACCGGTATCCATGCCGCCGGTATCATCATCGCCCCCAAGGATCTAACAGAGCTGATCCCTGTTTCCACCGCGAAAGATTCAGATCTCTGGGTTACCCAGATCGAAGGCAGCATCATCGAAGAAGCCGGTGTAATCAAGATGGACTTCCTGGGATTAAAAACCTTGTCCATCATCAAAACCGCGCTGGAGCTGATCAAGCAAAACCACAATATCTCCATCGAAATAGACGATATACCGCTGGATGATGAAAAAACATTCCTGCTATACCAGAAAGGCGAAACCAATGGTACATTCCAGTTTGAAAGTCCCGGCATGCAAAAATACCTGCGCGAGCTGCGGCCTGATAAATTTGCCGACCTGATCGCCATGAACGCCCTGTACCGGCCCGGACCTATCGCTTACATCCCCAATTTCATCGACCGTAAACACGGCCGTGAAGAGATCACTTACGATCTTCCCGAAATGGAAGAATACCTGGCCGACACATACGGTATCACCGTATACCAGGAACAGGTGATGCTGCTGTCGCAGAAGCTGGCCGGCTTTACAAAAGGCGATGCCGACGTACTGCGTAAGGCCATGGGTAAAAAGCAGAAAGCCGTACTGGATAAGATGAAAGCCCAGTTTCTCGCCGGCGCCATGGCTAAAGGACATCCTGAGAAAGTGCTGGATAAAATATGGACCGACTGGGAAGCATTTGCCCAGTATGCCTTCAACAAATCACATTCTACCTGTTATGCTTTCGTGGCTTACCAGACCGCTTATCTCAAAGCACATTATCCCAGTGAATATATGGCGGCCATCCTCAATCATGCGGGTGCCATTGAAAAGATCACTTTTTTCATGGAAGAATGTAAAAGGATGGGCGTAACCGTACTGGGGCCTGATATCAATGAATCCCATAAAGGCTTTGGTGTGAACAGCCGCGGCGAGATCCGTTTTGGCCTGGGTGGATTGAAAGGTGTGGGCGAGGCAGCCATTGAAAGTATTATTGAAGAACGTGCCAAGGAAGGTCCTTATAAAGACATCTTCGATTTTATTAAAAGGATCAACCAACGCGCTGTGAATAAAAAATCATTGGAAAGCCTGGTTTACTCCGGTACATTCGATTGTTTCACCGACCTGCACCGCGCCCAGTATTTCTTTATCCCGCAGGGCGATACCAAAAGCGGGCTCGAACGCATCATCACTTTCGGCAACCAGTACCAGGCCAATAAAACCCAAAGCAGCAACAGCCTGTTCGGCGATGCGGTAATGCAGGAAATACCACCACCCAAATTACCCACTACCGAAGAATGGAGCCTGACAGAACGCCTGGATTTTGAAAAAGAAGTGACCGGCATCTTTATGAGTGGCCACCCACTGGATCATTTTAAATTTGAATTGAAGCACTACGGCATTATGACACTCAGTGACTTCAATGAAATAAAAGAATCTTCTACCCTGCTGGCCACAGCCGGCAGCCGCAATTTTCGTATCGCCGGGCTGGTGATCGATGGCCAGCACCGCGTAACCAAAACAGGCCGCAATTTCGGTATCATGGTGCTGGAAGATTTTACCGGCAAAACCGACCTGATGCTATGGAGCGATGATTATGTGCGTTTCCAGAACTACGTGGAAAAAGGAAAGAATGTAATGGTGAACGGCTTCTTCAAACAACGCTTTAACAGCGATCAGTACGAGTTTAAGGTGAGCAGCATCACCCTGCTGGAAACCGCCAAACAAACATTAACTAAACAATTGGAAATCACCGCTCATCCAAGTGCTATTTCAGAAAAATTTGTATCATTTGTTGAACAGAATATAAAATCCCATCCGGGCAAATCATCCCTCCGTTTCAATATTTATGAGCCCAAGGAAAACCTGAAAATAAGCATGTACACCATGGAAAAAGGTTTCCAGATGAATGATGAACTGGCCGCTTTCCTGATGGAATATCCTGATGTGGATGTAAGTGTAGCACTGGCAGGATAAAATATATCGATGCATAAAAAGAAAGAGAGGGATGATCCCTCTCTTTCTTTTTATATTTTTTCTCCCTGCTTACTCCGTTTTCAAACTTTTCACGGGGTTGGCCAATGCCGAACGGAATGCCTGGAAACTGATGGTGAACAAAGCAATGAACAGGGCTATGGCAAATGAAAACAAAAATACGGCCCAGCCAATCGGGGTACTATAAGCAAAATCCTGCAGCCATTTGTGCATCACCAGCCAGGCAAGTGGCGAAGCGATCACCACGGCAGTGATCACCAGCCGGAGAAAATCCCTGGAAAGCAGCAACACAATACTGGCAGCACTTGCCCCCAGCACTTTGCGGATACCGATCTCTTTAATACGCTGCTCTGCACTGAAACTGGCCAGTCCAAATAAACCAAGACAGGAAATCAGGATAGCCATCAGCGTAAAATACCTGATCATGGCTGATAAGCGCTCTTCAGCCCGGTAATTTTTCTGGAAATCCTCATCCAGGAAAGAATATTCAAAAGGCTCATCCGGGTTCAGCTGGCGCCAGCTGCTTTCCATGAACTTTAACAGTGATGCGGTTTCTCCCGGCCGCGCATGCACCACCAGGTAACTATACCGCGTTGACTTACTCAATATAAAGCCATAAGGTGTAATGGGCAACTGCAGGCTTTCAAAATGAAAATCGTTCACCACGCCAACAATAGTAAAATCATAGGCTTTGTTCTCGAAACTATTGTAGATCCTTTTCCCGATCGCTTCTTCTGCCGAGCGGTAGCCCAGTGTATGTATGGCGTTTTCGTTCAGTATAATGCTGCCACTGGTATCGGACGGAAAATTTTTAGAAAACAAACGCCCGGCCACTGCTTTTATACCCAGCGTGGGTAAAAAATCTTCATCCACATAATTCAGCCGGGTGCGTTTACCATCGTGTGTGGTTTCGCCTTCGCGGAAAAAAAGATTATCGTCCAGGTTATAAATGCCGGGATAGTAATAAGACGCACCCACAGCCCGTACTTGTGGATTGCGCTGCAACTCGTTTTTCAGTACCTGGCAAGTTTGTTTGGCAGCGGTTGTGCGCAAGGGTATCACCACCTGTTCAGCCTTGGTAAAACCCAGGTCTGCCGCATGGAGATAATGCATCTGTTTATTGATCACCATGGTGGAAATGATCAGCACCACCGAAATGGTGAACTGGAATACCACCAGCCCTTTGCGCAGCGATGCAGCAGCAAAGGAATTTTTAAACCTGCCCTTCAGTACCTGAACGGGTTTAAAAGAAGATAGGTAAAAAGCAGGATAACTGCCGGCGAGCAAACCGGTAAAAACCGCCAGTGCCACAGATGCGGCAATAAGCGGCAGATGTGTGCCGAGAGACAAAGAGAATTCGCTCCCCGTGAGCAAACTGAAAGCGGGCAACAACATCAGTGACAGCATCCAGGCAAAGAATAGCGCAATTAGGCTGATGAGCACAGATTCGCCCAGGAACTGCATCACCAGTATCCTGCGCTTTGCCCCCAACACTTTGCGAACACCTACTTCGGCAGAGCGTTTGGACGATCTTGCCGTGGCCAGGTTCATAAAATTGATGCAGGCGATCAGCAGGGTGAACAGCGCAATGCTAAATAAAATATACAGGGAAGTGCGGCTGCCCGGCGGTGTTACATTAGCCGGCAGGTCAGCAGACAGGTGAATATCTTTTACCGGTACCAGAAAATGCCCCTTGCCAAAACCCGCTGCTTTCAGGTCTTTCGCGGCATACTTATCCATGAAAGCCGGGAATTTTGCCTCCAGCTTTCGTGGATCACTGCCGGGTTTCAGCTGTACATAGGTATAAAACATATTGTCTGAAACAAAATCGTCAGACTTACGCCTGATGAAACGTTCTATCTCGCCGCCATTCATCGACATGAAAAATTTCCCGTCAATATGCGAGGGCAAATTACCCGGGCTAAAAACACCGGTCACCATAAAATCACGATCGCCATTGGTAGTGCTGCTGATATGTATCACCTGGTTCAGCGCAGGCTGGTTACCGAATATTTTCTTTGCAGTTTCCTCCGAAAGCACCACGGTAGCGGGCCGGTTTAATGCCGTGGCCGGGTCGCCTTCCACAAACCGGTAACTGAACATGTTGAAAAAATTACTGTCTGCCAGGTAACCTTTGGTTTCATAAAAAGCGGTTTGCTGTGTAGTACCGGGTCGCTTACGGCTTAACAGGGTTTTGTCTTCATACACCAGGCTCATCAGCCTGGCAGACTGTACAATCTCGGGAAACTCGTGCACCAATGCCCCTGACAAAGGCGCCGGTGTAGCCGCCATCTTCGATTCTTTACCCTGGTGAATAAACAGGCTGCCCACCTGGTACAATGTTTTACTGTTTTTATGATAGCTGTCGTAATGCAGTTCACGCTGCAGGTACAAACTGATCAATATACAGCAGGTGAGCCCTGCAGCGAGGCCGAATACATTGATAAACGAAAACGCTTTATGTTTCATCAGGTTGCGCCAGGCAACTTTGAGGTAATTGATCAACATAGTTTTACAGTAATGTGAACAAAGGGGCAACCGCGATACCAATTATCTAAGCAATTATCAATCAATATAGTATAAAAGAATCACCTATGGCACACTGTTCTGTTTCGATACAACTGCTGTCCATTTTCAGGTAGGCAGCCGTGCTTGCCGCAATATCCATGCGCCATCAGGCAGTTTGATGGAAATATAAACTCCTGCTGCCCGGTATAGTGGCGCTCTGCTTACTAGCCGATACTTCTATATCTTTGCCAGCATCCAATTACAATATTACATGCAATCATTCTTCATCCGGTTATTTTTGGTATGCCTGCTATTGAATGGAACAAAGCAGGTATTTGCGCAAGATATTACACAAAAAACAGTGCCGGGCAGGCATAATAGTGCCGCACAGCAGCAAAAACCTTATGTGATCCTGATTTCAGCAGATGGTTTCCGTTATGATCTTGCAGAAAAATACCATGCCACCAACCTGCTCCGGTTGAGGGAACAGGGTGTAACAGCGGCTTATATGCTGCCCTCTTATCCTTCACTCACTTTTCCCAATCATTATACCATTGTAACAGGTTTGTACCCATCGCACCATGGCCTTGTTGATAACTCTTTTTACGATAAACAGCATGGGGCTATGTACAGCCTGGCCAATAAACAGGCTGTTGGCGATAGCTCCTGGTACGGCGGTACACCATTGTGGGTACTGGCCGAGCAACAGCAGATGGTTTCTGCCAGCTTTTACTGGGTAGCATCAGAAAGTGCCATACAGGGTGTTCGCCCCTCCTATTACTACAATTATGGCGAGGCCATCCCTATTGACCAGCGTATTAAAGCGGTGAAGAACTGGCTGCAGTTACCGGAAGCAGAACGTCCGCACCTGATCACCTTCTATTTTCCTGAAGTAGATCATGAAGAACATATGCATGGTCCCGAATCGAAAGAAGCAGAGCAGGCCGTTCATTTTGTAGATGAAAGCATAGGCAAACTGGTGGCCACTGTTGATTCGCTGCAGCTGCCCGTCAATTTCGTGTTTGTATCAGATCATGGAATGATCGCGGTGGATAATGAGCATACCCTGCCATTACCTTCTGCAGTTGATACCTCCAAATTTATTGTGCCCTGGGGCGATGCGCTGTTACATTTGTATGCCAGGAACAAGAAAAATATCAAGCCCACTTACAAGGCGCTGAAAAAACAGGCGCAGGATTTTGATGTATACCTCGCAGCCAAAATGCCCAAGCGCTGGCACTACAACAAAGCCAATGACCGCTATAACCGCATTGGCGATATCATCCTGGTGCCCCGCCTGCCTAAGGTATTTAATCTCGGTACACGTCATGCCTCATTGGGCAAACACGGGTTCGACCCGGCCATTCCTGAAATGCGCGCCAGTTTTTATGCCTGGGGACCGGCCTTTAAAGAACATACCCGGATCGACGGCTTTGAAAACATTCATGTTTATCCCATGATAGCCCATATACTGGGCCTCGACTATCATTTTAAAATAGATGGCAGGTTCAAAGTATTGCAGCCTGTTTTGAAGTAACCACCCTGGCCTTTAACCAGACAGGATTTGTAATCAATGAAAACGGTTTAATATGAGCAGTGTTATCAGAATAGGTCTTGTAGGATATGGTGTGGCGGCCAAAGTAATGCATGCCCCTTTTTTAGCCACGCTGCCGCAGTACGAAGTAACAGCAGTACTAGAACGGCACAGGCAGGATGCAAAAGCGCTTTTTCCCCATGCACAGATCGTTACCTCGCTGCAGCAACTGCTGGCAGCACCGGTTGACCTGGTAGTGATCACCACACCCAATGAAACGCATGTGCCTTATGCGGCTGAAGCATTGGGTGCGGGTAAACACGTGGTGGTTGAAAAACCATTTACCATCAATAGTGATGATGCACTTGCATTACTGGCGCTTGCCGGTAAAAGCAGCCAGGTGCTCAGCGTGTTCCAGAACAGGCGTTATGTTGCAGATTTTATTACGATCAGGCAGGTACTGCAACAACAGCTGCTGGGCAGGATACATGATTTTGAAGCGCATTACGACCGGTACCGTCCCGGCCCCAAGCCCAATGCCTGGCGCGAAGAAAACATACCGGGCAGCGGTATTTTATACGACCTGGGCCCCCACCTGATTGACCAGGCATTTTGTTTATTCGGGTTGCCCAAACATGTATCCGCCGATATCAGGCTGCAGCGGCCGCATGCCAAAGTAGATGATAATTTTACACTGGTACTGGATTATGGCTTCAACAAAGTAACGCTCAAAGCCGGTATGTTGGTAAGAGAGGCTGGGCCGCGTTATATAATACATGGCACTGAAGGCTCGTTTATCAAATATGGTGAAGACCCGCAGGAAGCACTGCTGAAAGCCGGTGTGTTACCCACCGCTGCCGACTGGGGAATGGAAGACCCTGAAAACTATGGCCTGCTGCACACCACTGTTGATGACAAGCTGATCAAAGAAAAATACACTTCCCTGCCCGGTAATTATGGGTGGTATTACCGGAATTTATATGAAACGCTGGTCAATGGCGCCCCGCTGAAAGAAAAACCGGAGCATGGTTACAATACCATTAAACTGATAGAACTGGCTTTTGAAAGCCACCGGCTGCAGCAGCCAGTAAGCTGTGAGGCTTTGCTGGATACCGTGTATCCCTGAGGCGGCAGAAGAAAAAAAAATAAACTATACCAGGAAGCGGGAATAAACAGTGCAAGCTGCTTGTTCCCGTTTTCTTGTTATTCCTGTTCAGGCACCAAAGCAGTTGCCCTGTTGGGAATGGAAAGCCTGAAAGTGGTGCCCTCTCCGTAAGTAGATTGCACCTGGATATCACCACCCAGGTTCTGCAATGCTTCTTTTACAATAAACAGGCCGATGCCCACCCCGTTCACAGTGGTATGGCCCCTGAAAAACATTTTGAATACATTGTTGAGGTGCTGGTCCAGTATACCAATGCCATTGTCTTCAATTTCAATATCAGCCTTTGCAGCATCGGCATTCACGGTAACAGTGACGCGTGGCTTGCTTTCTGCCTCCCGCTGGTATTTCACCGCATTTGATATCAGGTTATTGATGATGATGGAAAGCCGGAAAGCATCTGTATAAAAAGCGGCCGACTGGTTTACCTCGGTATGGAACTGTATGGCAGGGTTCTGCATCCGGCTCATATCTATACTGTCTTTCAGCAGTATGTCGAAATCGATTTCCACGTTCTCATCATCGGCCCTGATGCCTTTATAATATTCAATGATCTTCTGTATAAACAGATCCATTTTGTCTGTACAGGTGGCGATCATACCCAGGTAATTATTGGGGTCTACCACCGAGTTCTCCATATGGGCCAGGCTTAATATGCCCATAATAGAAGCCAGCGGGGAGCGGAGATCGTGTGAAATGCTGTATACAAACCGGTTCAGTTCATGGTTCTTTTTTTCCAGCTCATCTATTTTCTGGTGCAACCGCCTGCGGGTGATATAAATATCGTAGGCATTATCGATGGCATTCTGCAGCTCCAGCTCGTCCCAGGGCTTTTTGATATAGCGGTATATTTCCCCTTTGTTGATGGCGTCAACTATCGCTTCTGCATCGGTATAGCCGGTGAGCAATATCCTGATGGGATCGGGATGTGATTTACGTACTATATTGAAAAAATCAACACCGGTAGACTGCGGCATCCGCTGATCGGCAATGATGATATGTACATCCTGCTCATTCAGCAGTTTCATGCCTTCGGCGGCGGATAAAGCCGTTAGCACATGGTATTTTCTCCTGAAGCTGGCCCGGAATGAATGCAGGTTATTACTTTCATCATCTATGTACAAAACGGTTATTTTATCCGGAAAGGTCATTTGATCAGGGATGTTGGAATTTTATGCTATTGGTTGTATGCGGGGCAAAGTTATTATAAATTCAGCGCCTTTGCCAGGCTCAGATACAATGTTGATCCGGCCATGGTGGGTACCAACAATTTTGAATACAATTGCCATTCCCAGCCCTGTACCCTCGCCCACATCTTTCGTTGTAAAGAAGGGTTCATAAATCTTTTGCTTTACCTCTTCGGTCATGCCAATGCCGGAATCTTTTATGTGTATTTCCACGCTGTCATTGCCTGCATTGTTTGTTAAGATACTAATAAAGTCACTATCACCGTTATCTTTTTTTGCCTGTATCGCCTGTACCGCATTGTTTAAAATATTCATGAATACCTGGTTCAGTTTGCCGGGGTAACATTCAATATTGCCATCGGCCCTGAAATCTTTCAGGATCTTTACCTGCGGTGGAATACTGTTGCGCAGCAATACCAGGGTCGATTCTATGCCATCATGGATATTCACCTGCTTCAGCTCGCTTTCATCCAGGCGGCTGAAAGTGCGCAGGCCACGCACTATCTCAGCAGTCCGTTCGGCACCATCTTCAATGCCTTCAATAAGGCGGGTGATCTCTGCTTTAACCAGGTCGAGGTCTATTTCCCGTTTCAGTTCTTCTATATCCAGCAGTTTACTTTGCATGGCAGTGCTGTCTTTTTCGTGCGATAGTTCGCCATATTTGCCAATCACATCAAACAGGTCCTGGATATCCAGTCGCAGGGGTTTGATATTCGATTTTACAAAATTGATGGGATTGTTGATCTCATGCGCAATACCAGCTGTAAGCTGGCCAAGTGATGCCATTTTTTCTGCGTCTACCAGCTGTGTCTGGGCGTCTTTTAAATCGGTCAGGGCTTCATTGAGGTGTTCATTGGTGGCCTGCAGTTCTTCTGTACGTTCGGCCACCATCTCTTCCAGTATCACGTTCTGTTCACGTATCAGCCGTTCGTTCTCCTGTGATATCCGCAGTGCCATGGCCTGCGATGCTTCTTTTTCTTTTTTGTACAGGTTGATCCTGTCGGCCAGGGCAAACGACAGCAAGATCACTTCAAGGGAAGAGCCTATCTGCAGGGAATAATAAGTAAAGTTATTATACGGCAGCACATTGAAATTACGCAGTACAAACACCACCACGCTCGACAGGAATATGGCCCAGGCCAGCAGGAAGAACTGGGCAGGCCGGTAACCTTTTCTGCTGATCTTTACCGCGATAATTATTACAACGATAGAGGCCACCATGGCATTCACCTGCAGCAACTGTTGCGCCAGGCTGTATTTGCCCACCACACCCATCAGCGTAACCACCAGGTAAACGAATAAGAAAACATAGATCACCTTGTACAATACAGGTGTGTATTTTTTTACATCGATAAACCTTTTCAGGAACTCCAGTGCGGTAACACCCGATAGCATGGGCATCAGCACCATCATAAAATTGGCCCAGCGTGCTGAATCAGGATAAAAAAAGCGGGCCGCATATCCCTGTACACAGGCCTGCGTAAAGCCTACCGCAAAAATATACGCTACATAGTACAGGTAAATATTGTCGCGGACAGAAAAATAAATAAAGAGGTTATAAAAGAACATCACCAGGATGATACCACAATACAGGCCGAAAATCAGGTCTTTTGTAAACAGGGTATTGTCGATGCTTTTCATCGAGCCCAGTGTAAGCGGCAGCTGTACCTGCTCTGAAGCCCTTATCCTGAGCAGCAACAGCCTTGTTTCGCCCGGTGGTATGTTCAGGTGAAAAATATAATCCTGGTGTTTGATCTCTCTTTTATAATAAGGCAGGTATTCACCCATGCCAATAGTTTGCTCCAGGTGGTTGCCCGGGGCAAAGGCATACAGTGTAACGCTGTCTATGGTGGGATAAGCGAGGTTAAGTGCCAGGTCGTTTTTCCCGGTTTGATTGGAGATCTGCAGTTTTGCCCAGAAAGCGGCATCACCCATTGGCAGGTTGGGTACCTGCTGATCGTTTTTCATCCAGCCGGCCGATTGCAGTACCTGGTTAATATCCATACTGCCCGATTTGTCTTCCAGCAGTTCAATTTTACTTCCTACCAGCAGGTTCGAATCTTCTTTACTATACACAACAGTCTGCTGGGCCTGTGCCGAACCGTTCAAGAACGCTAATGCAATCAATATAGCTATCGCAATTTTCATCCTAAGGTTTGTTTTGAATATTTAGGTCGTATAATAGCTCAAACTTATGTCTTCGTCCTTCTTCTTCCCTTATCTGCAGGGGATTTTCTCTTAAAGAAAATATTTCTTCCCTGTCTTCCTCCTCTGCGGTTAGCAGTGTATGGGTATCGCTTAGCAAAACAGCAGTAGCCAGCAGGTCTTCTTTGGGATAATAAAAAGTGCCTTCATTACCCAGGAAGGTAGCAATTTCAAAGCCTGCCCGTTTGGCCATTGTAACGGTATAGGGTGCACAGAGGGCAAACAGTGAGCGCAGTTTCAGTGTTGGTGCGATACACACTGCTGTTCTTGTAAGAAACACACTGCCTATACCCATGCCTGCAATTTCCCTGGAGTTCCATAAACCGCATAATTCGCCTGTCCCTTCCAGGGCGTATTGACGCACTACCTCATAAATATTATTATCCAGGTCTGCCACTGCGCTTTCAATGGGTAAAGGATATTTGCCACCGGCTATCTGCACCCTCGCCCCGCCCAATACCTTTCCATCCTCCGATTCTGCTACAATCACGTATGTCAGCGGATCCATAAACCATTCAATATTGGCCGATGTAATCATAGTAATACCAAAAACCTTTAAAATACGCATGTGCCCTTCAACAAATTTCTGGCAGGTTTCAAATTCATCTATTGCCCTGAACGCCCGAATCTTTATCATTATTTAACCAAATTGTTCTTTTCTCGCTACATGCAAACAGTTGTTTTACTTCTTTATCATTCTTCCCATTTTCATTGTTCATAACCGGGGTGTGCTTTTTTGCTGAGCAGAAAAGCGTTTTAGCTAGCTTAAATTGTACCTGAAGACAGTTGTGAATTTCTAGGAAGAGACCGGTTGGCCGGTCGTCTGTAAAAGGGGGTTCTCTTGCTGTACTGCAGGTTAGTCAAATGAGAGCACCTGCGCTGCCGGTATCCGCAAAGATTTTTTTGCAGTATTCTCTGTTAAAAATAAGCGGAAAACCAATACAGCACCTGCATCTTTACCCACACCGAAAATTTGTGCAAATTCTTCACGAAGTTGTTTCAGCTCTTCCCGCATTTGCGGGGGAAAAGCCTGTTCGCCTTCATGATCCAGCCTGTTAAATAAACTGGTCACTGTATTGAAAGGTTGAAAAGCAATATCCAGCGCTGTGGCGGTAAGCCATACTCTTTCCAGTGCACGGCCGCCCAGGTAATTATTTTTTTTGCTGAAAGAAGGCATGGTTAATAATCCCAGTGCTGCGGCGGTGCCGGCCCAGGTGCGTGACAGGCGTTCCAGCCCTGCGCCGCCCTGCCATTGGTTCAGGTAATCCACTACCGGCCATTCTTTCATCAGCCTGAAAGCTGTTTGTCCTGAAGGTGGCAGGTGAAAGGCTTCGAGATCGATACCACGGCGCGTGGTTTCGGCGTCTTCTGCTGTCCAGGCGATCTCTTTTACAAAATCGGTATGGCCCTGCGGATGCAGGATACGCATCCGTTCTGTTTTGCCAATAAGGTTCGCAGCTTTTTGCAGCAATGAAGCATCTGTCAGCAGGTGTAAGCCCGCACCTGCTATTGTATGGGCAGCATCCTGCAGTTGCTGCAACTGGTCAAATGCAATGGCAGCAGATGGCTGTATGGTCCGGTTCGTCTGTCTTTTCTCGATCATGGCGGCAAGCCTGGTTACTTCTGTAACAGCCGGATGCGCTTCTTGTTTACTAAAACTAAACACTGCCACCAGCCTGCTCTGTTCGCCCAGCGGCATTGTTCCGGTCTCTACAGCATAACCCATTGAAGCGGCTTTGAGCAGCAGGTTTTCTGTAGCTGCGCCCAAGCCCACCAGTGAACCGGCCTGCTGAAAATCGGCCAGCTGGCCGCTGTATACATTATCGGCAAACAGGTAAAGCCTGCCATTATAGTATTTCCAACGCCAGGGCTGTGCATTGCCATTGGTAGGCGCCTGTATGGCTGCGGCTACCAGTGTGCTGATCAGTTCTTTAGCTGGTATTGTACCGGGTGCAGCTGCCGGTAACTGGTTGATCAAGGCAACCATTTCGGCTTCAGTAAGGGATGGATGCTGTTCAGCCGGTTGTTGAACGGGCTGAACCTTATCACACATCAATTCTTCTACATCAATAAAATAGCGGCCGGATTCATGAAATTGATCAAGCAGTATGCGGCGAACCACATCTGCTGTTAAACCGCCGCCCAATGCCACTGCACTGGCCAGCTGCGGCCAGGTGCTGATGGTTTGTCCTATTTCGAGCATAGACGCTTTGGCCCGGGTGGAGATGGTTGCTGCGCCGGCTATTGCCAGCAGGTAAGGCACTTTTTCCTCATTGGTTTTCAGGTCCCTTATTTTGGACAGGTCGAGGTGTTCAACAAAACCATGCAATACCGGCCGGTCAGGCTCCAGGTCGAAACGTTCCACATCAATGGTGCCCCTGTCACTGGCTTCCATCACCACCGGGATATGGGCGGCTTTGGCTTTCTGCCGGCAGATGACTTTGATATCGAGGCTATCGCATTCATCGATCAGCAGGTCAAGCTGACCATTTTTAAGCAGGAAGTCTTCCAGGTTATCGTCTGTAATGCCTTCATGAAAACAGGTCACTTTGAGGTAAGGGTCTATTTCGGCTATCTCTCTTGCCACCAGCACTGTTTTCCTGATACCCATATTGTGTACACCGCTGCGAAGGCGGTTGAGATTGGTAAGCTCCAGCTCGTCAAAATCGGCAATACGCAGCTCGCCAAAACCACGCTCCATGGCCATGGTTAAGGAAACGGACTGCCCTACAGACAACCCGATAACACCAATTTTCTTGGTTGACAGGATGGCCCGTTCTGCCAGTGTGATCTTATTCCTGTTACGGTCTGTACGCAGCTCGGCAAACTCTGCTTCGTCCAGGATATGCACCAGCCTTTCTGACCAGGGATAATATACCCATACACCATATGCTTCCGGGGAAGCCGCGTGCTTTTTCACATATTCTTCCACCTGCTGTTCCAGTGTGGCCGTATCGGGCCGAACACCGGGCTGCCTTGATTTCAGCAGCTCTTTCAGCTGTGAAAAAATAGTATCGAAGCGCCTGATATAGGGCTTTTGTTGTAAGAGGGTATGGAGCGAGAGCTGGTCATCTTCGTTTGATAATCTGAACAATACAGGTGTATGTACCAGCGCATCAGCAGCCAAGCCAACCTCATTACCAGTTAATATTGCTGGATGGAAAACAGAGGGGGAAGACATAAAAAAACTGAATAAAATATTAGCAATATTGGCGACAAATTATAGATTATACAAATTTTCAGCGATAATTAATTGCAGAACTATCCTAATTTTAGTTGTTTTGTATACGATTACCAATTGTTTTATAGAACCCGTTGTGCAGCATGAAAGATATAACCGTACTTTATGTCGATGATGAGCCCAATAACCTGATAGCTTTTCGTGCTACATTCAGACGCAACTTCAATATTTTTATCGCTGAATCTGCTGAAGAAGGAATGAAGATACTGGAAAAAGAAAATGTACATGTTATACTCAGCGACCAGCGCATGCCCCGTATGACAGGAATTGAATTTTTTGAAACCATATTGAGCCGCTTTCCCGAACCCATCCGCATTTTAATTACAGGTTATACCGATATCAATGCAGTAATAGATGCCATCAACCGCGGGCAGGTGTATAAATACCTCACCAAACCCTGGCATGAAGATGATATCCGCAATTTTATTGAGAAAGCCTACGAAGTGTTCCGCCTCAGAAAAGAAAACACCGAACTCACATACCAGCTGCTGGATGCCAATAAAAAGCTGGAATTCCTTGCCAGGCAAAATTTGTTGTCATAACAACATTTAAAAAAGCGGAAGCTGATAACATTAAGCCGCAAGTAATTCATCCCCCAAGCTCAGGGCTCAAAGCCATAAAATGCCCCGGAACATATTGATAAAATCTATCAATACATAGAAAAAATAGATATCTCTAAAAAAGCCATCCTTTTAAACAGAACACTTCTGGTTAACAACCAGTTATTCACTACTATTTTCTCCAGCAACAGGAACAGGCTGCCCTGCTGTCAGGTTTTTACTGCTGCTTCGTCATTAATCACATGCGTGGAAAAGTCAGAATAACATAAATCGATCTTTGGAGCTAAATTTGACCTTTCATTCAAGTAAATATTGTAAACAATTAAATTACCAGATATGGCTTTAGAACTAACAGACGCAAACTTCCAGACCAGTGTACTGGACAGCGATAAATTAACCATCGTAGACTTCTGGGCAGAATGGTGTGGTCCTTGTCGCGCTATCGGTCCGGTTATCGAAGAGCTGGCTAAAGATTACAATGGCAGGGTAAACGTAGGCAAAGTGAATGTTGACCATAACCCCAACCTGAGCGTTAATTATGGTATCACCTCTATCCCTGCTATCCTGTTCATCAAGGGTGGTAAAGTGGTAGACAAACAGATCGGTGCTGTTCCCAAATCTGTACTGGATAAAAAAATTCAGGCTCACCTGTAATCGCATTACGATGGGTTAAGCCATAGGGCCCCTTTCGGGGCCCTTTTATGTTTGATGTACGATGTGGGATGTACGATGTGTGTGATGGGGAGGATGGATTTGATGTGAGGATGGATTGAAGCAGATTTCCAATATCGATCATACTTGCATGTTCTTGCTATCATTTCACTCGAAATAAAAGGTGAGCTATGAAGTACGAATACCACCAATTTATCACTACGCCCCCACCTCGTACATTGTCAAGTGCGAACTACGAAGTAAAAAATACGAACCCCATCCTTCATACCCTCGAACCCACATCGTACATCCCACATCGTACCTCGTACATAACAAAAGCGCGAACTACGAAGTAAAAAGTACGAACCCCATCTTTCACACCCTCGAACCCCACATCGTACCTCGTACATAACAAAAGTGCGAACTACGAAGTAAAAAGCACGAACCCCATCCTTCATACCCTCGAACCCCACATCGTACATCCCACATCGTACCTCGTACATAACAAAAGCGCGAACTACGAAGTAAAAAGTACGAACCCCACATCGTACCTCGTACATAGCAAACTCCTACTCTAAATTTCCCCGTCACCACCCCAGATCCCTTTTTTTCCGGCTTACCAAAAATGTATATCTTCATCGCTTTATTTTCATTCTCTATACTCTATAATACAATATGGGAAGATTTCAAGGACTACTAGGCGTTTTACTTATCCTGGGACTTGCGTTCCTGTTTTCCAATAACAGAAAAAAAATCAATTACCGCCTGGTGGTAAGCGGTATTGGCTTGCAGGTGCTGATTGCCCTGCTGGTATTTAAAGTACCGCCGGTATCCCGTTTTTTCCAGGTGCTGGGCAGGGGAATGCAAAAAATTGAGCAGTTCGCTTTCCAGGGCGCTTCCTTTGTTTATGGAGGTATTGTGGTAGAACAAAAACCCGGCAGCTTTGGTAACTATATAGGCGGGGGCTTTGTATTTGCCTTTAATGTAACAGCGACCATTATACTGGTGTGTGCACTGGTAGCCATATTCTATCATTATGGTATTATGCAGCGTGTGGTAGCGCTGATTGCCAGGGCCATGAATTTTGTGATGCGGGTAAGCGGCGCCGAGGCACTCAGTAATGTAGCCAGTGCATTTGTAGGCCAGGTAGAAGCACAGGTGATGATACGCCCCTACCTCAACGGTATGACCAAAAGTGAGCTGCTGGCCAGTATGAGCGGCAGCCTGGCCTGTATTGCGGGGGGCATTCTTGTGGTATATGCCAATATGGGTGCAGCAGCAGGGCTCGATCTTGCACCCAAACTGATCACAGCCAGCCTGATGGCCGCCCCCGGCGCACTGGTGATCTCCAAAATTGTTTTCCCTGAAACGGAAGAAAGCCAGACCATGGGCAAAGTAAAGCTGGAAGTAAAAAGCCATTACACCAACGTGATCGACGCCATTTCGCATGGTGCCGGTGATGGTTTTAAAATAGCCATGAACGTGATCGCCATGCTCATCGGTTTTATTGCGGTGATCGCCGTGCTCGACTGGGGATTGCTCAAAATAGGCCATCTCTTTAACCCGCATTTCGATTTAAGCTTGAACTGGATATTCGGCAAGCTGTTTTATCCCCTGGCCTGGTCTATGGGTGTTCCTTCAACAGATGTGAACAATGTGGCTACCCTGCTGGGACAAAAATTATCTATCAACGAGTTTGTTGCCTTTCAAAACCTGACCAATAAATCAGTACCGGTATTATCAGAAAAAGGATTGCTGATCGTGAGTATCGCCATCTGCGGTTTTGCCAATTTCAGCAGTGTGGGCATGCAGATAGGCGGGATAGGCGAACTGGCCCCAGGCCGCAGGAGCGATCTTGCCCGGCTGGGATTGAAAGCGCTGTTCTGCGGTACACTGGCTTCTTATCTTTCTGCTACGATCGCCGGTATCCTGTTCTGATTTTTTATACAGCAAAAAAATAAACCTACCCATACCCCGGGCAGGTTTATTTTTTGCAATTGCGCAGAGATATCATGCAAATAGTTGACAAAAAATGTAATTTCAATACAACGTATTGACCCAAAACGGGCTCTATATTTTTAGTATGCACCCCACATTCAGACACACACTGCTTATCCTGTTTTCAATTGTAGCATTCAACGCCTATTCCCAGAAAAAAACAGGTACTATCCCGCGCAAATGCGCCACGATGGAAGTATTGCAAGACATGATCAACCGGCAGCCTGGCTTGGTAGAACAATGGAAACAGGAAGGCGAAAAAATACAACGCGAATACCTGCAAAACAAAACCGCCGCCAGGGAAACATTTACAGCAGGCACAATAGTGGTACCTGTTGTGGTGCACATCGTTAACAACAATCCCAATGCTATTACAGACAGGGAAGTGCTCGACCAGATAGAAAAGCTCAATACCGATTTTGCAGGTATGAATACCGATTCTTCTGTTATCGTTCCTGAGTTCAAAGCCAGGTTTGGCCATAGCCATATCCGTTTTACGCTGGCAAGAAAAGGGCCGAATAATGCATTCACCAGCGGCATTGAAAGAAAAACCACTTCAGCCACCTACACACAAAGCAATTATGCCAATGTAAAACACAGCAATACCGGTGGTCTCGATGCCTGGGATGCAACACGGTATTACAATGTTTGGGTAACCAATTTTTCTGATGGCGTGCTGGGCATTGCCACTTTTCCCTATATAACAACGCCTGCCGGTGAGCAGGGTGTGGTGATCAATACCATATCATTTGGTCTTAACCAGTGCAGGGTAAATGCCGAGTTCAACCTGGGCAGAACACTGGTGCATGAAACAGGTCATTATTTTTACCTCTACCATATATGGGGTGATGACAGCGGCAGTTGCAATGGAGTGGATTTTAAAGAACAGGTCGGCTATTCCCTGCCCGCCGCTTGTACAGATGATACGCCCAACCAGGCCGATAATTCATCAGGGTTCCTGGGTGGTTATGTTACCGATAGCTGCACCACCATTAAACCGGGTATCATGTATGAGAACTACATGGACTATACCAACGATGTGAGCTACGGTATGTTCACCCAAAACCAGGTATGCCGGATGGAAAATACGCTGGAGCTGTACCGGAGCTCGCTCAAAACATCCGATGGTGCGGTTATTCCCGGCACTGTTACAGATGCCTACCTGGTAAGCCTGCAACCCGGCGGAAGACCCTGTGCCGTAGCACCGGTTGTATGCCAGAACATAGCGCTCACCGCTACATTGCGCAATAGCGGCAATACCATTCTTACCAATGTCACCTTCAATATAAAATATGATGGAAGCACTGCAGCAACGGTTGCCTGGAACGGCAGCCTGGCCCCTGGTCATGATACACTGGTGAACCTGGGCGGCCTTACCAATACAGGCCTGCATACACTTACGGTGTATACCAGTAACCCCAATGGTACAACAGATGGGTATATGGCCAATGATACCGTTATCAGCCGGGTGAATATCACCGCTGCGGTCATTGCAGCACCAGTAACGGAAAGCTTTAGCAGCACCGCCTTCCCGCCGGCGGGTTGGACAGTATCCAATCCTGATAACACGGTGTTTACCTGGGTACGTACCAATACCGGGCATTCGGGCGCAGGTGCAGCCATGGTAGATAATTTCAACGACAGCCTGGCCGGGCAGTGGGACGACCTGATCTCGCCGCCGGTTGATTTCGGTAATTCAGACAGTGCCACCCTTTCTTTCTGGCTGGCTTACAGGCCCTATCCCTCCGATCCCCAGCGGGGCGCTTCCTATGCCGATGGATTGGAAGTATGGGTATCCAGTGACTGTGGGGGCAATTATGTACCGGTATACCGCAAAGGGCCGCCCGATCTTGCTACAGTGACCGGCTCCACCACATCTGCCTTCACGCCTACTGCATCACAGTGGCGGCAGGAAACCATTAATTTAACGCCCTATCTTAAAAAAGGACAAAAACTCACATTGCTGTTCCGCAATATCAATGGCAATGGCAACCGGTTGTATATTGACGATATCAATATCAGTAAAAACACCCTTTCGCAAAATGATGCGGGTGTAGCGCGTATCAGTTCGCCCGATTTTATCTGTACAGGCAATACATTTACCCCAACGGCCACTATACAGAACAATGGTTTAGCCAACCTGCAGTCTGTTACGGTCAACTACCGCATTGACAATGGTACGGCGGCTTCCATTGCCTGGACAGGCAATCTTGCTAAAGGCGATACCGCCCAGGTAACCCTGCCCGTTTTGTCTGCAGCATTGGGCCAGCACCAGTTCACCCTATACACATCGGGGCCCAATGGCGTGGCTGATGAGTTTACTGCCAATGATACCCTGCACAAAGCATTTGCCGTGACCGGCACTGCCACAGCACCGCTGAACGAAGGTTTTGAAAACAATGGTTTTCCGCCCGGGGGCTGGGGCATTTATAATCCTGACCAGGCCATTACCTGGAGCCTTGTACAAAAAGCCAGCTCACTGTCTTCCAGCACAGATGCTACAGCTGTGTACATGAACAATTTTGCCTATACCGGCAACAACAATATTGATGAACTCCGCAGTCCGTCTATCCAGTATACCAATGTTGATTCGGTGTTCCTGAAATTTGATGTGGCAGCCACCTATAATGCAATAGGCAATAACTACCCGCAGGATACGCTGGAAGTATTGATCACTTCTGATTGCGGCAATACCTTCCAGTCTGTTTACAAAAAATCCGGTGCCAGCCTGCAAACAGCCAGCAATCCCTCTGCTGCTACCCCATTTGTGCCGGCTACGGTTTCACAGTACAGGCGCGATTCGGTAAACCTTACCTCGCTGGTGCCGGGCACAGGCGCTTTCCAGGTGGTGTTCCGCTGCACATCCAATAACCGCAACAATATTTATCTCGACAATGTAAATGTGTATACCAAAACATTGCCGCAAAAATTGAAGCAGCAGGGATACCTTATTTATCCCAGCCCCTTTCAAACCTATTTTATTGTTCAGCATTACCATGCCCCTACTACATTACAGGGTATCGCTGTTTACAATACGGCAGGTAACCGGGTATATGCCAACCAGTACAGTGGTAATGCCAATTCATTTATCACCATTGACCTCAGTGGCTTTGCTTCGGGCATTTATTTTGTGCGGCTCATTTATTCAGATCATAACGTAACAGAGCGGATACTGAAAACACATTAAGTATACAGGGATGAGCATGCGTTGCCAGGCTGCTTGTTCCGGCGGGCCTGGCTCCCCGATTTTTTTGCTGTTCGTATTGAATTGCTGGGTAGTTTTGCATAAACCAGAAGAGCTATGTTTACAGTTAGTGCAGACCCGCAGCAGATTGTATCTACCAGCCAGGATCCTGCGTTGAAGCGGATCGGAGAAAAAATACTGGCAGGCGAAAGGATCAACTTTGATGAAGGTGTTTTATTGTTTGAAAAAGGCTCCCTGCCTTTTGTAGGCACCCTTGCCAACTGGGTAAGAGAGCAGAAACACGGCAACAAAACCTATTTCAACCGCAATTTTCATATTGAGCCAACCAATGTTTGTGTATTTACCTGCAAATTCTGTTCGTACAGCCGGCTGTATGCACACCGGGAAGAAGGATGGGAACTGAGCATTGAGCAGATGATGGATATCGTAAAAAAATACGATGGCAAACCTGTAACAGAAGTACATATTGTTGGCGGGGTGCATCCTAAAATGAATCTGCGCTTTTTTGTTGACCTGATACAGCAGATCAAAGCACACCGCCCCGAACTGCATGTAAAAGGATTTACTGCTGTGGAATTGGATTATATGTTCCGCAAAGCCAAGTTAAGCGTGGAAGAAGGTATGCAGCAGCTGCATGAGGCCGGCTTACAGTCATTACCCGGCGGCGGAGCAGAAATCTTTCATCCCGAAGTACGTGCGCAGATCTGTGCCGATAAAGTGGATGCCGAAGGATGGCTGCATATTCACCGGGTTGCCCACCAGCTGGGAATGCATACGAATGCCACCATGCTGTATGGTCATATAGAAGCATTCCATCACAGGGTGGATCATATGGAAAGGTTGCGGCAGCTGCAGGATGAAACAGGTGGCTTTAACACCTTTATCCCGCTCAAATTCCGCAATGGCGACAATGAAATGAGCCATGTGCCGGAATCTTCGGTGATCGAAGACATGCGTCTTTATGCCATCGCGCGTTTGTACATGGATAATTTTCCGCACCTGAAAGCTTACTGGCCTATGCTGGGCCGGCAAAATGCACAACTGACACTGTCATTCGGGGTAAATGATCTTGATGGTACCATCGATGACACCACTAAAATCTATTCTATGGCAGGCAGTGAAGAACAAACACCTGCCCTGTCTACCGCCCAGCTGGTATCACTGATCAAACAGGTAAAACGTGAACCGGTAGAAAGGGATACTGTGTACAATGAGATCAGAAATTACAAGGATATTGATATAGCAGAAATAGAGGTAAACCCTATATACAATTGATTATCAGTTAAAATAGTCAATTTTTATATTTTAATGCAGTCAGCAAAAGGCTCAAATCCCTTTCCAGTTAAGGATTTGAGCCTTTTGCATTGTACCCGGGTTCGCTCTGGGTTCGTTTTGTATTCGCTGTATCTGCCCCCATAGCTGTAGAGCTGTATCCGGGTAAGCAGCCATTTTCTTATTTTTTATGCCCAGGCAACGGTTTTACTGGTTTTCTTATCTGCTATATACCGGTATACTCTTCCCATCCTTCCTGGTTCATAACCTTAAATAACCGGCTGGCCGACAAAAAACTGCAGATCATCCTGTTTTTTCCTGTCGACCCAACACTTCTTTATACAATCGCGTACTGGAATATGTATAGCACCTAAATAAACGTTATTAGATTAAAACACTCTCACAAATGAAGAAAACACATTTTCAGCTGCTTGCATTGGCTATTATGGCAGTAGTGGGCCTCACCCTGACCGGTTGCTTGAAATCGAACGATTCACCCGGCTACCAGTATAAACCAAAAGAGATATTGCTTGCTTCCAATGCCTGGAAGATCAGCCAGATCATCATACCGGGTAAATCAGGTCAAGACAGTTCTATTTTCTCCAGCTGTCATTCACAGGCACAGGTTGTTTTTGGCGATCCGTACGGCGGACTTGGCAAATACAGTTTCAAAGACGGGGCAGGTGGCTGCGACAGCAATGCCTTTCATTATGGAACAGGTATTTGGGCATTGAACCCTACCCAGGACAGCATATATATAAGGCCAACTACAGATTTTCAAAATTTCACTGGTCCTACCCGGTATCTGGGTATTCTCAGGCTGGACAGCACCACCCTCCAGGTCCGGTTCCTGGATTCCATGAAAGAAAATTCAAACATTTTGAAAACTATAACATTTATTCATTAGAATTTTGTAGTTAGTTAACAAACGGGCGCCTATCACGCCTGTTTGCCCGGAGGTGAGTGTAAAAGACCTGGCACATATCATTGCGCAATGCAGAAAAAACGACCGTATAGCACAGGAAAAGCTGTACCGGGCATTCTTTGGCCTGTTCTATACGGTTGCCCGTGAATACACCAGTGATAATGAAAGCCTGCTGGCCATTATCAACGAAGCCTTCCTGAAGATACTGACGCATATAGACGAATTTGACACGGCCAAAGGCAGTTTTGAAAACTGGGGCAAACGAATTCTGAGAAATGTTTGTATTGACCATTACCGCAAGCAAAAAGCGCAGCTTAATACCATTGAAATAACCGAACAAATATCCAATGATCTTCATCACGCTGATGCGCACCGTATCCATCAGCGCGATATGGAACATTACTTCAGCTTGCTTCCTGCCGTTACCGGCAAGGTATGCCGTATGTTTTTTGTACAGGGCTATTCGCACAAAGAGATCGGTGGTGAACTGGGCATCAGTGAAAGCACCTCCCGCTGGCATTTGTCTGAAGGCAAAAAACGACTGCAGGAAATGATAAAAAAGAAATATGCCTGAAGAAAGACATCCATATGATTTCAACCCGCCCCCATTCCTGGAAGACCAGGGATGGGAACAGATGCGCCTGCTGCTGGACGAACACCTGCCCCAGCAGCCTACACCCGGCGTATTCAGGAGGATGTTCAGCTGGCAGGTGATGGCAGCCTGTGCCGCAGGCCTGCTACTATGCCTTGTAACCCCTTCATTGCTGAAAGATACAAGGCCTATGGCGCCTGAAGCCAACCATGCAGCCGCCAACACCCCTACTTCTTCCAATAGCCAGGGCGGAACAACCCTGTTGCCGGGCAATACCATAAATGGCCATACGAACAATAACATAGCCAATACCCATACCGGTACTACCAATGTAGATGTGGATACAGGCCCGGCAATGACCGGCAAAACCGGCCCTGTTGTACTGGCGCAATCATCATTATCAGCTTCTAATCAACACAACCATAACAATCAGCCTATCGATACATCTGTACGCTATCACCCACAACAGTTCCAGGCAGCCAATGCTACCAATGCAGCAAGTACCGGCAATGAAACAGCTGTAACCGGTAACAATATCCAGGCATCAACCGCCTCCGCAGCACCGGTGGCCAAACAGGCGCAGCTGCCCGTGACATCATCCACCGCCCAGTCGAACAAAAACATTATCTGGCCGTCTTTTGATGTGCCCTCTTCTCACAAACCGGCAGAAACCGGTCATGGTGTGAATGTGGCCGTACAGCTTAACCGCAATGTGACCGGTAATGTTTCGCAGGATGCGCAGCAACTGTATAACCTGCCCGTATATCCGTCACTGACGGCATCTGTGGATATCAGCAAAAAATTCAGCCTTACAACAGGTATTTCCGCCTTCACGCCCGGCAATTTCGGAGGTGCGCCTTCACCGAACCAGGTGCAGGTCACTTCGGGGCAGTATGCATTTAGTGCTGTATCGGGCAAAGAAACCATTAAACAGGCTTATTACTGGCAGATACCGATGACCATTAATTTCGCTGTAAAAAAGAACCTGACACTATCTGCCGGTACCAGTCTTGCATTTTTGCAAAAAGTACTGGTACAGCATGATGAAACGGTTTACAATTATGCCGGGCCTTCCTCTGCCAACAGCACCAATTCAAACAGTGAGAGCAGACTGTTGAGCGCGGATGCCTTAAGCAATACCAATGCAGGCGCCAATTATACCGTTCGCCGTTTTGATCCCCGCCTGTTACTGGGCGCGCAATACCAGATCAACCGGTTCCAGATCGGAGTACAATATGGCAGGGCCTTCTCTCCTTCTGTAGTGCTGAAGAATGCGCCTGATGCAAAAGGCAATAAAAATGAAGTGTTCAATTTTTCAGTGGGCTATAACCTGTTTCAGCCGAAGAAAAAATAATGATCAAGTTGCAGGCAGCATTTTTTTTGGCTACAAGCCATGAGCTTCCAGCTATGAGGTGGGAATGGAGGGTTAAATAGAATAAATTGTTTTGCCAGGCCATCCTGAAAATGATCATCCTTTCTGCGTTTTCCGCATGTTCCACGAGATGTATTTCTCGCAGCTCATCGCTATCAGCTCACAGCCTTTTATAGCTACAAGCCATGAGCTTCCAGCTATGAGGCAGGAATGTCCTGTTAAATA
>CBJLMB010000026.1:0-91382 GCA_966424055.1 uncultured Deminuibacter sp. | reverse complement strand
TCACGAGTGACGATTCACGGGAATGATTAATTTGAAAATGTGGTGATTTGAAAATGCGGGGAGTAGTTGAATGGTTGAATAGTTGATTGGTTGGAGGGAATGGTTGAGTAGTTGAATGGTTGCATTGTTGAAGGTGAGTGGTAAGCAGAAGGCTTTATCTTATATCTTGCTACTTGCATCCTGCTACCACTCACGACTGACGATTCACGGGGAATGGTTGCATTGTTGAAGGTGAGTGGTAAGCAGAAGGTTTTGTCTTACATCTTGCTACTTGCATCCTGCTACTACTCATGTTTGTAAGAATAACAGCCATCGTGTGGCTGGGATACTTATCGTTGAATGTTCCGCCGGATGTTAATCCGAGCCGGCTGGTTTTACCAAACTGGGTAATAGCCAGTATACCACCCAGTGCTGTGGCCCCTGATATAATAAAAGAGGTAGTAGCAAGCTGTTTGACTTTCTGGTATTCCCGCGCAGATGGTGGATAGCCAAGCAGTTTATCTTTTTACTTCATCCGGTGGAACCAGTTTCCCATCGATCGTGTACAATTCATGACGGCCATAAGGGATTACTTTAATCGTGCTGTCTTGTTTTGGAACGGGGGTGTTTATTAATTGGGCGTTTGAGAAGGAACAAATAAACAATAGTCCGGTTAATGTGGCGTAGATTTTTTTCATAGTTTTTTGTTTAGGCGATGAACACCTAGACTACTCAGAACAGTTTATATTAAAAGTCAACGAAATTTTAAATAGCGTGGAATGGTGATCTCTTTGGGCAAAAAACTGTTAAAAGCCGGGCCAATTCTCTCGCGGAATGCGCGGAAAACGCGGAAGATCGAGGAAGGAGCAGTTAGCGAATAGTTATGAGCTGTGAGATTGTGGACTGCCTACTGTCGACTGCCAACTGATTCTCTCGCGGAATGCGCGGAAAACGCAGAAATAAGGTGTTTATCAGTTCCGGGAAATCAATACGCAGAACGGCTTCCCAGACTGCACACTGCCAACTGCAGACTGAAAACCGGCCGCCTCATAGCTGGAAGCTCGTAGCCCGCAGCTATAAAAACACTGATTAACGCCTAATTGAGGGATGAATGTATATTTATTTTTATAATATGAATAAGCGATAACTGCTTGAAGTACAGTATCTGTAGCGATTTTTCCGGATTTGATAAATGCTTTTTCCCGATCCGGCATAAAGGAAGGCAGGGAACATGGTTCTTTTGCAAAATTTTTAAAGAACATGCTGCTTCAACGGATGCGTACTATTATTCCAACAGTTTTATTTTTCTTGTTTTCCCCTGCACCGCTATGGGCCCAGCAAACAGGTAGTATTAAAGGTAAGATCACTTCTAGTGATGGTGCACCTGTTCCTTTTGTAACCGTGGGATTGAAAAAGGAGCATCATACAGTGATGACCACAGAAGACGGCTCTTTCATCATTAAAAATATAAAGCCCGGTGATTATATCCTGTTCGTATCGCATACGGGTTTACACAGTAAAGAGCAGCAGGTACATATCTCTGCAGGCGAAACCACCGGCGCCGATTTCACGCTGAGTGAAAATTCAGGCAAGCTGGAAGAGGTGACACTGGTAGGCAAAAGAAGCCTGAACAATAAACCGGTGTCTATTGGCAAAATGGATATCTCACCTATGGACCTTCCGCAAAGCGTAACCATTATCGGTGAAAACATGATCAAAGACCAGCAGGCACAACGCCTGAGCGATGTGGTGAAAAATGTAAACGGTGTATACCTGGCCACTACCCGCGGTGCTGTGCAGGAATCTTTTTCTGCCAGAGGATATAGCTTTGGCGCATACAATATGTTCAAAAACGGTTCAAGGGTGAACAGCGGCGTAATGCCCGAAGTAAGCGGGCTTGAGCGCGTGGAAGTGCTGAAAGGCAGTGCCGCCATCCTGTATGGCAATGTGGCCCCGGGTGGTATCCTGAACATGGTTACCAAACAACCCCGGTTCACTGCCGGTGGCGAAGTATCTATGCGTATGGGCAGTTACGGTTTGTATAAACCTTCTTTCGATATTTACGGTCCGCTCAGTTCAAAACTGGCTTACCGCTTAAATGGAACTTTTGAAAAGGCCAATAGTTACCGCGACCAGGTGCATTCTACCAGGTACTATATCAACCCCTCGGTACTGTACAAGATCAGCAACAAAACAGAACTGCTGCTGGAAGGCGATTACCTGCATCACAAGTTTACACCCGATTTTGGTATCGGTACATATAACAATACCCAGATACCCGATGTACCGCGCGGCCGTTTTTATGGCACCCCCTGGCAGTACAATATTGCACAGCAGTACACCGGCACAGCAACGCTGCGGCATCATTTCAGCGATAGCTGGCAGTTGAACACCGTATTGTCTTACCAGCGCTACGACAGGGATTATTATTCCACCGAAAGGATACAGGCACAGGCCAATGGCGACTGGGCCCGGCCGCTGAACAAAATAAAATCTTCTGAAGATTATTATGTAGCACAGGTGAATTTGAACGGCAGGTTTAAAACAGGCAATATCGGCCATGCACTGCTGGCAGGCCTGGATGCAGAAAGATACAATACCCAGACCTATGCGTTCAATAATATAACTACCTACGATACCATTAACCTTTTCAATGCAGGTAAGTTTACACCAAGAACAGATATACCACCGGCTGCGGCTACCCGTCTCGGCAAAACACCTATCAACCGTTTTGGCGTATACGTGCAGGACCTGATCTCCATCAGTGAAAAGATCAAACTATTGGCAGGTATACGCTGGAGTTACCAGAATGCCCTTCGTCCTGATACACTGGTTATCGCCGATGGTTCGCATAAACTGGGTGCCAGTAAAACAGATAAAGCTTTTACACCCCGCGTGGGCATTGTGTATAAACCAACCACCACCACATCACTGTTTGCCAGCTATGCCAATTCATTCTCCGTTAACAGCGGTACCGATATTTATGGACAAGCACTGTCTCCTTCTATGATTAACCAGTTTGAACTGGGTGTAAAAAATGATTTCTTTAATGGTCTTTTATCGGCCAATGTTACAGCTTACCGTATCGTGAACAATAACCTGGCCCAAACTGCACAGTTCACGGCTACCGGTGCTGTCAACAACAATACTTCTTTAAAAGAGCTCACCGGTCAAACCACCAGTGATGGAATAGAAGTAGACCTGGCTGCCCACCCAACCACCGGGCTCAGCATGATCGCCGGCTATAGTTATAACTATATGCGTTATACCAAAACCGAAAATAAAACCGGCAATTATGTGGAAGGGCAGCGCCTGGTGAATAATCCTGCGCATACAGCCAATGCCAGCGTTTTCTACCAGTTCACACAGGGCCGTTTCGATGGACTGAAACTGGGGGCCGGCGCCTATTATACCGGTAAACGCTTTGGTGGCTGGAACAATACTATCGGCCAATCGCAAAGCTATGACCGCCAGATACCGGTTGACGGGTTTATCACTGTAGACCTGACAGCTGGATATACCTATAAAAACATTTCCTTGCTGGCTAAGCTCTCTAACATTACCAACACGTACAATTATTATGTTCACGAGAACTACAGCATCAATCCCATTCCTCCCAGGCAGTTGATCGCAACATTGTCGTACAGGTTTTAAGCCTGCTGTATTCTTTAAATAAAAAGGATGTTTCATTGAAACATCCTTTTTTACTTGCTTTTGTAATTCATCCTGGGAAACGCTTATTCACAATTCTTTCTGCGCCGGTTTTCTTCAGCCAGGCTTCAAAGCTCATCAGGCCCGGGTGAATTTTTCGCAGGCTTTCCTCGTCTGCCTGTTTCGTTTTGCCGGAATTAAGCCATTCGTAGCCCCTGGCAAATCGTGGGTTCAGCTGCTGCCGCAGTGTTTCCATGGGAAGCAGCTCGTATTGTATGTCCAGGCCTGTGGTTCTGCTCATTGCAGCTGCCATTTGTACAGGGGTTAAAGTGTCGCCGGAGAGTTCAATGATTTTATGATCAAATGTTCCAGGTTGTCTGAAAACCAGGGCTGCGAACTGGGCGATATCTTCCAGTGCAATCAGCTGCATTTGTGTGGTGGGTAAAGCCGCCGTAGTAAATGAAGTGCCTTTCAGTCCGAATTTCGGATTCAGGAAATTTTCCATGAAAGAAGCAGGCCGCAATATGGTATAGGATATCCCGAGCTCCTGAACGTATTTTTCTACTATCGCTTTTTCCATCTGCATACCGGTTTGGGCTACCTGATCTACACCAATGGCCGAACTGTATACCAGGTGGGCCAGCCGGTGGGCTTTTGCTGCATCCGCAACATTTTTCCCTGCCAGTACCTCATCCTGGTCTATGGCCAACGGTCCCGGATGAACGCCAAATACACCGTAAACATCTTCCATCGCCTGATCAATAGATGCCCGGTCGGCCAGGTCGCCTTTTCTCATATCCACTCCCAGGGCCATCAATTCCTGTGCAGCGGTGCTTGTTGTATCACGGGTAAATCCGCGCACCAGCCATCCTTCAGCCAGTAATACACGTGCTACGGCGCCACCTTGCTGTCCTGTGGCACCGGTTACTAAAATGCGGTTGCTGTTTTGCATAAACCAGATTGTGTTTATGGGCAAAACTATCTCTGGCATATGGCTTAAAATTGTATCATACCGACATTCTTTGATGTGAAGAACAACAGGTTTGGAAATGCTTGGGACTGGCGCCTGTGAGGAGTTTAAAATCGGCAATGAAATGAGATTGATCATAATATCCTGCCTGGTAAGCGATCTCCGTCAGCCGCCGGGAAGGCTGTACGGCTATCAGTTGCTTGGCTTTTTCAAAACGGGAGATCCGGAGAAAGCGGCCCATACTAATGCCAATATATCGCTTGAAGTTCCGTTCTATCTGCCGTTCACTTAAGGGCAGATCTTTTAATTGCAGGGAAGAGATGCCCTCCGTATTGTTTTTTATACGATCTGCCAGGTCAAAAATAAGCTGATGAGAAGCATGTGGCGCTATAAACCGCTCCAGTAAAAACGATTCAAATAGCGTAACCCGTGCTGCAAAGGGCAGTGGTTGCAGCTGCTCATATAGCTGTTGTAAACCTTTTTCGAAAATATCTTCACCTGCAACAGGGCCATTGCTTAACTCCTGCATAGGCAATTTTGTAAATACACTTAATCCATAAGGTGTAAAGCTGATGAAAAATTTATCTGCCCGGGTATCCTGCCGGGCAACAGGACTAAACTGGAGTATGTTTTTTTGGGTTGCCAGCAACCCTGTTTTCAGGCGTTGCTTATCATAGAAAGTGCCCTGGTCAAAATCCAGGATAAATGAAGTATTCAGCCTGGAATAGAAAGATTTGAACAAGGTACCGGTGCCGTCCAGTTGAACGAAATATTCAACATAAGGCTTTAATAGCGGGTGATGCGGTTGGGCAAACTGATAATTGTAAAGATGCAGATGTTCCATATTTTCAAGATATGGAACATCTTTTGAAATGTACCTCACGAATTATTCCGCTCACGGTATTTGGCTGGTGTAACATTGGTTATTTTTTTAAAGATTTTAGAAAAATGTGGAACATTGCCGAAGCCGGTGGCTTCTGATATTTCTGCAAGTGTCATGTTGGTAGTGACTATCAGGTACTGGGCCCGTTCAATTCGTTTGGTATGAATATAAGACAAAGGGCGCTCACCGGTAAGTTGTAAGAATAACCTTGACAGGTAATCCGGATGCTGATTAACCAATTTGGCCAGGTACTTAACACTTAAGTGTTGGCCAAGATTCAACTGGATATAACCTAATAAATCAACAACTTTTGTGGGAATGGCATATGCTTCGGCAGGATGTGTGTGCGCAGGTTTCATGAACCTCGAGATCAGTTGCAGCAAAAGACCTTGTGTTTCAAGGAATACAGGGTATGGCTGTTGGTTATTCAGTTCTTCATATTCTTTATAATAGATATTCTTTTCATAGATTTTTGGATTGTCAGACCTGTTAATTTTCCTGTTGGGATTGATCTCCAGCAAACGTTTGAAATGAGCTATGTCCATTTTATTGGCATTGACCTTGAAGACTGTTCTGTTATTATGAAACAGGGATATGCCATTCATTGGGTCTTCAAAAAAATGAATAAAATACTGCCCCAGAATATCAGGGCAGTGCAGGTCGCATAAGGTGTAACTGGGCACCAGGTATAAAAAGCCCGGCTCCAATATCCAGCTGGTTTTGCCATTGGTGATCTTTCCTTTGCCCTTATCTATCAAATAGATCCTATAATATGGGCTTAATACGCCTTTGTAATTCCATTGTTTATCCAATAGAACATAATCAATATTTAAAAGCGAGAATGAATGCTTCAATACTCTTTTCGCAGCTAAGATATGGTCGGATTTGTGTAACATATTTTTAATCCATGCAAAAGCTTTGGCTTTATTATCCCATATGGGATTAAAGGTAATAAATTGTCATAATGCCCAAAAATACAGGTAATATAATGTTGATCCTTGAATATCAATACAGCGAAGCATTTTATGAAGTATTAAACCCGGAACAAGGGAAGAATGCCTGGTGTCGGATTTGTATAAGAATAAGTCTATTTTATAAAAAGCATGGGATTTTAAGATGTATAAATTTGCTTGATTTGATTCCTGCGATTGTTAAATAGTCATCATGAAACAGCCAGCCTCTGTATTATTTATTTTTATTCTTATATCCTCGTTGTTTTTCTTATGGGGGTTTGCCCATAACCTGGACCCTATTTTAATTCCGCATCTTAAGCGATCTTTTGCCCTGTCTACAACCCAGGCAACCCTGGTGGATTCGGCGGTATTTGTAGCCTATTTCTTAATGGCGCTGCCTGCGGGTTTTTTGATGAAGAGACTGGGATTTAAGGCAGGGATTATTACAGGCTTATTGTTGTTTGCCTCAGGCGCGCTGTTGTTTGTACCGGCAGCTAATAAGCAATCCTATTCTTTTTTTCTTTTCGCATTGTTCATTATCGCTTGCGGACTTGCTTTTCTTGAAACAGCTGCCAATCCTTTGGTCATTTTATTAGGACGGCCGGAGAAAGGACCCCAGCGGCTCAATCTGGCACAATCATTCAATGGACTGGCAGCTGCATTGGCACCTGTAATAGGAGGAAGGGTTATTCTTAATAAAGGACTTTCTGATCTGGAATTGGATAAATTAAGTGCTACAGCCAGGCAGGCCGCACTAGCATCAGAAGCAGCGACCGTAAAAACACCGTATGTAATACTTGCAATTGTGTTAATTATCATCGCTATTGTTTTTTCTTTTGTAAAACTGCCCGGTTTTTCCTCCAAGGATGGGCATGCTTTTTTTTCAGTCCGTCAGATGACGGGTGCATTGCGTGATAAGCGGTTACTGGGAGGTGTTCTTGCACAGTTTTTTTATGTTGGGGCGCAGGTTAGCGTTTTCAGCCTTTTTATCCTGTTTGCAAAAGGATCAACGGCTATTACAGATGTTCAGGCAGCAGACTATCTTGGTATTTGCGGAATGGCATTTCTTATCGGTCGATTTATAGGAACAGCGCTGATGCAAAGAATTGCACCAGCGACTTTATTGATGTTGTACGCCATCTTGAGCACGGTGCTATCCGTTGTTGCGATACTGGGCAATGGATTAAGCCCGGTTTATGCGGTTATCGCGATTTGTTTTTTTATGTCGATAATGTTTCCGACCATTTTCGCTTTGGGACTTGAGGGCTTACATGAAAAAACAGAAATGGGCAGCAGTTTGATGATTATGTCAATAGTTGGCGGTGCACTGCTACCGCGCTGCTTTGGAATGATCAGTGATTGGACCGGTAATATCCGGTTGGGATATATTGTTCCCCTGTGCTGTTTTATTGCAGTGGCAGTGTTTGCTTTTAGTGCCAGGGCAACAAAGGCCATGCCTACAGGTTTATCCAATATACAAGAAGAATCATCTATAGTCCAGATATGAAAAGATATACACTGGCGCTTGATTTAAAAAATGATCCGGCGTTGATAAATGAATATGAGAACTGGCATCAGGCAGAGAACGGCTGGCCCGAGGTTAGCAAATGCATCCGGGATGCCGGGATCACAAACATGGAAATCTATCGCACCGCGAACCGTTTGTTCATGATCATGGAAGTGCAGGATGGATTTTCATTTGAGGAAAAGAACAGGTTAGACAGCCTCAACCCCAAGGTTCAGGAGTGGGAAGCGCTGATGATGCAGTTTCAACAACCACTTCCATGGGCTAAGGAAGGAGAAAAATGGGTTTTGATGAAGAAAATATTTCAATTACCCTCTTAGCATTCCATTGTGTGGTATTGAAAATTGTTTTAAATACTTAATGAACAAAGATGGGATTTGAACTTCCCCCGGTAATATTTGGAACCAGTGGACTTGGTAATTTATATGTAGAACTAACTGCAGAAGAAAAGCAGGGTATTGTAGCGGCAGCATTACGCTATTCGGTTAAGCCGGTGGTGTTTGACTGCGCCGGAAAGTATGGGGCAGGACTTGCCTTGCAATCACTTGGGGATGCGTTAACAAAATTACAGGTACCCCCGGAAGATGTAATAATAAGTAATAAACTCGGTTGGTACAGGGTGCCATTACGCGGCGAAGAGCCCACATTTGAACAGGGGGTTTGGAAGAATATTAAACATGACGCAGAACAGCGCATTGGTTACGAAGGTATATTGCAGTGTTATGAACAAGGCAACCAATTACTTGGGACATATAATGCTGCATTGGTATCTGTTCATGATCCCGATGAATATCTGTTAGGCGCGCCCGATGCGCAAAGCAGGAAAAAAAGATTCGCCGGTATTCTGGATGCTTACCAGGCATTGTTCGAGTTGAAGAATAAGGGATTGGTTAAAGCGGTTGGAATAGGTGCGAAGGACTGGCGCGTAATTCAAGAGATCACAACACATATTGATTTGGATTGGGTTATGTTTGCCAACAGTATGACATTGTATTCACATCCTGATGCACTCTCAGTATTTATAAAACAACTAAGCGATAGGGGAACATGGGTAGTGAATTCTGCCGTTTTCAATGGCGGGTATCTTACCGGCGGTGCATATTTTAATTACCGTTTAGTGACAGGTGAAGATGAAGCGCAACAGCGGCTTATCCAGTGGCGAAAGGATTTTTTTGAAACCTGTGAAGCATTTGCAATTGCCCCGGCGCATGCTTGTATACAATACGGCTTACGGGTTCCAGGTGTTTCCAGTGTGGCATTGAATACCACGCGTATGAATAAGGTAAAAGAAAATGTTGAAATGGCCATCACCAGTCTTCCGTCAGCGTTTTGGGATGCGTTGAGAAAAAAATCTTTACTATAACAAACACCCCGTGTTAAAAGAGCAAACGCATCAGGAAACTTTGGAACTGCGGTTGTTCCAATCGTTCCAGGTGTTCAAAAGTTCCATTACTCGATTGTTAGATGGTTGAAAGATTGTTAGATGGTTGGCTTCTCCACTGTAGGAATATATCTGCCCCACAATAAAACACTTGAACTTTGGAACCATGAAACTTTGGAACCATGGTTCTACAAACAGGTGTTGTGCCCCGGCCAGTTGGTGATCATTTTAGCAAGGGGATAAGGAGCAATGGTGGAAATACGATGGATAACAGATAGTGAATTTTGATGCCTGCTGCTGCTTTATTGTTCCTGGTAAAGCTGATATTAAGCAATACAGAAATATTGTTTAATAATAGCTTTTGTTTTTTCATACTTACAAACTTAAATAATGTATTAGCTAGTTTTACCGAAAGATGATACCATTATGGATGCTTTTGACAGCAGGATACTGAAGCTGCTTATACAGAATGCCCGCATGACGGGCGCCGATATTGCCAGGAAGGTGAACCTTTCCCTGCCTGCTGTTACAGAAAGACTAAGGAAGCTTGGCAGGTCAGGCATTATCGATGGTTATACCGTAAAGCTGAACAGGGAAAAGCTTTCCCTGCATCTCTTAGCTTTTATACATGTATGGATCGACCACACGAAGAACGTGCAGGTGAAGGAACAGATCGTCGCGATGCATGAAGTGCTGGAATGCCATCATATAGCCGGCGACGCCGACCTGTTGCTAAAGGTGCTGGTAAAGGATACGACGGCCCTGGAAGAGCTGCTGGTACGCCGGATCAAAGCCATCAAGGCTGTTACCCGGACCAGCACGACGATTGTACTAAGCAGTTATAAAGAAGAGATCAACCCCAAAGCATTTTGATATGAACCTGGAGCAAGCCGGTCTGCTGGTAGCACAATTCGAAAACTGTACCCTGCCCAAGGAGCAGTGGACACATACAGCGCATTTCATGGTAGCCATCTGGTACTGCACCAGGTATTCACTGCCGGATGCGTTGCAAAAGATCAGAACAGGCATCAAACAATACAATATAAGCATGGGTGGGCAGAACACGGATAGTGCAGGTTATCATGAAACCATCACTTTATCTTATACCCTGATCATCACCCACTACCTGGTTACCAGGAATATCACCGCCCTGACAGACGGAGAGATCAGTATCTTTTTACAACAACCTTTTCTGCAGAAGGATTATCTCCTGCAGTTCTATACCAGGGAACTGCTGATGAGCCCAGCTGCGAGACGCAGCTGGATGCCGCCGGACAGGCTTCCATCAACCACCCATGCACTTTCCAATCATCCGCTACATACAGCTTGATAGATCCCCAGCTTGAGAAACTTTTTCTTTTCTTCTTTTTTTGCATATTCCGGAAATGAATTTCTTGTAGACCAGGCTAGTGGTTTGCCATTTTTAACTTGGGCATAACCTGCAGGACTGTCAATAAAAAATAATGCAACCGATTGCATAATGCGGATTTTATTGTATTTTGGCCTACTAAAGAAAGACTGTTCAATCTTGCCTTCTTTCAATTGCCATTTTTTAACCATTGAACTGCTACCGGAAAACGGGAGCAGCAATGAGAACCCTAACGATTGTGCGACACAGTATAACCATATTGTTACTGATCCTGCTGTGGCAGAAGAGTGCCGCTCAGCCGGCTGGTTTAAATTTTATAAACTTCAGCAGTATTCATGGCCTGTCTTCCAATACTGTCAACTATATACTAAAGGACAGGCTGGGGTACATGTGGTTTGCCACTGAAGACGGGCTGAACAGGTTTGATGGAACCAGCTTCAGGGTATACAACCATACTGCGAAAGATACCAATAGCATTGCCACCAACCAGATACGTGTACTGTATGAAGATGCGCAGGGGAATCTCTGGGTAGGTACAAACAGGACTTTGTCAGTGTACGACAGGCAAAAGGATTGCTTTCACAATTACAATATTACCAGCGGCACCGCTGTGCTGACGATTTGCTCAGATGGGGCCGGGCGCCTCTGGGTAGGCAGCTATGCAGGACTGATCTTATTTGACCCGGTCAGCCGGCATACAAAGGATTATACGACCCATCCGGCCCGTACGGGCGGGCTATTGTTCAACACAGTTACCTGTGTTTACAGGGACAATCAAAAAAGACTATGGGTAGGAACGAATAAAGGCCTCTATCTCCGCCAGGCAGGCTCAGATAGCTTTGCCCGCTTCAATATGGTGTCTGCAGAACACAGGGCACTAAGCGATAGTTTCATCAGGGTGATTACCGAAGACAGGAATGGCCGTTTATGGTTGGGCACAAACAATGGAGGCTTGAACATGCTGCAGGCAGACGGTGCGCATTTTAAAAATTTCAGCTACAGCCATACCAATGATCATAGCCTAAGCAGCAATCTTATATACTGTATAACACCTGATGCAACCGGTAAACTTTGGGTTGGAACAGAGGATGGGCTGAACATTTTTGATCCGCAAACAGGCCTGGTAGAGCGGATAAAAAGCGATGATCGCAACAAGTACAGTTTTAAAGGAAGGTCGGTGCTCAGTATATTTATTGATGAACATGGCCTGTACTGGATAGGCACCAACCAGGACGGAATAAACAAATATGATAAGAACCTTGCTTTTTTCAATATTGCCCAATACAGTCCCTTCGATCCCCATGGGCTTAGTTCTCCCAAAGTAACTTCTTTTGCCGAAGCCGCCGGTGGGGAAATATATGTAGGCACAGATGGTGGTGGATTGAATTTATTTGACCGGAAAACAGGTTTGTTTAAACATATATTACTGGGCGGCAGCTCGTCTGCCGCGGTTCCTGCCATACTTGCCCTCGAGCGTAGCGGCCATGAGCTTTGGGTGGGTACATTTCACCAGGGCGTATATGTTCTGGACATCCGCAATGGCGGGCTGCGGCATTACACAGCAGGTAGCGGCCCCGGCAATTTGCCCAGTAACGATATTTTCTGTATCAAAAAAGACCTGCAGGGAAATATATGGCTGGGCACCAATGGCAGAGGGGTTTGTATGTACGAGCCGAAGTCGGGGATATTTTATCGTATAGGTGAAAGGGTCAGGGAGGGAACCCGCTGGAGCAGGCCGCTTTCCGACGGATTTATCCGGGCCATTGAACAGGACAGTGCGGGCAATATGGTGATCGGTACAGTGGGGGCAGGAGTGGCTTTGTATAATCCCGTGCAGCGCACTTGCCAGGTATTTAACCGGGGCAATACCGATCTGCCCCTGGATGAAGCGATCTCGCTTCATATAGACAGGAAAGGCCTAATATGGGCAGGTACCACCAGCGGGGGGCTGTGCCGGCTGGACTATATACACAACCGCTTTATCAATTATGCAGAACAGCAGGGGCTGGCGAATATCGTCATCTACAAAATACTGGAAGATGAAGCGGGCAAACTATGGGTTAGCACCAATAAAGGGCTCAGTTGTCTGGACCCCGCTACCTGTACATTCAAAAATTACAGTTCACAAAATGGTTTGCAGCCAAGCTCTTTTCACCTGGGTGCCGGTTTAAAAGAAAGCACCGGCCTGCTTTTCTTTGGCGGAATGGAAGGCTTCAATTATTTTAAACCGGATGCACTCCGCGATAATATGCATGTGCCTGCCGTGGTATTTACCGGTTTGAAGATCGGCGGTCATACTGTTACACCGGGCGCAGGAAGCGCTATACAGCAGGATATATCTATCGCCGGCGAGATCAGGCTGGATTACAAACAGAATTTCTCAGTTGATTTTACTGCGCTGGACTATACCACCCCGGGTGAAAACCGGTATATGTACCGGCTGGATGGTTTTGACAAAGACTGGAACGATATCGGAACATCCAGAACGGCGGTATTTACCAATTTATATCCCCGGAATTATATTCTCGAGGTAAGAGCCAAAAATTGTAATGGCGCATGGATCACCCAGCCGGCAACCATCAAAATATATGTATCGCCTCCGTTCTGGATGACAGGATATGCTTATGCAGCCTATATTTTAATAGCAGCGCTTGCATTAGGGGCTATCCGGTACAGGGGGATTCAAAAGCTCAAAAACAGGTTTGCCCTGGAACAGGAAAGGCTTCACATGAAACAGTTGATTGAACAGGAAAGACGGGAAGCAGAACGGCTGCACGAGTTTGACCAGTTAAAAATTAAATTCCTCACCAACTTAAGTCATGAGTTTCGTACACCACTTTCTCTTATCATGGGACCGGTAGAAAATTTGCATGAAAAAGAAACTGACTGGCAAAAACGCGAACTGCTGGGTATGGTGAAACGGAATGGACGGAGATTACTTAACCTGGTAAACGAACTGGTCGATTTTCGAAAGCTGGCAGACCGGGAAATGAAACTCAACTGTATACAGGGCGATATTGTTGCTTTTCTGAAAGAAGCGGCGGAATCTTTTAAAGATATAGCCGAACGGAAGCAGATCTTGTTTACTGTTGAAACCAGGTTGCCCCATTTCTATACATTTTTCGACCGGGATAAGATAGAGCGTGTATTGTTCAACCTGCTTGGAAATGCATTCAAGTTCACAGGAAGCAGGGGGAAAGTTTCATTGGAAATAAAACAGGTGCATCCTTCAAACGAGTTCTTGATAATTATAGCTGACACCGGGTGTGGCATTCCGGATGGTGAGCAGCACCGGGTATTCGACCGTTTCTTTCAGGGAGGAGCGCAAGCCGGGATGCTCAACCAGGGCAGTGGTATAGGTTTATCCATTGCCAAAGAATTTGTACAGCTACACGGTGGAACCATTGAGGTGGTAAGTGAACCGGGCAATGGTTGTGTTTTTACGGTAAGGTTACCCCTGGAGGCTGTCAGGAATGTTGTGAAGGCAACTGCAGCAGTGGAAGAAACGGTTGAGGAAGCACCCGTTGATGCAACTGCCGCCCTGCCGGCTGCTGTACCGGCAACCCATATGCTAACCGTATTATTGGTAGAGGATAATGAAGATTTCCGGACTTACTTGAAGGATGGCCTTACGAATTTTTATAAGATCATTGAAGCGGCAGACGGGAAGGAGGGATGGCAGAAGGCCATAGCAAGACACCCGGATATCATAGTCAGCGACATTACCATGCCGAACATGGATGGCATTGAACTGAGCCGGAAGATCAAATCAGACAAAAGAACCAGTCATATTCCCGTTATTTTACTTACTGCGCTCACAACAGAAGCTTACCAGCTTAAAGGGCTGGATACCGGCGCCAGCGATTACCTGACCAAACCTTTCAGCTTTGAGATATTAAAAATGAAGATCAGGAACCTGGTAATGCTCAATCAACAGCTCAGGCAAACCTATACCAGGCGGTTGCATGTTGAAACACCTGCGGTGGAGCTGCAATCAGAAGATGAAAAATTGTTATTGTCCATTACAAAATATATCGAATTGAATCTGGACAGCGTCAGCCTGTCTGTTGAAGACCTGTGTAAACAGGTTTATATGAGCCATGCCTCGCTGTACCGGAAGATTGTTGATCTCACAGGGGAAACACCTGTAGAGTTCATCCGCTCTATTAAATTGAACAAAGCAGCTGACCTGCTCGAAAAAAGCGATAGGAAGATCTCTGAAATAAGTTATATGGTTGGCTTTACTACGCCCAATTATTTTACCCGGGCATTTAAGGCCAAATTCAACCTTTCACCCTCAGAATACATTGCGCTCAAGCGCAAAAGGCTTGACCTGAAGGCAGAGAATGCGCCAGGTGAACTATTGTGAGCGTTGAACGCGGATGCTGATAGCAGTTGCTTGACTATCAAATGAAAAACAACCTGTTCGTGTATTGGTTGACGAATTTGTGCTAGGAAATGCCTGATTCAGGCAATAACAAAAATATGGCTGCGGTTAGTTTTGTGTTCTCTTTTTATTATTGAAAGAAGATGCTTCAATTGCCATTTGCTATGATTCAATTAACGATTGCCGTATTATACAAACACCAACCTATGTCGCTTACTGTGCAGCTGAACCATTTTCTGCAGCGCAACAAAAGCCCTGTTTTACAAAACCTGTACTGTTCCATTATGGTAACAAGCACACGCTTATATATAGTGAACAGGTTGTTGTGTGATGAATGGGGCAATGGAGGAAGCCTGTTTACATACATATTTTCAGAACAGTTTTTATAATGGTCAATGCAGTCGATCATCAAAGGGGGGAGTTTTTTTCTCCCCTCTATTTAACAATCTACAAATACAGGTATAGATCCATGTGCCGGTACCAGATAATTATTTTACTGTATTGTTCCCTGGTGTTGACCACGGGCACAACAGATGCTATTGCACAAGACCGGGCTGCGGAAAAAAGCATGCCTGCTTTTTATTCAGGGAAATACCGCAATGTTTTTGCAGAAGCAGGTTACCGGCAGGCTGATATCGATGCAAAAATTGACCAGGTTTACCATGAACTGTTTGGCGGAAGCCATACTATTTATTTTGAAGTGGGTGATTCGATGGCCTATGTATGTGACCTGAAGAACCATGATGCCCGTACAGAAGGGCTTTCCTATGGGATGATGATCGCCGTTCAACTGAACAAAAAAGAAGTGTTTGACAGGATCTGGCGCTGGACAAAAAAATACTTGCAGCACAGGGATGGGCCCCGTGCAGGTTATTTTGCCTGGAGCATCAACCCGCAAACAATGCGTAAAAATTCGGAAGGCTCGGCATCGGACGGAGAACTGTATTTTATTACAGCCCTGTTGTTTGCTTCCAACCGTTGGGGCGATCAAACCGGCATCAATTACTATCAGGAAGCAAGATATATTTTAGATGCCATGTGGCGTAAAGACGGATCGGATGGGATATTCAACCTGATCAATACCGGCCATAAGCAAATTGCCTTTACCCCCGAAGGCAGCAATTACAACTGGACAGATCCATCTTATCACTTGCCTGCATTTTTCGAAGTATGGGCAATGTATGCAAAAGATGGCCACCAGGATTTTTATCAAGACTGTGCCGATACTGCCCGTGCTTTTTTGCACAGGGCCTGTAACAAACAAACAGGTCTTACAGCCGACTATACAGATTTCAGCGGTGAACCCCGCATGATGCACGGGAATGCGGCCGCTTTCCGGTACGATTCCTGGCGGGTGCCCATGAATATTACGATGGATTATAACTGGTTTGGAAAGGATGGAAAATGGCAGCGGCAGTATGCAGAACGTTTTCAGGATTTTCTTTTGTCGAAAGGGATCGATTCATTTGAAGACCAGTTTAACACAGATGGAACAAAACCCGGCTTTATCCTGGACGCAGGCGGGTTTAGAAAATTGAGACACTCGCTCGGGTTGGTGGCAACAGCCGCTTCCACCACGCTTATCCGCAACAGGAACGATCATTTTGAATGGGTGCATGCTTTATGGAATGCCAGGCTGCAGCTTTACTCCGACGGGTATTTTGATCCTTATTATGATGGACTGCTATACTTATTCAGCCTTATGCATTTGAGCGGAAAATATCGAATCATTCAACCATAATTACAGTGATGTATACCAACTACACAAAACACCTGGCAGTAACGTTATGGATGGCATTGCTGCTTTTGGTTCACCAGCACGCTTTTTCCCAGGATCCCAAATTTTATATATTCCTGTGCCTGGGACAGTCGAATATGGAGGGTAATGCGAAATTCGAGCCGCAGGACACTACGGTGGACAGCCGGTTTCAGGTAATGGCTGCGATAGATTGCCCCGAGCTGGGCAGAACCCGGGGTAACTGGTACACGGCAAAGCCACCGCTGTGCCGTTGCTACACAGGACTGACACCTGCAGATTATTTCGGCCGCACATTAATTGCCCACCTGCCCCGGGATGTAAAAATAGGGATCATCAATGTAGCAGTGGCCGGATCGAAGATCGAGCTTTTTGATAAAGACGGATTTCAGTCTTATGCTGCTGCTGCACCCGACTGGATGAAGGGGATGTTGAAAGAATACGGTGGCAATCCTTACCAGCGCCTGGTGGAGACGGCGAAGCTGGCACAGAAAGACGGCGTGATCAAAGGCATATTATTGCACCAGGGGGAATCGAATACCAATGACAGTACATGGTTAAAAAAAGTTAAAAGAATATATGATAACCTGCTGGGCGATCTTGGTCTCAATGCCGATGCTGTGCCTTTGCTGGCCGGTGAGGTGGTACATGCTGACCAGGGCGGCGTTTGTGCTTCTATGAACACAATTATCGACAGGCTGCCTGAAACAATACCCACCGCATACATTATTTCATCGGCAGGTTGTGCTGCTGCGCAGGATCATCTTCATTTCAGTGCAGCCGGCTACCGTGAACTGGGGCGGCGCTATGCGGCCCAAATGCGCAACCTGCTGGGACCGGTACAGCGTCCGCCTGCAGGCTTTGATATACCCAGGGTGGGTATTGCTCATGGCCGCATAGACACCATCTCGTACCGGTCTGTTACAGTGGGCACTGTGCGCAGGGCTTTGATCTATACGCCACCGGGTTATTCCAGAAAGAAGAAGTATCCGGTATTGTACCTGCTGCATGGTATAGGTGGTGATGAAAAAGAATGGCTGAATGGTGGACACCCGGAAGTGATCCTTGATAACCTGTATGCGCAGAATAAAATTGAACCCATGATCGTGGTGCTTCCGAATGGAAGGGCCATGAAAGATGACCGGGCCACGGGCAATATCATGGCGCCGGATAAAGTAAAGGCATTTGCCGATTTTGAAGCGGACCTGACCAGCGATCTTATCCCCTTTATTCAAAAGCATTATCCGGTATATACAGATCGAATGCATCGTGCCATCGCAGGCCTTTCGATGGGGGGAGGACAGTCGTTGAATTTCGGGCTGGGCAATCTGGATAAATTTGCATGGATAGGCGCTTTTTCAGCAGCCCCCAACACCAGAAAGCCCGAAGAATTGCTGCCCGATCCTCAAAAGGCAAAGAACGCACTTCAACTGCTCTGGATATCCTGCGGTGATCATGATGGACTGGTCGGTTTCAGCAAGCGGACACACGATTATCTTGCAGCACAACAGGTGCCCCATATTTATTATATCGAACCGGGCGTGCATGACTTTAAAGTATGGAAAGACGGCTTGTATATGTTTTCCCGCCTGCTGTTTAAACCGGTAGATACAACCAGCTTCCCGGCTTACCTGGAAGCCTCTTCGGGTCAACCGGCCGTTACCAATGTGCCCGGTGCGCTATACCCGCAGGTATTGCCTGGTAACCGTGTTGTATTCCGTGTTAAAGCGCCTGAAGCGCAAAAACTGCAGATCGATCTGATGAAAAAATATGACATGATCAGGGATACCGCCGGTTACTGGACATTGATCACCGACCCGGTAGTGGAAGGCTTTCATTATTATTCCCTGCTTATTGATGGTGTTGCTGTTACCGATCCTGCCAGCCAAACATTTTATGGTATGGGCAGGATGGCATCAGGAATTGATATTCCCGATCCTGATGGCGCTTTTTATGCTGCAGCCCCGGTTCCCCATGGCCAGGTACGTTCGGTTAATTATTATTCTGCCATCACCCGTGCATGGAGAAGGGCATATGTATATACTCCACCCGGCTATGACACAGACACTGGTAAAAGATACCCGGTACTGTACCTGCAACATGGTGCAGGGGAAGATGAAACGGGCTGGAGCACACAGGGAAGAATGGACTTTATTATGGATAACCTGATCGCTGACGCAAAAGCAACACCAATGCTGGTAGTGATGGACAGGGGCTATGCAACTGATCCCACCCGGCCGGCAGACAATACAGGCAGCAGGGGCGGCTTTCCCGCCAGTATGAACAGCAATGTTTTTCCGCAGGTGCTGGTAAAAGAGATCATCCCCATGATCGATAGTGCATTCAGAACAATGCCAGACCGTGAGCACCGTGCGATGGCCGGGCTTTCGATGGGAGGCTTCCAAACCTTCCAGACAACCATGACCAACCTGGATAAGTTTGCGTGGATCGGTGGTTTCAGCGGTGCTGCTTTTTTACAACCGGGTACAGATATCACCCGGCTATATGATGGGGCCTGGGCCAACGCCGGCAGCTTTAACCAGAAAGTAAAATTGTTATACCTGAGTATTGGCACTGCCGAACCGGAGAGAATGTATACAGGCATCAAAGGTTTGCACGAAGCACTGGAAAAAGCAGGTATCAGGCATGTATACTATGAATCTCCCGGTACGGCACATGAATGGCAGACATGGCGGCGATCATTGAGGCAGTTTGCCGGCCTGATTTTTAAACCGTAAATACAATGCAATGCGCACCTGCTTAGCTGTGTTGTTTATTTTACTGCTGCATTTACCGGTTCGGCTACTGGCCCAGAACCCGGTTATTACCAGCCAGTACACCGCCGATCCTGCTGCGCGGGTGTTCAATGGGAGAATGTATGTATATCCCTCTCACGATATTCTTGCCAGGGAAGGAAAAGGAAAGCCGGGTTGGTTCTGCATGGAGGATTATCATGTGTTCTCTTCTGATAGCCTCACCGGATGGACAGATCACGGTGTGATCATCAGCCAGGACAAAGTACCCTGGGTAAAACCCGGTAGCTACAGCATGTGGGCACCCGATTGTGTGTACCGCAATGGGCGCTATTATTTTTACTTTCCCTCCACACCGCGGGATACCAGCTATGGCAAGGGGTTCGCGATAGGGGTAGCCGTTGCTGATAAACCGGAAGGGCCTTTTCTGCCTCAACCACGGCCTGTTAAAAATGTGCATGGCATTGATCCCAATGTGTTCATTGATAAAAACGGGCAGGCTTATCTGTATTGGGCCCAGGGAAATATTTATGCAGCCAGGCTGGAAGAAAACATGCTGGAGCTGGCATCAGCGCCTGTTGTACTGCAGGAGCTGCCGGCAAAAGGCTTGAAAGAAGGTCCTTTTGTGTTTGAACGTAATGGCATATACTATCTTACTTACCCGCATGTGCGGAATAAAACAGAATGCCTGGAATATGCAACCAGCAATGGTCCCCTGGGGCCATTTACGGTAAGAGGTATTATCATGGATGAATCGCCTGCAGGTTGCTGGACCAATCACCAGTCTATTGTACAGTTCAGGGGTCAATGGTATTTGTTTTATCATCACAACGATCTTTCACCGGGCTTTGATAAAGCAAGGTCTGTGCGCATCGACAGCCTGTTATTCAATAGTGACGGAACCATACAAAAAGTGATGCCCACATTGAGAGGTGTTGGTATAACCCCGGCCACCGGCTGGATTCAGCCGGACAGGTACAGCGAAAAGAGTAGCCATGGCGCTGCTATTGATTTTCTCGATACACTCAACAGGTTTGCCGGCTGGAAGACGGTGCTGGATGGTGCCGGTGCCTGGGTGCAGTACAACAGTGTGGATTTTGGCCAACGCAGGCTGCAGTCCGTTTCCATGCGGGTCTTATCTGCTACGGGCGCAGTACTGCAGGTGCGCGCTGATAACCTGGAAGGACCGCTGCTTGCAGCGGTCCGCATTCCTGCCGGTACCCGTGAATGGAAAACGGTAAACGAAAAACTGTTGCGGTTTACGGCAAACCTGCACCACTTGTTTATTGTTTTGAAAGAGGACAAACATGCCGAGATAGACTGTCTCCGTTTTCAATAATGTATCCCTATGAAAATACACCCTGACCTGCTGCTCCTGGTACATCCAGGATAGATGGATCGCAAGCAAATTTTTACAAAAACATTTTCATGAAAGAAATGGTTAGAAGACTGGCCGTGCCGGTATGGTGCATCGTGTTACTGTGCAGCATTGGTATAGCGGCCAGGGCGCAGCAGGTACACGCCGATAATGGCGACGGTACATTTACCAACCCGGTGATCATGGCAGATTTTCCTGATGTAGATGTGATCAGGGTAAAAGATACCTATTACATGCTGGCGACAACGATGTTTACTTTTCCCGGTGTGCCCCTGCTTGAATCGCAGGATCTTGTCAACTGGAGATACTGCAACAATATTGTAAAGCGGATGGATGAAGCCCCCTGTTATAACCTGGATGGCTGCAACCGTTACGGGCACGGCCAGTGGGCCGGCAGCCTCCGCTACCACGATGGAAATTTCTATGTGCTGTTCAATACCCTGAACGAAGGTGCATTCCTGTGTACAGCCACCGATCCCAAAGGTGTTTGGAATATCAAGAAACTGGGACGCGGCTTTCATGATTGCGGCCTGTTATTCGATGATGATGGAAAGATATACGTGGCATCCGGTTACAATAAACTATACATAACACAGCTGGATACAGGCTTTTCCCCGGTGAGCAAAGATTCGCTGGTGTTTACCGGTGATCTGCGCGGTGGACTGGAAGGCGCGCATGTATACCACCTCAACGGGTACTATTACCTGTACTGTACCTATGGCGGTGCCGACGGTTTCCAGGTGGCCTTACGATCCGGCAGTATATGGGGGCCTTATGAAGAAAAAGTCGTGATAAAAGAAAGGGACAGCACCAATGTCAATTTTGGTGTTCACCAGGGTGCATTGATACAAACACAAACAGGAGAGTGGTGGACGATGTTGTTTATAGATATGGGGCCTTTGGGCCGCTTTCCTTCACTGCAGCCGGTAACCTGGCAAAACGGCTGGCCTGTGGCGGGTGTTGCAGGGCATGCAGTGGTTACTTATAAGAAACCCAATGTTGGCAGGGTATATCCTATAGATAATTTACCTGCATCAGATGAATTTGACAATCCGGTACTGGGCATGCAATGGAGCTGGAACCATAACCCCGATTCCACTAAATGGTCATTGACCACGAGGCCGGGATACCTGCGCCTGTCGGCGGTTGCACCCGTAACTGGTTTACTTTGGGCGCGCAATACCCTTACACAAAGGATCATGGCAAAATACAACCAGCAAATCCCTACCATAGCTACTACGGCAATGGATATAGGCCATATGCAAAACGGTGATGTGGCTGGGCTTGCCCTGTTGCAGAACCCCTATGCTTATATCGCGGTAAAGCAAACCGGTACAGGTAAATGGCTGGTGATGGTGAACAACGGAGCGACTATTGATTCACTGGCGCTCCCGCATGCTTCTTCAACCATATACTTGCGCGCGAAAGCTTCCAATGCCAGCAAAAAAGCCATTTTCGAATACAGCCTTGATAATAACAGCTTCACTTCATTTGGCAGCATGCTGAACATGCGGTTTAACCTCACCCTATTTACTGGTAACAAATTCTGTCTATTCAATTATGCAACACAACAAACAGGGGGCTTTGTCGATTTTGACTGGTTCCGAACAGAGTAATACAAAAAAAATGCACAGGAATAAACCGGCCGCCTGGATCATTTCCCTGGTATTGGCTGCATGGTTGTTGAGCGGTTTCCGTACCGCCATTGATCATACAGGAATGCCAGATCGTTTGCCCTCCTTAAAAGAGGTTTTTCAGGATGATTTTTTAATTGGAACAGCACTCAATCTCGGGCAAATAGAAGGCCGGGACTTGCAGGCTACCCAGCTTATTACGCAGCAGTTTAACGCCGCTACGCCCGAGAACATGATGAAGGCCGCGCTTATTCATCCCGCATGGAACACCTATCGCTTCGAGGCTGCCGACCAGCTGGTAAGCTATGCACAAAAGAACCATATCCGCATCAATGCGCATACGCTTATCTGGCATAGCCAGTTGCCACCCTTTGTCCGGAATATGAAAGACCCTGACAGTCTCAGGCAGTTCTTTGTAAACCATATTACCACCCTGGCTTCACGTTATGACGGCAAAGTAGATTCCTGGGATGTGGTCAATGAAGCACTGAACGAAGACGGTACCTTGCGCAATTCGATCTTCCTGCAAAAACTGGGGCCTGGCTATATCCTGGAAGCCTTTCGCCTGACACAGCAGGCCGCTCCCCATACAGCGCTTTATTATAATGACTATAACATTGAAAACCCCCGCAAAAGAGCAGGGGCGATCGAAATCGTGAAGAAGATACAGGCTGCCGGTATACGCATTGATGGCATCGGCATCCAGGGACACTGGCACCTGGGTAGAATACCCTTTCAACATATAGCAGAAAGCATTGACGCTTTCGCCGCACTGGGCATCAAGGTGAATTTTACCGAGCTGGATATATCGGTATTACCTGATCCGTTGCACAACAACACTGCTGATGTAAATGCAACTGCTGCGGCAAAAAACGGTGCAAATCCCTGGCCGGAAAAATTACCCGATTCTGTACAGGAAGCGCTGGCAAAAGATTATGCATCCCTGTTCAGGCTTTTCCTGCAGCACCGCGCCCAGATAGGGCGGGTTACCTTCTGGGGAGTAGAAGACGGTGCCAGCTGGCTGAATGACTGGCCCATAAAGGGGAGAACCAATTATCCCCTGTTGTTCGACAGGAACTATGCCCCCAAAAAAGCTTTCTACAGTGTTATTCAAACAGTGACGAACATGGATAATGCCGCATATTACAATCAGGTAAGCACTTATATAAATCCTGTATTGCCCGGCGACCATCCTGATCCTACTTTGCTAAGGGTAGGGGAAGATTTTTACCATTGTGGTTCCTCTTTTCATTTCAATCCCTACCTGCCGGTATACCATTCCAAAGACCTCGTGCACTGGGAAATTATCAGCAGGGTAGTGGCGCCTGCTGCTGCAGCGTCTTTTGTTGCAGACAAGCCTTCCGGCGGTATCTGGCAGGGGGCTATCACGCATTTCTATAACAGCTATTGGGTTTATTTTTCAGCTGGCGGCCAATGGTTCAGTAAAGCCAGTTCCCCTTCCGGTCCCTGGTCAGCACCCGTGCAGGTACAAACCAACCCGGCCACAGGAAACCTGGGTTATGATAACTCCATTTTCGTGGATGACGACGGCACGCCTTATATGGTGATCAAGAATGGCCAGAAAGTGAACCGCATACAGCGTTTGGGAAGAGACGGCCAGCTGACAGACACTGTGATCAACCTCGACTGGATCAATGCGAAATTGCAATACAGTTGGGCCGAGGGGCCGGTAATGTGCAAACGCAACGGCTTCTATTATTACTTCCCCGCAGGTGATGTTTCGGGCGGGCAGTATGTGCTGCGCACCAGGAAGCTGACCAGCGATTCGTCGTACTGGGAGCGGCTGGGTGATTTTTTCAGGCCTGTATCCGATCCCGGTGAAGGCTTTCGCCGCCCCAACCATATTGCTGCACCATTGCAACTGGCCGATGGCTCCTGGTGGACACTGGGGCAGAGCTATGAAAAATACCCTGGCGACGATTGGTCGGGCACTGGTCGCCAAACCTTGTTGTTCCCTGTGGAATGGGAAGGCGACCGTCCATGGGGAATGGCACCTTCCAGGCAACCCATCGTAAAACCTGGTTTGCCGCAATCAGGTATTCTATGGAGAAGTGTTCAGGGAGATGATTTCAGTAACCCTGAGCTTGGACTGCAATGGCATTTCCTGAACCGCAAAGCGGCGCAGCATTATTCCCTCACCAGCCGTACAGGATGGCTGCGGCTAAGCCCTGACAGCAACCGCACCCACCTGGTTCAAAAAGAGACCGATCACTATTATACAGCCATCACAAAACTGGCGCTTGATGCAGCTGATACTGCTGAAAAAGCCGGTATTTATCTTACCAATGGCAACCAGCAGGTCACTGCCCGGTTGTATACCGGTTATAACAAAGGCAGGCGTATCTTTTTCTGCCTGGATACAGCCATGCGAACCGTTCCCAATACGGCAGGAAATACTGTTTGGCTCAAGCTGGAAAGAAAAGAGCATGAACTTACAGGCTATTACAGTGCCGATGGAAATCGCTGGATCTGCCTGGGTGCACCCATCAGTGCTGTAAGCATTGATAGGGCACAGCCGAATTTCAATTCATGGGTAGGTACCAGCTTGGGGATGTTTGCGGAAGGCCGGCCGGCTGATTTCGATTTCTTCACTTGTAAAGATGCTTTTTCCCCGCTTCTTGCAGCAGGATACACAAACGGTTATGGTATTCAAAAAATACAGAAGGGCGCAGATAAGGCCGTGTTCAATACATCGGCACATGGTGGATGGTTTATGATAAGCGGGGTTGAAACGGGTAAACAGGCAGCCACAGCCGTTGCATTAACCTTAGCAGCCGGCTCGGTGGGAAAACTTGAACTCTGGCTGGATGATCTGCAGCAGGGAACACCGCTTGCCACCATTTCAATAGATGCTGCCGGTACAGGTGGGCAATGGAAGACTTATGTTCACCAGGTTAAAAAGTTTAGCGGTCATCATGATGTGTTGATTAAGTTTAGTGCTGCCCGGGGAGGCAGTATGGGCATCCAGTCGATACGGTTTTTAAAGTAAATACGGTAATAACAGAACCAGGGAAAGGGGCCGGTTACTGTTGCCCTGCTTATTACCGACGAACAAATGTGAATTAATAATAATATTTGTCATACAGACATTTAAAAAAATATGACCGTATATACCGTGCAGTATGTCTGTTGATCTTCCCCTTCTGCTGAATATCCGGATATCTCCCGGCTTGCTTTGACCCGGTATGGCCCCGGAAATGTGTAAGTACTTATATAATGGCGTTGCCTTAGGGGTATAGCCTGGTTATTTTTTTATGCCATCACGATAAAAGCCGTGCGAAGAATATGGCAACTTAAAACCTTCTATCCTGGTTATCGCTAACTAACTAACTACCAGGTTGAAAAATTAAGCCAATCAGGGGCGGATTGACGAATGTGTGCTATGATTTGAACGATTGGTTCCATAGACGGCGTTCTGGTGCTGCTAAATTTGTTACAGAAAATCAATCACTAACCATTGCTAATTGCTATGCCAAAGAAAAAAAAATCCGGGAATACCCGGCGACTGCCGCGAACATACCCGCCGCCAAATGGCCTACCTTCTTTTTTACAGCGCTTTCATTTTTGCACATAACATTAAGTGAGGTACCCGGGTTTTAGCAGGGTATACTTACCGGTACTGTTTATATGCTGCTGCGCAACCGGTACCAGAACAGGGATACTTTAACCGTATCCTCTGCCGTATCCGGTTCCGCCATTGTTAGCACCGGATCGTACATGACCGGTGTTGCCAGGCTTTTGAATTGCCAATTGAAAAAATAAAACGATGCTTATGAGATCAGGAAAACCCGTTCCCTGTATGGCATTTATGCCATGTTTTATCCACCGCTTTTTTTGTTTTTACATTTTTGGTGTGTATACACATCCTCACCTGCGTTGCTTCCTTCTGACATTAAAGAAATGTCATCTTCCAATTAATTGTCAATGCAACATTAATTAATTAAAGATAATAATATGATGCTTACAATGCAACGAATAGCCTATTTGCTTGTTGCGATAATCTTGCTTTCAACCCTATCCGCCAGTACTGATTTGATGGCCCAGGGCAGGCGGAATGTAAGGGGGATGGTGCTTGATGCACAACGTAGCCCAATTGCCGGGGCATCTGTTCAGGTTAAGGAAACCGGCTTTGCAACCAAGACCGATGACGAGGGGAAATTCTCTATCGGTATTCCCGCCGACAAGCATTTATTGATAATAAGCTATGTAGGAAAGGCCACCCAGGAAATAAACATCCGTAACCAGTCGTTTCTTTCTGTTGTGTTAAAAGACAGCAGTGCTGCCCTGGACGATATAGTGGTTGTGGGCTACGGCAAGCAAAAGAAACAAAGTGTGGTAGGTGCGATTTCGCAGGTGAAAGGCGAGGTGCTTGAACATACCGGCGGCGTTTCGAGCCTTGGCGCTGCATTGACAGGAAACCTGCCGGGTGTTATAACGGTTGCCACACAGGGAACACCTGGCGCGGAAGATCCGAAAATATACATCCGCGGCCAGAGCACCTGGAATAACAGTGATCCGCTCATTCTGGTAGATGGTATTGAACGTCCCATGAACAGTGTGGATATCGGCTCTGTAGAAAGTGTATCGGTATTGAAAGATGCTTCTGCAACAGCCGTATTCGGTGTAAAAGGTGCGAATGGCGTTATCCTGATCACAACAAAGCGTGGCCGGGAAGGTAAAGCTGATATTCGCTTTACTGCCAATACTACGGTGAAAGTTCCTTCCAAGCTGGCCAGTAAGTTTGATTCTTATGATGCCATCAGGATCCGTAACCAGGCTATTGAAAATGAGCTAGGCGTTTCGCCTGCATCCTGGAACAGTTATGAGCCTTTCGCCGAGCTCAATAAATACCGGCATCCCGCCAACCAGGCCGAAGCCGAACGTTACCCTAATATAGACTGGCAGGACCAGGTGGTTAAAAAAATGGCCATGTCTTACAATGCCAGCGTGAATATATCCGGTGGATCTTCTTTTGTCAAATATTTTTCATCCATAGATTACCTGCATGAAGGGGATATCATCAAAAAAATAAACAACGGCAAAGGTTACCAGCCAGGCTATGGCTTTGACCGCATCAATGCACGTACCAACCTGGATTTCACATTAACAAAATCCACCGTGCTCACTGCTAATTTAGCAGGCTCTTACGGTGTAAAACAGGATGCCTGGGGGCAGGGCAGCTGGGAATACAGGATATGGCAAAGCATATACAACAATGCTCCCAATATTTACTATCCTTTTTATTCGGATGGTGCCTGGGGATACTATCCTGCAGAGCAGGTATCTACCATAAACTCCCTGGCCACCATGGCCAATAACGGGATACGGAAGAACACCACCACGCGGATTACCACAGATTTTACACTGAAGCAGGATCTGGGCGCTGTTGTAAAAGGCCTGGGTGTAAAGGGCACTATTTCATTCGACAATTCTTTTTTAAGCCAGGGGGGTATTTATGATAATGGCACCGTGCAACAGGAATACATCGATCCTGTTACAGGTAGCAGAACTTACAGCCAATACCTGGGCATTAACCAGTTTAACTGGATACCAACGCGCTGGAGCCCCAGGCCCGATGCAGTGCAGAATGCATCCACCTACAGAAAACTGTTTTACCAGTTGCAGGTGGATTATGCCCGGAAATTCGGGAAGCATGACCTCACGGTTATGGGATTGTTCAGCAGGGACAGGTATGCAACCGGGAGTGAATTTGAGCACTACCGGGAAGACTGGGTAAGCAGGGTGACTTATAATTACGCGCAGAAATATTTTATCGAATTTAACGGCGCTTACAATGGATCGGAAAAGTTTGGTCCCAACCACCGCTTTGCCTTTTTCCCTTCAGCCGCCGGAGGCTGGACGATCAGCAATGAACGTTTTATGAGGGACCTGATATTTATTAATACACTAAAGCTGCGGGGGTCTTACGGAAAAGTAGGCAACGACAATATAGCCAACCGCTGGTTATATATGACTGCCTGGACTTACGGGGGCAATGCGCCGTTAGGTGCATCCAGCGGCCAGTCGAGCCCTTATACCTGGTGGTCGGAAGCGCATACCAATGTTGGTAATCCTGATATTCATTGGGAAACTGTAACCAAAGCTGATATTGGCGTGGATTATACTTTATGGAACGGGCTGCTTTCGGGTAGTGCCGATTTGTTCAGCGATTACCGTACCGATATATTGCTGGATGGTGCAAGCCGTGCCGTGCCTTCTTATTTTGGTGTTCAGCCCGCAACAGCCAATGTAGGAAAGGTGCGTAACAAGGGGTATGAACTGGACCTGAGGATCAACAAACGGCTATCGAAAGATCTCCGCATCTGGGCAGATTTCAATATGACCCATTCGAAAGATAAAATTGTGGATGCAGATGACCCGCTGCTGCTGGATGATTACCTGAAAAGGGCCGGTAAACAAATTGGCCAGGCTTATTCATATGTTAGCAGCGGGTATTACAACAGCTGGGACCAGGTATATGGCAGTACACAATTGAACACCTACGATAACCAAAAGCTGCCAGGTAACCTGAACATGATTGATTATAACGGCGACGGTGTCATTGACAATAAAGATGTCGTTCCTGCCGGGTATCCCGAACGCCCGCAAAATACCTACAATGCCACGCTGGGTGTGGAATGGAAAGGTTTCAGCGCTTTTGTACAGTTCTATGCGGTAAGCAATGCCAACAGGTATTTACAGCTGGTAAGCTTTGGCGGCCAATACCATTACGATAATGTGTATAAGCAGGGTAGCTATTGGTCTCCCACCAATCCCAATGCAGCGGTGCCTGTACCGCGGTATGCCAGCGTGATGCCCTATTATGGAACCACTTATTTGTATGATGGTTCCTATATCAGGTTAAAGAATGCAGAGGTGGCGTACACCTTCAAAGCAGCCGAATTAAGAAGGCTCGGTATTAATGCGCTTAGAATTTACCTGAACGGCGATAACCTCTTGCTATGGACCAAAATGCCTGACGACAGGGAGGTGAGCATGGGTGCGGCTACTGCTTATCCTACCATCAGGCGTTTTAACCTTGGGTGTAACCTAACTTTTTAAAAATAGCTAAATGAAAAAGTATTTACATATCCTGTTCAGCTGCCTGCTGCTTTTTACTGCGATGGTTTTCCCGGCCTGTAAAAAATACCTCGATAAGGCGCCCGGTGCAGATGTTTCTCCAACTGATGCTTTTATCAATTTTACCAATTTCCAGGGTTTTACGGAAGAGCTGTATGCCTGCATTCCTGAGTTTACCAGCAAAACCTGGGCATGTGACTGGATATTGGGAGATGAGATCATACACAAAACAGGTGTGACCTGGCTGAATGAACAGCTGGATAATGGTGACAGCTGGTCATGGACAAGATCTGAATGGATTTCATGGCTGGATGCTCCTACCTATAATACAGACCCCGGCACCGGTAATGGCAAAGGGCTTTGGCCTAATTGCTGGTATGGTATACACAAAGCCAACCTGGGCCTCGCGAATCTCGATAAGCTGAACGGCACACAGGAAGAAAAGGACCTGATCAAAGGGCAGCTGCTTTTTTTCCGCGGCTGGTTTCATTTTGAATTAATGACCTATTGGGGAGGGTTGCCCTATATTGATACCGTATTGTCGTCCAGTGCCAAACTACAATTGCCGCGGCTAAGCTACCAGGCCATGGCCGATCGTGCCGCCCGCGATTTCAGGGAAGCTGCCAATCTTTTACCGGTCGATTGGGACAATACAGAAGCCGGTAAAGCAACCCTTGGTAAAAATCAACTCCGCATTACCAGGATAGCGGCATTGGGATATCTCGGTAAAAATTACCTGTATGCCGGCAGCCCCCTGATGAACCAGTCTTCCACGGGTAATACGGGTTTCAATGCAGACTATTGTAAGAAAGCTGCAGATGTATTTGCCGAGCTGCTGAAGCTGGTAGATAGCCGTGCCACCTGGGTGAGGCTGATCGATTTTGCACATTACAGCGATCTGTTCTACACCAATGGAGGAAGTTTTATTCCCGGTTACCCGGAAGCCGTTTTTCAGAACCCGGTTTACAGTTCCTGGTTTGCCGGCTGTCCATGGGGCCCCAGTTCTATTTTTGCCGAAGGGAACATTGGTGCAGGCTATGCATCACCCAACGCCCGGTTTGTACAGAACTATGGTATGGCCAATGGTCTTCCGCTAAGCGACCCTGCTTCGGGCTATGATCCCGGCAATCCATGGGTTAACCGCGACCCCCGTTTTTACCATGATATAGTGATTGACGGAGACCAGATCATCAAAGGTTCTGCTCCTGCCGATAAAGAAAAATACCGGTATGCCAACCTGTCTGCCAAAGGATACAGCCGCGATAATACATCCATTGGCCGTACAGGTTACCTGCTGCGAAAGCTTACTCCCATGAACGCAAACAATATCGATGGCTTCCCTAATAACTACCTGCACCTGTCGTACATGCGTTTGGCCGATGTGTACCTCATGTATGCCGAAGCGGTACTGCAGGGTTATGGTTCTGCTACCAGCAACGGCCCTAATTATATCACTGCAGTTGATGCATTGAATAAGATAAGGGACCGCTGTGGTGCCGGAAAGGTGGCACCGCAATACATCGCCGGCAAGGATCAGTTTATGGGTGAGATTATCCGGGAAAGAGCGATGGAACTGGGTTTTGAAGAAGAGATCCGTTACAATGACCTGCGCCGCTGGCTGCTTGCAGGCCAGCTGCAGTACCGCGAAAAAACAGCCATCGATTTTGACCGGGGTTCTAATGGCAAGCCCATCAACATAAAAGAACGGGTGCTGGTGACAAGAAAGTTTGACGATAAAAACTACTGGCTTCCGCTGAAAATAAGTGATGTAAACCTGTATGCTTCCTTCAACCAGAATCCCGGGTATTGAGTGAAAATATGTTGTTAAAGCCCAAAAAGGTAAATAATGAAAAGAAATATATGGTTTAAAGTGGTTTTGTGTACAGTCTGTTTTGCTTTGCTGCAAAGTGCCGGTGCACAAAGTCTTCCCGGGGGCGGTGCTACCCGCCCCGCTAACGATTCCCTGGTACATGTAGGATACAGCACTGTTCAGCGGAAAGACCTGGGTAGTGCCATCTCGGTATTGAACCCGCCATCCTATCTCGATAAGCATTATGGCACCTACCCACTGGAAGGTGCAGATGCGTTCGTGGGGGGATCGAACCTTTGGAATACAGGTGCCGCACTGGTACTTATTGATGGCGAGCCCCGCTCATTGAATGATATCACTACAAATGAAATTGAACAAATTAGTTTTCTCAAGGGAGCCAATGCCGTTGTTTTATACGGGAGCCGCGCTGCAAATGGTGTGATCCTTATCACCTCCAAGCGTGGCAGGGCCGGTATGCATGGCAGCAGTGTACGTGTGAACACGGGCATCAGTGTGCCCAAATCGTATCCTGCCTACCTGGGTTCGGCAGATTATATGCGCTACTATAACCAGGCATCTGTTAACGATGGGCTTCCTCCATTGTATGCAGATTCTACGATACAGAAATATGCTTCTCATGCTAACCCGTATCGCTACCCCGATGTCAATTATTTTTCCAGGGACTACCTGCGTAAGCTATACAACACGTATTCTGCCAATGCAGAATTTACCAGTGGAACAGAACGCGCACGCTTTTATGCCCTTGCAGGATTTCAAACCCAAAACTCCTTGCTGAATTTTGGAGAAGGTAAAAATGAACGGAATACCAGGCTGAACCTGCGGGGAAATATCGACCTGAAACTGAACAATTACATCAGTACTTATGTGAACGTATCTGCTGTGTTTTATACAAACCGGCATGCACTGGGTAACTACTGGGGCAGGGCAGACAGCATCCAGCCACAGTTGTTTGCTCCCCTGATACCTGTTAGCTCGGTTGCCGGAACTGCAAAAGATGCGCAGGCTATTGTGCAGGGAGGGCGCAATATTATCAATGGCAGGTACCTGCTGGGTGGTACACAGCAATACCTGGCCAACCCCATTGCCGATGTGTATGCCGGGGGATACGATATTTTTACCAGCCGCCAGTTCCAGTATACCAATGGAATTGATGTAGATCTCAAGAGCTTGCTGAAAGGATTGTCTCTTCATACCCAGATGAGCATTGACTATTCCAATTCCTACGACGAAACGCTCAACAATACCTATGCGGTATACCTGCCGGGCTGGAACAGTTTGCCAACCGGTGATTCAATTGTTCAGCTGACCAGTTTTAATAAAGACAGCAAACCGGGTATACAAAACCTGAATAATACATGGAGCGACCAGATGATCGATTTTAGTATGCATTTCGACTATATTAATACATTCGGTCAAAAGCACTATGTTTCCGCTATATTGATGGCAGATGGGCTCCGGCGCCGCCAGACAGGCGATTTCCAGTATCGTACCAATGCCAACCTGGGCCTGCAGCTGTCGTATAATTATGCGCACAGGTATTATGCTGCATTCAGTGGCGCCGTTGTTAACGCTACAAAACTTCCGCCGGGCAAACGTGTTGCGTTTTCTCCAACCGCCAGCCTGGGATGGTTGTTAAGCGAAGAATCATTCCTTAAAGATGCAGGCTGGATCAACCGGCTGAAACTAGGCGCATCTGCCGGTATCATCAACACAGACCTGGACCTGAATGGTTATTACCTCTACAACGCTGTCTATTCACCGAGCGCTTATTTTTCATGGGCAGATGGTACTTATACCAATCAAGCAACTACCATATCCCGCGGAGAAAATCCCAACCTGTCGTTTGCGAAGCGCAAAGAGATCAACCTGAGCATTGACGGAACTTTTTTTCAGGATAAGCTCGACCTGCTGGCAACCGTGTTCTTTATTAAAAAAGACGGTATTCCCGTTCAGGCTTATTCGCAGTACCCGGGTTATTTTTATACGGTATATCCTCCCACCTCCTTTGTTCCGTATACCAATTTCGAAGCCAACCGCTACCAGGGAATGGACATCCAGCTCAATGTTCGCCAGGATATCGGTAATGTTAAAATGATTTTTGGTGCTGCTGCCACTTACATAACCACCAAAGCATTGAAACGTGACGAACTGTATGCAGATAAATACCGCAACAGGGCCGGAAAGCCTGTGGATGCCATATTCGGGTTGCGGAGCGAAGGACTGTTCGCCGACCAGAGCGATATTGATAAACATGCAGCCCAGAAATTTGGAACGGTAAAACCCGGTGATATCAAATACAAAGACCAGAATGGCGATGGGATAATAGATGAACGGGATGAAGTGATGATAGGGCGCTTTAGCAGCCCTTTTACAGGAGGGTTGAACATTACCGCACAATGGAAAGGGTTTACGCTGTTTGTACTGGGTACAGCTTCCTTTGGTGGCACAGGTATCAGGAGCGGTAGTTATTATTGGGTGTCCGGCTCTTCCACGAAATATTCTGATGTTGTCAGGAACAGCTGGACAGAGGCTTCAAAAAATTCGGCTTCTTACCCGCGTTTGACAACATCGGGTGGTGACAATAATTTCCGTTATTCCGATTTCTGGACCTACAGTACTAACCGGTTTAATGTATCCAAAGTACAATTGACTTATAGCCTGCCGGCGAAGCTGCTGAAGAATTCTTTTGTAAAGGGATTAAACTTTTATGTCAGTGGCAATGACCTGTTGACAATTGCACGCAACAGGGCTATCATGGAACTGAACATAGGCACCATGCCGCAAACACGGTTCTACAATTTCGGCATCAAAGGTGAATTTTAGTTGACCACTTCTCTAACCGATTTTATATGAAAATGAAATTAATGTATATACTGGCTGCCGGCTTGCTATTATCCGGTTGCAAGAAAATATTGTCACCTGCGGATGAGAATAACCGCGGTTTAAGCAATATCTATACCGATGCTGCATTCGCTGAAGGATTGCTGCTGAACGGTTATGCCAGGTTGCCCCTGGGCAGCTACTCTTTCAGCGATGTTGCTACGGATGATGCTGTTTCAAATGATCCGAATAATAATTACCGGTTGATGGCTACAGGTAAATGGTCATCTATCTATAATCCAATGGAGCAATGGACCGGTGCTTTTGCCACCATTCAATACCTGAACCTGATCCTGGCCGAAGCTGACAAGGTGAACTGGGCAACCACCGGCGAATACACCAAGGAAATGTTCAATGACCGTACCAAAGGCGAGGCATACGGATTAAGGGCCTTGTTTATGTATTTTTTACTGCAGGCACATGGTGGCTGGACGACAGACGGTAAGCTGATGGGGGTGCCCATCTTTACCAAGGCATTGAATGCAGGATCTGACTTTAAAGTTCCGCGTAATACATTTAATGAGTGTGTACAGCAGGTATACAAAGACCTCGATTCTGCAGAAGCCTACCTGCCGCTGGATTTCGAGAACATTGCCGCGGTTGGCAATATACCCCCGAAATACGCGGGAAAAACAACTGTTGCCGATTACAACCGGGTATTCGGCGCTTATAACCGGCAACGTTTGAGCGCGCGGATAGTAAAAGGCATACGCGCAAAAACATCATTGCTGGCCGCCAGCCCTGCGTTTAACCAGGGTACAAGTGTTACATGGGTAAAAGCGGCTGATGATGCAGCAGCAGTGCTTGATTTAAATGGTGGATTACCGGCAATGGCGGGCAACGGTCATTACTGGTATGCCAGCAAAAACGCCGCGGAAATTAATGGGGTGGCTTCCGGTGTTAATCCGCAGGAAATGCTCTGGCGGGGTAATGTAAGCGATGGAAACAACCTGGAGAAAGACAATTATCCACCAACGCTGTATGGCAATGGCCGGGTAAACCCGACGCAAAACCTGGTGGATGCTTTTCCCATGAGCAATGGTTATCCTATTGCCAACCCGGCCAGTGGATATGATGCAGGTAATCCTTATAAAGGCAGGGATCCGCGTTTGGCCCTTTATATCACCGTAAACGGCAGCAAAATGGGGCCGGCCGCTGCTGTGATATATACACAGCCCGGTATGACCAATGATGGATTGAACACCATTTCCACTTCAACACGCACCGGCTATTACCTGCGTAAACTGTTGCGTGAAGATGTAAACCTCGATCCTGCCAAAACAAATACGCAAAGACATTATGTGCCGTATATCCGCTACACCGATTTGTTTCTTGCCTATGCAGAAGCGGCAAATGAAGCCTGGGGCCCTGAGGGAAAAGGATCGCATGCATATTCTGCCCGGGAAGTGATGGCCGCTATCCGCAAAAGAGCCGGTATGGCACAGCCCGATAATTACCTGGCTAGCATCAGTAATAAAGATGATATGAGAACCCTGATCCATAATGAAAGACGGCTGGAGCTTTGTTTTGAAGGACAACGTTTCTGGGACCTCCGCAGGTGGAAAGAAAACCTGGCTTTCCCTGCCAGCGGTGTGCGGATCAGCAATAACCAATACACCATTATGCCCGTTGAAAACAGGCAGTATGCAGACTACATGTATTATGGACCGCTGCCTTATAACGAGGTACTTAAAGAGAACCTGGTACAGAACAAAGGATGGTAATTTTTACTTAATGCTAAAAAATAGTGAAATGAAAAAAATAATATGGGTGGCATGGACTATTGTGGCTGCATTGTGCTCCTGCTCTAATAAAGAGCTGAGTTTTCCCGATTATAAATATACATCCGTTTATTTTGCCTATCAGTCGCCGGTAAGAACACTGGTGCTCGGAACGGATATTTTTGACAACTCGCTAGATAGCGCACACAAATGCAGGATTGAAGCAACCATGGGCGGCGTTTACAGCAATACGCGGGATGTTGCCATCGGCGTTGCTGTTGATAATTCCCTTTGCCAGAACCTGAAATTTGGCGAATCTGGCAATAATGCCATCGCCATGCCGGCAAACTATTATACACTTCCCAAAAACATGACCATTACCATACCGGCAGGCAGTGTAATGGGCGGCCTTGAAGTACAGTTGACCGATGATTTTTTTGCAGATCCCCGTTCGGTTACCAATACATTTATTATCCCCCTGCGTATGAAGTCGGTTACCAATGCCGATTCTATTCTTAGCGGCAAAAGCACGCTTGCCTCACCCGACCCGCGCGTTGCGGGTAACTGGAGCGTATTGCCCAAGAACTATGTACTGTATGCTGTAAAATACATCAATCCCTGGCATGGCAATTACCTGAGAAGAGGTGTTGAATTAATTAAAGACGGTGCCGGTGATACCACGATCACTTACCATACGGCCTATGTGGAAACAGACCAGCTTTGTAGTGCAGGCACCCTGTCTATGTCGATGGATTCTGTACTCCTGAACGCGAAGTCAAGAACAAATGTAAACATGCCATTCCAGCTTCAGCTGGTTTTTGACGGCAAAGGAAAATGTACGCTGCGCAGTCCCGCATCGGCTTCATACACACTTAGCGGAACAGGAGAATTTATTAAAGGGGGTGATAGCTGGGGAAATCAGCCACGTGATGTGTTGCATCTTAAGTATGTGGTGAACTTTGGCACATCGGTACATAGTTTTACAGATACGCTGGTAATGCGCGACAGGGGTGTTAAATTTGAAACATTTACACCTGTTGTAAACTAGGTATGGCTTGTATTGCTGTGCGTTGTTCTAAAAAACAACAGTGTTGCCGGCAAAGCAATAAGGAACTATTGTTTTTATCTGATTAAAATATGCATTCATTGAACAAACATTTTTTTGCGTTTACCTTATTCCTGCTATCAATGGCGGTAACGCATGCACAAAACCCGGTTGTGCAGACAATTTATACGGCAGATCCAGCCCCGCTGGTGTATAAGGATACATTGTTTTTGTATACGGGGCATGATGAAGACAGTTCAACCTGGTTTACCATGAAGGACTGGCATGTTTACTCGACCACCGACATGGTGAACTGGACAGACAGAGGCGCCCCGTTATCGCTTAAAACATTTCACTGGGCTGTAAGTAATGCCTGGGCATCTCAATGTATTGATCGTAACGGTAAGTTCTACTGGTATGTTTGTGCAAAAGACGCTGCCACGAACAGGATGGCGATTGGCGTAGCTGTGGCCGATCACCCAACCGGTCCATTCAGGGATGCACTGGGAAAACCTTTGATTGCCGCGCATTGGGGCGATATCGATCCAACGGTTTTTATCGATGATGACGGGCAGGCATACCTGTACTGGGGCAACCCGGATCTATGGTATGTGAAATTAAATGAAGACATGATCTCTTTCGATCAGCACACAGGCATTGTGAAAGTGCCGCTTACCAGAGAAGGATTTCATTACCGGGTTAAAGATACCGTTAAAAGACCCTCATCTTATGAAGAAGGGCCCTGGTTGTATAAGCGGAAAGATACCTATTATTTGTTGTATCCTGCGGGTGGTGTGCCCGAGCACCTGGCCTATTCTACCAGTAAAACACCAACGGGCCCATGGATATATGGCGATACAATTATGCCTGTTATTCAAAAAGGCGGCGCTTTTACCAACCATCCGGGATTGATAGATTACAAAGGGAAGACCTGGCTGTTTTATCACAACGGCGCATTAAAAGGTGGGGGAGGCTTCACGCGTTCTGTATGTGCGGATGAAATAAAGTTTTCGGCCAACGGTACTATACCCAGGATTTCACCCACACCTGGTATCGAAAACGGCGTAGGGTACCTGGATGCTTTTCGCCGTACCGAAGCAGAAACCATTGCATGGGAGGAAGGTGTGGAGGTTGCCTGGACGGAAGCGGCAGGCGGGTATGTGACGGATATCGATCCCGGGGATTATATAAAACTGCGGAACGTTGATTTTAAGGCGGGTGCCAAACGTTTTGCGGCGGCCATAGCCGGCCAATCCAAAGACGCGCTTATAGAAATTCACCTGGATGCGGTAGATGGACCTGTTCCGGCCGTGTTGAAGGTTAAAAGCACCGGCAGCAATGCGCGGTGGATGGTACAGCGCTGCAGTATCAACAAAGTGAAAGGCGTGCATGATATGTACTTTGTTTTTAAAGGCACCGGGAGATCTTTGTTCAACTTTGACTGGTGGAAGTTTGAGTGAGGGCGTTGGACAAAATCGTATGCTCCCGGAACTGCTGCTATTCAAATAGTGATGGATCATATGAAGTCGATCATTTTTAAGTGCTGGTTCCGGGAGCCAGGACAAAACAGGAAAAATGCTTGCATGCTTCTGGTGAAAATGAAGAAATGGCAGCTGCGCATTATCCTGCAGCTGGAATGAGCGCTGCCCGCCAGCTTCGCAACATGCCGCAACCCAAAAAGAAAGATCCCTCGTAAAAGAGCCTGAAAAAGATGTAACCGGGAAAAAAGTTCTGAAAATCAGTACCTGCAACATTCTTCTCCATAATCTGCAACATTTGAGGCCCCTGTCTCAAAGAATATCCGGGTAGTTTTATAGCATTCAATTAAGCGAAAGATTGCTTGTTATGAAAATACCTCTGCTGCCAGTAACCTTCCCGGGGCGACCCCTGTATGATGTCATTTTGTCAAAATTTTCGTCATGCATTCCAACAAGAAATAGTGCTTCCCGTTTTCCCCATATCATTAATAATAGATCCGGTGTGCCGATCCCCCCGGGTATACAATGGAATCAATTTCTTCACTCCGCAACAAGCGGAGAAACAAGCTGGGGCAATCCACAGATCACCGAGACTTATGTAAAGTTTGTAAAGCAGGCTGGTTTTACGGCTATACGCTTACCCTGTGTATAAAATACCTCTTTACCAGCCAGGCTGATGGCTGCTGGTAAAGAGGTACAACTATTTACTTAGCCTTTTCCGGGCTAAACTCACTTAAACGACTGATGCTTTATGAAGAAAAATCTACACACAACATTTGAACAAAGGGATATGCTGCTCTTTGTTTCCAGGCTTTGTATGTTTTTTAAAGTATGCGCACCGTTCAGGCAAAAGATAGTTGCCTTTCTGTGTTTGCTTCCTGTTATTATGGTGCTGCAGGGCTATCAACTGCAGGCACAAACCACCGGCTATACCTGGAAGAATGCACCTGTTGGCGGTGGCGGCTTTGTAACAGGCATCATTACCCACCAAACATCGGGCGACAGGTATTGCCGCACAGATGTGGGCGGCGCTTACCGCTGGGATGCTGCGAACAATAAATGGGTGCAACTGCTCGACTGGCTTAACGAATCAGAAAATGGATTTATCGGAGTGGAAGCATTGGCACTGGATCCGCAGAATGCCAACAATGTTTATATGCTCTGTGGAACTTCGTATATCAACAACGGCAGAACAGCCATATTAAAATCTACAGATAAAGGCAATACTTTCACTTATACAGATGTTACCGCTAAATTTAAAGCGCATGGAAACGGGAACGGGCGCGGGAATGGGGAACGTCTCGCGGTTGACCCCCACAACAGTAATATCTTATTCTGCGGAACCAGGGCTAACGGGTTATGGAAAAGTACGGATGGCGGTATTAACTGGAACCTTGCCTGGAATGGTGTAACCACAACTCCCAATGAGAACGGGATATGTTTTGTAGTGTACGACCCCTCAAGCAGCGTAGTGGGTGGGGCAACACAAACGATGTTCATAGGTGTATCCCGCACCGGGGGCGCGAACATTTACAAAAGTACAAATGGGGGAGCCAGCTTTACCGATATTTCTGCAACCACCAGCTTTATGCCGCACCGGGCAGCATTGCAGGGAACTACGATGTATGTTACCTATTCGGATGATGCAGGCCCGCAATCCAGTGGAGGAAATGGGAAGGTGTATAAACTCAATACCGCGACCGGTGTATGGACAAACATCACCCCTGTTCATTCGAAGGATTATGCATATGGGGGCGTAAGCATAGACCCGACTAACGTGAACCGGGTGATCGTTTCTACCTGCGGCTTATACTGGAACAACCAGTTCGGCACCGGCTGGGGAGATTTTATTTTCCTCTCTACCGATGGCGGATCAACCTGGACGCTTAAGAACGGTACAAACGCCATCTATGATAGCAACGGCATAGGATGGACTAACGGGGGCGCAGTGAACTGGATGGACTGTATCGAGTTTGATCAGTCCAATCTTTCAAAAGTGCGGGTCATCGGCGGTGGCGGAGTGTATACCTGTTCTGATATTACGGCCGCAAATCCAACATGGAAATACGATGTGATCGGGTTGGAAGAAACAGCATTGCTTGATGGCATAAGCATTCCCGGGGGGCCATTTATTTCTTCCTTTGGAGATGTAACAGGTTTTGTGCATGATCCGCTGACTGCTTACCCGTCAAAAAAACTTTCTCCTACAGACGGGAACAACCAGAGCATTGCTTATGCTGCGGGCAACACAAGCAAAGTAGTAAGGGCTTCCAACGGGGGAAATATCGTGTACTATTCAACCGACAAAGGCGCTACATGGACGGGAGCCGCCACCAATATGGGCACACAGGGCAAGGTGGCCATCAGCGCTGACGGAGGAACTATACTACATTGCCCCGGAGGTTCTGCAACTACGTACTATACAACAAACAACGGGGCCAATTGGTCTGCCTGTTCGGGCGTATCACTCGGAGATGCTGCTCCCGCAGCTGACCAGGTAAATTCAAACAATTTTTATATCTACAATCCCTCCAGCGGGCAAATGCTGAGAAGCTCCAATAAAGGAATTAGTTTCTCAGTAGCGGGCACACCCGGCGCATCAACAGCGAATTATCCGTGGGAGGCAGTCCAGATCAGGACAGTGCCGGGATTTGAAGGACATGTATGGGTACCTCTTGGCCGCAACGGGCTAAAATATTCAACCAACTATGGAGCGGCTTATACAACTGTTTCCAGTGTGACTTATTGTAAAGCGATCGGTATAGGAAAGGCGATGCCCGGCGCCAGCTATCCCACTGTTTTCATCTGGGGAACAGTTGCTGGCGTAACAGGACTTTTCAGATCAACAGATCAGGGAGCTACCTGGACCCAAATAAACGATAACGCCCACCAGTTCGCAGGCGCGCCATTGCTGGTAGGGGACATGAACGTTGCCGGAAGAGTATTTATGAGCGCCGGCGGAGGAAGAGGGTTGATTTATTGGGAACCCACAGCCTGTACGCCCACTTCCATCACACCCTATGTACAGGTGAACGGCGGCACCTGGCAGCAGACCGCCAATGCTTCTCTATCCGCAGGTGGCAGTGTACAGTTGGGGCCTCAGCCTGTGCAGGGTGGATCGTGGAGCTGGAGCGGGCCGAATAATTTTAGTGCCGCTACGCGTGAAGTATTCTTTTCCAATATCCAGGCCAGCCAGGCAGGGAATTATGTGGCCACCTACACTAATAGTGGGGATGCCAAAGTACGCAGACCTTCAACATCACCCTAACCGGTTCTATATTGAGAGAGACCTGGACAGGGATCAGCGGAACAACTATTAACAGCCTCACCTCGAATGCCAATTATCCCAACAATCCTACAGGCAGGGACCAGGTCACCAGCCTGGAAGGCCCTATAAACTGGGCAGATAATTATGGAACCAGGATCCGTGGATACATACATCCCCCTGCAAGCGGGAGCTACACTTTCTGGGTAGCCGGGGATGATAACACGGATTTATACCTGAGCAGTAGCGACAATCCAGCCAATCGCTCAAGGATAGCTTATGTGGATGGGTGGACAGATTCGAAACAATGGAATAAGTTCGGTACACAGCAGTCTGCAGCCATTAACCTGGTTGCCGGGCAAAAATACTACATTGAAGTTCTTCATAAGGAAGGTAGTGGCGGAGATCATGTGGCCGTAGCCTGGCAGGGGCCAGGCATTGCACAACAGGTAATTGCCGGTAATTATCTTTCTCCGCTCGTTCCTGCACCAAGCAGTACATCAGCAGCTAAAATGTCATCGAAAAGCAGTATGAATGAGAATGCTGTAAGCCTGTATCCGAATCCTGCCAATGCAGGAAGATTTACGGTTCTTCTCCCGGGAATTGTCGAAAATGCGGTCGTGAAAATTTACGATAGCCAGGGCAGGATGCTTTACGAAAAGCTTGCTCATGGCGATAAAAAGATAAAGATCGATTCGGGACTTAAGGCAGGGTTCTACATTGTCAGGATATATTTGAAAGCAATTAGTTACACAAAGAAGCTCATTGTTGTCAATTAAAAATCTTTCACCAGTTTCCGGGGAGCTGGACAGAAGAGAGAACAAGCTATCGTTTGTTGAATTTGATAAAATTATAAGTTGTTAATGATTATGAAAATGAGTTTTAAAAAATGTGTTCTTTTAGTTTGGCTGCTCACAGGTATGAATGGATGGGGAATCGGGCTGCTTAACCAGTTACAGGCACAGCCGGTTGCACAGTTACAAAGCCCTGATAAGTCCATTACACTGAATATTTTTTTGTCAGCTTCAGGTGAAGTGCAATACGGGATACAAAGAGCTGGTGTTGATGTTATTTATCCTTCTGCTTTAGGCTTGATGATGAAGGGGCATGATTTTACACGGGGTATGAAATTGCTCATGACATCAAAACCCACAGGTATAACAGATAGCTATCAAACAAAAAATGCAAAAAAAAGCAATGTTCTTTACCAGGCCAATCAATTGGTGATGTCCCTTACTAACGGGGAAGAGAAGAAAATGGATATCATTTTCCGGCTTTCCAACGATGGGGCGGCTTTCCGGTATTCTTTTCCCTGGATAAATAATAACGAAACGATCGTTAAAGAATATTCCTCATTTGCATTTGACAAAAAAGCAAGCGCCTGGCTGCAACCCATGAGTGAAGCGAAAACGGGTTTCGAGCATTGTCATCCGTCATATGAAGAACATTATTTGCAGGATATCCCGGTAGGCACGGTGTCGCCGTTAAAATCAGGCTGGGTGTACCCTGCTTTATTTAAAACGAACGATATATGGGTGCTGATCACCGAGGCCGCACTTGATGGTACATATTGTGGCACCAGATTACTCAATGATTCTGCCTCATCTGTTTATTCGGTCGGCTTTGCCGATCCGAGAGAGGTGTTTACGGGTGGTGGTTATCTGCCCGGAAATAATAAGCCATGGCTTACACCCTGGCGTATTATAACAATCGGAAGTTTGAGCACAATTGTGGAATCAACATTGGGTACTGATCTGGCGCCGGCAGCAGTGTTTAAAGACAGCTCTTTTGTAAAACCCGGGAAAGCCAGTTGGAGCTGGATCAATAGCAAGGATGACAACATCACGTTCAATGAACAGAAAAAATACATTGACTATGCCTGCGATATGCACTGGCAATATTGCCTGATAGATGCAGACTGGGATACCAAGATTGGATATGATAAAATAGCTGAACTGTCAGCCTATGCAAAGCAAAAAAAGGTCGGGTTGCTATTGTGGTACAATTCTGCAGGCGACTGGAACACGATCGCCTATCATCCTAAAAATTTATTGCTTACAAAGGAGGGAAGGGAAAAAGAATTCGGTCGCCTGCAGGCAATGGGTATTAAAGGTGTAAAGATTGATTTCTTTGGCGGAGATGGCAGGAGCATGATCCAATACTATATTGATATCTTGAATGATGCTGCAAAATATAAGCTGCTCGTAAATTTTCATGGCGCTACATTGCCAAGGGGATGGCAAAAAACCTATCCTCATCTTATGACGGCCGAAGCGATCTATGGAATGGAAATGGTGACATTTGATCAGAACGCAGCCGATAAGCAAGCCAATCATTGCGCCATGTTACCGTTCACCCGGAACGCATTCGATCCAATGGATTTTACCCCCATGAATCTTACAGGGTTAACATCTTCTAATTGTATCAGAAAAACCACTCCCGCTTTTGAACTGGCCCTTTCGGTATTGTTCTTATCCGGTATACAACATTATGCCCAGGCGCCGGAAGGAATGGCGAAAGTGCCCAATGATGTAAAAGAACTTTTAAGAAGGCTTCCCGACAATTGGGATGATGTGAAATTTTTAGAAGGCTATCCCGGAAAATACGTTGTCATCGCCAGGCGAAGCGGTAGCCGGTGGTATATCGCGGGTATTAATGGCGAAAAAAATGAAAGAAAAGTGAATCTCAACCTTGCTTCATTTAAGAAAAACAATGTAACGCTGTTTACAGATGGAACCAGCGGTGAACTATTTTCAAAAGCCAGCCTTAGCACTGTAAAGCAAAAGAAATATGACATTACACTGAATGCAAATAGCGGATTTGTAATGGTGCTTGAATAAATAAATTAAGATAAACAGCACATACATGGCCGGCCCGGAATGCCTTTCAGCGGAGCAGGCATTCCGGGTTATGTATAGATGAAATTGGTCCCGGTTATCGCTGCCTGTAAAGCAGCGATCGTGGATGCAGTACATGAAATATCCCCTGCTTTACAGGCAGATCATGGGTTCATATAATACATATTTATGATGTACAGAGCAGCCCGGAAAACCCTTTATCCTGCCAGCTTGATGAAGAATTGCTAAGTATAAAATGCAATAAATTGTGTATCAAGTGTTTAAATGACAATAAAAATGGAATATCTTTCGGTATTGGATAAATTTACCTGTTGGTGATTTCCGGTTTTACATTTTGTCGCTTATTTTGCAAGGAATATTAAGCCGGTGATGTGAGGATGTTCTACATCTTGGGCTTCGCGATTGCTTGAATTGGGCTTGCCTTGATCAAGATATCTTGAAGAAGCAGGGGGGAATTGCCTGGCTGATCTGCTAATTGCTTGTGATATGAGATCTTTTTGTCAAAAAGTTGTTTGCTTTGGGCTATGCTTTCTATTGCTTGCCTGGCATACTTCCGCTGCATCAGGCTATCCGGTGAGTGCCTATCTTGGAATTGATCAGGGATTGTCGAATAATTTCGTAAGATGTGTTTACCAGGACAAAAACGGGTTTATGTGGTTTGGTACCTATAATGGACTAAATCGCTACGATGGATACGAGTTCAAAGTGTTCAGAAATAATATCAGGAACAATAGGTCGCTCATTAACAACTGGATCAACGCTATCAGTGAAGATGCAAACGCGAACTTGTGGATAGGTACAAGGCAAGGTGCATGTGTTTATCAAAGCCTCTCTAATAATTTTTCTCCTCTTTATTACACGGCTTCTACAAAGAACAAAGAGCAACTTAATTCTGTTATCAGGGATATCGAAGCAGACGGGAAAGGCAATATGTTGGTAGGTTCAACAGGCGAAGGCTTGCTCTTCTTTCCCAAAGGCGAGCATATTGGTCACAGAATACCATTGGAGAATGATGCAGATGCTCCTTATGATGTCACTTCAATAAAAATAGGGAGCGATGGCAATATTTGGTTTTCTGTCTCTAATAAAGGCTTGTATGTTTATGAATACAAAACCAATAGAACAAGACTTGTAAATACTGCCGTTAAATCAGCCAATTGCATAGAAGCTGCAAATGGCTTTTTGTGGATAGGGACGAACGATGGGTTATTCCGGTATAACATCGCTTCCAATTTCTTCGATAAAGTGTATAATGAAGCGAATAAAAAATTAGACTACAATACTGTTGCAGGCATTACGGCAGGCAGCAACAATGAATTGTGGATCGCGACAAATGGTGGTGGTGTGGTTGTTTTAAATATGGAAACCGATGAAGCGAAATTTTTATCGAATACAAAAGAGCCTAATTCTTTATCGAGCAATGCTGTTTTTTCTATTTGGATCGACAAGCAATCAAGAAAATGGATTGGCACTTTAAGAGGCGGTGTCAATGTTATTGATCCCAATAAAGAGCATTTTCAGAATATTGTTTCCAGCGCCACCACAACCAATACACTCATCAGCAATTATATTTTGTCGTTTTATGAAGCATCCAACAAGGATCTATGGATAGGAACGGACGGAAGTGGCCTGAGTATATGGAACAGGAAGCTGAATTCGTATACCAATTATCGCCATAACAGCGGTGATCCATATTCATTAAGCGACAATTTTGTAACCGATATCCAATCCGATTTTCAAAACAATATATGGGTTACTACTTACCGTGGCGGAGTAAATCGTTTTAACAACGGAAAATTTGAACGCTATCATTGTGTCGATCCTGGTAACACTGCGGCTGTTTTTAGCCCTATTGGTCCAAACCTGCTTGAAGATTCCGAAAAAAAGATCTGGCTAAGTGCCCAGCAATACGGTTTGTTCAAACTGAACAGGCAGAAAAAGGTTTTTGAACTGTTTGACGACAGACTTAAAGATCTGTATGTATTAAAGGAAGACAGGCGCAATGTGCTTTGGGGAGGGGGCATAACCCAATTGTTTCAAATTGATAAAGCCGGGAAAAAACATGTTGCTTATTCCATTGGTAAGCCGGTTACTGCTATAACGGAAGACCGGTCGGGTAATTTTTGGGTGGGCACAGAAGGAGGGGGATTGATCCTGTTTGACAGAATGAAAGGAAGGGTCGTTGCGCGTTATACCACCGACGAAGGGCTTTGCAGCAATTCTATATTAACCATGCTTGAAGATGCAGAAGGGAATTTGTGGATGAGCACTTTTAATGGCATCGCCAAATTCAATTATAAAAATAAAACATTCAAGAACTATTATCAGGGTGATGGGCTACAAAGCAACCAGTTTAATTACCATGCAGCATTAAAATTACGCTCCGGCGAATTTGCTTTTGGTGGTATTAACGGGTTTTCCTTGTTTCGCCCTGAAAGCATCACCGCGATCAATAGTAACCCGAAAATTTTTTTAACCGATATAAAAATTGATAATACCTCGCCTGAGGAGGATTCCTCGCTTAAAATTAAAACAGATTCCAACCGTATTGAATTTATCAGGGTCCCTTATAACAAAGCCATGCTTTCATTTGCATTTGCTGCATTGGAATATTCCGCGCCTGGTAAAATTCAGTATGCGTATTACCTGGAAGGTTGGGATAGGGGATGGAACTATTCCGGCAATACAAGGAAAGTAGTTTATAGCCATCTTTCAGAAGGTAGGTATACCTTCAGGGTAAAAAACACCGACGCAGAGGGCGTTTGGAGCAAGAACGAGTTGAGCATAACAATTACAGTGCTTCCGCCTTGGTATCGCTCCTGGTGGGCCTACTTGATTTATACAATGATGATCGGTGCCGCCATTTATTTTTATCAGCAATACCGGGCCAGACAAACAAAGCTTCAATATGAAATAAAGATCGCAAAGTTCAATGAAGAGAACGAGCGTTCTGAAAAAGAAAGGAAGATCGCTGAACTGGCAAAGGAAAAAGCTGAAAAAGAAAAAAGCCTGATAGAGTTAGCGGTAGAGAAAGCTGAATTGGAAAAAGAGCGGGCTGAAAGAGAAAAAGCTGAATTGGAGCGCGAAAAGGAAAGGATATTAAATGAAAAAGAAAGAGAGCGCAATGAAAAGAAAATTTCTTTTTTCACCAATATTTCTCATGAGTTCAGAACACCGCTTACCTTAATTATTAATCCTGTTAAAGAGCTATTGGAGAAAAGTTCCAGTGAGCATAAAGACAGGAGCGAATTGGATATTGTATACCGGAATGCCAGGCGAATGCTCAGCCTGGTTGACCAATTGCTTTTGTTCAGAAAGGCGGAAACCGGTTTGGATAAAATAAAACCATCCAAGCTTAACCTGTATGCGCTGGCATATGATGTGTATTTGTGTTTTGTTCAGCAGGCAAAAACGCAGAACATCAGTTATGTTTTCGATTGTGCAAATAAAAACCTGGAAGTGTATGCAGACAGGGAAAAGCTGGAGATCATTTTGTACAACCTTCTTTCCAATGCATTAAAATATACACCTGCTGAAGGCTGTGTCAGGCTTTCTATTGAAGAAGATGCCAGGCAGGTGGAAATCAAGGTAAAGGACAACGGCGCTGGTATACCATCTGGAATGGGAGAAAAACTGTTTGATAAATTTTATAAAGCCGAACGGACAAAGACAAGTTCTAAAGCAGGTTTTGGCATCGGACTGTATCTTGTAAAACATTTTACGGAGCAACACAAAGGAACGGTATCTTACGAAAGTGAAGAGGGGCGGGGTACAATGTTTATACTCCAACTTCAAAAAGGAAAACAACACTTTGAAGCGGATATTATTGTTTTAGAAACAGAAGCGGCCCCTCAATTGCTTGAAATAATGAAAGAGGAAGCCGCAATGGAAGAATGCAGTACAGGCGGGGAACCTTTAGCAGAACTGGTTTCTGAAAAGCAATCGATCTTAATTATAGATGATGATGATGCCATCAGGCAATACCTCGCCCACCTGCTTAAAGACACCTATATAATATACCTGGCTGAAAACGGGGAAGCCGGTTTGGCTATGGCTCAAAAGTATTTGCCCGATTTAATCATTTCCGACATTCACATGAAGGAAATGAACGGGATTGAGCTTTGTAAGGCTGTTAAAGAGAACGGCCAGCTGAGCCATATCCCGGTTATCCTGCTTACAGGTGCTACATCTGATGAACTCAGGCTGCAGGGAGTGGAGGGCGGTGCAGAGGACTATATTGTAAAGCCTTTTGACAGTAAGCTACTGGTTGCAAGGGTAACCACGCTGCTAAGGAACCGCAATATGTTGCAGAAATATTTTTACAATGAGATCACCCTCAACCAAAGCGATGTTAAAATTTCTTCAGAATACAAGGCGTTTTTGAGCAAATGCATTGCCATTGTGGAAAGACATCTGGGAGAGAAGCATTTTAATGTTCAAACTTTGTTAAGTGAAATGAGCATGAGCCATTCCAATCTTCTCCGTAAAATAAAATCAGTCTCCGGCCAACCGGTAAATATTTTTATCCGGTCTATCCGTCTCAGAAAGGCTGCTGAGATGTTTATCAATACCGACTACAGCATCAAAGAGACCGCGTATGCTGTCGGCATCAGGGATATTAAATACTTCCGGGAACAATTCAATAAACTCTTCGGCATGAACCCTTCTGATTATGTAAAGAGGTACCGTAAGGTTCATGGACAGCGATACACATTTGATAAGGAATCGATCAACCCCTGCTCCGCAGCGTGAGGCACTCTCTGAAGAGTGCCTCACGCTATGCCTCTTATTAGTTTTTACTGTTATTTCAACACTTATTTGACGTATCTACCCCTCCTATTGGGAGTTTACCCCCCTCCTGAATTTCCTCAAAAATTTGTTTTGCACTGGTAGCTTTACATGATTGCAACCAAAACTTTTTTCGACCAAAACGATTGAATATGAAAAGAACTACTGCACTCACATTGAATGCTGCTGTTCCAGCACTTCTTTTTTTGCCCCTTCCGGAGAAAATAGCCCCCCAGTTCATTCCCACTGTATTTTAAAACAAAAGGGTTCAAAAAAACGATTAGCTGAAAGGGTGAACTTTTTGCCCATTAAAAATTGCCAAAATGAAAAAAGAACTAACCGAGGAGGTGCTGCTACCTGCTGGTTTTGGGAGGCAGGCGTATTATAAGGTTTACCTGGCCTTCCTGACTGCTGTACTGCTTGTATTTTCTTCTGCCGGTGCACAGGTTGCCGATACAACCAGGCCCAAACCCGACCAGGATTCTGTTATTAAAATATCGAGAACCATTACCACTGTACCCATTCTTTATGGAGAACAATCAAAAAACCGGCTACTGCAGTCGGTGGCAGCAGTTTATAACAACCAGTTGATCACCACCCCAAGTCCCCAGATATTACAGGCCTTACCTGGCCGCCTGGCCGGGCTGAACATCACTTTCAGCAGCGGCGGCCCGGGTTTAGACGGCAACGGGATGGGCTTTAATATTCGCGGGGCAAGGGCGCAAATCATTTTAATTGATGGCGTTGAAAGAGGGTACCAGTCTATTGATCCCGAACAGATTGAATCTATATCGGTATTAAAAGATGCGCTTTCCACGGTGATGTTCGGTCAGCGTTCTTCTTACGGGATCATCTCTATCAGAACCAAAAAAGGAGATATCGGTAAGCCCCGTATTTCCTTTACTGCCCAATCAGGTTTTGAAACCCCCTCTGCTCTTCCCAAGCCCCTGCCTGCCTGGCAATATGCCACTTTGTATAATGAGGCCAGGCAAAATGATGCCGGCGCAACACCGGTGGCTCCTCAATACACGCAAGACCAAATTGATGCATATCAGCATCATACCGATCCATATCTCTATCCCGATGTGGACTGGTACAATACCGTTCTGAAAAAAGAAGCGGGCATAAGCCGTTATAACTTAAATATACAGGGAAGCGGGAAGGGGTTCAGGTATTTTATCGACCTGGATAATATGAAGGAAAAAGGGATTATTCAAACCAGTGATAACAATAAGTACAATACAAACGCCCAGCTGGACCGGTATGCTTTGCGCTCGAATGTTGGCGTTGATGTAACGCCTGTAACTTTTGTGCAATTGAACCTTATCGGCCGTTTTCAACGGTATAACCAACCCGGTGGGGGCGTTGGAGGCATTTTTTCGTCATTATTGAATACGCCACAACTCGCTTATCCCGTTTTTAATCCGAACGGAACTTTAGGGGGCAGTGATAAATACCAGGGCAATGCCAATATATGGGGGCAGGCCGTTTCCCGGGGCTACCAGTTTCAGGATGCAAGAGATATTGCAGTTGACCTGGAGGTTACGCAAAAACTGGACATGCTTACAAAAGGGCTTTCGCTGAAAGCGAAAGCCTCCAACAACAACACCACCTATTATACAACCAAGCGGGACAAAAATTTTGAAGTATACCAGTACCTCAATGGGGCCTACACCAAGTATGGATCAACAACCGAACAAACCTCTTCAGGTAGCCTGAACGACAGATACCGCATTGTGTACCTGGAAGGATCGCTTAGCTATGACAGAACTTTTAAAAAGCATGCTATATCTGCACTTGCAGTGGCCAACCAACAAAACAGGCTGGCCTTCAGTACCACCAATCTCCCGGAAATATATACGGCTTATGCGGCTAAACTGAACTATTCCTTTAATGAAAAATATATAGCCGAAGGTGCTGTCAGTTATGCCGGGTATAACTGGCTTTCCCCTTCAAAACGTTGGGCTGCTTACTGGGCCGGTGGACTTGGCTGGAACTTGCATAACGAGGCATTCATCAGTCGCAATCTTCCTTTTGTCAGCCAGCTGAAGTTAAGAGCAAACTATGGGTTGACTGGCCAGATAAGCGCAAATACAGGGTATTTTTCATATATACAAACCTATTTTAACAATGGCGGCTACTGGTTTGGCTCGGGTTCTTCACTGGAAAGAGGTACAGGGGAAAATGCAATTGCCAATTCAGGGCTTGCTCCTGAAAAAGCAAAAAAGCTGGATGCAGGAATCGATCTTGGCCTTTGGAACAATAAACTGACGATAACTGCTGATTATTTCTTCAATAAGTTTTATGATCTTGTTGCGGCGCCTACTTTAACAACCGCGGTATTTGGCGCAGGCTACCCGCTTCAAAACTACCAGCGGTTCAATTATTGGGGCACCGATATCTCAGCAACCTGGCAGCAGACCACAAGGAAATTCAGCTATTTCGTTTCCGGTAATTTCTCACTGGTACAGTCAAAAGTTGTGTACACTGCCGAGTTGGACAGGAAATACGATTACCAGGTGGCTACCGGAAAGCCTGTGGGCCTGCAATATGGCTACACTGCTATCGGCCTGTTTAAATCGTATGATGAAATCAACGAGCCTGCAACTGCGGTAATGCCTTCTTCTCCCAAATCATCCCTTCGGCCAGGCGATATACGTTATCTTGACCGCAATGGCGATGGCCAGATCACTGTTGATGATCAGGGGCCTATTGGCAACGCAAAACCTGCTATCTATTATGGCCTCAACACCGGTTTCAACTTTAAAGGTTTTGATCTTTCTATCCTTGTCCAGGGTACACTTAACCGGCAGAGTTATTTAAGTGGCGATTTCATGAACGGCTTTGGGAACGGCGGACAAAATAATGCCTATGAATATAACCTGGGCCGCTTTACAGCCGCAACTGCTGAAACAGCAACACAACCCAGGTTATGGCTGGGCAGCAACACCAATAATACCCAAACCTCCTCTTTTTGGTTGAAGAACAGTGATTTTGTCCGTCTCAAAAACATAGAGATAGGGTATACGATCCCTGAAAAATTAATCCGTAAGGCTGGCCTTGCTTCAGTGCGTTTGTTTGCTAATGGATTGAACCTGCTTACCTGGTCGGAGATCTATAAAGTGCGGAAAGATCTGGACCCGGAGGCTTGGGGTGGGGCTTATCCCATTATGAAGATCTTCAATTTCGGTATCAATATTAAATTTTAACCGACAACGTATTGCCGTATGAAAAAGAATTATGGCTGGAGCTGTCTTGTTTTCATTGCAAGCATCTTTGCGATGGCTTCCTGCAAAAAAACTTTTGAAGACAAACCTCTTGATTTTTTTACGATAGACTATATATTCGATCAGACTGATCCCACGGGCGACCAGGCATATAAGTGGGTAACAAATATATATTCAAAAATTCCTTCGGGATACAACCGCATGCTGGGAGGATCCAGTTGGGGCGTCAGCAGTGCAAACAGGGGGAATATCTCCCTGGTACCATTGGAATGTTTTACAGACGATGCTGTTCCGAGTGGCAATGGCAATGACGGGTGGAATATCATTCGCGGTGGCTATAGTCCTATTTCTGCATTTGATGATAACTGGGGCAATTGCTACAGTGCGATAAGGGCGGCAAATATTTTTTTAAAGAATTATCAGAAAGTTCCCTGGGCAGATTCGTCCCGCAAAGTATGGCTGCCCAATGAGGCACGGGCGCTCAGGGCGTATTTTTATTACGAACTGATAAGACGGTATGGTGGTGTGCCACTGGTAGGCGATAAGATTTTCGATGCTGGCGATCCCGGGTTATTGAACTTAAAACGCAACAGCTTTGAAGAATGCGTCAACTACATCGTATCTGAACTTGATATAGCCAAAGACAGTCTCCGTCCAGATGCGTCCCTTAGTAACAGGACAACGGATGCGGATTACGGAAGAATGCGCAAAAGTATCGTGCTGGCAATAAAGGCAAAGGTATTGCTCCTGGCTGCAAGCCCGTTGTTTAACCCCTCATCAAATCCGGATAAATCCTATACGGGTTACGCCGCATACAGTGCAGAAAGATGGAAAGCGGCTGCTGATGCTGCGAAAGCGGTTATAGATCTGGGGCTTTATGACCTGGAGCCTAACCGCTATACCCTGGTGCTGGCCAGGGCAAACAAGGAGCATATTTTCTTCCGGATGAGCGATCCCCGTACCGATAATTCATATGCTTATTACATGTCCCCGCCAGGCTACAAGCCGGCCAATCGCAATAGTGAGGGGCGGGTAAGTCCCACACAGGAATTTGTTGATGGCTTTCCTATGAAGAATGGGAAAGCGATTAATGACCCTTCTTCCGGTTATAATCCATCGAACCCGTACGCCAACCGCGATCCCCGTCTGGAACAAACAGTGTTTTACAATGGCGCCAAATGGCTGCAAAGACCTGTAGAAACTTTTGAAGGGGGCAAAGACAAACCGAATGATGCAACGCTTGCACCTGTGCAAACACAAACCGGCTATTATGCCAAAAAGTTTTGTGCAAACGATAGCAGCAGTGCAAATTATACAAATACATTTTTCAGGGACGGCGGCTTTGTTCCACCCTGGTGCATCATCAGGTATGCCGACATTCTTTTGATGTATGCCGAGGCAAAGAATGAATATTCGGGGCCAGATGCTTCTGTATATGCAGCTGTTGAGAAAATCCGGCAGAGGGCCGGCCTTACTCCCTATGCACTGCCGGCTGGATTGCCGCAGGACCAGATGCGTGATATTGTCCGTAATGAGCGTCGTATTGAGCTGGCGTTTGAAGAACAAAGGTTTTGGGATATACGCAGGTGGAAAATTGCGAAAGCCGTGTACGGAACAGCGCTTCATGGCATAACCATTACCCGCAATGCAAATGGCTTATTCAGCTATTCGCCGAAGGTAGTGACCACTCCTTATTTTATAGATGCGATGTATTTATTTCCTATCTCAACAATAGAAACGCAGGTAAATAGAGGCATAGAACAGAATCCCGGGTATTGAACCTGTTTGATACAATAAACAATGTACCATGAAAATAAAGCTATTCATACTAATATGGTTTTCGCTGATGTCTGCCGCTGTATGGTCTCAAAGAATAACCATAAGAGGCCGTATAGTGAATGATAAAAAAGAGGCAGTAAGCGGGGCCGTCATTTCAGAACAAGGCAATGAAAGAAATGCCATCGTCTCTGATGAACAGGGCAATTTTGCCATCTCCCTGAAAAGCGGCGGTGGAAATAAACTGCTGGTCACAAACGTGGGCTATATTTCTCAAACTATTTCCGTGGTTCCGGGAGTGCCCATGCTGGTTCATCTGGCAATGGATGTGAAGGGATTGGAAGATGTGGTGGTGGTGGGTTACGGGCGTCAGAAGCGGATCACCAGCACCGGGGCTATTAGCTCGGTAAAGGGCGAGGATATCAAGTCGGTACCCACGGCCAGTATCCAGAATACACTTGTTGGCAGGTTGCCTGGTTTTTTCAGCCAGCAAAGAAGCGGTCAGCCGGGAGTGGATGCTGCTGATTTTTTCATCCGGGGTGTTAATTCCCTCAATGGCGATAACCGCCCGCTGATTATTGTAGATGATATTGAATACGATTATACCCAGCTTTCGCAGTTAAACGTAAACGAAGTGGAATCTGTGACCATCCTGAAAGATGCGGCCACAACGTCTATTTATGGATTAAAAGGTGCCAATGGTGTGTTGGTTGTTACCACTACCCGGGGGCGCCTGGGAAAGCCCCGGATTAACCTCACTGCCGAAACCGGTATGAATAAAGTGATCAGGATGCCCAGATTCCTCGATTCATATTCCACGGCCCTGCTTCGGAATGAGGCCACTATAAATGATGCATACGGCCAGTCGCAATTACCTGTTCTGCCTTTTACACCTGATGATTTGCAGAAGTTTAAAGACGGCTCAGATCCTTATGGCCACCCGAATGTAAACTGGGCGGATGTATTGTTTAAAAGATCATCTACACAATCCCGCTATAATGTGGATATCAGTGGAGGCAATGCACTTGTAAAATATTTTACTTCCCTGGGTTATTTTTCCCAGGATGGTATTTTGAAGAACTTCAAGCCAATAGGCGATTATGTCAACACCAATTATTTCTACAGGCGCTTTAATTACCGGTCGAACCTGGATATAACCCCGACTAAAACCTTAAAGATCCGCTTTGACATTAATGGTCGTTTTGAAACAGTGAACAATCCATCCGGGACAGTAGAACGCGCCGGGCTTTTTTATGAATTGGGTGCATTCCGTTACATGGCGCCATATGCCATGCCGGTAATTAACCCCAACGGCACTTATGGTTATGCATCACATCTGGGTGCTGTAACGACGATCGGTGCCATTAACCCGGTTTACCGCCTGGCTAATGGCGGGTACATCAGGACATTTAATAATAATTACAACATTGTTGCAGGTGCGGAGCAAAGACTTGATTTTGTTACTTCGGGTCTGTCCGCTAAAGTAAACATTTCCTATGCCGGCAACAACAATGAGGGGCGTAACCTGAACAGAAGCGGGTTGCCTGCCTATAAATATGATGTTACTACAAACACTTATGCAATAAGAGATGCAAGCCAGTACCGGATGCTGCCTTATTCAGTTGCTTCTCCGAACAGCGCTTTTAATTCTACCACCATTGTTCAGGCATCGCTTAATTACGACAATACATTCGGCCGTCATCATTTTACCGGTCTTTTGTTGTTAAATCAACGGAATTATGTAGATGGGGCAAATATTCCCGTCAACTACCGGGGTACAACTGCCAGGCTGGATTATGATTTTAAACGCAAATACCTACTGGGTATAACGGTTGCCCGTAATGGTAATGACGTGTTCAGGGAAGAGAGCCGGTACGGGATATTCCCTGCCATTTCCTGGGGGTACAACCTGTCTGAAGAACGGTTTTTCAAAAGACTGTTTCCATTTTTTGACCTGTTTAAGATCAGGGGCTCTTATGGCCTTGTAGGATCAGATGCCAGTTACCCGGGGGCTGTGCCCTCCGTTATCCAGTATTCCACAACGGGTTCAAATTATTATGGTAATACCACCGTGGAAGGAGCGCTTGTAAATCCTGGCGTTACCTGGGAAAAAGAAAGGAAGACAGACCTGGGGCTGGAGCTGAACATGTTCCAGGGAAGGGTTACACTAAGCGGCAGCTATTTTTATAATTACCGGTATGACCAGTTAATTGCCCAGGGAGATGTTCCTTTGTTAGTAGGGCAGGCGCTCCCCGCAAAGAATGTTGGTAAAACGGAGAACAGGGGTTTTGATGGTATGGTTACCTACCGGAATAATAGCGGAAAGCTCAGTTATTCGATCAGTGTAAACGCTTCTTATGCTATTAATCGCATTATTTACGTCAGTGAAGCGCCGGATTATCCTTATCAGGCAAGAACGGGAACCCAGCTGGGGCTGGGCATGGGCTATCATTGCCTTGGGTTTTACCAGCTGGATGATTTTGATGCCAACGGAAATGTAAAAAAAGGCATTGCTGCCCCGCAATGGAGTGTGGTACAACCCGGTGACCTGAAGTATGCTGATATGAACGGCGACGGCATTATTTCCGATGCCGATAAAGTCTTTTTGTCGAAGCCTAATTTACCCACTACCATTTTAGGCGCTGAATTTACAGTCGGCTATAAAGGATTAACCGTAAGGGCATTGTTGCAGGGTGCCTATGGTTATGCCGTTCAAGTGACAGCGGAGGGCGCCGGTGATGCGTTCAACGGTAATTTGCGCCCCTGGAACCTGGAGCGCTGGACACCGGCTACAGCCGCTACCGCCACTTATCCACGCATTGGTTTGAACACTAATATAAATAATATCTCCTACCTGACGGTTTCTGATTTTTGGTATGCCAATACCAGGTATGTCAGGTTGAAATCACTGGAGCTGGCTTACCAGATACCTAGCAGCTGGTTAAAAAAGGCAAAGGCCATTCAGAATGCCAGGGTATATGTTGCAGGGTATAACCTGCTGAATTTACAGAGCATGGGCAAATTTCAGCAGGACGCTGAAATTGCAAATGGTACCGGTGGTGCTTATCCCAACACGGTAAACTTTAACATTGGATTGCAACTGGGCTTTTAATTCTAAAAAAATCAGGTATGAATATACATAAAATGTATTGGCGGATCTTATCTGCCGGGTTGGCAATGACCATATGTTTTATTGCCGCATGCAAGAAGGATTTTCTTGATCAAAAGACCTTATCGGCAATTGATGAAAAAGCAGTCTTTCTCGATAGCACCAGGTCGCTGGGAGTGATTAATAACCTTTATTCCAGCCTGGGAATATCTTTTAATCCCAGGAGATTCAATAATACAGGGCTGGATGCTGCTTGTGATGAATCGGAACCGCTCAAAGACCCCACGATTTATACGTACAAGATTTCAAGCGGTGGTATTAACCCGAATAATGCCGACAAAAGTCTTTGGACAACCACTTTCCAGATGGTGCGGGCAGCGAATATCTTTTTGAAAAATAAAGACAGCATTCCTGTATCAGGTTCAACAAGAGACTATTGGGTTGGGCAGGTGAGGTTTTTAAGAGCATGGTATCTTTTTACACTGCTAAAACATTATGGTGGCATCCCTATGATCGGTGACAAAATATTTGGAGAGGATGACAAAATAGATATCCCACGCAGTTCATTTGAAACCTGTATCACCTATTTGACGAACGAGCTGGATGCAGCGGCTGCAACACTTCCTGCTTTTTACCGTTCAGGAGATCCCAACCAGTTAAGGGTGACAAAAGGGGCTGCATTGGCAGTAAAAGCACGGATGCTTTTATACGCTGCCAGTCCCCTGTTCAATAGTGGCCCAAGGGCCGATGATCCTGCACATCTGCTTACTTTTCCGAATGCGGATAACGAACGTTGGAAACAAGCTTCAGATGCTGCCAAAGCCGTGATTAACCTGGGTGTGTATAGCTTGTATAACTTGTCTGCAACCCCTTTATATACCCTTTTTTTGCAGAATACACCACAGCCAGAACATGTGTTGGTATACTGGCAGCCCTGGACAACTGCTAATAATTTTTACATCGAAGCCAGCGCCAACCCTACTTCCAGGGGAGGCATGAATGGATGGGCCGGGGTTAAGTATTTTCCAACACAGGAGTTAGTAGATGAATTTGATATGAGCAATGGACTGAGGATAAAAGATCCTGCTTCCGGTTATCCCGGTATAGGTGACAATATGTATAAAAACAGGGATCCCCGTCTTACTTATACAGTTCACTATAATGGCGCTATTCGCAATATGGGCTCATTGGGCGATCAGCCTGTTAATACCTACACAGGCGTGATCCCTGCGGGGAATGCGGCTGCAACCAGTGCAAGTCTTGATGGAATTTATACGCCCACAGGTACATTAACGGGTTATTTCAGGTTCAAGATGTGTAATGGCGCTGCCGGCGAGCTGTATCGTCCCTGGGTAGTGATGCGTTATGCAGAAGTACTGTTAAATGCAGCAGAGGCAACGAATGAATACTTTGGTCCAACATCGGAAGTATATGACTGGTTGAAGATGCTACGCAGCCGTGCAGGTATCATTGCGGGCTCAAATGGATTGTATGGCCTGAAGGCAGGTATGACCAAAGACGAAATGCGGGAAGCCATCCGGCATGAGCGCCGTGTAGAGCTGGCCTTTGAAGAACACCGCTTTTGGGATGTGCGTCGCTGGAAGATCGCTCCGCAAACGGAAAATGCTGAAACACACGGGATGGAAATTACAAGAGCCGCGAATGGAAGTTTCTCTTACCGGGTAATTGTGATACGAAAACATGTATTTACCGATGCCATGTATTTCTGGCCCATACCACAAAGTGAATTGACGAAATCGCCTGCTTTAAAACAAAATCCGGGATATTGAAAAACAAGCTTTAAACAATTTTAATGTTCAGGTTATGAAACGAATTATAACTGTAGTTGCTTTTATAGGTGCCGCTGCTTCCATCATTGGCTGTACAAAAGGTGGTACCCTGGAAAGGATCAGCAGCAATCAATACACCATTAGCTCAACCGCGAGCAGCAAGCAATTAGTGCCGGCAATAGATGCAGCTTCCGCCGGAACGTTCAATGGCTTTTATGATGAGCAATTGAATATACTGAGCTTCACCGTTACATGGACTGATCTGTGGCGAACCATGGATAAAGACACTATTGTCTCAATAAATTTTTGTGGCCCGGCCAGCACAACCACCAATGGCGCCTTAGTGCGTTCGCTGCCTTTTATCAGTACGAACAATGCAGCGGGCATCAGCCTGGGCCTGGCAGGTATAAGCGGGTTTTCAATGGCCGAAAAGAAAGACTTCCTGCAAGGAGGGTATTACTTTACCATCAGTACAAAAAACTATCCCAACGGCATCATCAGAGGCCAGTTGGCCGTAACCAAACAATAAACCTACCTATAATTTGTGAGCGTATGCAAAAGTATCTGTTCCTGATCCTTCTTCTTTGTTCTTATGTTTTGGAAACAAAAGCGCAGCAGCTTATCACCTATCCACCGCCGCAGGCCGTCGTGTATTCCATGCACAATGATGATTATACTGTAAAAGTACGCAAGCCAGGTGGCGAATGGCAGGATTTGTATGAATACAATGTAAAAGTTGATCTTGATAAACCACAGGATGCATCCATGGTGTATTTCGATTTTTCCGGAACAGTTGAGGTATTTGTTAAAAAAAATAATGGTAATGTACAGTCGGTGAAAATCCGCCCATTTTCTTATGAAATAAAACCGGTCTTAAACGATAACAGTATCACCTTCACTTTAATAGAGCCGAAAAAGATCTCAATAGAGTTTGATGGTGATAAATTGCACAACCTGCATTTGTTTGCCAATCCCATTGAAACCGATCGTCCAGACCCTAACGATCCCAATGTGGTCTATTTTGGCCCGGGAGTTCACCTGCCGAAAGATCTGCCTGGTAATGCGTTCAATATTACCTCGGGTAAAACGGTTTATATAGCCGGTGGTGCGATAGTACGGGGAAAACTGATCTGCGATAAAGTGCAAAATGTCCGTATCATCGGACGGGGTATTATTGACCAGCCGGAGAGGGGTGTTGAAATCAGGCATTCCAGCAATGTTACGGTAGATGGGATCATCGTGGCCAATCCAAAGCACTATACAGTTTTTGCAGGGGGATCGGATCATATTAGCATCCATAACCTGAAATCATTCAGTGCCAACCCCTGGAGCGATGGGCTGGATTTTATGAGTTGCAGCGATGTTAAGATTGACGATGTGTTCATGCGCAATTCTGATGACTGCATTGCTGTGTACGCACATCGCTGGGAATTTTATGGGGATGCCAGAAATTATACGGTTACCAATGCTGTTCTTTGGGCTGATGTAGCGCATACCATTAATATAGGCGTTCATGGGAATACCGAACATAAAGGTGAAGTAATTGAAGATCTACTGTTTAAAAATATCGACGTACTGGAGCATGATGAAGATGACCCTTCCGCGGAAGGATGCATGGCCATTCAGGCTGCCGATATGAACCTGGTTCGAAATGTTCGTTTTGAAGATATCCGAGTGGATGATTTTCAGGAAGGGAAGTTGCTGCAGTTGAAAGTTGCATTCTTCGATAAATACAATGCTGCTCCCGGCAGGGGAGTGGAGAATATTTATTTTAAAAACATAAGCTATAATGGTATGAATGATTCTCCATCCATCATTAATGGCCTGGACAAAGACCATCTTGTGAAGGATGTGATCTTCGAAAACCTTCGCATCAACGGGAAACTGGTCACCAATGTTGAAGAGGCAAATATTAAAGTGGGCGAGTTCACAAAAAATATAACATTCAAAAATATCCGGGAAGCAAAAGGCAGTTTGACACATGCATCGAATTAAAGTGAAACAGAAATTTTAAACCATATGAAATAACCGGTAACGATAAAACCAAATCTTTCTATGAATCAGATCCTGAAACTATTCGTTTTTGCGCAGTTATTTTTTTTCAGTATTACAGCAGCTGCGCAAACATTTGTGCATCCCGGCGGCTTGCATACACAAACCGATTTGGACCGTATGAAAACGAAAGTGGCGGCAGGGGCGCATCCCTGGGTGGATAGCTGGAATGCATTGATCGTTCATCCCAAAGCGCAAAACACTTATATCGCAGCGGCGAAGGCCAATATGGGGGTGAGCAGGCAAAGAGCTTCAGCCGACGCTGTTGCGGCTTATCTCAATGCGCTGCGCTGGTATATTTCAGGTGACAGCTCTTATGCGGTTTGTTCGCGCAGGATCTTAAACGAATGGTCCGCAGCCGTAAACCAGGTGCCAAGTGGTACTGATATCCCTGGTTTAATGGGAATAGCGGTGTATGAGTTTGCAGTTGCGGCTGAAATATTGCGGCTTTATCCGAACTGGTCACCGGAAGATGTTAACCGGTTCAAGCATATGATGAGCACCTACCTGTATCCGAACTGTCATGATTTTTTAACCCGCCACAACAATACTTGCATCAGTCATTACTGGGCCAACTGGGATATCTGCAATATAACAGCCATTTTAAGTATTGGTGTGCTGTGCGATGATACAGCGAAGTTCAATGAGGCCATTGCTTACTTCAAATCCGGGGCAGGCAATGGCAACATTACCAAGGCAATTCCTTTTTTATACCCGGGCGGTTTGGGGCAGTGGCAGGAAACCGGTCGCGACCAGGAGCATGCACTCCTGGGTGTGGGTATGCTTGCTAGCTTTTGCCAGATAGCATGGAACCAGGGACTGGATTTGTATGGCTACGACAATAACCGGCTGTTGGCAGGAGCTGAATATACAGCCAAATACAACCTGTGGAAAGATGTTCCCTATACTGCCTATAATAACTGTGATAATGTTTATAACCTGTGGGCATCTGAACAGGAGGCCTGGGGCCGTGGAAGATTGCAGCGCCCGGTCTGGGAGATGATCTACAACCACTATGTGGTGAAAAAAGGCCTGAGCGCCCCTAATGTAAAAGCCATGGCCGAATTGAACCGGCCCGAAGGGTTTGTGCATGATGATAATATTGGTTTCGGTACATTGTGTTATACACTCGATGCAGCTGCATCACCTTATCCTGCATCTCCTGCTCCATCCGCGCCCAGTGGTTTGAAGGCAACAGCCAGCATAGGGAAGGTTTGGTTAAGATGGCTGCCTGTAGCTACCGCGAACGGCTATAACGTACTGCGTTCAACAACAGCCGGTGGGCCCTATACCAAGATCGCCACATACAGAGGTGTCTTTCCTCTATACGAAGATACCAGTGTGACCAATGGTACTACGTATTACTATACCGTGTCTGCCATCAATCAAGCAGGAACAAGTAATAACTCGGCACAGGTTAGCGCAATTCCCGCTGCTGCCGGCGCATTGCCTGCTGATTGGGTGCAGCAGGATATCGGGAATGTAGCGGCTGCAGGTGGCGCCGGTTATGCTGATGTGGGTAATGGAACTTTTGTAGTGAGTGGTTCCGGTGCAGGCATTGGCGGCTCTGCAGATGGGTTGAGCTATGTATACAAAGCTGTGGCCGGTGACGTAACGATCACAGCGCGGGTTGCTGCCAACACATGGAATGGTGGCGGTGCCCAAAAAACAGGCCTCATGATTCGTGCATTGCTTTCTCCAAACGCTATTGCATTCAGTATGACCTCAGGAGATGGGGGCGTTCGGGAAGCAAGATTCGGAAGCCGCAGTTCTGCTGGTAGCTCTATGAATTTTCAGGCAGGTAATGCATATACGCGCGCGCCTACCTGGTTTCGTTTAAAAAAAGCGGGTAATACAGTGACGGCTTATCAGTCAACAGACGGGAAAAACTGGTTCGCTATTGGTTCTCCTGTCAGCGTATCAATGCCTGGTACCTATTATGTTGGCATGGCTGTTTCATCCAACAATGGCCGCTTAAATACAGCAATGTTTGACAATGTAACGGTGACCGGCAGTTTATACAAACAAAAAAAATAAGATCAGCAGGCTGGCCTGAAGTGAATAAAAACCGCACAGGAAAAAACAACTGATGATACCCATTTTTTTAACTCAACCAATTTGCCGTATGATAAAATTTTTTACACCAAGTGCTTCCCTCCAGGCCAGAAAGTTCAACTGGCTTTGGGCAATGATTTTTTTCTTTTTGCTGTCCTCAAATGCGAGGTCGCAAACCTTTGTACACCCGGGCATTCCGCTTTCAGGCTCAGACCTGAGCATATTGAAAGCGCATGTCCAGGCAGGTGATTATCCCTGGAAACAGGCCTACGATATACTGGCAGCGGATGGCAAGTCTCAATTAACCTACAAGATGCAGGGCCCTTTTGCCTCTGTTAGCCGTAGTCCGGATGTAAACCGTAGTCAATGGATGAACGATATGGTAGCTGCATTTAACCTGTCCCTGATGTGGTATTTTACGGGCGATCCAGCCTATGCTATGAAATCGCGGGATATTTTAGTGGCATGGGCAAACACCCAAACGCAATTTACCGGACAGTTGGGGAACCTGGACCTGGGTGATTTTGCTTATGCGTATGGCGGCGCCGCCTCTATCCTCAGGGGAACCTGGAACGGTTGGACATCCGCCAATACAATAGCAGTACAGAACCTTTTTAATAATGTTTACTGGCCACCTTCCGGTTGTGCAGGATATGCTTTGGGGCCTGCCAATAAAGGCACACTAAGTATAGCTGCAGGAGCAGCCATTGCTGCATTTTCTGATGATCCGGAAAAAATAGCGCATATCGTTCACCTGATGCGTTACATCGGGGCTACAGGGTTCAAAAATACGCTTCCCAGCGGGGAAAATGGCGAGAGCGCAAGAGATCAGGGGCATGCTCACGGTATGTGGGGCAACCTGGCTTTCGCTGCAGAAGTTTTATGGAAGCAGGGCCTGGATCTTTATGCTGAACTGGATAACCGGCTGCTGGCAACAGGAGAATATTTTTCGCGCAAAAATGAAGGTGATTCCATCAAATACATACCTTTTGGTACAACTGATGCACATTATCTGACGGATGAAACTGTTGTCTGGGATGGCGGAAGATGGGGCTTGACCCTATTGCATGGAGCCTATATAGTGCGTAAAAAGATAAATGCCGCTTACATCACAAAACGGCTTACAGACATACCCAGACGGTTTGATCCTGTGTATACATGGTTTTATAAGTCTGAGGACAATTCTACCGCTATTGTTCCGCCACAAACGCAAATGGTTCCGCCTGCTGAAAAAGTGGGAACAGGTGGCTTGACAGACCTGGATATTGGAACCGCTGCTCCTGCAGGAAGCAGTGCATATAACAACAATGTGTGGACTGTAACGGGAAGCGGAACAGATATATTGACGCATTCGGCCGATGGTTTTCACTTCGTGTACAAAGAAGTGACTGGCAACTGTTCTATCATAGCCAAAGTTGAAACGGTTGGCGGAGCTGCGCTTAATGCAAGGGCGGGATTAATGATCCGTTCTGATTTGACAGCTACATCCGCACAACGGGCATGGATCGCAATTAAATCGGGTAAGCGGGCAGAAAGTTTTATGCATGGATGGACGGAAGTAAGAGGAGGCTCTAATTGGGAAAAACCCGAAAGGCCAATCCCCCAGGATGCTTATTGGATTAAAATTGAACGGATTGGAGATGTGATAGTGATGTATTACTCGGCAGATGGTACAAGCTGGGCCGCAGAAGCTCAGGGAAGGTTTGAAGGATTTAACGGAAAGGCATACATTGGTTTAGCTGTTTGCTCAAATGTCAATGGTGTTTTGGATACAGCTACTTTTAGCAATGTAAGTGTAACAGGCGGGCAGGGAGGTATTGTTACTACACCCGAAGCGCCGCATTCGATATATGCTTACGCTGGCAATAGCCAGGTTCAGCTCCGGTGGCTTTCATCTTTTGGCGCGGCAAGCTATACGATCAAACGGGCAACCTCGCCCAATGGAACCTATACTACAATTGCGTCTAACCTTTCCGGGAATAGCTTAATAGATAATAATGTAGCGAACGGACAGACCTATTATTACAAGGTTTGTGCTGTAAACACGGCAGGAACGGGTGACGATTCTCCAGCCGATGCCGCCACACCCCAGGCGCCATACGTACCCAAAACATTAAATGGCCTGTACCGCATTATAGCAACACATAGTGGTAAGGCCATCGAGGTGAAGAACAGTTCATTGGCTGATGGCGCTTTGCTGGCACAAAGAACCTATTCTTTTTCCAGTAACCAGCATTGGCTGATAACGCCGAAATCAGGTACAGATTACAAGGTAATTAACCTGTTGAGCGGGAAGGCCATGGATGTGGTAGGAGATGCTGTAACGAATGGTACCGGCGTTGAACAACGTGCCTATTCGGATACAGATGAGGCCCAGGTTTGGACGATCAAAGACCGCGAAAATGGAACATTCAGTATTGTTGGAAAACCAAGCCAGAAATCACTCGATGTACCCGGTTCAAACACTGCGGATGGCATTGCTATAGCCATTAACCGGTGGCTTGATGGCACAAACCAGATCTTCAGGATAGAACCGGTTACGGGCGCGGAAATGGATTCCGTTTACCTTAAAAAACTGGCTGAAGCCAAAAAGCTACGCGATACAACAGCGGTGACCACTACCGGTGAACTGGGTAAATTTCCGGTGGCCGCCAAAGCCCAGTTTAATGACAGCATTGTATATGTGCAGTCAATGTACAATACACAATCGACCGTTGCCGAAACCTGCGGCTATGTTGCCATACTGGAAAGTGCTATTAAACGGTATAAAGCGTCGATGTATTATGGAGTGAATACGCTTGCTGATGGAAATTACTACCTTAAACCCCTTGGCAACGATTCATTATGGACCCGGAATACGACCAATACACCTTTATTTGATGGGGTGAATTCCGACCCCCTGTTGCAGGTATGGAATGTTACAAAGCGGGGCAATGGCAGGTATAAAATAACCTGTCTCAGCGCACCGTCATCCTTCAGCAATTATATCAATGAGAGCGCACAATTTGGCCGGAGCGTTACGCCCTACTCGGATGTGTGGAATTCAATGAATATTTATTTTGATGGTACCTCGTATGCGGTTCAGAGGGCCCAGTCTGCAGGCAATGGTTACTGGTATATAAGTGGCAATCAGATATTATATGTAGTTGGAAACGACAATGATTCTGTGCCCTATAGTTTTCCTTTCCGTTTTGTGCCTGTAGGCGTTGTTCCGGTGAACCTGATCGTTGCTGCGGGTGATGGTAAAAATATCCTGGAATGGGACCCTGTTTCCAGTTTGACTTATAATGTAAAGCGTTCCACTACGCCAGGAGGCCCTTATACCATTATTGCAAGCCAGGATACCACCAGGTTCATCGACACTGCTGTGCATAATGGAACGGGTTATTACTACATGGTGACTTCAACAGACAGCACCGCTACCAGTGCGGAGGTGTCGGCATTGCCGGATGTTGGCCAGATGATCTACCTGAAATTTGATGAAACAAGCGGACCCCGTGCTATTGATAGCTGGGGGGCTATGCACGGTACATTGGCTGCCGCAGCAACACGGGCCGCGGGTAAGTATGGAAGCGCACTGAAATTGAATGGCAATGCCAATGCATATGCTACATTGCCGGCAGGGATTGTAAGTTCTTTGTCTAATTTCACTATTTCAGCCTGGGTGAAGATGGATGCAATTTCAAACTGGATGCGGGTATTTGATTTTGGTAATAGTACCACGCAGTATATGTTCCTTTCAGTTCAGGCAGGAACTACCACTGTAAATAATGTGAATTCGTCAATAGTCAGGTATGCTATTAAAAATGGAGGGGCAGAATTAAATGTAAGCGCTCCCTATGTATTTCCGTTGAATGCATGGGTTCACCTGGCTGTTACCCAGTCAGGAGATACTGCCCGGCTGTATATAAACGGATCTTTGGTATCAACCAATAAGGCCATCAATATCAAACCTGCGCAACTTACCGCTACGGGTACATCTGCGGGCACAACCTTAAACTACCTGGGTAAATCTCAATTCTCAGATCCGGTTTTCAATGGCTCTATTGATGAATGTAAAATTTATAAGAGGGCGCTGAGTGATGCAGAGATCGCAGACGGTATGAAAAAAAGCCAGACCATCAGCTTTGCTGCCATCCCGCAAAAAAAAGTAGGCGATAGCGATTTTAATGCGGGCGCAATGGCATCATCCGGCTTGCCTGTCACATACAACAGTTCCAATGAAAATGTAGCAACTATTGTAAATGGTATGGTTCGCATCACTGGCAAAGGAACGGCGGTTATTACTGCTTCCCAGAGTGGCGACAGTGCTTACAATGCGGCTTCCACCGTGTCGCAACAGCTTATTGTGTACAGGCTGCCTGCTGTGCAAACAAAAAATATCCAGGCGGCAGTTGGTGAAAATGGTCATGTGTCCATCACCCCGCAGCAGGTGGATAATGGATCGGTGAGCTACGCAGGTTCATTGACATTAAGCTTGGATAAAAAAGATTTCAGTTGCGCTGACATTGGATTACCCGTAACCGTAACGCTCACTGCGAAGGATGAAGACGGGCATGAAAGCAGTGATACTGCGCAGGTAACTGTTGTTGATGACCTTAAACCGGTGCTTGCCGCTCCTGCCAGCCAGTTCTTTTGTTATGCCCAACCGGGCACCTATACCATTCCCCCATTAACTGCGGCTGATAACTGCGGCATTGCTTCCATAAGCTATAGCATTAGCGGCGCAACTGCCCGTAATGGAAGCGGGACAGATGCAAGCGGTTCATTCAATACCGGGCAATCAACCGTTACCTGGACAGTAACCGATACGCATGGTAATGTAGATACTGCTGTGACTACTGTAACGGTAAATACGGCAGTGAATGCAACGGTGCCTGATGTGTATGCAATAAGCCCTGCTGCAGGCACGAAGAACACCATTTATATTGGTTATGGACCAGCATCTCTTACCTTGGCTTCAAATGTGCTGGGTGGCGCACCGCCTTATACCTATTCATGGAGCAATGGGCAAACCACTCCGTCTATCAGTGTCAATACGGCGGGAACATATACAGTTATCGCTACCGATAGTAAAGGTTGTTCTTCAACAGGCGCTGTTCTCGTTAAAACAGTAGATGTGCATTGTGGCCATAATAACAATAAGGTAATGGTTTGCCATAACAATAACACCCTCTGTATTTCTTCAGAAAGTGTACAGGATCATTTAAGCCATGGTGATAGCTTGGGTAGTTGTGCTGCATGCGCTACGCCGGTTAATAGCGAAGATGTTGCTGTTTATCCTAATCCGGCTACGGAAGTATTGAATGTTCGGGTAAATAAGGCTGATGCCGGTTCTGTTATAAAACTGTATAATCAAAACGGGGTACTGCTAAAAGTTTTGTTGATGAAGGGTACAACCGAAGTTATTTCAGTTCGCGGATTGGCCGCAGGCCTGTATTATGTACAGATAAAAACACGGGGATCGCTCACGGTTAAAAAGATTGTGAAGTTATAATGCCATAGCAGCCGGAGCCCACTAAATAGGTATAATAGCAATCATCCCGGTACTAACGGTGGTATTTCTGCCACTGTTCCTGTACCTGGAAAGTAGGTGAAAATGCCGGCCCAGGCAGCTGGAAAAAATAGGGAATAGTTTTTCTGCCTGCTTCTATGAATCGAAAAAAAGCGGATATTACCATTGACTTTTTAAAACATACAAACGCTTATACATGAAACGCAGAACATTGGTTAAAGGAATGGCAGTTGCGCTACCCTCACTGTGGTTATCCCGTACATTGGGTAATACTTTTGGGCAAACAGCCTATGCGGGTGAGCCCATTGCAAAAGGCCCGTTTAAACCTACATGGGAATCCTTGTATAATTATAAAACACCTGATTGGTTCCGTGATGCAAAATTTGGTATGTGGGCCCATTGGGGGCCGCAATGTGCGCCTGAAGCCGGCGACTGGTATGCAAGGGCAATGTACCAGGAAGGCTCGCGGCAATATAAGATGCACCTGGAAAAATATGGACATCCTTCCGTGTTCGGATTCAAGGATGTGATCAATAAGTGGAAAGGGGAAAACTGGGATCCTGAGGAATTAGTGGGTTTGTATAAAAGTGCAGGTGCGCAGTATTTTATGGCGATGGCTAACCATCACGATAATTTTGATTTATACGACAGCAAGTATCAAAGCAATTGGAACGCTACTAAAATAGGGCCCAAAAAAGACCTGATCGCTGGTTGGGCGAAAGCTGCCAGGAATAATGGCCTGCCATTTGGCGTAAGTGTACATGCCTCACATGCATGGCGCTGGTATGAAACGGCGCAGCGTTCTGACAAAACCGGTCAATATGCAGGTATTCCTTATGATGGGAACCTGGCTAAGGCAGATGGCAAAGGTAAATGGTGGGATGGTTTAGACCCGCAGGAACTGTATGCGCAAAACCATCCTTTGAGTAAGGATAGTTGGAATGATAATTCCATTCACAAGCAGTGGGGTTGGGGTAATGGTGTTTATCCACCCAGCGAAGCCTATGTGGAAAAATTTTACAACCGCACCATCGATCTTATCAACAAGTATAGCCCTGATGTAGTTTATTTCGATGATTCACAACTTCCATTCTGGCCGGTCAGCGATGCCGGTTTGCGCATCGCCGCTCACCTTTATAACAAGAGCATAAAAGACCATGGAACGCTTCGTGCCGTGATCAACGGAAAGGTTTTGGATGAGCAGCAGCGCAATGCCATGGTATGGGATATTGAAAGAGGGCAAGCCAATGAAATTCTGCCATTACCTTGGCAAACGGATACCTGCATCGGCGGATGGCATTATGAACGCGAATTATATGAACATGACCGGTATAAAACGGCAGGAACGGTTATCCAGACCCTTGTTGATATAGTGAGTAAAAATGGCAATTTAATGCTGAATATCCCTGTTCGGGGTGATGGAACCATTGATGAAAAAGAACGAAGGGTTGTTGAAGAAATAGGTGCATGGATGAAGCTGAACGGCGAAAGCATCTTCGGTACACGGCCTTGGAAAATATTCGGTGAAGGTCCTGCTCAGCTGGCCGCAGCAGAACTTAAGGCGCAAGGCTTTAATGAAGGGAAAGGAAAGCTGTTCACTTATGAGGATATCCGGTTTGCTGCAAAAGGCGATCTGCTCTATGCAACTGCAATGGGCTGGCCGGATACCGGAAAGCTGACCATCAAATGCCTGGCAAAAGGCAGTGAACACTTTCCGAAAGAGATCCAAAAACTGGAATGGGTGCCTGCAAAGCAGCCGCTCGCCTTCGAAAGAAATGAAAACGGTTTGGTGGTTTCTTTGCCTGAAAAACCTTCTGCCGGCTTGGTATATGCAAATGTGATAAAAATTATTTCATAAGAACAGCTGCTTCCGTTATGATAAAAGCATGGATGAGTTGCCTTTTATTTGTTATGGTTCTTTCGGCAAAAGCGCAAAGTAAAAATCCTTTTGGTAATGCACTGATCCCTGATATGGTTGCCGATGCCAGCATTCAGGAAATAGGTGGGATGTTTTATTGTTATGCAACAACAGATGGTTATGATCAGGGCCTGAAAACATCTGGCCCGCCGGTTGTATGGAAGTCGGAAGATTTTGTTCACTGGACTTTTTCGGGATTCTATTTCCCTGCCGCAGTGGGACAAAAATACTGGGCGCCGAGTAAGGCTGTTGCGGCGAACGGCGCCTACTATATCTATCCAACGGTGAATGGTTTTATATACCCAGCCGTGGCAGGTTCTCCTGAAGGACCGTTTAAACTGGCAAAAGGTGTTGATAGCTTTTCTGCAAGTTTTACACCGGCTACTTTATTACGATCAAGGGATCCCAAAGGCCCTGCGGGTATCGATGCTGAGGTTTTTATTGACGATGATGCACAGGCATATGTTTTCTGGCAGCGCCGGTTTGCAGCCAGGCTGAACCGGGATATGGTTTCTATTGACACAACTTCTGTTATTCAGATCGCTACAAAGCGGCAGGGTTATTCCGAAGGACCGATCTTTTTTAAACGAAAGGGTATCTATTACTACCTGTACACGCTTGGTGGTAATGAAAAATACCAGTATGCTTACGGAATGAGCAAGGTATCGCCGCTGGGGCCATTTGAATTTCCTGCGAATGATATTATAAGTACCACCAATTATGAACGGCAGATCTTTGGTCCCGGTCATGGTTCTGTGTTCAATGTGCCGGGTACGGATAATTACTATTTTGCTTATCTGGAATACGGCCGCGGAAGCACGAACCGGCAAACCTATGTGAACAGGCTGGAATTTAATGAAGATGGAACCATTCGCCCGGTTGACCTGACACTGGATGGCATAGGTGCTCTTCATCCCGCTCCACTTGAAAAAAGGATCAGCGTTGTTCATTCAAAAGCGTCAAGCGTTCGCCCGGATCTGATCATTAAACCCAATCAGGATTCTTTGTTTAAAAGAACGGAATCTTTTTCTCCGCAGTTTGCATTCGATAATGCAAATGGCTCAAGATGGATGGCTGCTGCCGAAGATGCTGCATCCTGGATGATTGCCGATTTGGGAGGCTTGCACTATATCAAACGCAGTGAAGTGTATTTTGTTCGTCCCACTGCAGGGCATGCCTATGTGTTGGAATATTCTGCTGACGGGAAAACATGGAAAGCTTGTGGAGGGCATCAACAGGTAATTGTTCAGTCGCCACATACAGATAAGTTGCATATCAAAGCCCGCTATCTAAAATTGAAAATTTTAAAGGGCGTTAATGGTATTTGGGAGTGGAATATTTATTAGAAATTAAACCAATACTGCTTTCAGATGATCCGCCTCAGGTGTATAGTGCTCTTATGTTGCTTGCAATCAGCATGTGTATGCGCATACGCGCAAATGACCGGGAACTGGGGAGACCAGGGGAATGGAACGTATGTGAACCCTGTGCTCCCGGCGGATTACAGCGACTTTGATGCCATACGGGTAGGGGAAGATTATTACGCCATATCTTCTACCATGCAATTTTCGCCGGGCATGGTAGTGCTGCATTCCAGGGATCTTGTTAACTGGGAAATTGCCGGTCATGTGGCCACGGATCTCACACGCATTAGTCCGCAATTGAACTGGGACCGGATGAACTGTTATGGAAAAGGTATCTGGGCCGGCTCCATCCGGTATTACAAAAAAAAATTCTGGGTGTATTTCGGTACGCCTGATGACGGCTTTTTTATGAGCAGCGCCACTAATGCCGCTGGCCCCTGGGAACCACTGCATCAATTATGGAAAGTAAATGGCTGGGACGACTGCTGTTCATTTTGTGATGATGATGGACAGCTTTATTTTGTTGCTACACAGTTTGGCATTGATCCTAAGAACAAAAAAAAATACAATATTCATTTATTTAAAATGACGCCTGATGGAAAAAGCCTGGTCATGGAATCGGATTCCATCATACATCAATCTCCGGGAAGCGAAGCCAATAAACTGTATAAATTCAATGGACTTTATTACCACTATTTCAGTGAAGTAAAACCAGAGGGCCGTGTGATGATGATGGAGCGTTCGAAGAACATGTATGGTCCCTGGGAAATCCGCCAATTAAACCATGTGAATCAAAAACTTGACAGGGAACCCAACCAGGGCGGATTACTGCAAACGCCAGCAGGTAACTGGTATTTTCTCACCCATCACGGTAGTGGCGATTGGGAAGGACGTGCTGCCAGTGTTTTACCTGTTCACTGGATAGATGGCTGGCCGGTTATAGGCGAGCCGGGTGCTGATACTATAGGCCACATGGTTTGGGCTGGCGCAAAACCTATACTAAATAAAAAAAGTCTTTCCATTCAAGGAAGCGAAGCGTTCAATGGTCCCAAGCCAGGTGTGCAGTGGGAGTGGAACTACCAGCCACGGGCCGATAAATGGTCTTTGGCAGAGCGAAAGGGTTTTCTGCGTCTTTATGCTTTTACCCCTGTTCAGCTAAGCAATAAAAGAAGTATCATCCTTAGGGCAGGAAATACCATCACACAAAGAAGTATGCGTACCCACTCAAATAGGGCAACAGTGAAAATTGATATCAGCCATATGGCTGACGGTCAATTTGCCGGCCTGACCCATTTTTCCACCACCAGTTATAGTCTGTTTGGGATCAGGCAGGAAAATAAAATAAGGACATTGGTTTATGACAATAACGGAACAGATAGTTCAGGTATAAAGGTCGATGGAACATTTATCTGGCTTCGATCTATATGGGATGCAAATGGGATGAGTACTTATGCTTTCAGTACTGATGGCAAGTATTATCAGCCTTTTGGCAGTGCTTATCAACTAACATGGGGCAGCTACCGGGGAGACCGCATCGGTATATTTAATTTCAATACGAAAGAAGATAAAGGATATGTGGATGTTGACTGGTTCCGATATGACTATGAGAAACGATACGGTAAAAAGCAACAGTAAAATTCAGCGGAAAATATAAAATTGTATGAAATGTAAATTGAGTGTTCTCTTATTTCCGGTTTTTATTTGCGGGTCATTATTGGGGCAAAAACTGGTTATTCAGTCACCCAATCAAAAAATCAGCGCAGCACTTTTCAATAAACAAAACAAGGATATTGGCGAATGGTGTATCAAGGCATCTTACAATAACAAGGGTAAAATTACAGATGCGATCCCCCAGGTCGATTTAGGATTATTGCGTAGCGGCCAGGATTTTTCAAAGGACCTGAAATTTTTGAAAGCAGGCAAAATAAATTCGATCGATGAGGGATACACGGCTTTGCATGGCAAAAAATCATTTTGCAGCAATGCTGCAAATGAAGTGGTGGTCTGTTTTGAAAACCCGTCAAAAGCAAAACTTAACGTTATCATCAGGGCTTATAATGATGGTATTGCTTTTCGCTATGAATTTCCTGATAAGCAGGGAAGCTTTCTGATAAAGGATGAACTGACCTCTTATACCATACCGGTAGAAACTGCCCGGTGGATGGAGAAATGGACCATAGCAAACGAGGGGCTTTATACTGCCATAAATGGAGGCAAAGTGCCATCAGGCGAATGGGGTTATCCGGCGCTTTTCAATACCAGTAATAAAGATTGTTGGTTCCTATTACATGAAGCTGATGTGGGCAGGAATTATTGTGGCACTAAATTGAGCAATGCGGCAGATTCAGCTAAATATAAACTGAGCTTTCCCAATCCCAAAGACGGAAAAGGTTTGGGCGAATCAATGCCCGCGATCACGCTTCCCTGGAAATCGCCCTGGCGGTTGATCCTCATGGGGGCGCTTGCAGATATAGTTGAATCTACTTTGGTGAATGATGTTTCTTCTCCATCAGTAATTAAAAATACAAGCTGGATCAAACCCGGAATAGCATCCTGGAATTATTGGTCGAATAATCACGGGACCAAAGACTATAAAACTGTTTGCGAGTTTGCAGATCTCGCTGCGGAAATGCATTGGCCTTATACCTTGCTTGATTGGGAATGGGATGCCATGAGTAACGGAGGTGATCTTGAAGATGCCCTGCGGTACATACGATCAAAAGGAATAAAGCCCTTGATCTGGTACAATTCAGGAGGGCCGCATACGAATGTTAAGGCAACACCCCGTGACCGGATGCTTACACATCAAAACCGCGTTGAAGAATTTACGAAGCTGAAAAAACTGGGAATTGCCGGTGTAAAAGTGGATTTTTTTGAAAGCGAGAAGCAGGATATGATCCGGTACTATTTGGATATTCTGGAAGATGCTGCTTCATTCCAGATGATGGTGTATTTTCACGGCTGCATTGTGCCGAGAGGGTGGGAAAGAACCTACCCCAACCTGATGACGCAGGAAGCGGTGCGTGGTGCAGAATGGTATAACAATACACCAGATTTTACAATGCCTGCACCCGAACATAATGCCACACTTCCATTTACACGCAATGTTGTGGGGCCAATGGATTATACGCCGGTTACATTTACCAATTCCCAATATTCGCATATTACTTCTTATGGACATGAATTGGCATTGAGCGTGCTTTTTGAATCAGGTATACAGCACATGGCCGATAGGCCCGAAGGCTATTATACGCTACCCGATGCGGCTAAAACGTTTTTAAAAAATGTGCCCAATACATGGGATCATACCAAATTGCTGGATGGTTATCCTGGTAAAGATGTGATTATTGCCCGCTGTAAAGGAAATGATTGGTATATTGGTGGTATTAATGCGGAGCAAAAAGAAAAGACCCAAATAATAAAGTTTGATTTTTTGCAAGATGCTGTAAAATACAAGCTTACATTGATAGCCGATGGTAAACATGATAAAGATTTTGTAACACAATATATAGTTGTGGATAACAAAAGCGCTGTAGACGTAAAACTGCTTCGTCGTGGTGGATTTGTGGCCGCGCTGGTTCCGGTACCCTAAAATGATCTGAGCAATAGTTTAACCTGGATATAATACAAATTATGAAACTTACATTTTGTTTGCCCATTCGCTCATTTTTACTTTGTATACTTTTTTTTCTTTTTTATGGAAGCAGCTTTGCACAGTACCCGCTTAAGTTGTGGTATAATAAGCCGGCAACGCAGTGGGTTGAGGCACTGCCATTGGGCAATGGCCATATAGGTGCAATGGCGTTCGGTGGAGTGGCTGAAGAATTGATACAATTAAATGAAAGTACATTATACAGTGGTGGACCGGTAAGGAAAAGTATCAATCCTGAAGCCTATCCTTATCTTGCCCAAATTAGAGAAGCATTGCTCAAAGAAGAAGATTATAGCAAAGCGAATGATCTTGCAAAAAAAATGCAGGGACTGTTCACCGAATCATACATGCCGCTTGCTGATGTTGTGATTAAACAAGACTTTGGTAATAAGCAACCTTCCGTTTATTATCGCGATCTTGATCTCCAAAAAGCGATCGCAACCACCTCCTTTACTATTGATGGGGTAACCTATCAGCGCGAGCTCTTTACATCTGCGCCCGCCAATGCATTAGTCATGCGCATTTCAGCCACCCGTAAAGCAGCGCTCAATTTTGATGTTGCTACCTCAAGCCAGTTGCATTACCGGCTTACGGCAAATCGCAATAACGAGATCATAGTAAATGGAAAAGCGCCGGCACATGTTGATCCAAACTATTACAATCCCAAAAACAGGGAGCATATAATATATGAAGACACCAGTGGTTGTAATGGTATGCGCTTCCGGTACAGTATTAAAGCGATTTCAAAAGATGGAGAACTGGCTGCAGATACTTCGGGTATCCATGTTAAACATGCAACTGAGGTGATCCTATTCATTGCAGCAGCAACGAGTTTTAATGGCTTTGATAAATGTCCCGATAAAGATGGAAAAAATGAAAATGCGATCACTGCATCAATTATAGATAACGCAGTTAAACAATCCTATGCCGAATTGAAAGCTGCACATGTAAAAGATTATCAAAAATATTTCAGCCGCGTTTTGTTCACTATCAAAGATACTACAGGGGCAAACAAAAACAGTATGCTGCCCACCGATGAAAGATTAAAAGCGTATAGCAATGGAGCATATGACCCGTTTATGGAAACCTTGTATTTCCACTATGGCCGCTATCTGCTTATTTCTTCTTCAAGACCTGGCGGCCCTCCGGCTAATCTGCAGGGCATCTGGAACAAAGATCTGAGGGCTCCCTGGAGTTCCAATTATACGATCAATATAAATACGCAGATGAATTACTGGCCCGCAGAAAGCACCAATTTGCCTGAAATGCATATGCCGCTGCTGCAATGGCTGAAGGGCCTTTCTGTAACTGGTACACGTGTAGCCCGCGAGTTTTATCATTGCGATGGATGGGTGGCACACCACAATTCTGATATATGGGGATGCGCCAACCCTGTAGGAGACCTGGGCGCCGGCGATCCGGTGTGGGCCAACTGGTATATGGGGGGCAACTGGTTATGCCAGCATTTATGGGAACATTATGCTTTTACACAGGATAAGAAATTTTTGGAGGAAGCATACCCGCTCATGAAACAGGCAGCTTTATTCAGTCTTGAGTGGCTGGTAAAGGATAGCAGTGGTTATTGGGTAACAGCACCCTCTACCTCTCCCGAGAACAAGTTCCGCGATACAAAAGGGCGGCCACAAGCCGTATCTGTTGCCACAACAATGGATATGTCTATTATCTGGGACCTCTTTACGAATGTAATAGAAGCTGCTGAAGCACTGGGTACGGACCAGTCATTTCGCAACCGGTTAGCAGAGGTGAAAAAGGGCTTGTATCCATTAAGAAAAGGCACTAAGGGCGAATTACTGGAATGGTATAAAGCGTTCCCGGAAACAGATCCACAGCACCGCCATGTTTCTCATTTGTTCGGTTTGCATCCAGGCAGGCAGATATCGAAGCATACCACACCTGAATTTTTTGAGGCCGCAAAGAAAACGCTGGAAATAAGGGGAGATGCCGGTACCGGCTGGAGCCGGGGGTGGAAGATCAACTGGTGGGCGCGTTTGCTGGATGGCGATCATGCCTATAAACTTATCCGGCAGTTGCTGAACTATTCTGGCACCGACGGAAAAGGCGGGGGCGGCACTTACCCCAACTTCTTTGATGCGCATCCCCCTTTCCAGATAGATGGCAACTTTGCCGGAACCGCGGGTATGACGGAGATGTTATTGCAAAGCCACTTGGGAGAAGTGCATCTTTTGCCGGCACTGCCATCTGCCTGGAAAGAAGGAGCGGTGAAAGGGTTGAAAGCCCGTGGCGGATTTACGGTAGATATGCAATGGGCGGAAGGAAAGCTAAACAATGCCATGATCACGGCAAGCACCGATGGAACCTGCCGGATCCGGAACAACAGGCAATTCTTTGTGAACGGCACCCCTGCAAAACGAGATATGGATGATTTCGTACTTTCAGTAAAAATGAAGAAAGGGCAGCAGTACAATATTCGAACAGTAAAATAGAATACAAAACGAAAAGTTCTTTATGCGCATGCGCTGTATTTTGATTTGTGAGCCTAAGCCTGTGCCGGTCATATGACCAATGCGATCCCGGTCTACTTCAAAATACAAAAACCGGAGGTATTGACAACTATTATAACCTGCGCGAATTATTCTGAATAAAAAAGGTTTTTATTGCAGCAACCATAACAAGAAAAACTTAAGCATTAAATGATGAAAACAATCAATCCATGGATCAATTTCAACGGTAATGCCGAAGAAGCATTCAGTTTTTACCGGTCGGTTTTTGGTGGAACGTTCTCAAAGATCATTCGTTTTAAAGACATTGCAAGTGCTGAGTTCCCGGTAGCAGAAAAGGATGCGGATAAGCTCATGTACATTGCTTTGCCCATTGGCAAAAACAACACGTTGATCGCTAATGACGTTCCCGAATTTCTGGGACGGGTAAGCGAAAACGAGAACAGGTCTAAAATAGCCGTGCGCACTGAAAGCCGTGAAGAAGCAGACAGGATATTTAACGGGCTGTCAGCAGGCGGCACTGTTGAAGGAGAGATGGGCGATAGTTTCTGGGATACTTACGCCGGAATGTTCAGAGACAAATATGGCATTGAATGGATCATAGAATTTGACCCTAATGAAAACGGGCAAATTTAACCCAAAGGAACAATATCTTTAGTAACGACAAATGGGCAAATGCGCCTCAGCCCGGGTGGTTTAACACTTTCATTACCTGGTCCCGGTAGCTTTCGCCTATCGGGATATCTTGGGAACCGATCCCGATGCCTGCAGCAGTGAAGGAGGCAATATTCCGGCAATTGACGATATAGGAGCGGTGAACCCGGAGAAATACCCGTCCTTCCAGGTCTTTTTCCATATCGCTGATTTTGTACTTGGAGAGGATTAGGCGTTGCGTAGTATGTATCTTGATATAATCTTTTAAGCTCTCAACAAAAAGTATGTCGGCTAGGTTTTACACAGGTGATGATAATTATTCGTATATCAGGTTCATGGTTAGTTTTATCATGGTCTCTTTATGATCAGGGTCGCTTTGAGCCACTAGCAGTGCCAGAGCGACAAGCGCATTGTCATTGATCTTAAGTTTGCCTTTTTGTGATAACAGGTATTTATTCCTTTCCAGAAACCATATAAATAAAAAAGATCCGATACGCTTGTTGCCATCAATAAATGGATGGTTTTTAATGGTGAAGTAAAGTAAATGTGCGGCTTGCTCCTCTACTGTAGGATATAAGTAGTGGCCGCCGAAGGTCTGTACAACGGCTTGAAGAATGCCCTTGAAACTTTCGTCCTTCATCCTGCCGAATAAATCGGAAGCCTCAGTTTTTGCAATAAGGTCCTTTTTGAGCTCTTCGATAGCATGCGCAGCCTCTGAGTGGTTGATCTCATAAGTCAGCTTCTTGCCAGCAGACTTTACTTCGAGGCTATCGTTGTCAAATTGGTTAAGTAGTATGAAAGAACGAGTATACTCTTTAATAATAGAGAGAAGTCCTTGGGTTTCATCGCCTGTTAGTTGCTTATTTCCGATGGTTTCTTCCACAAAATGTATGGCCTCCTGCAGTTCCAGTAACCTCGCGTTATTTTCCCTTAGTCTCTGCTCATTTATGGTATAGCCTTTCACCAAGTGGTAATCAGCATGATCTGCTCCACTCTGAGGGGTTCCGTTAGGTTCGGCTACGCCTCACTCTACTACACCCCTTAGAGGATTTTATTCCTGAAATTTATTGACAAAACCAACAGTAGTCAATCCTTTATTTTTGCTTTGATAAAACAAGGTCTTTTCTACACTTCTTCTAACCCTTTTTTGAGTGGTCAATTTACTCCGGCACAAGGGGAAAGGACGAACCCGCCCTGAATAGGGGTGAATAGCTGCTGAAGGTGGACAGAAATATTGATCAAAAAATGAAATCACCAATCGGGTTGACTAATTTTGTGACATGCATAAAGAAGTCATTCTCGCAAACAAAACCAAGTTGAAAGAGCTTGGCGAAAAAAACAGATCTATTCAAGAATTACACTTGGCCTTCAGTCAATTAATGGCTATGCTCAAAGAAGAAGCGGAGGTGATTGTAGTTATTGATGGCCTGCCTGCCGCAAGGGTAATTGAGCGAAATGAAGGTTACATTTTCACGGTAATTCAAGGCCGGTTCGAGAACGCCAAGTTAAATGATGGTTTATTACAATTAACTGAACGGGGAAAGGGGATTTCTGAGTTTAGATTTTCTGCGCAAACAAACGCTTGGGAGAGTATTTCACCAGAACAATCGATACCTGCAGACCCGTCGATTTTCAACTGAAATTAACCTGGCCACAAACAAGCGACGCTACCTGCTATGTAGGAAGGATAGCTGGTTTGCCGAAAAAACTCCATTTAAATCCACCGCTGCTACGCATCTTTTTATTCAATACCAATCTTATCCCCTCATATGAACAGCCAGTAGCTTTTGCCGCTTCAGGTATACTGTTGAAACAGGCTAATTTTTTACCAGCAATATTATATTGTGCAATTCTCCTTCTTTGAAACTGCAGCCGGTATTCTCCTTTGTATTTTTCTCCTGCATACCTCCATATATATCCGCCCGCATGGATCCGTTCCTTTCGCGCAGAGCAGCCAATTCCTCCTTGGCTGATATGGGTTTGCCTGCTGGCTTCATTTATGGAATTATATTCTGCAATTTTCTTCCCAGCTATGGTGTACTGTACCACCGCTTTTTCTACCGGTAAACGCGTCTGGAACCTGCCATCGTAGTGATCGTCCTCGAAGCGCCAAACAAACCCTTTTGCCTGCTCACTGACCTTATTGGCACAAGAAGATATGTAAGAGATGCTGACCCCGGTTTTGCGAGAAGCCATGGTAATGCTAGAGAAGACTTTTAAAAGATCACCCTTTAAATTAAATTGCTTTATTTTTCTTCTTTTCTTTCGGTTAAGCTTTAAAAGATGGTCCCGGTTCTTCTCCTGATCAATCACAAAAGCTGGGGGAATATACCTGTCTGCCGCTAAATGAGCTTTACGCAGTTCACTTTTTGTTGCAAGAGCCAGGTTGACAGCTTTTGAATTTAGTCCATCTCCGTCTAACGGGTAGACATATTTCCCTTCCATTTTCTCTTTAGTTACCTGTTGCACGAATACTTCATAAACTAGTCGCCTCACCATTACTACCTGACGAATCTTGTTAAATTGATAGGTTACGATCGCCCCTTCGCTATAATCATTTTTGTATAGGTTCTTGGTTTTAGATACCCGTTGACTGAGGATTTTTTCTCTTGTCCAGTATCCAACGCTTGCATGAACTGGCTCAATGAGCCTGGCAAGCGCCTTCACCCGGCCGAGGTTAGACACCTGATAATATCCTTCGGTATGGGGAACTTCCCGCCATTGTTCGCCGGGGAGATCATTTAGCGTTTTGTTGTGGCAAGGATATTTGTCCATTTTTTCGGTTTATTGTCTTGCTTTAAAAGTACATAACATTTGTTATCATATTGAATGGTCTTCTTGGCCTGTCCAATAGTGCAGAAAGGGATATGTGAAAAATCACATTACTCGATGTGATTTTTCACATATTCTACGATAGTTCACATTTTCTTTACATTGCTGATATGCAAGGGCAAACGGGCAATCCCTAATTTCGGGTATAAATACCGTTTTTTCACGGATTGCAGATGTGAAAATTTCGCCGTTTGTTTGACCTCGTTTGTTTGAGTATTTGAACCACTTCAACTATCAGCAGGATCATTCAATTGATTGATTCCTGAGCTGACCTGAATTTCAACCCAGTATCATAACCTAAAAAACCCAAACACTGCAACCTAAACCAAAATACCCTGCCTATGCACAGCTACTAGTACTATCAGTAGCACTCCTGCTTTTGATTCCCGCTATTTCCTTTGCACAAATAACGGATTATGCCAGCCAGAAAGAGACGCTTAAGGATGTTAATATTAGTTCCGCTTCCTTAAGAGCAATAGAAAAACAATATAGTAATCTTGAACAATCTGTTCAGCAGCAAACAGAAAAAATGCTGAAACAGATGCAGAAACATGAAGCTAAGCTGCAGAAAAAGCTTCAATCAAAAGATAGTGCGGCGGCTCAATCATTGTTCGCGCAATCGAAGCAAAAATACCAGTCATTGCAGGCCAAGCTGGCTGCGCCGCTTGGCAATGCAACCTCACTGCATCCACTCAAAGAATATATCCCTTCAGTCGACAGTATGCAATCGGCCATGCGTTTTTTAGAGCAGGCCAAAACAAAATTGGGCGCTTTATCACCCGATCAGTTAAAACAGGTGCAGGCTGTCGGCAGCCAGTTGCAATCCTTACAATCAAAACTGCAGCAGGCGGAAGATATCAAAGCATTCATTAAAGAAAGGCAGGACCTGATCAAGGCACAGATGGACAAGTTCGGTCTTACCAAACAGCTCGGCCAGCTGAACAAAGAAGTGTACTATTACCAGCAAAGACTAACAGAATACAAATCGCTGCTGAAAGACAGGAAAAAGCTGGAAGAAAAAGCCTTGTCGGCACTGCGTGATTTACCGGCTTTCAAAGATTTTATGCAGAAGAACAGCTACCTGTCACAATTGTTCCCTCTGGCTGGAGGCGGTGGTGCTTCCACTGTATCGCCGGATGGTTTACAAACCCGAGACCAGGTGCAGGCGATGATCAACCAGCGGATCGGCGGCGGTGGCAGTTCACCAGGTGGCAGTACCCAAAATTCTGGTGATGCCTATGTACAGCAACAATTGCAAGCAGCCCAGGGTCAGCTTGATCAACTCAAAGACAAACTGAACAAAGCCGGTGGCAGCAGCAGTGATCTGGCCATGCCTGATTTCAAACCCAATAGTCAAAAGACCAAAACTTTTTTACAGCGGCTGGAATATGGTATCAATATTCAATCACAGAATAACAGGGGAGTACTGCCCGCTACTACGGATCTGGGCATAACCGTGGGATATAGGCTAAGTAGTAACGCCGTCGCCGGTGTCGGAGGTAGCTATAAACAGGGCTGGGGAACTTTATTCAATCATATACGCCTATCTGGTCAGGGTGCTTCTCTACGCAGTTTTATTGATATCAAAGCCAAAGGCAGTTTCTGGATCAGTGGCGGCTATGAACTGAATTACCTGCAGGGCCTTGACAGCCTGAGCCGTACCTACGCCAACGTAAACAAGTGGAACCGCAGCGCATTGATAGGTGTGACGAAGAAATACAAAGTGGGTAAGAAGGAAGGCCGGCTGCAATTATTGTGGGACATATTAAGTCAAAGCCAGGTGCCGAAGGCACAGGCTCTGAAATTCAGGTTGGGCTACACCTTTTAGACGCATAACATTTAATGACGGGGTTCAATAAAATAATTTCATTCAAGATGGTAACGAAGTCTGAGTTTGGATCAATAGCTAAATCAAAAACATTGTTTCCGGCAAGTAAAAGATTGGGTCTCTGCTGGGTACTTTTCTGCGTTTTATCCGGCAGGTTAATGGCACAAAATCAAAACCTCCCGTTAAAACTAACCAATCCGCTGATTGTTTCACCTGGCGCAGCTGCATTCGCCAAATACGGAGATATTCCCGTATCTGCAAGCAGCGGCATTCCCAGTATATTAATACCTCTTTATTCTGTTGCTACCGGTGATATTTCTATCCCCATTACACTTTCCTATCATGCCAGTGGAATAAGGGTGGAAGAAATTGCTTCCAATGCCGGTTTAGGTTGGAATTTACAGGCTACCGGGAATATTACAAGAATGGTAAGAGGGTTGCCGGATGAGAGCCCCGGGTATGATCATACCACAATCGACCGGTTTATCAGCTCACAAATGTCACAGGCGGAGATGCAGAATTTTTTGACCCATTTGAGGCTGGGGCAGGTGGATGGCGAAGCTGATATATTTTATTATACACTGCCTAATGGGCAATCCGGGAAATTTTTTCAGGCGGGTAACGGCAAATACGTGACTATGCCTGAGTCCAATCTTGTTATCAGCGGAGGGGTTAATGATAATTGGACAATTACAGATGATAACGGCATTAAGTATTATTTCTCTGTATACGATCAAAGTCATACAATAACCACTACCTCAGTAAATGCTTCCCCTTCAGTAGATGGCCCTGAATTTTCAGGCAGAACTGCCTGGTATGTCAATAAAGTCATTGATACAAAAGGAAATCAGGTCAATTTTTATTATAGTGCTTCCGGTTCGACTTACCAGACAAAAGATGCCATGACCAAAAAAATACTTACCAGCAAGTATGATTTCGGGAGCTTTACTATTCCAACAGAGCAGACCAGCACAAGTAGTACCACAAATTCGGTTGTATCCAACCACCTGCAAAAGATAACATGGTCAAACGGTGCACTTGATTTTTCTTATGATCTCCTGCCGCGAAAAGACCTGCCGGGTGACTCCGCGCTTGCATCTGTAACCGTGTCCAACAGCAGGGGTGCCCAGGTTAAGAAATTTAACCTGTACACATCCTATTTTCAAAATGCCCCCAGCAGGTATTCATCGGACGCGTCTTTGCAATACCGCTTGCGCCTTGACAGCGTGAAGGAAATTGCAGCAACCGGCGCGTTAAATGCTCCCTATATTTTTAAATACGCTGCAATAACATTGCCGGACAGGTTAAGTGATAACCAGGACCACTGGGGATATTATAATGGTAAAGAGAACTTTCCGACGATGGTGACTTATTACCAAAATGTTCTTAATAAACCTCAAAAAATGGGGGCGAACCGGGATGTGGATCCCGCATATAGCCAGGCAAACAGCTTGCAACAAATCCAGTACCCCACGGGCGGCACAACCAGCTTTGTATTTGAAAACAATACCTGTCATCAATACAGAGATACATTTTATACGAACAACCCTGATCCTATAGCTGCGATCAACGGAAATGATTCGAGTAATGACCCCAACCAGTACCGCTTTGAATTTACTCAGCCATTTACCGTTGCTGCGTCAATGGTCGTGATGAGTGGCAAAGCAAGGATACAGGCCCAGACCATTGCAACAATTAACAATCCCAATGGCTATGTGTGTACAATTGTAGTGGCTGTATATGATCAAAGTGGAACCAAAGTGCAGGATTTGTATGATCCGCTTAATGCTAATGCAGTGCTGCTTCTTTCTCCAGGTAATTATGTGTTAAAAGGCAGTATAGAAACGGAGTATGCCCATCAGCCATTTGCATCCATAGGTAGCAACCTTTACGCTACTACGATGAACTTGCCGGGCTATTATAATGAGTACGCAGGAGGCTTGCGGGTAAAAAAGATTATCAATAATGATGGGATCGCCATCTCCGGTACCAAAGAGTATGTGTACGACAAGCGGGGGGCGAACTATAGCAGCGGATCTATTGGCTATACCAACCGGTTGCCTGAGTATGGCATCACCGAGGTTCGCCACAGTTACACCGTTGTAGGAACCGGCGGGTCACAGGTAGGGGTTTATCATGACGATACCTATCAAAGCTATAGTGCGTCATCCAATTTTCCCCTGCTTACATCCGGTGGGGGCTATGTTACCTATTCTAATGTGGATGTAATAGAAAGAGACTTGTCGGGGAAAGCGGGTGGGAAAACCGAGTATACCTACACTTCTTTTGATGACAAGCTGGATGAGATAAATACAGCTTTCCCATTTCCACCACCCTGCTCTTATGAATGGAAAAGAGGGTTGATTTTAAATGAAAAAAAATACAAGTCTACAGGCGACAATACTTATACCTTACTAAACGAAAAAAGAAGTGATTATCTCTTCCTGGAAAACGGTGACGATGCTACCCGAAAAGTGATCAATGGGGTAAAAGGAGCCTCCCGCGAATTCTGGGATTATCCCTATACCAATGATCCCCTGCTGAATGCGGCACTTACTGTTTCGGCCTATCATACCGCTGCGGAGTATTACTGGCTTAAAACAGATACTTCTATCACCTATAGCACCGGCGATGCTTCCACTGCCTTGTCCAGTTATAACCTGTATAGCTATAGAACAGATCCTTTTCAGTTGATTCTTGTACAGGGGAAAAACAGCAAAGGTGAATTAGTGAGTAGCGGGCTGAAATATCCCGCAGATTTTTCTTCCACCGCGCCATACAACCTTATGGTACAAAACAACCAGCTACGCCCGGTGGTGCAGCAGTCTGATTCTGTAAACACACTGCCGGTACGTGTCACGCAGTCGGTATATGCCGATTGGGGCAATAGCATTTTCTTGCCGCAGAAACTAAAGGCACAAGTGTTGTCAAATGCTTTGGAAGATCGTTTATGGTTCAATCTTTATGATCAGAAGGGTAATATACTGGAACAGCAAAAAGCAGGAGATGTGAAAGAAGTGTATTTCTGGGGGTATAACGCCCAGTACCCGGTGGCCAAAGTGGTAGGGAGCGATTACAATACGGCCAAACAATATATTGATCAGAATATCCTGGATAATGCTTCCAATTATTCGGATGACCAGATAAGGACACAGCTGGGTAATTTACGGGTTAATTTACCCCAATGCCTTGTTACTACTTTCACGTATAATCCCTTGATCGGGATTACCAGCGAAACAGGCCCTACCGGTAAGGTTACCTACTATGAATACGATGGATTCGGGAGACTGAATTTAGTACGAGATCATGATAGAAATATTGTCAAAAAGATCTGCTATACCTACCAGGGGCTGCTTGCGCCGTGTGGGGAAGTAGTCGTTTTTACGAATGATCAGCAGTCACAGGCGTTTACAAAAAATAATTGTGCTGCAGGAGGTAATCCTTCTTCGCCTGTTACCTATACGGTACCGGCGGGTAAATACAGTTCTACTGCTAGTAAACAAGACGCGAACAATAAAGCAATAGCAGAAATTACCGCCAATGGTCAAAATTATGCCAATGCCAACGCCTCTTGTACGTTTTACAACAGCGCCCGTTCACAGTCATTTACCCGGAATAATTGTGCGGCGGGTGGTACTCCATCGACAGTAACCTACACGGTTGCTGCCGGTAAATACAGCTCTACTGCAAGCCAGGCGGACGCCGATGCCCAGGCCCAGAATGATATTAGTGCCAATGGTCAAAATTATGCCAATGCCAATGCCTCCTGTACGTTTTACAATAGCGCCCGCTCTCAATCCTTTACCCGGAATAACTGTGCAGCTGGTGGCAGTCCTGCAACAGTGACTTATTCTGTTAGTGCCGGTAAATATAGTTCGACTGCGAGCCAGGCAGATGCTGATGCCCAGGCACAGAACGACATCAATGCAAACGGTCAGAATTATGCCAATGCCAATGCTTCTTGTACTTTCTATAATAGCACCCGTTCACAACCCTTTACCCGGAATAACTGTGATGCTGGTGGCAACCCATCAACAGTAACCTACAGGGTTGCTGCCGGTAAGTACAGCTCAACCGCGAGCCAGGCGGATGCCGATGGCCTGGCGCAGAATGATATTAATGTCAATGGTCAAAATTATGCCAATGCCAATGCCTCCTGTACGTTTTATAATAGTGCCCGCTCACAATCTTTTACCCGGAATAACTGTGCTGCTGGTGGTAGTCCAGCAACAGTGACTTATTCTGTTACTGCCGGCAAATATAGTTCGACTGTAAGCCAGGCAGACGCTGATGCCCAGGCACAGAACGACATCAACGCAAATGGTCAAAATTATGCCAATGCCAATGGATCCTGCACATTTTACAACCAGGCAAGATCGCAGAACATTGCCAAAAATGATTGCCCTTCCGGCGGCGAGCCTTCCTCGGTGACCTATACCATCCCACAAGGGAAATATAGCTCCACTATCAGCCAGGATGATGCCAATGCCAAAGCCCAGGATGAAATCAATACGAATGGGCAGAGCAATGCCAATACAAACGGGCATTGTACATTCTATAGCGCCAAAGCCTCTATTGTACTGCAAAAAAACGATTGCCCCAGCGGTCATGGTTCTGAAGTGACCTACACGGTTCCTGACAGGGCATACACCTCAACGGTATCCCAAGGGGATGCCAATGATAAAGCAATGGCGGATCTCCGGCAGAATGCCCAGCGTTATGCCAACGACAACGGCAGTTGTTTATACGGAAATGATTATATGAGCCAGTGGTTCACCAAAAACAATTGTCCGACAGGATACGAGGGAACGCCTGTTTCTTACACGGTACCAGCAGACAAGTATATCGCTGCAACCAAAACTGCAGCGAATCAATTGGCACAAAATGAGATCAATGGCAATGGCCAGACCAATGCCAACAACAATGGCAGCTGTAAATTGGTGGAAGCCTGTCCCGGCTGCACAGGTGACAACCTGAAATGTATCAATAGCGTTTGTACACCCGGAACAAAAGTGTATACGCAAAGCATCCAGATATCACCAAACAATTTTCAATGTACCTATCATTATGAATGGCCCGATGGAACCTGGTCAGGAAATTATACTGAAATGTCTACTACTGACTGCCAGGGATCGGTGGGCAACTAACCATAAATTTTAGAATATGAAATGGATACTGATAGTTCTTTTTTTGGCGGCAATGCAACAGTCCTACGGGCAAAATAATGTGCCTGCCAAAGGGCAATTGCTGGCGGAAAGAATGGCGCAACGGATGCGGGATAGTCTTGATTTGAATGCCACTGAAAGGCAGAAAATATGCGAGATCAATCTGTCTTTATATAAACGAAAAGAAGATGCCTGGAAATCCGCTGGCGGCAACACAAATGCTATTCAAAAGCAGCTGCAGCAGATAGAGAATACCAGAGATGCACAATATAAAGAGGTGCTGGATGCGGAGAAGTTCGCTGCATATAAACAAAAGAAAAAGTTCATTATCAGCAATTAAACTTTAATACGGCTGATCAACCAATCATTCAAACAACTGAAATGTATGTGGAAATATTTTACTATCATTTTAATGTGCTTTGCATCAGCTGTTAAAGCGCAGCAGGCGGGGACAATTGTAGTCAAAGGGGATATTGACAAATACTATCCCGTGGTATTCTATGACGGCGGTTGGGTGCAAAACACACCTACAGAGTTATCCATCGGAAGGTCGTATGTGCATGTGGATGGTAGCTGGCGCGGCTCAATTATGTCGAAATTCAGGTACCATGTAACCAATTGGGGTAATGGAGCTGATTTTATTGACGCAGACCTGACACAGCATGCTGCAGGGCCAGTAGTGATCGATAATTTTGTGGGTGGTTGGGTTGATATTACACCTGGCAACAACAATTACCAGATCGTCATCTGGTTGCGTGGTGGTACAACAACCTACAATTATGCCGGCAACTATGGTGTCGATCCCAAAGTGTTCGATGGCGTTCAAAATCCTTTACCGTTACAGGTCTCCAATTTTCCCGCACTGAGTTATAAAACTACGCCGGATAACTATGTTACTACCAATGGTATTTCGACGACGCGCAATGTTCGTGTCTCTGGTATCATCAGCACCAACAAAGTAAAGGTCACGCAAAACGGATGGGCAGATTATGTGTTTGATTCCTCCTACCAGTTGCCGCATCTGGATTCGGTGGCAGCTTATATCCAGGAAAATAAACACCTGCCGGATATGCCTTCCGCAAAAGAAGTGGAACGGAAGGGCCTCGACCTGGGTGAAATCGTCAAACAGCAGCAGGTGAAAATAGAAGAGCTAACACTGTACCTGATTGAAATGAAAAAGCAGAATACTGCTATTATGGATAAAAACAAAGAACTGGAAAACCGGCTGCAAAAACTGGAAAAATAAAATGATTACCCGATGAAACAATCTATCATCATTATATGCTGCTGCGCCTTTTTTTGTAAGACTCAGGCACAAACAGTGCTGGCCAATATGGTTACGACTAATCCGGCAGACAAGTTTAGTTATGACAATACAGATATGCCGCATTACGCCCTCAGATGGGGTAATGATTCGTGGGGGCCGGGCGGTTCAACGGCCTGGTTAAGCGGGTACTCCGGTATAAAACTATTTACAGCCGGGCAGCCCAGGGTCGCGGTGCATAGTAGTGGCAATATTGGTATTGCTACGGAAGCTCCCATTTCAAAACTGCATATCGGGGGAGATAATTTTATCACCATGGGTGACTACTCCACATCTGGCGGTACGAGGGGCATCCAGTTTCCCGGATACAGGGATATGACACCCAATTTCTTCGGCGCCTCCATAGAAGCAGAGCCTGTATGGGACTGCTGCGGTGGTTATCCGAATGGCGGATATGCAGGGGTTAAAAGAATCAATTTGAATTTTAATATTCATAACCCCAATGCATGGAATCCTGGAGATGACAGGGTAACCGCCATGTCTATCAGGAGTTCCGGCAACATTGGGATAGGCACTGTTTCTCCACAGGAAAAATTATCCGTCAATGGTAACATACTAGCCAAAAAAGTACGTGTATCCCAAAGTTGGGCCGATTATGTGTTTGATTCTTGCTATACACTGCAACCGCTGGTGGAAGTGAATGATTTTATTCAAACCAATAAGCACCTGCCAGGTATTCCTTCCGCCAAAGAAGTAGAAAATAATGGGCTTGATCTGGGAGAAATCGTCAAACAGCAACAGGTAAAAATCGAAGAGCTAACCCTTTATTTGATTGCCCAGGACAAAGCGAAGCAGGAACTGGAAAACGCGATGAAACAATTGCAGGAACAGGTTAAACTGTTGCAGGCTACCATTAAAAAATAAATGCCCATCATACATTATACAAGAAGCACCATGACCAGAACGATCATCCATAAAAGAACAGGGAGACTGCTTAGTGCGTTATTGCTTTTGGCCAGCGGCAGTATGGCGCAGAGCAACCAGCCCAACGGCAGCAGCGGTGTTGGCAGTGGCAACCAGGGTGTATACCAGCCGGGGGCTTATCCTTCAGGCAT
>CBJLMB010000025.1:0-92832 GCA_966424055.1 uncultured Deminuibacter sp. | reverse complement strand
CTGTACGTTTGGCGTTAGAAGGCACGTATACAAGCATCAACATTTCGTGAATCGCTAGTGGTAATCACGAGTTTTTCCTAAGCGAGGTCTTTCCTGCCTCCGTTCAACACTTGCGATTCACGGCGCGTTAGCGCAACTTGCTGCTTGCGTTAGGGTACGGTAAACTGTACGTTTGGCGTTAGAAGGCACGTATACAAGCATCAACATTTCGTGAATCGCGAGTGGTGAATCGCGAGTTTTTTTCTATGCGAGACTTTTTCGGATCTCCGTCCCACTTGCGATTCACGGCGCGCCAGCGCAACTCGCCACTCGCGGCGGTATTACGGTGTGGTAAACTGTACGTTAGAATGCACGTATATAAGCGAGATTTTTCCTGCCCCGCCCCACTAGCGATTCACGGCGCGTTAGCGCAACTCGCCACCCGCGGCGGTACGGTGTAGTAACCTGTATGTTAGGCTTTAGGTTAGCGCCATTCGCGCGGCTTTCTACCCACGAAACGAGCCATTCAGCCTAAAAGAAATGCGGGTGCAGGCAAAACTTTTAACCTTAATCCCTTACTTTGCGGATAGCCATGCCATACGCACCCATTTCAGTTGTGATTATCTGTCGCAATGCTGCTGACACCATCCGGCAAGCGATCACATCTGTTATGCCGCTTACTGATGATATCATAGTAATGGACAGTAACAGTACCGATGGCACACAGGAAAAAGCAATTGCTGCGGGTGCCCGGCTCATCAGGGCCGAATGGCAGGGATATGGTATCACCAAAAACAATGGTCATGCCGCAGCCCGGTACGACTGGATATTAAGCCTCGACGCAGATGAGGCTGCCGATGCCGGACTTATCAGCTCGATACAGCAGATCGACCTGAGCCATGCTCAAACTGTTTACCGGATGAAACGGCTGAATTACCTGGGATCGAATGCCGTACGCTTCGGCGCATGGAGCAATGACTGGGTCACCCGCTTGTTCAATAAACAACTGGTACAATGGGATGATTCTCCGGTACATGAACAGCTGGTATTTGCTGTACAGATGCAAACACAAACACTACCCGGCGTTATTCATCATTATACCTGCAATAGCATTGCCACCTACAGGCAAAAGCTCAGCAACTATGCACTGTTGATGGCAGAAAAATATGCGGCCCGCGGTAAAAAAGCCGGCTGGCTTAAAATATACCTCTCACCGGTTTTTAACTTCCTTCAAAACTACCTGCTGAAAGCAGGCTTTCTTGATGGCCTGGCGGGATGGCAGGTTTCACTGGCCCATGCGGGTTATACTTACCACAAGTATAAGTTACTGCAGAATTTTCAGCGCCGTATTGCTTCCTAAGCGGGTACCACACCTGTTTTAAAGCAGGCCCAGGTTACCGCTGCTGTTATAGAAAGATATTATTGCTGTTTTACTAAATTGCAGTATATCTATCCGCTGTGTTATGATCAATTTTATTCCCATATTTCCATTGGGCATTGTGGTGTACCCTGGAGAAAAACTGAACCTGCATATTTTTGAAGACAGGTATAAGCAACTTGTACGCGAGTGCTTTGCAGAAAGGAAGCCTTTTGGCATACCCACTGTGATCAAAAACAAAGTGGAAGAGATGGGCACCCTGGTAGAAATAGCAGAGATCGTAAAAGTGCACGACAACGACACCATGGACATCACCACACGCGGCATACGCGTTTTCAGAACACTGGAAATAATTAAAGCAGTACCCGATAAACTGTACAGCGGCGCCATTGTGGATTATCCTTCCAATAATGACACCAGCCATATCAATACCTTACGCAAGGTAGTGGCCGGTATTAAAAAGCTGCACCGACTGCTGAAAGTAAGCAAAACATTCGGCAAGCCCGATGAAGAACTGATCAGCTACGATATGGCACATCATGCCGGCCTGTCACTGGAAGAGGAGTATGAACTGCTGGGCCTGCTGCAGGAAGACCAGCGCCTGGAATACCTGAAACGCCACCTGAACAAAGTGTTGCCCGTAGTAACCGGTATGGAAAAGCTGAAGGGCCGTATACAGCTGAACGGGCATTTTAAAGAACTGAAAGGTTTTAATCTTGGATAGAGCAGATATTCCCTATCTCAGAGATATGGAATATCTATACATCTGTGACCGGATAGCACTAATTTAGCGGCAATCGATTTTTATGCTTACCACTTTATGTTTTGATTTTGGCAATACCCGGCTTAAATGTGCAGTATTCAAAGGACGCGATCTACAGGAATTGCTGGTATTGCCCGACCAGGAACCCGCCACCATTCAAAAGCTGATAGAGACTTATCATCCCGATAAAACGCTGCTGTCTTCCGTTATCAATCACCAGCCGGCTGTTGAACAGTTGCTGCAGGCACATTCAAAATTTCACCTGCTCAGTCATGCCAGCAAACTACCGGTTACTATTCCGGTGGGCAAGCCTGAAACAACCGGTGCAGACAGGCTGGGACTGGTAGCAGCGGCAGTAGACCTTTTTCCTCATCAACACAACCTGGTTATCGGGCTGGGCTCCTGCATCACTTATAATTTTGTAAACAAGTTTCACGAATTTCTCGGCGGCAGTATTTCGCCGGGTATGGAAATGCGTTTCAGGGCGATGCATGAATTTACAGCCAGGCTGCCACTGGTTAAAGCAGACTGGAATTTTCCGCTGGTAGGCTATGATACACGCACCAATATGCTTAGTGGAACCATACTGGGTATGAGCAAGGAAATCGATGGTATCATTGAAGCCTATGAAGAAAAGTACAGCAACTTTAACGTGCTTTTAACCGGGGGTGATATGGGCTTTTTTGTACCCCATCTCAAAAAGAAGATATTTGCAGACCCTTACTTAATCTATAAAGGTCTGTATGCTATCAGCGAGTATAATCATTAAACGCGTTGGTTGTATTACTGTTGTAATACTATGCGCATCAGTAAGCGAAGCCCAGGAAAATACACCATTCTCCCGCTATGGTTTGGGCGATAGTTATCCCACTCAACCGGTGTCTTCAAGGGCAATGGGCGGTTTAACCGCAGCATTTGCCGATCCGCAATTTGTTAACGCTGCCAATCCTGCCAGTTATGGCTATTTCAGCAGGTTGGTAACTTTCGATCTGGGGCTGAGCCTGGATAGCAGAACATTAAAAAGCAGGCAGCCTGCAGGCAATTTCAGATCGAACAATTTTATCCCGTCTTATCTTCAGCTGGGTATTCCATTGAACAGCCAAAAAGGCTGGGGACTTGCTTTTGGCATCAAACCCGCCACCCGCATCAGTTACAGCGTGCACGACCAGGGCAGGCTGAATGCCGATGACAGTATTGTTCACCGTTATGAAGGCAACGGCGGATTAAACCAGGTTTTCATCGGGTTGGGCAAGCGCTGGAAAAACCTTAGCATAGGTATCAACACCGGTTATTATTTTGGCCATAAAGATATCAGCACCAAAACACTGCTTGCCTCTCTCACGGATACAGTTTATACACGCAAATACTATTATGGCAATGCCACTACCAGTACGCTTTTCCACGGGGCCTTTGCCATGGCCGGCATTCAATACCAGGTGCCGCTTAAAACCATAGAAGACAAAGCCAGTAAAAACAGCCGGCGTTATTATATGCGTATCGGTGCAACAGGATCACTGAAACAAAAGCTGAATGCCACACAGGATATCAGCCGGGAAACCCTCACATTCGATCCTTCCAGGGACAACGATACCCTTCATATCGACAGCGTATTTAAGCAGGCAGATAAACGCGGCAAAGTACAGCTGCCGGCCTCTTATACAGTGGGTATAATGCTGGGTAAATCGATCGGCAATTCACTGGGCAGCTTTGACCAGTGGCAGGTAGGGCTGCAATATGAATCTACCCGGTGGACAGATTTCCGACTGATGGGCGAGCCGGATAAACTGCAGAACAGCTGGATGCTGCGTGTGGGTGGCCAGCTTACACCCAACCTGTTGCAGGCAAACAGCTTCTGGAGCCGGGCCACTTACCGTGCAGGGTTTTATACAGGTAAAGATTATATCAATGCAGATGGTAATGGCCTCAAGGTAACCGCTTTTACCTTTGGCTTCGGGTTTAATTTGCGCAAATTCAACAACTACACTAACCAGTTTACCCAAATTAATACGAGCTTTGAACTGGGTAAACGCGGCAGCAGTGTTAATAATATCACGGAAAACTTTTTCAGATTCTCTGTCGGTTTATCTTTGAGCGATATCTGGTTCATCAAGAAAAAATATGATTAAACGCGTTTCCATACGGTCTCTTACAAAACAACTGGCAGTCTTACTTACAGGCTGCTTTTTTATTTACGGCTGCGAAAATGACCTGAAAGCCGTACGGGAGCTGGGCAAGAAAAAAACCGGGATAGACGAGGTGCTGAACATGGATACTTATTACAGTGTGGGCGCCAAAGTAAAAGCCAGGCTTATGGCGCCGGTTGTGCTCATGTACCAGAACGACAGCGTTAAAATGGAATTTCCCAAATCGCTGCATGTAGATTTTTACAATGATAGCCTGGCCATTGAAAGCCGTCTCTCTGCCAAATACGGCCGGTATATGGAAAATATGCAGAAAGTATTTTTGCGTGATAGCGTGGTGGCATTCAATATCACTGGTGATACATTATGGACCTCAGAGCTTTGGTGGGACCGCAACAGGCAGGTTTTTTATACGGATAAAAAAGTGGTCATCCATCAACCCGACGGGCAATGGTGGCAGGGCAATAAAGGTATGCTGGCCGATCAAAACCTGGGTAACCGCACTTTATATGATGCATCAGGTGTAAAGAACGTAGCAGACAGCCTGCTACCTAAATAAATTGTTCCCGCAGTAAGCTGCACTGCTTCTCATAACCTTTTATATTATTTTCTTCGCGGTGCCTGCATACCGTAAAACCCTTGGGAAACATCAGGTGCCGGGGCCTTTTCTTAAACAAATTCCCTGCTGCCCGGTTATAATGAAAACCGATTATTCAATTATTGTAAAAGCGTTATTATGGAATACCGCAGGATGGGTAAAACAGGTTTACAGTTAAGCGTGCTCAGCTTTGGCAGCTGGGTTACGTTTCACAAACAGATCCAGTCAGGCATTGCAGATGAACTGATGGGCATCGCTTATGATAATGGCATCAATTTTTTCGATAATGCCGAAGTATATGCATTGGGTGAAAGCGAAAAAATGATGGGTGGCATTTTAAAACGCAAAGCATGGGAGCGCAGTTCGTATGTGCTGAGCTCTAAAGTATTTTTTGGCTGGAGGGGCAAAGCCAATAAACCCAACCAGTCAGGCCTCTCCCGAAAACATATTATTGAAGCCTGTCATGAAGCATTACAGCGGCTGCAGACCGACTACCTCGACCTGTATTTCTGCCACCGGCCCGATAAAAACGTTCCTATTGAAGAAGTGGTATGGAGCATGAACATACTGATACAGCAGGGTAAAATTTTATACTGGGGTACCAGCGAATGGAGCGCACAGGAAATTATGGAAGCTCATATGCATGCAGAAAGACTGCACCTGATAGGTCCATCGGTAGAACAACCCGAGTACAACCTTTTTCAGCGCCAGAAAATAGAATGCGATTACCTGCAGTTATACAAAACCGTGGGGCTGGGTACCACCATCTGGAGCCCGCTGGCCAGCGGGCTGCTCACCGGCAAATACAACAATGGCATACCCGAAGGCAGCCGTTTGGCCCTGGCCGGTTTTGAATGGCTGAAAGAAAAAACCGCCCGCAATGAAAAAATTGAACGGGTGAAGAACCTGCAGCAGGTAGCCGATGAACTGGGTACCAGCCTTACCAATTTATCTATCGCCTGGTGTATCAGCAACCCGCATGTGACCACTGCCATACTGGGCGCCACCCGTAAAGAGCAGCTGGAAGAAAACCTGCGCTCACTGGATGTGCTGCCCCTGCTGACAACAGAGGTGAAGGAAAAAATAGATGAAATTGTCGCCAGCAGGCCCGTACAACCTGAATATTAAAGCTTTTGCCGCAGAACAGGCAGAACCTAGACGGCCATTCCTAAAACGGCATCTTACCGCCTGTTCTGCGGTTTTATTATACCCTGCCGCTCTCTTCCGTTTCCGCGTTTTCCGCGTATTCAGCAAGCCATTCCCCCTGCACCCGCCGCCAGGTTCCCGCATTTCATCCTGCTTCTGTTGCCGGGATAACAGTTTTATATTATTTTCGATATATGGCCAATTTGTACACTTTTATCTGGATCGGGGTCACGATTATTCTGATCGGCTTTTTTGCCGGTATAGAAATAGCCTTTGTCAGCGCCAACCGTTTGAACATTGAACTGAAGAAAAAGCAGGGTAAACTAAGTGGTATCATCCTGTCGCGTTTCATGGAGAAACCGGCCACTTTTATCGGAACATGCCTGGTAGGTATCAACATCTGCATGGTGGTATATGGGCTGCTTTTCAGCGAACTGATGAGGCGCAGCCTCTGGAACCCGCTCAATATTCACAATGAATACCTCAAACTGGCATTTGACACCATTTTGTCTGCACTGATTGTACTGGTGCTGGGCGAGTTTATCCCCAAAGCCATTTTCAGGGCCAAGAACGATCCGCTGCTGAGCTTTTTTGCCCCGGTAACCAACCTGTTTTACAAAATATGCTTTCCCATTGCCACGATATTTGTTTCCATTTCACAATGGATACTGAAGAATATTTTCAATGTACGGGTAAAAGAAAGCGCAGAGGCTTTTTCAAAGGTTGACCTGGAACATTTCTTCCAGCAAACCAAAGAGCAGGATGAAGACAACCAGGAGCTGAACACCGAATTATTTGAGAATGCCCTTTCGCTGCCCATGGTAAAAATAAGGCAATGCCTGGTGCCCCGTACCGAGATAGAAGCCATTGAAATCAATACCCCCCTCGACCGTGTTACACGGCTGTTCATTGACAGCAAACTGAGCAGGCTGGTGGTATATGAAGACAATATTGACAATATCATGGGCTATGTTCACCAGCTGGATCTTTTTAAAAAACCCAAAGACATCCGCTCAATACTGCTGCCTATACCCGCTGTACCTGAAAGCATGAGTGCTACAGACCTCATCAACAAATTCTCCAAAGAACGCAGAAGCATTGCCTGGGTGGTGGATGAATTTGGCGGAACTGCCGGTATTGTAACCATGGAAGATGTATTGGAAGAGATATTCGGCGAGATCAAAGACGAATACGACACAGAAGAGTTTGTGGAAAAACAGCTGTCGGAAAACGAGTACATCTTCTCCGGAAGGCTGGAGCTGGATTATCTCAATGAAAAATACCATTTTGAATTTCCCGAGAACGAATCGGAAACACTTTCCGGCTATATCATCAATGAACATGAAACCATTCCCAAGCTGAAAGACCGTATTATTATTGACCGCTACGAGTTTGATATCCTGAATGTAAGCGACACCAGGATCGAAATGGTTAAAATGAAAACCCTCCGCTAAAGGGCCTTGTACCAAAATAATCGTCAAAAACTTCACTAATTCTCTGTCTTTTGGGCTATTGCATTGTGCTACCATGTAACTTTGCACCCTCATGACAGTCTAAAACTTCCCATGGCAAAATCTTTTTTAAGCAGGAGGAATGAATCGGCAGAAATGTCGTTTGTGGATCATCTGGAAGCGCTTCGCTGGCACATTATACGTTCTGTTATTGTTATACTGGTACTCGCAGTAGTGATTTTTATCAATATCCAGTGGGTAGTAGAAAACATCATTGCCGGGCCTATTAACCCGCATTTTGTGAGCTATTCCGCTTTTTGCCGGTTTGGGCACTTCCTGCATATGGGTAATGCGCTTTGTATGCCACCCATTTCGGTATCAATGCAAACCACCACCTTTGGCGGCCAGTTTCTTAGTGGTATCAGTATTGCCCTGATCGGCGGGTTTATTGCAGCATTCCCCTATGTTTTCTGGGAGTTCTGGCGTTTTGTAAAGCCCGCCCTTCGCCCCAATGAGTTAAAAAACACCCGTTTCATTATACTTTTTGTATCGTTTTTCTTTTTCCTGGGTTCAGCTTTCGGGTATTTTGTGCTGGGGCCCTTCACTTTCAACTTCCTGGTGAACTTTAAACTGGGCGCTTTTATCGAAACCAAGCCTACACTGAACGATTACCTGGATAATCTTACCAATATCATCCTGGGCTGCGGTATTGCTTTTGAGTTACCGGTGTTGTCTTTTGCACTCACCAAAATGGGCCTGATCACGCCTGATTTTCTTAAACGCTCGCGCAGGTATGCTATTGTGGTGATCCTGATCATCGCAGCCTTTATCACACCCAGTCCTGACTGGATGAGCCAAACCATCGTATTTATCCCGCTTTTCCTGCTGTATGAACTGAGTATTGCCGTATCTAAACGGGCATACAAAGATTATATGGCTGCAGATAATGAAGAGAAGAAACCAGAAGAGTGGAGCTAGTATTAACGAATTACCCTAATGAATACCAGTTTCGATCTATCCCAACCCATTGCCATTGGTAGCGACCATGCCGGTTTTGAATACAAAACAACCACCCGGCAATGGCTGGAAGCCCAGGGTTTTACTGTAAAGGATTTTGGCGCTTACTCTGCCGATTCTGTTGATTACCCGGAAGTTGCCCACCCGCTGGCTACAGCGGTTGAGCTGGGGCAGGCAGCCTTTGGCATATTGTTTTGCGGTTCAGCCAATGGGGTGGCCATTACAGCCAACAAGCACCAGGGCATCCGCGCCGGTCTTGCCTGGAATAAAGAGGTTGCGCAGCTTATCAGGCAGCACAACAATGCCAATATCATTTGCATCCCGGCCCGTTTTGTTACCCAGGCAGTGGCACAGGAAATGGTGGAACAATTCATACATACCCCGTTTGAGGGTGGCAGGCATGCGGTGCGGGTTGGAAAAATAGCTTGTTCCTGATTAAAGTAAATCAATTATAGATGCCGGGCGGCTGCCCGGTAAATTCAGCCATCACCATGAGAAAATATTGTTTACCTGTTTTACTGGGTTTGTCGCTTTGTGCCGGGGCACAGAGCAGGCAGGCAGAAAAGATTGCCAAAACCATCACCGCCTCAGACCTGAAAAAAAAGCTGACGGTGATAGCCGGCGCCGATATGCAGGGCCGCGAAACCGCAACAGAGGGGCAGCGGAAAGCAGCTGCTTATATTGAAGATCATTTCAAACAATTCAGGCTGCAACCCGGTGCCGGCAACGGTTACCAGCAAATGTACCCTGTATATGTTGATTCATTGACCGATATACGCCTTGCTGTTAATAACCAGGCTTTTGTTTTTGGTGAAGATTTCAGCATCAATGCCTCACCCCTTACTGATACTACCACCACCATCCACGAGATTGTATTTGCCGGTTTTGGTGTTACCGATTCCATCTATGACGATTATAAAGACCTGGATGTAAAAGGCAAATGTGTATTGATCGCAGAAGGCGAGCCCAAACTGGAAAATGGCAATTACCTGCTTTCGGGCAGCAATAAGCGTTCGCGCTCCACCAGCCTGTTTGCTAAAATTGCCAATGCCCGCAGGCATGGTGTTGCCCTGGTGTTATTTTATGAACCCTCTTTCCGGAAGAGCACCGACCGCAAAGGAAATATGTATACCAATGCCGGCAGACGCGGTATAAACTGCATCAGGATTGGCAATAAAGTGGCCGAAGCACTGGCCAATGGCTTCAGTAAAGATCTTACAGACATGATCGCCAGCGGCCATGGGCTGTCTACCACACTCAATACAGCATTGTCTGTTTCGGTTAAAAAAACTGTGCAGAACCTGGAAAGCAGTAATGTTATTGGCATTTTACCCGGTACTGATAAAAAAGACGAATATGTTTTTGTAACCGGCCATTACGATCACCTGGGCGAAAAAGACGGTGTTATTTATTACGGCGCCGATGACGATGGCTCGGGCACCACCAGCGTGCTGGAAATAGCAGAAGCTTTTGCCAAAGCCCGCGATAAAGGCTATGGCCCCAGGCGCAGTATGGTTTTCATGACTGTTTCAGGTGAAGAAAAAGGACTGCTGGGATCGGAATATTTTACAGCGCATCCCACCGTTCCACTGGATAAAGCCAGCATAGACCTGAATATTGATATGGTGGGCAGGATTGATCCCGAGTACAAAGGTGATTCTACCAATTATCTCTATGTGATAGGCGAAGACAAACTAAGCAGCGATCTGCTGAAAATAAGCGACAGTATCAACAATACCTACCTGCACATGGAGCTGGACAGGCGGTACAACGATCCCAAAGATCCCAATATGTTCTATTACCGGTCAGACCATTTCAATTTTGCCAAAAACGGTGTGCCTGTTATTTTCTACTTTAATGGCACCCATGCCGATTACCACAGGCCCACCGACACAGTAGACAAGATCAATTTCACCGAAATGGAAAAAAGGGTAAAACTGGTGTTTTATACTGCCTGGGAAATGGCTAACCGCAACGATATGCTGAAGCGGGATATTCCCCTGAAGTAGCCTGCCGGGTTATCGATAGAATTTGTAAGTTGCATCAACAGCGATGCAGCAGCCTGATAACACATTATTACCATATCCGCCTGCCGGAAGCATACACAGGTTACAGCCTGTTGTATACCGGCAGGCGGATTATGTTATATGCGGGCATTGTTATTATATCAACGAACTGGCATTTCATTTCTGCACACAGTGCGGTATACCGCTGCATCCCGAAGAGCCGCAGCCGCAAACGCTGTATAATGTTCGTGCAAAACAGCGGCAGGAATTGCTGGATCAGCTGGAAGGGCCTATACAAACAGCACGTATCACCTTATACCTGTTAACTGCATTCTGCTGCCTGGGTATTGTTTTTCTGCTGAACCAGCCGGGGGATCAGTACCTGCTTGTTGCTGTACTGGTGCTGCTGGGTTTGCTGTTTGGTGGTATGGCGCACTGGAGCAGCAGCAAGCCTTTTACCGCACTGCTCATCGGGTTTATCACCTTGGGTATGTTTTTCCTGCTCAGCTTCCTGGGAAAATTATCCAGTGTATTCAGTTCGGTTCAGGGCGTTTACAGTATTTTCATCAGCATTGTTGTGTTGTACATATTGTTTAAAGGTATCAGGGCGGCCTATAAAGCAGCCATCATTCATGCAGAAACAGAGAACCCCTAGTGGAAGAGATCAATGTACATACCAGCCATACCTGCTGCGATGAGTGCAACAGCCCGGTAAAAACCTATCACCGCTTTTGCTACAATTGCGGTGCTTTCCTGGGCAGAGAGGCCGGGCGCATTGATATTTTCAACAACCACCACCTGCGGGCCGCGTTCTTTTTTTACAGCTACTATTTGTTCATGTGCATGATGGCCAAATACACCAGCTGGTTCAACAGTTACAGCCATTTGTTCTGGATTGAAATGCTTCTGGCGCTGAGCACAGTGGCCATTGCCTGGCATAACCGGGCAGGCATCAGGCCCCTGCTTTCTGTACGCAGCCTCCGTATTTCAAGATTACTGGTGCTGATTGTGCTCGCGGTTATTTCATCTTTCCTGGTAACACAACTGGTGCGGATGCTGAATGTATCGCTGTTCCATTCCAATATCAGCTATTACAGGGGATACAAAGCCTATGTGGCACCACAGCTGCTGATGGTGTATTCCATTGCTTTTATGCCGGCCCTGTTTGAAGAGCTGGCATTCAGGGGTATCCTGTATAATTATCTTGCTGCTGTTATGGATGAAAAGCTGGTGGTGATCATCACCGGTTTTGTATTTGCAGCCATGCATCTCAATTTCATTTCACTGCTCTGGCTGGCGCCTTTCGGTATTTTCCTGGGTTACCTGCGCAGAAAATACCAGACCATCTGGTATGGTATTGTTTTTCATTTTGTATTCAACCTGGTGGCCTGCATGATTGATCTGTATAATGCAGGTGTATTGTTCTGACAGATCATGCACCTGGTGAATATAAGGTATCTTCATAAAAAAGCTGTGAGCTATACCAGGATGGATGCTCACAGCTTTTTATTTATACTTTATACTACCAGGCCTGCTTACCAGCCCAGGATATAAGCAAAGATCAGCGGTGCTACAATGGTTGCATCGCTTTCTACAATAAACTTCGGTGTATGGATGTCCAGTTTTCCCCAGGTGATTTTTTCATTGGGCACTGCACCGGAATAAGAACCATAGGAAGTAGTGGAATCGCTGATTTGGCAGAAATAGCTCCAGAAAGGAACATCATGCCATTCAAGATCCTGGTACATCATGGGCACCACGCAGATAGGAAAATCACCGGCAATACCGCCACCTATCTGGAAAAAGCCCACGCCTTTGCCGCCGCTGTTCTGGCGGTACCAGTCGGCCAGCCAGGTCATATATTCTATACCACTTTTTACTGTGCTGGCTTTCAGCTCGTTTTTAATGACATAGCTGGCGAATATGTTACCAGTGGTGCTGTCTTCCCAGCCCGGAACCACGATAGGGATATTCTTTTTTGCGGCAGCCACGATCCAGCTGTTGGTGGGATCGATTTCATAGTATTGTTCCAGTTCGCCGCTCAGTACTGTTTTATAAAGGAATTCGTGCGGGAAATAGCGCTCGCCTTTGGCTTCGGCATCCTTCCATTGTTTCAGCAGGTGCTTTTGTAAACGACGGAAAGCTTCTTCCTCGGGTATACAGGTATCTGTAACACGGTTATAATGGTTTTCCAGCAAATCCCATTCATCCTGCGGTGTAAGATCGCGGTAATTGGGTACTCTTTTATAATGGCTGTGGGCCACCAGGTTCATCACATCTTCTTCCAGGTTAGCGCCTGTGCAGCTGATGATCTGGATCTTATCCTGCCTGATCATTTCCGCCAGGGAAATGCCCAGTTCTGCAGTACTCATAGCGCCCGCCAGGGTAACCATCATTTTGCCGCCTTCCAGCAAATGGGTTTCGTAGCCTTTGGCAGCGTCAACCAGGGCCGCCGCATTAAAATGCCGGTAATGGTGCTGAATAAATTGGGAAACAGGTCCTTTGCTCATCATGCTGAATTTTTAGGTTGCAAAAGTAATTTTTTTCGGTTGTTTAAATCCCCTTAATCCCCCTATCCTTGATTTCTGTGGTGATTTTTATTATTACTTTTGTTGATACACAATAGAAAGGTACAATTCACCCAGCTGCAAAATAATTATGAATTTTCTATTAACCTCTCTGCGCTTACCCAATAAGCGTAAGATTGCTGTTCCCGTATTCATCTGGTTCGCATTGGCATTTGCCGCTGTGCTCGCAGAAACATTACGCGGTTCTATTAATAATTACCTGATTTTTAAACAGGTATTCTGGCACGTTATCCATCAAACCAATTTATATGCCGGCTACCCGGCTGAATACCAGGATACCAACCACTATGGCCCTGTTTTCAGTTTGCTCATCGCCCCGTTTGCGTTGATGCCCGACTGGCTGGGCACTATTTTGTGGGGTATGGCGAATGCCTGGTTCCTTTTTTTTGCCATACGCCGTTTGCCCATAGGGGGAAAGTCGATCCAGGTTGTTTTATTGGTAACGGCGCTGGAATTGATGACAGCGACCCATAATGTACAGTTTAACCCTATGCTCACCGCATGGTTTATCCTGTCGTTTGTGCTGGTGGAAAAAGAAAAAGATTTCTGGGCTACCCTGTTTATTGCTGCAGGCTTCCTGGTAAAGCTGTATGGTATTGCAGGGCTGCTGTTCTTCGTTTTTTCCCGGCGCAAGCTAACATTCACCTGGTCGTTTGTTTTCTGGATAGCGGTGTTGTTTTGTTTACCGATGGTGCTTTCTTCGCCTGCGTTCATTGTACAATCGTATCATGACTGGCTGGATGCGCTGATAGTTAAAAACTCAAAGAATATAGGCGATTTAAGTGTTTCTAATATGCAGGACATTTGTGTAATGGGCATGATACGGCGCATATTTAACCCCGCCGGCTTTGCAGACTGGATGGTATTGTTACCGGCAGCAGCACTGCTTGCTCTTCCCTTATTGCGTTTCAGTCAATACAAACATCTTTCATTCCGCTTAAGTTATCTCGCACTGGTGCTTATCAGTGTGGTCATCTTCAGTACATCTGCCGAATCGGCCACGTATGTAATTGCCGTGGCTGGTGTTGCAATATGGTATATACTTCATTACGGGCATAAACCAGCCACCTGGGTGCATGCCGTATTGATATTTATGCTGGTATTCACCAGCCTTTCGCCGACAGATTTATTTCCAGCCTATCTCAAACGCCACCTGGTACGGCCTTATTCGCTCAAAGCGCTGCCCTGCTTTATTGTATGGCTGTGGCTGATAGCAGAGGTATCGTTCCGCCACTTTATTCCTGCTAAAAAAACAGAACAGGCATGACGCGTTTGATTTCCATTATTGTGCCTGTATACAATGAAAAAGAAAATGTATCGGTACTGGCACAGTCACTGCAGCAGCTCTTTTCCGGGCTGCCTTACCGCTTCAACGTTATTTTTGTTGACGACGGCAGCAGCGATACTACACTGGAGGAAATAAAAAAGCTGATACAGCAATATCCATTTGTAAAATATATTTCTTTCTCCCGCAATTTCGGCCACCAGGCTGCATTGAAAGCGGGACTGGATATGGCAGATGGAGATTGTATCATCAGCATGGATGGGGATATGCAACATCCCCCCGAACTGATACCCGTACTGCTGGAGAAATGGAGCGAGGGTTATGATGTGGTATACACTGTTCGCAAAGAAGACGAAGCCCTGCCTTATTTTAAACGGAAAACCTCGCATCTTTTTTACCGCCTGCTCAACAGGCTGTCTGATATAGAAATTGAAAAAGGCACGGCAGATTTCCGTTTGCTTAACCGCAATGTGGTGAATGTGTTGCGCAACCTGCAGGAGTATGATCTTTTTTTCAGGGGCCTGGTTAAATGGACAGGGTTTAAACAAATATCCATCGAGTATGAACCCGGGCAGCGCCAGTGGGGCAGCTCGAAATACACGCTGAAAAAAATGATGCGTTTTGCATTGCAGGGTATTACCTCGTTCAGTACCCGGCCATTGTACGCAGCCACCTATATCGGGTTTGTATTTGCCATGCTGGCAACACTGTATATTCCTTATGCCTTCTACAGTCATTTTTTCGGGCATACCATTTCCGGCTGGACCTCGGTTATTGTTACCATCGCTTTTTTTGGCGGATTACAGCTGATGATACTGGGCATTATCGGTATTTACCTGGGTAAACTGTTCATGCAAAACAAGCAACGGCCAGTGTACATTGTTAAAGAGTCTAATTTATCATGAGCCAGTCACGATATATATTGCTGAGTTTTGATGTGGAAGAATTTGATATGCCGCTGGAATACAGCCAGGATGTTACAGCAGAAGAACAAATGATCACCGGGTTTAAAGGTTTGGAGGCCACAATGCAGGTGATCAATGCCACAGGTGTAAGCGGTACGTTTTTTACCACGGCTAATTTTGCCAGCCATTTTCCCGATCATATCCGCCGTATCGCAGCCAACCATGAAATAGCATCGCATACATTTTATCATTCCAACTTTCATACCGATCACCTGCTGCAAAGCAGGCTGTTGCTGGAAAAAATTTCGGGCCAGGAGGTCTGCGGACTAAGAATGCCACGCATGCGTCCTGTTGCCATGCAGGATGTGATAGCTGCGGGCTATACCTATGATTCCTCTGTTAACCCCACCTGGATACCCGGCAGGTACAATAACCTGTCGTTACCGCGTACCACTTATTATGATGATAAGATGCTGCGCATACCCGCATCGGTGAGCCCTTCCATGCGGATACCCCTGTTCTGGCTGGCATTTAAAAACATGCCTTACCGCTTCTTTAAACACTTAACCTTGCGCGCGCTGAAACATGACGGGTATGTTTGTCTTTATTTTCATCCCTGGGAGTTCACTTCGCTTGCAGGTTACCGCATTCCCGGCTATACAAAAAGATGGGCAGGAGAAGCATTGCAGCAACGCCTGCTGCGCCTGATCGGCGATCTTAAAAAAGAAGGAGATTTTGTTCCCATCCGGCAAATGCTGCAGCAAAAGCAGTACCTGCAGTGAAATGGTTTATTCCTGCGCCAGAGATACTATTCCCTGGTCATTGGCCTGCAAGGTAACCACCTGTTTTCCGTTGCTTAGTTGTATATAATAGACATTGTCATTATCTGTGAAATCATAGGGGTCTGCAGACTGTTCGCCCGGTTCAAAACGGCTTGTTTTTTCCGTTGTATAACCTGCATATTTTTTATGAATATATTCCTGTACAGAAGCAGGGAGCTTTTCAAAAAGCATTGCATGCACCAGGCCGATAAAACTTCCGTCAGATTTATACAGTGCTGTTACTTCCCTGCCATGGCGTTCAAAAGAAGCGCCGATATAGTTGCGGGTTACATCCCAGCTCACCTGGTTATCTAATTTGCCAAAATCGGCATATACTTCGTTTTCAATCCATACAGGCACACCTGTTTTATCGGCCTTTGTTTTGGCAGCATATACTGCAACACCGGTTATATAACCGCCTGCAAGCACCCAACAGGTCATCCATAACTTTTTCATACCATTGTTGTTTTTATCTGTTAACATTCCGCCGGTTAAAAAACCGGCACGGTTAATAGATACAACCTGTTAGATGCCGTTTAAACAATCGCTGTTAAAGAACTGCAATAAAAAAGCTCCTTAAACAAGGAGCTTTAACCAATTGCGACAAACTGTAAACTCAAATCTTTATTTTTTTAAACACAGACACACTACCTTGTGAAGAAACCTGCAGCACAACCTTGGTGCTTTCTTTTACCAGCGATACATAATAACACAAACCGTCTTTCACATTGTCAAATTCGATCGCTTCAGTTGCTGTATAATCATTGTACTTACGTTGAATAAATTTTTCTGCTGATACCGGCAGTCTCTCAAGTGTGATGGCCCTGCTGGTACCAATGAGTTCGCCATCGCTGTCGTAAAAGGCCTCCATCCGCTGCTGGTTCCAGGTAAAAGAGGCTTTGGCAAAATCAGCGCCTGTTTTCCATTGAACATTGGCAGCATCGGTAAATTCTGCCTTAAAATTCCTGAGCGCCCTCATGTTTACGGTAACTCCATCTGCAAAGGCGCTGGCAGTAAGGGCTACTACCATGCAGGCGGCGAGGAAAAGCTTTTTCATACAAATGTTTTTGACGGTTTATTGATGTATTTGTAATTGTTCGTGTTTCGCTGGCTTGGCTTGATCAGCTTGACAGGTCAAAAGTAGACCGGGAAAACAGCGGCCGCAATGAAATTGTGACTACGAACACGTACGTAGATAATGACCGGGATGAACGGTAAGCACTGTTTAAAACCATCATCCCCTTTTTGGCCTGAAATGCAGGCTGGCACTGCGCGGAAGCCGGTTTCTTAATAAATAGCTAAAACCAGTCAATAAAGGGTTAAAAGTGAATGGCGGCTTTAACAATGTGGATAAACGGCAATTTGGTATGGTATAAACGGCAATTAAACCTAACCAGCCCTTCGACGTTTGCCGGCGATGCAGTGGCTTGCTATCTTTATATACACTTTAACCTTACAGCAGGAAAATAACTCTAACCTTTATATAATGAAAAAAGCATGGGCATTGTTGCTACTGGCCGGGATGTTTGGTAACGCTTTTGCACAAACCCGGCCGGTAACAGGAAACTGGGAAGGTAAGGCCGGCGGACGTATTCAACTGGTATTTCATATTGAACATAAAAAAAACGGATCGCTGGGTGGTTCGCTGGATAGTCCCGACCAGGGACAAACCAATATAGGCCTCAGCAGTGTGGCGCTTATACAGGACAGTTTGATCGTGCATATTGATGCCGCCAACGTGGTATACAGCGCAAGCTGGCAAAATGATTCCACCCTTAACGGCATCTGGCGCCAGGGTACAGCGCTTGTACCTTTAACCCTCAGGAAAACCAAAGGCGGCACCATCAGGCTCAGGCCGCAAACGCCTGTACCGCCATTTCCCTACAACAGCGAAGATGTTGAATACGACAATACTGATCACTCCGTTCACCTGGGCGGCACATTCACCTATCCCAAAACCGGCGGGCCCTTTGCTACGGCATTACTTATTACCGGCAGCGGCCAGCAAGACAGGGATGAAACCATTTACGGTCATAAACCTTTTGCCGTAATAGCCGATTATTTAACCAGGAAAGGTTATGCCGTGCTGCGGGTGGATGACAGGGGTATGGGCGCTACCACCGGCCAGGTAGACCAGGCAACATCTGCCGATTTTGCCAAAGATGCAGCAGCCGGTATTGCTTTTTTGAAAACCCGGAAAGAAGTAAACAAACAAAAGATCGGGCTGATCGGCCATAGTGAGGGCGGCCTTATTGCAGTGATGCTGGCTGCGGCCGACCCTTCCATCGATTTTGTGATACTCTTGTCTGCCCCGGGTGTTGATGGTGAAATCCTGGCATCCAATCAAATCAAAACAGTGGCATTGGCCAATGGTAAAAGCGAGGTAACAGCCAGTGCATACCAGCGGCTTTACCACAACCTGATCAACATCGCTGTGGAGGAAAAAGATCCGGATACGGCATTCCGCAAAGCACAGGAAGCCTATCAAAGCTGGAAACAAACCACTACCCCGCAGGTGCTGGAAGAACTGCATTTTATCAACGACACGGTTGCCTCGCGCGATGTGGCCAAAAACCTGTACACCTTCCGCGCACCCTGGTTCCGCTATTTCATGCAGGCCAACCCGGCTGTATATCTTGAAAAACTGCATTGTGATGTGCTGGCATTGAACGGGGAAAAAGATTTCCAGGTAAATGCCGATGAAAACCTGACTGCCATCAGCGGGGCATTGCAAAAAAGTAAGGCACGCAGTTTTGCTGTACGCAAACTGCCGGGACTGAACCATCTTTTTCAGCATTGCCAGAACTGCACCGCAGCCGAATACCAGCTGCTGGAAGAAACATTTTCACCAGATGCGCTGTTACTCATTGGCAACTGGCTTGACAACACGATAAAACACCAGCGATGAACTATCTTGCCCATGCTTATCTTTCTTTTCTTCACCCCCAGATACTGGTGGGCAACATGATCAGCGATTTTGTAAAAGGCAAAGCCAGGTTCGGGTACGATGTGCTGGTACAGAAGGGCATACAGCTGCACAGAGATATAGATACATTTACAGATACCCATCCTGCCACTGCCGAGGCCAAACAATATTTCAAACCGGCGGTGGGCTTGTATGCAGGCGCCTTTATGGATATTGTGTACGATCATTTCCTGGCACTGGACACCAGGGAACACGATGAAGAAGGCTGGCGGAAATTTTCTGTTACCACTTATGCTATGCTGCAGGCCAATAAACCCGTATTACCATCCCGTTTTGCCGCCATGCTGCCTTTTATGCAGCAGCAGGACTGGCTGTTCAATTACCGCTACCGGAAAGGTATACAAAACAGTTTTGGCGGACTGGTAAGGCGGGCTGCCTACCTGCAGGATGCCACACCGGCGTTTAAAGTATTTGAAGCGCATTACCAGGTATTAGGCGAAATATATAATAAATTTTTTCCATTTGTTAAAACCTTTGCATTTGCCCGGTTTCAGGAGCTTATGCTTGAGCCCTAGACATTATCTTTGCGGGCAAATTGCAAAATGAGTATGAAGATTGTATTTGGTTGTTTGTTTGCACTGATCACCGTGTGCAGTTTTGGACAACAGAAACCTACTGACCTGGACAAATCACCGATGGACATGAGCTATTGTCCGCAAAATTATCCCATCCTAAAAATGAGCGGTAAAGCGGCTGATCAGCCTGTGGCAAGGGTTATTTACAGCAGGCCGCAGCGCAATGGCCGTAAAATATTCGGTGATATTGTACGCTATAACCAGATATGGCGCATGGGTGCCAATGAAGCAACTGAAATAGAATTCTTCCGCAATGTAAAGATCGCCGGTAAACCACTGCCCAAAGGCAGATATACCCTGTATGCCATTTGTACGGAAAGCAAATGGACCATTGCATTTAACAGTGATAAAGATTACTGGGGGCTGATCCAGAACCCTAAAAAAGATGTGTTGCGTGTGGATGTACCTGTACAAAAATCAACCGATGATGTTGAAGCCCTTACTATTTATTTTGAAGATGTAAAAGGCGGCGCCAACCTGCTTGTTCTGTGGGATGATGCCAAAGCTGCAGTACCCATCACTTTTTAGCAGCGCTATTGTTTGTTCTTTCCCTACTTTATACCCTGACCCGCCCTGAACGGCGGGTTTTGTTTTTGAATAACCGGCTAAGAACACTGCACCGTTTTATCCCTTGCTGAAAAATAATTACAGACGGATAAAACGCAGTAAGTTTGACTATCACAAACAGCAAAAGGTAGCATGCACAACCTGTTTTTAATTAATGCAGAAACAGGCATAGCAGTACCCGAAAAATTAAATACTATCCAGATGAAACAGTTTAAGCCAGGCACTAAATTTATACATGCAGGTGTGGAGCCTGACCCCAGTACAGGCGCTATTATGACACCGATCTATCAAACATCCACTTATGTGCAGGCCGCACCCGGCGAACACAAAGGCTATGAATATGCCCGCACGCAAAACCCCACCCGCACCGCATTGCAGAATGCACTGGCAGCTATAGAAAACGGCAAATATGGTCTTTGCTTTGGCAGCGGTATGGCCGCCACTGATGCTATTGCCAGGCTGTTGAAACCCGGTGATGAGGTGATCGTTTCCAATGACCTGTATGGTGGTACTTACCGCATTTTTACTAAAGTATATGCCCAGTACGGTATCAAATTTCATTTTGTAAGCATGCAGCATGCGGCAGACATTGAACAATATGTGAACCCGAATACCAGGATGATCTGGGTAGAAACACCTACCAACCCGCTGCTGAATATCATCGATATTGAAGCCTGTGCTGCAATCGGCAAAAAGCACCGGCTTATCACCGTGGTGGATAACACCTTTGCATCACCTTACCTGCAAAACCCGCTCGACTGGGGTGCTGATATTGTAGTGCATTCGGCCACCAAGTACCTGGGTGGCCACTCAGATGTGGTGCATGGCGCACTTGTACTGAACGATGCCACGCTGGAAGAACAGCTGCGTTTTTTCCAGAACAGCTGTGGCGCAGTGCCGGGCCCGCACGATTGCTGGCTGGTACTGCGTGGTATTAAAACACTGCATGTGCGTATGCAGCGTCATTGCGAAAACGGCGCGGCTATTGCACAGTACCTGCGCGCAAACAGCAAAGTGAAACAAGTGTACTGGGCAGGTTTTGAAGATCATCCCAACCATGCTATTGCCCAAAAACAAATGCGCGGTTTTGGTGGTATGATCTCTTTTACACTGAAAGATGATCATATTGACAAAGCCCTGCATGTTCTGAAAAATACACACCTGTTTTCCCTGGCCGAATCGCTCGGTGGTGTTGAATCACTGATCGGCCACCCGGCCACGATGACACATGCCTCTATACCCCGCGAAGAAAGGATCAGAAACGGGCTGGCCGATTCTCTTATCCGTTTGAGCGTGGGCATTGAAGATGTTGACGACCTGATTGCCGACCTGGAACAGGCAATTGGTTAATTCACCCGGGAATTTCCGGTTATCATAACACTTTGTTACAATGAAAAACATAACACTCGCCATTCTTACAGCCATACTCTTTGCAACAGCCGGAAGCGCCCAGCAGAGAACATTGCTGTTGCCTACCCTGCATGCATTGCACCGGGTTACGCCCCGTTATAATTTCGATTCATTAAAAGCAGTGATCGCAAGGCAGCAACCCGCTGTTATTGCGGTGGAAATAAGACAGGAAGACATTGATAAAGATTCAGGCTATCTCAAAAAAAATTATCCTTACGAGGCCTGGATGATGCGTTACTGGTTTCCACAGGCAAAACTGATCGGCTACGACTGGCTGGGCGATGATATTGAAGGCAAACCGATTCCCGATAAATACTGGGAAAGTGCCTCCTCTGTTCAGCAGTGGGAAAAAGAACTGAAGGCAGATACATTGTATAACAGCAGGGCCGAACGCTGCCAGGTTTATTTAACACAACGTGTAAACATGGTGGTTAAATCATCACTTCCCGAAATACTGGATGGGAACGACGCTATTCTGCAACAGGAATATTACAACTGTGTCTCTATGCAGTTGCTGGGCAGTAAACATTACCGCATTATGGAATTCTTCAATAAACGCAACAGTAAAATGCTGGAGAATTTACGCAGGCAATTGCCTGCATTCGAGGGCCAGTCAGTGGTTATTGTAACTGGTGATGAGCACTATCCTTATCTCAAAAAATACCTGAGGCTATAAAGAGTAAGAAAGAAAAATCAGCCGGGCCTTTACCAGGAGCCCGGCTTTTTTTATTCCCTTTTTGGTTCTTTATTGTACAACTATCGACAAACTGTACAATACTTTATCCATTGCGGTTTTTACAGATCGGTCATAACTCCGCCTGCCCTTATTTTTTTGCCGCCGGTACAACAGCCCTTTTTATTGCAGAAGAAAAAAAGTTATTTACTTAACCAAACTGCAAAAAAATGAACCCCAACAGATATGCCCTGTTGTGCTTATTGCTCCTCCTATTTTATTTTGCCGGTTATACACAAACCGATACCGTTACCGTTGCCAATCACCGCTTACAAACAAAACTGCTGCGCGATGGCAGAATGCGGTACCTGGTATACATGGAAGATTCAGCCACTGGTATTCAATCGAGGGTGAGTGTATGGGAAAGAAATATTACCCATGCCCAATGGCATAACCAACAGGTGATAGCCGTCACACAGCGTTGGACAGGCGCGGATTCCCTGCATATGGTACGTTTGCTTACATCGTATTGTGATGCGCATAGCTTTCTTCCCCTGTATCACCATACTTTTCTTTCCTATGCCGATGGAAGAAAACGCACAGAGGCCTTCGATTTTTTACCGGGTACAATAACTGCACCGGCGGCAGATACAGTGAACAATAAAGGATTTTCACTGATGCTGAAACAACCCACTTTTAACTGGGAGCTGGATATGGAAACCTTTTCCATGCTGCCGCTTGCCAGGGGCAAAATATTCACCATCAATTTTTATCATCCGGGGGGTACAGTGGAACCTAAGTTTTATGATTATACAGTAGATAATGAGGAGCAACTGGAAAGCATCCAGGGTAAAAAAATTGATTGCTGGAAGCTGACCTGTCATTATGATGCAGCCAATTATTCCAGCTGGTGGATAGATAAAAATACCCATGCTGTTGTAAAAATGAAAGAACGTTTCAACGGGCATTTCCGTTATAAATTACTGCTGCTGGTATAACAGGAGGCTGTAACTTTGGCGCATATTGGAAACAGATCAGCTGAAAATATTTTTCGACAAGAAGGCCAAACAATACAACAAACCTTCTTTTATCAAAGACGATCCAGTGTGCATTCCGCACCTGTTTAACCGTAAACAGGATATTGAGATCGCGGGTTTCTTCGCGGCCCTGTTTGCCTGGGGCAACAGGACCATTATCATCAAAAAATCAAGAGAACTGCTGCAGCTAATGGATATGGCGCCTTATGATTTTTTGCTGAACCACCAGGAGCAGGACCTGAAAAGATTCCTGGGTTTTAAACACCGCACATTCAATGCAACCGACCTGCTGTATTTTCTTGTTTTCCTGCAACAGCATTACCGGGAAAACGAATCGCTTGAAACAGCCTTCTTTCCTGGTGAGGTACTGGAAGGTGATTCAAACGGGGTGGTAGAAAGGGCTTTGACTTATTTTCATTATTATTTCTTTTCGCTGGAAGATTTTCCGCACCGCACAAAAAAACATGTTGCCACACCCGAAAAAAATTCCAGCTGTAAAAGGCTCAATATGTTTCTGCGCTGGATGGTTCGCAGGGATAATAATGGCGTTGATTTTGGTATCTGGCAACGCATCAGCCCTGCACAGCTTATCTGCCCCATCGACCTGCATGTGGCAAGGGTGGCAAGCCGGTTCCAGCTGCTGCAGCGCAAGCCGGTTGACTGGCAGGCTGCACTTGAACTGACCGCTTATCTCCGCAGCCTTGATCCCCGTGACCCGGTTAAATACGATTTTGCATTGTTCGGCTTAGGTGTTATGGAAAAATATGCCTGAACCATGTATAAGATTAAGATATAGCTGCTCGAACGCATATTTATTTTTTCTGCCAGTAACAAAATTCCGGCCTGACCGTTTAAATAGAAAAAAGTGAAGAACAGCAACAGGAATATCTGGGTTGACCATCTGCGTTCCTTTATTACTGTATTGGTTGTTGCACACCATTCATCCCTTGCCTATACTACATTTGCCTGGTTCAATAAAGATGCTTATGCTGCATCAACCCACCCTGTTGTTGACAATACCAGGTGGCGTGGCCTTGATATATTTGAAGATTTTAATGATGTTTTCTTTATGTCGCTGATGTTTTTAATCAGCGGTATTTTTGTTATGACCAGCCTGCAAAAGAAAACGGTGCCTGTATTTATCCGTGACAGGTTTTACCGGTTGTTCATTCCTTTCCTGGCAGGTGTCAGTTTGTTGATGCCGCTGGCTTATTACCCATCTTATTACCTGGCACATGGCAATAGCAGCATTAAAGCGTATCTCATTGATTTTTTTACGGTGGAAAAATGGCCTGTAGGGCCACCCTGGTTTATCTGGCTGTTGTTTGCATTCAACCTTGTTTTTGCCTGCTGTTATCCGTTCGTCCATAAAAGTATTATCAAGGCTGGTAGCGTACTGGCTGCGCAACGGCAGCGTTCTGTAATGCTTTGCCTGGCATGGTTTGTTTTTACCTGGCTACTGTATGTTCCCGCGGTACTGCGGGTTGGTCCTTCTGCATGGACAGGTATTGGTCCATTCGATTTTCAGCTAAGCAGGCTTGTATTGTATGCCGGTTATTTTTTGCTGGGCGTTATCATCGGAACACCGGGGTTGCAGGCGGGGTTGTTTGCAACAGGTTCGGGTTGGGTGAAGAAATGGCCATTCTGGCTTGCCGGCTGTATCATTGCCTATGCCATGCTGAAATTAATAGAAGCCCCACTGACCCATAAACTGCAGCAGCAGCAGATCAGCGAGTTCAACGCTCAATTGGTATACAGGTCAGTGTGGGCGGCATCCTGCACAATGAGCAGTATTGCATTCCTCACCTTGTTTAAACAATTTTTTAACCAGTCAAAAACATGGTGGCAATCGCTTTCGGCCAATGCTTATGGCATTTACCTGGTGCACTATATTTTTGTGCTGCGTATCCAGTATTATTTATTGGATACCTCATTGCCTGCACTGGTCAAGTTTTTCATCACATTCATTGTTTCGCTTATACTGAGCTGGCTGGTAACGGGATTGGTGCGGCGGAATGGATTGATCAAACGATACCTGTAATCTTTACCAGCCAACAATACATCCTGGTAAATATGTATTTTCATAGCGGCAAAGCAGCGGTATATGAACACAACTGAACAACAGGCAAAACAGGAAATCGTCCAGCTTATTCCGGCTCCATTGGCTGCAGACCTTGCTATGAACGAGTTTCGTGAAAAGCTGGCTGCATTCATAAACGGGCTTATCAATACTGATTTTAATTACCTTATCCATTTACTGTACCGGCTTGATGTAGCTGAAAAAAAACTGAAAACCTTGCTGCAGGATGCGGCCGGTACCGATGCCGGCTGGCTGATAGCAGACCTGATCATCAGCCGGCAGATAGAAAAAATCAACACACGGCAGCAGTTCCGTTCAGATACGACGCATATCCCGGATGAAGACAAGTGGTGAAGTATCAGCAAGCAGTGCCGCTTTACAATAACTGGTCGATCCGTTTAAAACTGTAGCCCTGCTGCCGCAGATAGCTGATGAGCGCAGGCAGGTGATCATAAAATTTATCTGTTCTCCTGGGGTCGGTTCCTGCATGCAGCAATAGTATTACACCGTTTAAATGATGCGGCATTTGCTGCTCTGCCTGTTTTAAGCGGATCATCAGCTCATCACTGGGTTTATACGATTTCATTCCGGGATAAGTATAATCTGCATTACTGCCGGTGCCGGGTGTAAAATTGAACAGTTGAATGTTCTTCGCTGCAGCCCATGCGGCAATGGTATCGTTATACCATTCGTAAGGCGGTATGAAATAATGCTGTGCATAGTCTTTTATACCCAATGCATGTATCGCCTGCATATTAGCATCCAGGTCATTGCTGAATTGTTGTTGTGTTACCAGCAGGCTATCCCGTTTATTCCAGTCGCAATACAGCAGGTGTGCATTTGAATGCGGTCCCAGGTAATGCCCATCGCGGTACAATTTCCCAATACCTTCCTGGAAAGCCGTGTTGCGGTAAAACCTGCCGGTGAAGAAAAAAGAAGCTTTTACATTTTCTTTCAGCAATGATCTTTGAATGGAGGGCAGCCCATCTCCAAACTCATCGGCAGTAAATACCAGGGCGATATTTTTCTTTTCTGTATTGCCCCGGATGATGCCGCCGTGCGATAACAGGGCCTGCCCGGCATGGCTCTCTGTTTCTTTTGCGGCCAGCAGGTAGATCAAAACAGCGGTGCCATCCATAGTGGGTTCATTGGTGCTATAATCTCCGTTATCGTCATGGTAAACTGCGAGGTCGCTCTGGAACAGAGCATAGGCATCGGGCCTGCTGAGATGAATGCCGAGCAGGTTTTTATAAATGCTGGTATACACAGGCCCGTCTACCAGGCCTCCATTGATGGGATAATGTTTCAGGTGGCTGAATGCAGAATGTGGATCAACAGGCGTATCCCCCCAGGCAGGCAGGCCATATACCATACCCGTACCCCAGGGGTTGCAGCCAAACAGCCAGTCGAAACAGGCCTGCTCCAGCTCTTGGTATTTGTTGTCGCCACTCAATTGCCTGTACCAGTAACACTGGATGGCAAATGCAGTGGTGAGGTTATTGCTGCACCAGATAAAAGGTATCCCCCTGTAAAAAACATTTTGACTGGCCTTTTGCCATACACGATCTATCCCTTGCCGGTACCATTCCAGTATTGCTTTGCGCTGTTTTCCTTTCAGCTGTTTTGCCAGTTCATAATGCCCTACATTGATAAAAGGATACCATTGATAATGCCTGGCAGTATCCTTGCCCAGCCAGGGCGTTACCGGTTCACTACCGGCATAATCAAGTGCCAGGCTGATATAGTTTTCTTTGTTTTCTACACCTGCATGCAGTGACTGCAATGCGGCTGATGCCAGTTCCATGTCATCAGTCCAATTGTCTTCTTCATAAAAATAAGGCGATACACAGGGGGCTGTTTGGCATGCACCCGGCCCAGTCCTTCCAAGGGCAAAAGCAGACAATGCTTTGTGGTGCAGCAGGCCGGCATAGGCTGTATCACGTTGCTGCCATAAAGCAGCGCCCAGTGCAAATGCGCTGGCAAACTTACCTGCGGTAGAAGCAACACCGGTTGCCCTGTTCTTGTATTTAAACAATCCCTGCGGTTCGCCGGTGCAGAAGTATACAGGCCGCTCCAGCCCGTGGGCATAAAAATTGGTGTCTTCCCTGGGTATCCGCATACCACCGCGATGGTCGCGGTCATCACCTAATTGGTTGAACATCCAACTATCTGAGGGATGCATCTTCAGCAGCCAGTCTAATCCCCAGCGGGCTTCATCCAGTACATCATTTACACCATTGCTGCCATCCAGGCCATTGGCCAGCTTCTGATCTGCAAATACTTCAGGAAAATCGCGGCCGGCAGCCAGCAGGTGGTAGGTGGCATTGGCAGATGTGGTTACATACTGCAGGTAATCTGATGCATCATGCCAGCCGCCCGATGCATCGATATGTGTACCATCAGGCATAGGCGCATATACAGTAAAGCCATCATGAGTATGACAGGAATCTTTAAGAAAAGGATTAAAGCCGCTGCGTTGCTGGCGCATGTACTGCAAACAAAAGCCGGCGGCACCATCGTATACATTGGGGCCAATAGTAAATTCAGGCGATACAGCTTTTCCTGCTTTGATATAATAACGGCCAGCCTTTGTGCAGGCAGTAAAGTTCAGCCTGCTTCCACTGCTGAAGGGGCCATAGGCTCCCATTGCAGTACCGCTATTGCCGGTGAACACCGTTTTGCCGGTGAGCTTGTTTACAAGTTCAAACTGCCGCGGAACAGCTGCGGCAGTTTCTTTGCTTACCCAAACAGCCACTTTTATTCCACCAGGTGTATAACCCAGCTGGTTAATACGTATCCATTGCAGTGTATCCTGCGCGGCTGCGGGTTTAACCAACAGGCTGCAGAAAAAAAGGAAAACAAATACGGCTGCTTTTTTCATAACGGCATACTTTACCTGCTGAAAGGTACGATATAAGGGTATACGCGGCCGGGGAAAAGATGTGGAATGCGTTAGTGATGGTGCATGGTAGTAAGCAAGGCGCCAGACATTCCTGCTCAACATGGTGTGTTCGAGACCTTACATTGTTTCTTCAAAAATATTTTCATGAAAGCTGTTACGCTTTAACAGCTCATAATGTTTGTGTAAAGATACTGCCAGCGGAAACTGGCGGTAGGGCAGCTGGTGCTCCCTGGCAAACTGCTGTATCACTTTGGTCACTTCGGGGTAATACACATGGTTTACGGAGGGAAATAGATGATGGGCAATATGGTAATTGAAACAGCCCATAAAAAAGCGGGTGAACCAGTTGTCTTCTGTAACATCATTGGTGGTAGACAGCTGGTGAACAAACCAGGATGTGGGCATACGGCCATGCACATCGGGCATGGGAAATTCACTGTCGGGAACAGCATGAGGTGTCAGCAGCACGATGAGTGAAAAGATGCTTGCAGTGAACATCATGATAACAAAAGCCAGTACCATCTGCCCCCAGCTGATATCAAGCAGCAGCTTGGGTAATAGCAGGATATAAAAAAGAAAAAATGTTTTAAATATAAACAGCTTCACATATTCCACAACAGGAATAGTGGTTACTTTCCATACCAGTTTATCCCTGTTGAAAAAATCTTTAAAATCGCGTATCAGCAACCAGTTAAACAGGTAAAGCGGATAAACCAGCGGGAGATAAAGATGCTGGTAGTGGTGCATTTTAGAATAACGGCCATGTGGAAATACCCTGGCCAGTGAACTCTGTTCAAAATCACTGTCCCAGCCCATTACATTCGGATAATTATGGTGCAGCCTGATATGCCTTACCTTCCAGATATAGCTGTTGGCCCCCATGAGGTCGAAGAAATGCACATACAGTTTATTGAAAACTTTTTTATTGAACAGGGTATTGTGAACAGCTTCGTGTATCAGGTTAAGAAAATTGAGTACCAGCAAAATACCGAGCAGGAAATAACAGGCGTATAGAATTCCTGTATGTGTGCCTCCCCAGGTTAATGCAGCAAAATAGGCAAGAATATATAAAGAAGGGAACAGTATGGCTTTCACAACAATCGCAATTCTACGTTTCGGTTCAAGTTCCCGCACTACCTTATTCACTTCCTGCCTCAATAACTGAAATAAATCTTGTCCTTTCGGCTTTGTAAATACCGGTTTCATTGTTCTCTCCATCATAGCGCATGGTTTTGATCTACAATTCAGAAGTCTGGCTACAGCGGTTTGGTGTTAACTCCAATTGTAGTAACCCGTTAGAGCTACATGCAACCCAAAGAATCAGGCTGATTTATGATGAGCATTGTAAAAATTATGCCAAAATTACTAAATATGACTGATTGCCATACCTGAAGATAAGACAAAATTATTTCAGGTATTGCTGCAAAAAATCCACCTATTTTTAACACAGTTTTCGTCCGCTCCTATTTTGTTTTAATGGGGACGGAGAAAGCCTGGCCAGCTAATTCCCTGTATGAGAGAATATGCTCATGCTCGGTTTATTTATATCAAACAATCATCCATGAAATTGGTTTCTTTTCTGCAGGAAGGTCATGATCATTTAGCCATCCTGGTTAACGGACAGTTATACAATCTTGAACAGCTGCACCCCGAATTGCCCGGTAGTATGCAGCTTTTTCTAAATTATTGGGAAGATAATTACCCATTGGCACAGGCAGTGGAAAAAAGCATACTGGATGGAAGGGTGGGCCGCGAAAGGGCGATCGCCCTGCAAAACGTTCAGCTGCTGTCGCCCATACCTTTTCCTACCAGTTGCCGTGATGGTTATGCTTTCCGCCAGCATGTGGCGGCGGCCAGGCGTAACCGCAAGGTGCCGATGATTCCTGAATTTGACCAGTACCCTATTTTTTATTTTACCAATCACCACAGCATACAGGGCCCAGGGGAAATAATGTGTATGCCCGACCATTTTGAAAAGCTCGATTTTGAGCTGGAAGCAGCCGTGGTGATCTGTAAACAGGGCAGGAATATTCCCGCAGAGGAAGCAGATGAGTATATCGGCGGACTGATGATCATGAACGACATGAGTGCCCGTACGCTGCAGATGGAAGAAATGTTGCTGAACCTTGGTCCGGCCAAGGGTAAAGACTTCGCCACTGTATTGGGCCCCTGGCTGGTAACCCTTGACGAGCTGGCCCGCCACGAAACAGCTCCCCGTGAAGGCCATACAGGCAAAGCCTGGAACCTGTCTATGACCTGCAGTGTTAATGGCATACAGGTAAGCCAGGGCAACCTGGCTGATATGGACTGGACCTTTGCAGAAATCATCGAACGCTGTGCATATGGCGCCGACCTGTTCCCCGGCGATGTGATCGGCAGCGGCACTGTTGGCACCGGCTGTTTTCTTGAGCTTAATGGCACGGGCAAACTGAACGATCCTGCCTACCAGGAGCAATGGCTGCAACCAGGCGATGTAGTGGAAATGACCATCGATGGCCTGGGTACACTGAGCAATACCATTGTAAAGGATGAATTGGATTTTTCTATCCTGAAAAGAAAAAAAACCACTACAGTTCAGTCGTAAAATATTAACCGTTCCAGCCTCATGCTTATCGATATTTCGTCTATCAGTACAGTAGAAAGACAGCACTGGCTGCAGCATGCTATTGCACCAAGGCCCATATGCCTGGCCAGCACTATTGACAAAGAAAGAGGGGTGAACCTCAGCCCGTTCAGTTTTTTCAATATGTTTTCCTCGAACCCGGCCATCATCGTGTTTTCACCAGCCAGGCGGGTGCGCGACAATACCACCAAACACACCCTGCAAAACATACAGGAAGTGCCTGAAGTGGTAGTGCATATATGCGATTATGCCATGGTACAACAAATAAGCCTGGCCAGCTGCGATTATCCTAAAGAAGCTGATGAATTTATCAAGGCCGGTTTTACCAAAGAGCCAGCCACGCTTATACAACCACCCATGGTAAAAGAAGCCAGGATTAAAATGGAATGCAGGGTACAGGAAATAAAAAGCCTGGGCAATGAAGGTGGTGCAGGCCAGCTGGTACTGGCCGAAGTATTGTGTATGCATGTGGATGAAACCATTCTCGGCGAAGATGGAAAAATAGACCAGCGCAAACTGGAACTGGTGGCCCGGCTCGGTGGCGACTGGTATTGCCGCGTAAATACATCCAACCTGTTTAAAGTGGCAAAACCCAATACGCTGCTCGGTATTGGTATAGATGCATTACCTGTAAGCATACGCAATAGCCCTATATTAACCGGCAATCATCTTGGCCAGCTGGCTAATGTGCATGAAATGCCCCTGATAGATCCTGCCTTTGATGATGCACAATTAAAACAGATATTCCAGTACTATGCCGTTAATCCTGATGAAATGGAAAAAGAATTACACCGCTATGCGGCGAGCCTGTTAAATGAAGGAAAAGTAAAAGAAGCCTGGCAGGTATTGCTGGCTGATGCAATGTAAAGGTGCAGGCAGAGCAACACAGATAACTGAAGAACAGCATGGTTCATTGAGCGCCAGTAAATACAGTTCTGAAAAAGAGACAACTGTATTTACTGGCGTTCAGTTATTAAATAACAGCGAGCCCCTCTTTTTCCGGTAAAACAGGAGTAATATAACCATGCTTGCGGCCATACAGGGCGCGCCCCATTTCCACTACCTGGCGTACGGTGGCTGCAGCAGAATGTTTCAACTGCAGGGGAGCCGGTGCAGGCGCATTCAGCCATTGCTGAACCGTAAGATGGAACCTGCTGGTTACTGCAGCAGCGATGGACACACCCAGTTTTTCCAATGCTGCCGCATTGCAGCTTTGCTCGTACTGCCCCTTGATAGGCAGGCACAGCAGTCGCTTGCCAAGATACAGCGCTTCTGCAGGTGTTTCAAAACCGGCACCAGTAATAACGCCCCGGCTGTTGATCATGCTATTGCTGAACGCTTCGTTGTGAATAGGAATAAATGTGATGTTACCATCGGTAACAGGTTGTTTCACTTTTTTAGAGAACACTTCAAACCGCACACCCGGTACCAGCTTCAGCTGGGCGGCGATCACTTCATCTGCATAGTGCGACAGGTATACCGTGATATGTTCTTTGTCTGCAGGACTAGCCTGTAATACCTGTTGCTTGATAATAGGTGAAAAAATAAATTCATCGTATTGTTCAAAATGCAGACCGGCATATGCATTGGCCGGTGCATAGCGTTGCAGTACCAGTTCACCGATACGGTCTCTCTTTGCAGGCCTTGGCGTAAAAGGAGAATGAAAACTGGCCTGGTGACCGAAATTAATACTGGGTACTTTTTTCAGCCAGCAGGCAAGTGCGGTGATGCTTTCAAAATCGTTGATCACAAGATCGTATTGCTCTACCGGTAATTGCCTGGCTTCTTTCCAAACACGCAAAGGTTCAAATGCACGTAGCATTTTGCGGTAGTCTAGTCCGCCGCTGTTGCTGTAAAAAAGGCTCAGCCCCTTACTCCTGTATTTAACCGGTAGGCCAGGTTGTAAGTTGCTGTTGCTGCCACTCAGGAAAAAAGATACTTCTCCATATTGCTGCAGGTAGGGCAACAGTTCCACCGCGCGGGCAATATGACCGTTCCCTGTTGCTTGTATGGCATAAAAAATTTTCATTGTCGTTCGTTTGAACCGCCTGTTACGATCCGTATTTGCTCAGTGCTTCCCCGTTTTTATCACCGGGCATTATCAGCGAATTGATAAACATGGCCACTTCATCTGTTACTACATTCAGCCGGGGCAGCTTTTTTTCCATCGGTACTACACTGGCTGCTTTAAAGTCTTTTTCATCATAATGATAAATACGCCATTCGTGCTGGCTGTATTCCAGCGAAGTGAGGTTTTCAATCCAGTCGCCGCTGTTCAGGTAAACCACGCTTCCGTCTTTGGTTTCAACCACTCTTTTCTGTGGCTGATGAATATGCCCACAGATCACATAATCGTATTTCTTCTGTATAGCGAGCTCTGCAGCGGTTTGTTCAAAATCAGCGATCCAGGCCACAGCTTTTTTAACACTGTTCTTTACTTTTTTGCTGAAGCTCATTTTTTCGCGGCCCATTATTTTGAGGCACCAGTTGATAAAGCTGTTGATCAGTATCAGCAGGTCGTATCCATGACCGCCCAGCTTGGCCAATAGTTTTGCACTGCCTTTGGTGGTGGCATCAAATACATCACCATGGAAAATCCAGGTCATTTTACCATTGATCTCCATTACCAGTTTATCGGTCAGTTGAAAATTACCCATCTGTATATCGCTGTAACGACGCAGCATTTCATCATGGTTGCCGGTAATATAAATAACACGGGTGCCTTTGCTGAGCAGGCTCATGATCTCTTTAATTACCTGCATGTGCAGTACGGGGAAGTAACGCTTGCTGAATTGCCAGCCATCGATAATATCGCCGTTCAATACAAGAATCTGGGGTTGGATACTCTTCAGGTAGTTGACAATTTCTCTGGCATGACAACCGTAGGTACCCAGGTGCAAATCACTCATCACAACAACATCAACTGGTCTTCTTTCCATTTTTCAGGTGGGTTTTTCAAAATTCCATCCTGAATATTACCCAGGTATTATGTGCCCATTAACTGATTGTAACCGAATTGTAAAGAAATTGTGATGTCCTAACTACAACTGCTTCACCGTGAAACATATAAGCCTGAAAAAACAAGTAACCGGTATACGCATACCTGTACAATTACCGGCGTAAAAATGGTTCAACGGTGGTTTACAGTAAACGGCAGTGGGAGTTATTTAATCTCCCAGCAATTTCAGCAGCTGGCGGAACGAGCGCTGGTTGGTTGGATTGTCGAGTGCTGCTGCGATACCTTTTTTCTCAAATGCGTTCAGGTGAAAACTAAGAGAAGCATAAGCATCATTCTGGCCTGGAACATACTGGAAGCATAGCCGGTAAAACTGCGGCCCCATGGCATCGAACATATAATCCAGCTGATCGTTCTGGTAGTAATCCTGCAGTTTAAACCAGTTATTCTGCAGCAGCAGGAATGGCTTGGTTAAAAAACTAAGTATGCTGTTGTTGTCGAAAGGTTTTTCCCATTCGCCCAGTGCACGGTCGCGTATTTGTATCAGCACTACATGACTGATATTTTCCCTGATCCAGTCTTTGAACACACTGATAAAGCGCAGGGATGTTTCCTGCCCGAAATTATCACGCAGGCCGGCATCCATTACATCGATGATAGGATCTGAGGGAAGCCATACATTGGGCAGCACATAAGGGAAGCTGGCATTCATGCGAAGTGCAGATGTAAACCGCAACCGCATACCATCCTGCTTTGCAAACATTGAATTAAAATCGATCAGGTCAGGGTCAGAAGATGGAATGATATAACCCGGTGCACCCACAGGCCGCATCAGAAAACGGACCGGCCTGGAAGAGATCAGCATTTTACGCCCGTCGCGGTTGATGGATGAGTTCAAAAAAAGAGTAGGTATTACCGCGCTGTCTTCTGCAAGGGTATAATCACCTATACGCTTGGCCAGCAGTCCATGTGTGTTTTCGAGTAATTTCTGTTCAAATGCATAGCCCCTGTCTTTGACATAACTGTAATGATCCAGCCTGAATTTTTTTGCCGGCCCCAGCATATCTCTTGAAATAAAAGAAGAAAACAGGGGATTCAGCAGGTCTTTTGAAATATCATCTGCATATTGCTTGTCTTGCAGGCGTATGGGTACGCCTTTGTGTTTTTCCCAGTAAAGCTCCCTGAAATAAGCTGCACCCAGCATGCCACCCGAGGCTCCCGTGATCAGGAAGGTATGCGGCATCAGTTTGCCTTGTGTAATACTATCCAGCCGCTGCAGCACATTCATGGTAAATGTGGCACTGCGTGTACCACCTCCGCTTACATTTAAAAGAAAGAGCACCGGTTTATCGCTGTGCTGCCGGGCTTTCCAGTTATTCAATCGCTGCAGAAACCATTTTTTATCCGCCTCTTCATTCGCGGCTGAAGCCATTTGCATAATATTATCCCTGTTGTATGCCGGGCGTTCAACTTTTTTTGAATAATTCAATCCATATGCTTTGTTGCGCAGGTCTATTACATCGTGCTGGTACATCCAGTTAACCATTACATACAATACGAGCAGCACCGGTATGCTCCATGAATGGAGGAACAGGGTAAAGGCCCCGGCAACAGCAATCAAAATAGCAAAGAACACCGTGATACTGGCTGCTGCCGGTACCTGGAAAATTTTATTGTCAGAGAAAAAACCAATGGCTATTAAAAAAATAAAAGAGATGAGGATAGCGATCACCGCGGCAAAATGATGGCGTTTAAAAATGGCATCCAGGAACTCAGGGGAATAATGCCTTACATCCCTGGGCTTGCGTAAACGCAGCTGGGCGCTCAAAAACCAGTCTACCCGTATTTCTCTTTTATCCAAAGGAAGCGGGTTGGCTTTTAACGCTTCTGCATAATGTTTATTCGCAGTGGTGATAATGGTGGCCATACGGTGGTAGATGGTTTTATCAGCACCAAAAAAATAGAGAAACGCAATCAGCACCGCTAAAACAAAACCACCTGTAAAACCACCCACCAGGAAGAAAATATCCCTGGGCTGCATCAGCTCCCGGTATTTATCGTACTGAACAGCTTCAAAAAAGTAGAACAACAGGAACACCAGTGGAATGATCGCATTGTTGATACAGTATTTCAAAAATGGCTGCGCTGTGGTGGCCAGGAAACGGATATGCTTGCTGTGCAGGATGAAAGTGGTAATATTCCAGCTCATGATGAATATACCTATACAGAACCCTACGATAGCTGTGCTCAGCGGACTTACTTCGCCGAGGTATTCAGGAGAAAGATAAAGTGAATAAGCGCCATAGGCTTGCATAAAATTACCCGCAATAGTAGCAAACAGGATATACCAAAAGATCAGGAATACCTGGTAGCGACGAAAATGCAGCAGGAACAATTGTACCGGCAACGAGTAGTATAAACCAACCAGGTATTTTTTCATATCCTTTCCTGTTAAGCTGTGGTTTTTATTTAACAAATGCCTGCCTGTCGCTATTGTACTAAGTCAATAACCACAACCGGGTTTAGTGACTGGGCTTCTTTTCCAGGTGTTGCAGAATATCACTCATCATGTCTACCTGTATCTGTTGAATCTCCATCAGTCTTTCCTGCTGGCTAACGATCAGGTGATCAATTTTATCGTGAAGCAACCGTATTTCCAGTTCCGATTTCAGGTTAATCATGTAATCATTCCTCGACCGCTGCCGGTCTTTTTCTTCCTGCCTGTTCTGGCTCATCATGATCACGGGTGCCTGCAATGCGGCAACGCAGGACAGAATCAGGTTCAGCAAAATAAACGGATAGGGATCAAAGGCCTTGCTTTGTAAATAAATTACATTCAACAGCATCCAGGCCACCAGGAACAACATAAAAAAAATAATGAACTTCCAGCTACCGCCAAAGTCGGCTACTTTATCGGCAAGACGCTGGCCCATGGTCAGCTTATCTTTCTGCTCATCGCTTAGTTTATCGCTCAGTATCTCATCATTCTGCAGCGCAATAACCACCTGCTTCTCCAGGTCAGAAAGGGTACCCAGTTCTTTAGACACCAGCTCCTGTATATACCTGTTGCGGTATGTATTCAGTTCAGATATGGCCATACAATGTTCGCGGCTGAATGCCGGATGCTCTTTTTTTATTTCATCCAGTATGCTCTGGCGGATGGCACCGCCTGTTACCTTCTGGCTAACGGGGAAAGACTGGTGAGAGATGTCACTGATAAATGTTTGCATAGCTGAATTATCCGCTTGGAACTTGTGTTGCCAGTGCCAGCATTGATCAGGTAGGTTATAAGCCGGCCTGCAAAACTATTTTCTTAACAGGAGTACGTACGGCAATACAACCTGGCTGATGCCGGGCAATGGCGCCAATATCAATTGACAAGGAAAGTTAATACAAAAAAGCACAGTTAGCTTCAGCAATGCAGGGCTTAACGCTTTTTTATCGCAGCCGCAACCTGCAGGCGAACACCAGTATAAAAAGGATGCTGGAACACAACAGGTGTGCCGGCTGTGCTGCCGCCGGAATATGAAAATAGGCCATGGTTAAACCCAGCAGCATGGTGATTACAACCAGCCCCAGTATCCAGGCACCCAGCTTATGCAGTGCTGAATGATTGAGTGTACGCCAGAACAATGCCACGCAGCAGATCGCCGCAGCCCAGGCAAATGCTTTGTGAATGGTGAAAAAAACATCCAGTCTTCCCAGCCAAAGATCACGCTGCAGGTAATTGAGCGAACGGGACACTTCATCGATCTGCTCCCTCACTTCGGTGCCCAGTACAATCTGCACTAGCAGGCACAACAGGGTAAGCATAGAAAGCCATTTCAGTGTTTTATCCAGCACCTTGGGTTTCTGCTGCAGCTTCTGGGTAATGGCCACGGCAATAGCAGCGATCACCAGTGCCAGCAGCATATGGGCAGTTACTTTTACCACGGCCAGGTTGGCATCTACTACCAGCTTGCCCAGCCAGGCTTCAATACCTACGATCACCAGGAGTAGGAAGGAGGTCCAGGCAATAGAAGGCCGGGTGCGGAAAAATTTTTTGAAGCTCCATACAGTATGTATCAGCAGCCAAAGGCCCAGTAAAGCACCCAGCAGCCGGTTAATGTATTCTATCCAGGTATGAAATGCGTTGAAGGTATGGTCAATATCCTGCTTTTTCAGGTATTTCTCATAATCGGGTGGCAGCTGGCTGGCATTAACAGGAGGGATCCACCGGCCAAAACAATGCGGCCAGTCGGGGCAGCCCATACCGCTTTGTGTCATCCGCACAATACCGCCCGCCAGTATCACTACAAAAACAAACACCAGTACAAACTGCGTATAACGCAAATAGCTTTTATCATCACCTGCCATGACCAGAATTTTGCATCGCAAAGGTAGCGCTATGCTGATAGCGAAACAGAAGCCGGAAAAAATTTACCGGGATATGGCAAATGAAACGATGCTTACTACGGGGCAACCGGGTATACACGAATACATTTCAAACTGCACACCGGGTGTGCATATTATTTATTGGGTGTTTGCTTCCTATTCTGCAATTTTACGGGGTGCTTAAAGCGTATTACCAGAAAAAACAGGTAGAAGCCGGCTGTGATGAAGCAGGCAGGGGCTGTTATGCAGGCCCTGTATTCGCCGCTGCCGTTATTTTGCCAAAAGATTTTCATCATCCCCTGCTAAACGACAGCAAGCAACTCACTGCAGAACAGCGCAACCAGCTCAGACCTGTGATCGAATCGCAGGCGCTCAGCTATGCGGTGGCCATGGTAAGTGAAGAAGAAATTGACCGGATCAATATTTTAAAAGCATCTTTCAAAGCCATGCACCTGGCCATTGAACAGTTGCGCATTATTCCTGAACTGCTGCTGATCGATGGCAACCGGTTTACCGCATACCCGCATATTATGCATACCTGCATAATAAAGGGCGACGAATTGTATGCCAGCATTGCCGCGGCCAGCATACTGGCCAAAACCTACCGCGATGCATATATGAAGGGCCTTCATGAGGAGTTTCCCCATTATAACTGGAAGCAGAACAAAGGCTATGGCACCCTTGAGCACCGGCTGGCCATTGAAAAACATGGCCTCTGCAAATACCACCGCAAAAGTTTTGCTATCCTTCCTGCACAGGCTGCAGACCAGCTGGAAGACTGTGATGAGGTACTGTAGATCAGTTTATACTTCCTCTTCTTCCCAAACACCGGCCCCCATCCTGATCAGTTCGTAGGTGTCATGTGTACAATCCACAATAGTAGAAGGGATCATTCCACCAATACCGCCATCGACCACCAGGTCTACAATATGCCCGAAATTTTCATGCATCAGCTCCGGATCAGTGTATTCTTCCACCATATTGCCCGGTAATGAGGCAGAAAGGATCGGGTGGTTCAGTTGCTGCAAAATGGTATGGGCAATTTTATTGGCAGGTACGCGCAAACCGATGGTGTTCTTCTTGCTTTGTAATATTTTCGGCACTTCTTTGCTGGCCGGTAATATAAATGTGTAGGGTCCGGGGAGATGGCTTTTCAGCATGCGGTACAACGGGGTGGAAATGCTTTTGGTGTATTTACTCAGGTCGCTCAGGTCGCAGCAGATAAAGCTGAGCTGTGCTTTATGTGGGTCGATCTGCTTGATACGGCAAATTTTTTCCACGGCTTTGTGCTGAAAAATATCGCAGCCCAGGCCGTAAATGGTATCAGTAGGATAAATGATCACCCCCCCATCGAGCAGGCATTCTACAATGGTTTTAATTTGCCGGGGCTGTGGATCAACCGGATGAACATGCAACAGCATAGAGAAAAAGTTTTTACCGATTATATAAAAGAAATTAACAGGCGTTAGCCATCTTTGTTTTCCTAATAATTTAATTTTCAAAAGATTCGTTAAAAGGCTATTGCCTCATAAAGATTATTTATAGTGCCCGATGCTCACAAATATTAATTTTGCGTAAACTCTTACCAACATGCAACTACGTTCGGTGGACATAGTGGATGACATTAGTGCGGCGGATTTTAAAAGAAAATATTTCGACCCCCAGATACCCGTTGTTATCCGTAACCTCTCCAAACAATGGCCGGCCTACACCAAATGGACCTGGGAGTATTTTAAACAGATCGCCGGCGATAAACAGGTTGGTATTTACAACAATGTAAAAAGTGATGCTTATACACCTGTTAACAAAGCCGATGATTATACCAGCTTTGGCGAATACATTGACATGATCAGCCAGGGACCTGCTGCCTGGCGCATTTTTCTGTTCAATATTTTTAATCATGCCCCACAGCTCACCCAGGATTTTACCTGGCCCGACCACCTGATGAAGGGTTTTGTAAAAAGAGTACCCATGCTGTTTGTTGGCGGCAAAGGCTCTATCACCCATATGCATTTCGATATTGACCTGAGCCATATTGTACATACCCAGTTTATCGGCCGCAAACGGGTACTGCTGTTCCCTTATAAAGAGCAACATAAACTATACCGCAAACCATTTGAAGTGCTCAGCCTGGCCGATTTCAGCAATTATTACGACCAGGATAAAAGTAAGCTGGATGTTACCAAGTTTCCCGCGGTACAGTTTGCCCGTGGTTTTGATGTTACCCTCGAACACGGCGATACACTATTTATGCCCGGCGGATACTGGCACCACATGGAATACCTTGACAGCGGTTTTGCCATGAGCCTCCGCGCCCTTAATAACTCGGTCAGCGGTAAACTGAAAGGTGTATGGAACCTCGTAGGCATGCGCAATATCGATACCCTGCTTAAAAGAACCATGCCCGTAAAATGGTACGAATGGAAGCAAAGAAAAATATTTGAACAGGCAGACAGGGAGATGGTCACTGAGGGATAGCGGTTGGCAGCCTGGGATGGGCCTTGTCTTTCTGTATTTTTTGCGCGTTCAGCGATAAAATAATAACGGTGGCTAGAAAGCCACCGTAGTTGTGTCAGCATATAACCCCCAATGAAAAAAACTTAACATAGTAGCTGAAAAACCAACCAACTATATAAGAGCAGAACAAAAATGAGACATTGTTCTGCCTTAAACAATGGGAAAAACACCGATTTACATGTGATTTTTCACATCACTGTTCCTGGCTGGATTAAGCAATAATTTATAAAAAACAAGAACAGATATATTATAATTAAATATAATATATTTTCGGTGTAAAAACCCGTACACTAATGAAAAGCATACGGGTAATTATATATAAGTGTATTGTTTTATCCGGCTATTTCCCAAACCTCGTTGCCACGCAGCAGTTTGTCAAGATTGCCTTTTCCGCGTGTGGCAATGGCTTCTTCAATCTGCAGGCGCATCACATCTTCATAGCAGGCCCTTTCTGCTTCATAAAATACACCGAAAGGCCGGGGGAAATGCCCTTCCACCCGTGGGTCGTCAAACATCCTGATCAGCAGCTGGGCTTTGTAAAAATCATGTTCATCATGTATCCACAGGTCATCGGCAGATATGCCTTCGCCCAGGTTCACCACAACAGGTTTTAATCCATCGAAACGGATACCCTTTTGCTGCTGGGCACCAAATACCAGTGGCTTACCCTGTTCCAGGAACAAAGCCTCTTCGGGCTTGGAACTTTTCTCGGTAAAAATTTCAAAAGCACCGTCATTGAATATATTGCAGTTCTGGTAGATCTCCAGGAAAGATGCACCCCTGTGCTGGTGCGCACGTGTAAGTGATTGCTGCAGGTGCTTGGGATCGCGATCCATACTGCGGGCAATAAAACTGGCATCCGCACCCATGGCCAGTGCCAGTGGATTAAATGGATGATCGATGCTGCCATATGGCGTGCTCTTGGTTATTTTCTGCTCTTCTGAAGTAGGGGAATATTGGCCCTTGGTGAGACCGTAGATCTGGTTATTGAACAGCAAAATATTCACATCAAAATTTCTTCTCAACAGGTGAATGGTATGGTTACCACCAATGCTGAGGCTGTCACCATCACCCGTTACAATCCAAACGCTCAGTTCGGGGCGGGTTGCTTTTAGTCCGCTGGCGATCGCTGTTGCCCGGCCGTGTATGGAATGCATGCCGTAGGTATTCATATAATACGGAAACCGGCTACTGCAGCCGATACCGCTGATTATCACAATATTTTCCCTGGGCACACCGATCGTTGGCATCACTTTCTGCACCTGTGCCAGAATGGAATAATCTCCGCAACCCGGGCACCAGCGCACTTCCTGGTCTGTTGCAAAATCTTTCGCGGTGAGGATGGGGGGTTGTGTTATCGCTGTTGACATATATTTTATTTCCTTTTATTCACCGCAGTTGGGCCGGGAATCCTGGCCTGTTCTAACCGCGGTGCCAATATGCTTTATTTTATTCAAAAATCATTGTTAGTTCCCGCCGGCAGGTTCTTCCTTCACCAGCTCTTCCCAGTATTCTGCCGCCCTGCGGGTGTGTGGAATAACGATGGTACCACCCACAATATTGGCTACTGCAAAGATCTCATACATTTCATCGGTACCAATACCCAGTTCATGGCATTTACCCAGGTGGTATTTGATACAGTCATCACAGCGCAGCACCATACTGGCTACCAGGCCCAGCATTTCTTTGGTTCTTTTATCCAGGGCGCCATCTTCGTAGGTATTGGTGTCAAGATTCCATAACCGTTTCATTACCAGGTTATTTTTACTTAAGATCACCTCGTTCATCCTGGTCCGGTATTCATTAAAAGCCTGCACCTGCTCGCTCATAAAATGAAATTTTGGCAAAAATACTATGTTCCCGGCTAGTGCTTTATCGATTTGCGTAATTGTTAGCAAACCGCATCGGTTACAGTCTTCAGCCGGCAGTCTTCAGTTGGCAGTTTGTTTAATTGTCAGGTGATTTGCTTGCGGAATACATAGAAAAAGGATCCCTCAAGGCCTGGAAGGAATGTTCTGTTCTAACCGCATAGTTGAAAGCGCATGGCCTGCAGCTATAAAAAATGTGTATATTAAAGAAACCGAATTGCTATGGCCCAAACCAAACGAATACTGAATATTGTTCCATCCAAAGACAAACAGCGCGACTGGGAGCTTAGTCATGCCATTAAAGCGGGTTATCTCAAGCCCCGCAAAACCCTTCCTGCTGGTGTTGATCTAAGGGCGCCCTGGTGGAAGATCAACGACCAGGGCGAATCAGGTTCCTGTGTGGGCTGGGCTACGGCCGATAGCTTGCTGCGCTGGCATTTTGTAAAAGCCAAAAGGCTACCGGCCAGCGAGCTGCTATCCGTACGCTTTATCTGGATGAGCGCCAAAGAAATTGATGATTACGATAACCGGCCCACTTCATTTATTGAGCAGGCCGGCACCAGCCTGAAATCGGCACTGGATATTGCCCGTAAATATGGCTGCATTTCGGCCAAAGACCTTCCTTTCAATAGTGGTAAGCTGTACAAGGGATCAGAGGCTGACCTGTATGCCAAAGCCTCGCAATTCAAAATACTCAGCTATTACAACCTGATCAAAAGCCATGCAGACAAGCTGCTCACCTGGCGCAAATGGCTGGGTTATGGCGGAGGCCCCATCCTGGCCTCGCTGAATGTAGACCAGGCTTTTCACCAGGCAGCCAAAACAAAAGGCAAGCTTCAGTTGTATGATGCAAAGTCGGCAGCCGAAACGCATGCCCTGGCCATTATAGGCTATGGCAAAGAACATTTTATTGTGCGTAACAGCTGGGGTACACGATGGGGGCATAAAGGCTTTGCTTATGTAAGTGACGCCTATGCCAGGGAAGCTTTCAATGAAGCATATGGTATTGCGGTATAATCGTTAATTCAATTTTACCGGGCAGATATTAATACCAGAATAGCTAAATTGCATACTCAATTAAAACAACAGATAATCAGATCAGCTATGGAAAAGAATGCATATGATTTTGGGATGATTGGGTTGGGCGTAATGGGAAGAAACCTGCTGCTGAATATGGCAGACCATGGTTTCAGCGTGATAGGATTTGACAAAGACAACCAGAAAACATCTTCTCTCGAAGCAGCAGCCACCCCCAACACCACTGTAAAAGGCGTTGGCTCGCTGGAGCAAATGGTACAGCAATTACAAAAACCACGTAAACTGATGATGCTGGTACCCGCCGGAAAACCGGTAGATGATGTAATTGAAAGCTTACTGCCCCTGCTGGAAAAAGGCGATGTGGTGATCGACGGCGGCAACTCTCACTATACCGACACTTTACGAAGGGTGAATTATCTCAGTCCTAAGGGCATTCATTTCATGGGTATGGGTGTATCGGGCGGCGAGCATGGTGCACGTACAGGCCCCAGCATTATGCCCGGTGGCGACAGGGATGCCTACCAGCAGGTTAAACCTTTGCTGGAAGCCGTGGCAGCCAAAGTGAATGGTGAACCCTGTACTGCCTATATGGGTAAAGATGCTGCCGGCCATTATGTAAAAATGGTGCACAATGGTATTGAATATGCCATCATGCAACTGATTAGCGAGGTATACGATATACTGCACCGCGGCCTGGGATTGAATAATGACGAACTGCATGATGTGTTTAAAGCATGGAATGAAGGCGAACTGCAGTCTTTCCTCATTGAAATCACCCGCGATATTTTCCTGAAAAAAGACGATATCACCGGCAACCGGCTGGTAGATATGATACTGGATAAAGCCGGATCGAAAGGTACGGGTAAATGGACATCGCAGGATGCAATGGAATTGCCTGTTGCCGTTCCCACCATTGATACGGCCGTTGCCTTCCGCACTATTTCTGGCGTGAAAGATGAAAGGATTGCTGCAGCCAAACTGTTTGCACCTGTTGTAACACCATTGCAGGGCGACAAAAAAGCGCTTATCGCACAGATCGGCGAAGCCTTGTACACTGCTATCATCCTCTGTTATGCACAGGGCCTGGCCATGCTGTACAAAGCTTCTGAAGAACTGAAAATGGAAATACCCTTGCAGGATGTGGTAAAATCATGGCGCGGAGGTTGTATCATCCGCTCTGTAACACTGCAGGATTTTTATAAAGCCTACAGCAGCAACCCGCAGCTGAGCAATATACTGCTGGATGCATCTATTGCAGGTATTGTAAATGCCAAACAAGACAGCCTGCGTGCGGTGATCGTAGAAGCGGTACAGCACCGTATCCCCGTTGGCGGACTGATGAGCGCCCTGGCTTACCTGGATGCTTATTCAACAGAGCGCATGCCTACCAACCTGATACAGGCACAACGTGATTATTTTGGTGCCCATACTTACCAGCGCATCGATAAAGAAGGCATTTTCCACACGGAATGGGGTGCCTGATCAATACATGAGAACAGGGTGGCAGCAAGCTCCTTCTTTGCCACCCTGTTTCCCGGTTCCTTGACTGTCCCTCCCGAATTCATTAAACTGAAATACAATGTCACAGACAACGATAAAACCACCCGCTACCGTCATCTTTATTTTCGGTGGCAGTGGCGATCTTAATCAAAGAAAATTAACCCCCGCTTTATATAACCTGTTCATCGATGGATGGATGCCCGAACAGTTCACGATCATAGGCCTGGGCCGCAGTGAATATTCCAATGAAAAATTCCGCGCACACCTGTATGATGGCATCCAGGAGTTTTCCCGCCGTAAGGCTGAGCCGAATGGCCAGTGGGATGAGTTTTCGCAGCACATCAATTACCTGCAGATGGATGCAGAAGATGCATCAGCTTATTCTAAAATGGCCGATGAGGTAAAAAAATACGAGAGCGAATGGGGCAGCCATCCCAATGTGATGTTTTACCTGGCAGTAGCCCCCCAGCTGGTGCCCGATATCGCTACCAAATTGGGCAGCCTCAATTTATGCTCAGATAAAAAATGTACCCGCATTGTTGTGGAAAAACCTTTTGGTCACGACCTGAAAAGTGCACATGAACTGAACCTGCTGCTCAACAGCCTGTTCGATGAAGACCAGATCTACCGTATTGACCATTACCTCGGTAAAGAAACCGTGCAGAACATACTGGCGCTTCGTTTTGCCAATGCCTTGTTTGAACCGATCTGGAACCGTAATTATATTGATCATGTGCAGATCACCGCAGCAGAAACTGTTGGTGTGGAAGACCGCGGTGGTTATTATGAAAGATCTGGCGCCCTGCGCGATATGGTGCAGAACCATATTCTGCAATTGCTGTGTATTTTGGCCATGGAAGCACCTGTTTCATTTGATGCCAATGAAATACGCAACAAAAAAGTAGATGTGCTGAATGCCATCCGCAAAATCACCCGCGACCAGGTGCATGTTTATGCTGTACGCGGCCAGTATTCTGAAGGCTGGATGAAGGGGCAGCAGGTAAAAGCCTATCGCCAGGAAAAAAATGTTGACCCGCATTCCAGCGTGGAAACTTTTGCAGCCGCTAAATTTTATATCGACAACTGGCGCTGGCAGGGCGTTCCGTTCTATGTGCGTACGGGTAAATACATGCATGAGAAAACCACCATTATCACGGTTGAGTTTAAACAGGCGCCGCATTATGCTTTTCCTGAAGAAGCTGCTGATACCTGGCGCCCCAACCGCTTAACCATCAGCATACAGCCTGAAATGGATATCCGTTTGCGCTTCCAGGCCAAACGCCCCGGCCAGTCTATGACGCTGACACCGGTTGATATGATCTTCAGCTATAAAGATGCCTACAAAGATGATCATGAGCCTGAAGCGTATGAAACCCTTTTGCTGGATGTGATGGAAGGCAATGCCACACAATTTATGCGCGCCGACCAGGTGGAAGCTGCATGGAAAGTGGTGATGCCTATTATTGAAGCCTGGGAAGCAAGGCCGCCGGTTGATTTTCCCAATTATGCACCCAACAGCTGGGGCCCCGAAGATGCGGAAGCCCTGATAGCCCGCGACGGACATAACTGGGTTACCCTGCCTTCACACAAAGATTAATTATGTAAGATGCGATGGCGCATTGTACACACAAACATCGCACACTGGTCAACAATATTATATGCAGTTACATATTTCAGCCAACCCCGATGCACTCAGCAAAACCTATGCTGACTGGCTGGTGGGTTATATTAAAGAGGTATTGCAAAAGCAGGATCGGTTCACCATTGCATTGTCTGGTGGCAGCACACCCAAAAAATTGCATGAGTTACTGACCACACCTGAATACAAAAACAGCATCGACTGGACAAAGCTGCATGTGTTTTGGGGAGATGAGCGTTTTGTTCCGCTTAGCGATGATCGCAGTAATGCCAAAATGGCCTACGACACCCTGCTCGATCATGTGCCGGTGCCTGCCGAGCATATCCATATTATGCAAACGGAAAATACCAGTCCTGAAGCATCCGCAGCAGCATACGAAGAAATACTGCACAAGTATTTCGACAATACACCCAACAGCTTTGACCTGGTAATTCTGGGCATGGGTGATGACGGGCATACCCTCTCCCTGTTCCCCGGCCTGCCGGTGGTACATGAAACAGCCAAATGGGTAACCGCTTTTTGGCTGCAGGCACAGGATATGTACCGCATAACCTTAACGCATCCTATTGTGAATAAAGCAGCCTGTGTCACCTTCCTTGCAACAGGTGATAAAAAAGCAAAAGTGCTGCGGGAAGTGCTGGAAGGTGCGAAGAATGTAGACCTCTATCCTTCGCAGATCATACAACCTGATAAGGGACAACTGCACTGGTTTGTTGATGAAGCAGCCGCTGCAGACCTGAAATAAAAAAGAATGGGGCTCTTTAAAACGAGCCCCATTTCTTTTATAATTTTTTGATCCGGATATTCCTGTAAGCAACTTCACCGCCATGATCCTGTAAGGCAATATGGCCTGAAGTGAACTTCGCAAAATCGGGCCAGCTCTTGAACTTGCTGTTGGCAACCATCTGTTTCCAGTTGTCATCCCACAAAGTAGTGGCAGCCGTTTGAACACCATTCAAATAAAGCTCCAGCTTCCCGTTAACACATTTTATTTCGGCCTGGTTCCATTCGCCTACCGGTTTTGGTTTTGAATTTTGTGCAGAACCGATCAGGTCGTATAAAGAACCTGCGAGGTGGTTTTCTTTTTTATTGTCTCCCGCATCAATATTATCCAGTACCTGCATTTCGGGGCCGGTAAGATAAGTGGCTTTGTATTTATTGTAATCATCCTGTACATAGAAGATAATACCGCTGTTACCGCCTTTGGATATCTTCCATTCCAGCTGCAGGTCAAAATTATCAAACACCCCATCTGTAACCAGGTCGCCGCCAGCGCGGTTTTTTGAGTTTTCACGTGTTGCTGCATCCAGGTGGATAGTGCCATCCTGTACAGTCCAGGCTGATGTTACCGATGTTTTGCCATAAGTGTGCCAGCCATTGAATGTTTTGCCATCGAAGAGCACTGTCCAGCCATCTTTGTTGTCAGTGCCAGAACCGGATGCAGTTTTATGTTGGGCCTTACACGCTGTAAGACACAATGCAATACCCGCACTCAGTATTGTTAACCTGTGTTTCATATGCATAATTTTTGCTAGAAAATCGTTTTAGTTAAGCCCTCAACAAAAAATCCTGTGCAGGTACTGGTTATCATCAACAGGATTTTTCAGTTGCAGCCCATCCGGTTTGCCTTACCGGAACCGGGCTTATTGTTTTTTCAGCAGCAGTACATATTTCACCATCTGCTCGGCATCGGCCTGGCTCAGCTGCGGATGCGGTGTCATAGGCACCTGGCCCCATACACCCTGGCCACCTTTGATCACTTTTTCGGCCAGCGTTTTAATGTTGGCATCCGTGCTTTCATATTTGGCCGCCACATCCTGGTAAGAAGGGCCTACTGCTTTCTCACTTACTTTATGGCAGGTTAAACAATCATTCTTGGCAACCAGCTCCAGTCCTTTCTGGTAATCAGGATTGGCAGAGATATCGGTGGTGGCTGATTTATCAGCGCTGCCGTTACCACCGGCTGAATCATTTTTCTTTTCTGAACTACCACCGCAGGCAGCAAGCAAAGCGGCGAAACCCGCTACAACAAAGTATTTTTTCATCCGTATAGATTTTTTCTCCTCAGGGGAGATGGATCCGGGATACCGGTTAGTTCTCTGTGGACCAGATATTTCAGGCCGGCATGCCCTTGTAATAAAAATTTACATTTTACAAATCAGGCTAACCCCTAAGGGCCTCCTTAGGCGCGACTAAGCTAAAACCTTTTTTTCAAAATCATTCTGCATAAATGACAGATAGACTTTTTTTTGCAATTGTCCAGCCTCTGTTTCCCCTCACAATAAACAGTCAAACAATTTACCCCGCAGCCGGTTATTTTTCTACTACCCTGCCAACCGGGGCTGCCCCCACTGCCACTGAAGACTGCCGGCTGAACTATCTATCCAGCCCAAGGATCTGCCTGTTCAGGTCTTTATCACTACCTGCTGCAGCAAAATCATCAAAGGCTTTTTCTGTAACGCGGATAATATGATCCTTTATAAAAGCGGCGCCTTCTCTTGCACCGTCCTCTGCATTCTTAATGGCGCATTCCCATTCCATTACTGCCCAGCCCTTGAAATCGTACACAGCCAGTTTACTGAAAATAGATTTAAAATCTACCTGGCCATCACCCAGTGAGCGGAAGCGGCCGGCACGGTTCACCCAGCTCTGGTAACCGCCGTACACGCCCTGTTTACCGGTGGGATTGAATTCGGCATCTTTTACATGAAACATTTTAATGCGCTCATGATAGTGATCAATATAAGCCAGGTAATCGAGGCATTGCAATACAAAATGGCTGGGATCGTACAGTAAACAGGCTCTTGCATGCTGGTTCACTTTTTCCAGGAACATTTCGTAGCTCACACCATCGTGCAGGTCTTCACTGGGGTGTATTTCATAACAAAGATCCACACCATGTTCTTCAAATGTATTGAGTATGGGCAACCATCTTTTCGCCAGTTCGGTGAATCCCTCTTCAACAAGACCGGCAGGACGTTGCGGCCAGGGATAAACCGTATGCCATAAAAGCGAACCGCTGAAGGTAACATGTGCATCCAGCCCGAAATTCTGTGAGGCCTTGGCCGCATATTTCAGCTGTTGTACGGCCCATTCTGTTCTGGCTTTAGGATTATTGCGCAGGTGTTCCGGTGCAAACCCATCAAACATTTTATCATAGGCAGGATGCACGGCCACCAGCTGTCCCTGCAGGTGGGTTGACAGTTCAGTAAGCGCCAGTCCCTCCTCTGCAATAATACCTTTGATTTCGTCTGCATAGGTTTTGCTTTCCGCAGCTTTCTGCAGATCCAGGATATGCGGATCCAGTGTGGGTATCTGCACGCCTTCAAAACCGATACTTTTGGCCCAGCGGCAAATTGAACGCAGTTCATTAAACGGAGGCTCGTTTCCCAAAAACTGGGCAAGAAAAATTCCGGGTCCTTTTAACGTTGTCATTGTATGTTGTCATTGATCCCTGCTATTGCAGGCAGGGATGGTGATGAAATTTTACCTAACGTTTGTTTGTTATTAAGCAGAACCATCCTGGCTCAACAGAAGTACAGTGGTTCATTTACCTTTGTTACACTGTAAATGCGGTCCATTTTTCTTTGCTCTTATTGCTTCTTACCACATTTTCCACGAAAGCCATGCCACGAACACCGTCTTCCATACCTGGAAAATCGAGCCATTCAGGTTGAGCCTGTTCCTGGTTGGTTGCAGCCTTAACGGTGAGTGCGAAATTGCGGTAATGATTGGCAAAAGCTTCCAGGTATCCTTCAGGATGGCCTGCAGGAGTGCGGCTGTTGTGGGATGCGAATGAGCTTACATAACCAGTGCCGGTGCGGTAGATCTGGGTGGGCTTGTCCAGCCATTTTACCAGCAGCGTATTGGCATCCTGCTGTTGCCATTCGATGCCACCTTTTTCGCCGTATACCCTTATTTTAACATTGTTCTCCTCGCCTGCAGCTATCTGTGTTGCAAACAGCACGCCGGTGGCACTGTTGTTGAAACGCAGCAGCACGGCACCATCATCGTCCAGTTTGCGGCCTTCTACCACGGTGTTCAGATCGGCACATATTTCTGTTACCTGTAAGCCAGATACATATTCAGCCAGGTTAAATGCATGCGTGCCGATATCGCCCATACAGCCTGCAATACCGCTTTTAGAAGGGTCGGTACGCCAGCCGGCCTGCTTGTTGTCGTCGCCTTCCAGGAAGCTGCTCAGCCATCCCTGCGGATATTCGGCATATACCTTTCTTATTTTTCCCAGCACGCCTGAAGCAACCATCTGCCTGGCCTGCTTTACCATCGGGTAGCCCGTGTAGGTATGTGTTAAACAGAAAATGCGGCCTGTGGCATCGGCTATTTTTTTCAGTTCCTTTGCCTCTTCCAGCGAAAAAGTCATGGGTTTATCCAGCACCACATGAAAACCCTTTTCCATAGCCAGTTTGGCTGGTTCAAAATGAACATGGTTGGGTGTTACAATACTTACAAAATCCATCCTGGTGTCTGCCGGTAAAGCAGCTTCCTGTTCAATCATTTCCTTGTACGATGCATAACTGCGGGCCGGGGAAAGATAAAGTGTTTCACCTGCCTGTTTCGATTTTTCGGCATTGCTGCTGAAGGCACCGCATACCAGTTCTATTTCGCCATCGATATTAGCGGCAATACGGTGAACTGCACCGATAAAAGCGCCCGGACCACCGCCAATCATACCCATCCGGAGTTTTCTGTTCTTGCTCATGTGAAAAATTTTAATCAATATGTTCAACTAAAAGTAAAAAAAATTACATTTATCACTCGTTAGCGCAATAATTTAACGATATGCGGGCCAACAACCATCATCAATTTCCTATACCGGGCTTATTGCACATGAACGATGCTTTTTTTGGCTTCGCCTGTTTTGTTGTATTTACTACACTTAATTTTTTGCTGCCAATACTGTCACATACCGCTACATTTGCGGCGCAATGGTTGCTGGCTGTCCGGTCTTTTATCAATACCCCATTTCCCCTTCAACGTTACTGCCTGCAGGCCTGCGCCTTTTTTTTTATACTTTTTTTGATTTATGTGTTTTGTACACAATATAAGTACAAGCAACAATTCACTATACATTTTTCAGAAGCTATTTTATTCAGATGTAAACCAATATGACAAACGAGCAAAACAGGAGAACAGCGATCAAAAAAATGGTAGCCGGCTCTGCCGCACTGGCAGTAGGTGGCACAGTGCTTTCTTCATTTACCACTTGTACTACTTCTTCATCAGGAAAATCAACTCAATTGAAAGGAAACATTCAACATGCCGTATGCCGCTGGTGTTACGGTGATTTTACCGTGGAGCAACTTTGCGCCTCGGCCAAAGACATGGGTATTAAAGGCATTGACCTGGTTGGCCCGAAAGACTGGGATACGCTGAAAAAATACAACCTGGTTTCGTCCATGTGCAATGGTGCTGAAATCAGTTTAACCGAAGGTTTCAATGATCCGCAGTACCACTCCACACTGGTTAAAAATTATACGGAGCATATTGATTATGTGGCACAGGCCGGTTATACCAACCTCATCTGTTTCAGCGGCAGCCGCAGGGGTATGGATGATGAAACCGGATGGAAGAACTGTGTGGAAGGCCTTAAAAAAATTATCGGCCATGCTGAAAAAAAAGGCGTGGTATTGCAGATGGAACTGCTGAACAGCAAAGTGAACCACAAAGATTATATGTGCGACAGAACCGCCTGGGGTGTGGAGCTTTGTAAAAGACTGGGTTCACCCAATTTTAAGCTGCTGTATGATATTTACCATATGCAGATAGACGAAGGTGATGTGATCCGTACCATACAGGATAACCATGAATACCTTGGTCATTATCATACCGGTGGTGTGCCCGGCAGGCATGAAATAGACGATACACAGGAGTTGTATTATCCTGCCATTATGCGCGCTATTGTAAAAACCGGGTTTAAAGATTTTGTGGCGCAGGAGTTTATCCCCGCCGAGAAAGACAAAATGGCTTCGCTGCGCAAAGCCATTGAAATATGCGATGTATAATCAACCTATACCAATCAAAAAAATTGCTTTACTTAAAACCGCTTGTGTAAACAAAAAAACCATCAATCATGGCCGATCAAACGTATGACGCAATTGTTGTGGGCTCCGGTATCAGTGGTGGCTGGGCTGCAAAAGAATTAACCGAAAAAGGATTAAAGGTATTAATGCTTGAGCGCGGACGTAATATTGAACATATTAAAGATTATGTCAACGCTACCAAAGCCCCCTGGGAATTTCCCCACCGTGGTGGCAGAACACAGCAGATGATCAAAGATTATCCTGTACTGAAAAGGGATTATCCACTCAATGAAACCAACCTCGATTACTGGGTAAATGAGCAAGAATCGCCTTATACTGAAATAAAACGTTTCGACTGGTTCAGGGGTTACCATGTGGGGGGCCGCTCGCTGATGTGGGGCCGCCAGAGCTACCGCTGGAGCGATTTCGATTTTGAAGCCAATGCCAAAGACGGTATCGCCACCGACTGGCCTGTACGTTACGCTGAAATAGCCCCCTGGTACGATTATGCGGAGAAATTTGCCGGTATCAGCGGGTCAAGGGACGGACTGCAACAATTACCTGATGGCCAGTTTATGCCGGCCATGGAAATGAACGTGGTGGAAAAAGATCTCGCCGCACGCCTGAAGGCTCATTATAATAACCAACGCTCAATGATCATTGGCCGCGTTGCCAATATCACCGTACCGCATGAAGGTAGAACCAATTGCCAGTACCGCAATAAATGCTGGCTGGGCTGCCCCTTTGGTGGCTATTTCAGCACACAGTCTGCAACACTGCCGGCTGCCATGAAAACAGGGAACCTCACCCTGCGCCCCTGGAGCATTGTTACCAAGGTATTGTACGATAAAGACAAAAAAAGAGCAACAGGTGTTGAGGTGCTCGATGCCGAGACCAATAAAACATATGTGTACAATGCCAAGATCGTGTTCCTGAATGCATCAACACTCAATAGCACTTGGATACTGCTGAACTCTGCCACCGATGTATGGCCCGATGGCCTGGGCAGCAGCAGCGGTGAGCTGGGACATAACCTGATGGATCATCACCTGGGCGTAGGTGCATCAGGCACAGTAGAGGGTTATGAAGACAAGTATACTTATGGCCGCCGTGCAAACGGTATTTATATACCGCGTTACCGCAACCTGTTCGGCGATAAACGTGATTACCTGCGTGGCTTCGGCTACCAGGGTGGTGCCAGCAGGCAGGGCTGGCGCCGTTCGGCAGAAGATATAAGCATCGGTGCCGATCTGAAAGCTGTATTGTCTGAGCCCGGTACATGGACCATGGGCATGGGTGGTTTTGGTGAGATACTTCCCTACCATGAAAACAAGGTGACACTCGATAAAACCAGAAAAGATAAATGGGGATTGAATATCCTGGCCATCGACGCAGAATGGAAAGAGAATGAGAAAAAGATGCGTGTGGATATGAAAAACGATGCCATCGAAATGCTGGAAGCTGCCGGTGTTAAAAACGTAACCGGCCACGATGGCGATGGTACCATTGGCCGCGGTATCCATGAAATGGGCACTGCGAGAATGGGTACTGATCCCAAAAACTCTGTGCTCAACAAATGGAACCAGATATGGGATGCACCCAATGTATTTGTTACCGATGGCTCTTTCATGACCTCTGCCGCCTGCGTGAACCCCTCACTCACCTACATGGCGTTTACGGCACGCGCAGTTGATCATGCGATCAGCGAACTGAAAAAAGGTAACCTGTAAATACATTTCAGCTATTCCATATCCTGAAGGTATGGAATAGCTATACTGTCTAATAACCATTCAAACTTATTAAATATGAACAGAAGAGACGCTCTTTCACGTGTTGCCATTTTAATGGGTGGTGCAGTGATTGGTACCGAATTCTTTCTTAGCGGTTGTAAAAACCCCGCTAAAAAAACAAGCGCAGATTTCTCTAAAGACGATATAGCCTTCCTGGATGAAGTAGGCGAAACCATTATACCTACTACCAGTGATTCCCCCGGCGCCAAAGCCGCTGGCATCGGCACTTTCATGTCGGTAATGGTAAAAGACTGCTATGATGATGCCTCACAGAAAATTTTTATGGAAGGCTTCGGTAAACTGGATGAAGCCAGTAAAAAGAAAAACAATAAATCTTTCCTCGACAGCACACCCGAGCAACGTACAGCCCTGTTGAACGACCTGGATAAAGAACAGCGCGAATACAACAAAACCAAAAAAGACGGTGACCCGCCACACTATTTCCGCATGATGAAAGAGCTTACACTGCTGGGTTATTTTACCTCAGAACCGGGCTGTACCAAAGCCCTGCGTTATGTAGAGGTACCGGGTAAATACGATGGCAATTACCCTTACAAAAAAGGCGATAAAGCCTGGGCAATTTAAACAGCAATAAGCCCGCTGCAGGCAAGCAATGATGATACGCCTGGCAGCAACAGCTAAATAAAGCATGGCATTCAACCCTGTACCTGTTTACAAGTACAGAAAATATTTTATTGCAACAAAAGAAGCAACATGACAAACAGAAGAGATTTTTTGAAAACAGCCGGATTTGCTGCCGGTGCTTTATTCCCCGCGGCTAAAATGATGGCGGCTTATAAGCCCTCGCACAACTTCGGTCTGCAGTTGTATACGGTGAAAGAAGATATTGCCAAAGATCCCAAAGGCGTACTGAAGCAGGTAGCTTCTTTCGGTTATACACAAGTGGAAAGCTTTGAAGGTGGCCAGGGCATATTTTGGGGCATGCAGGCAAAAGAATTTAAAAAATATATCGGCGACCTCGGCATGACGATCATCTCAAGCCACTGCGATATCAGCAAAAATTTTGAACAGAAAGCAGCTGATGCCGCCTCTATCGGCATGAAATACTTGATATGTCCCTATAAAGGCCCGCAAAAATCGATTGACGATTTCAAGCGCTTTGCAGATGAGTTCAATAAATGCGGGGAAATATGCAAGAAGAACGGATTGCGTTTCGCTTACCATAACCATGACTATTCATTTAAAGCAGTTGATGGCCAGATTCCGCAGGATGTGATGCTGCAGAATACCGACCCCTCGCTGGTAGACTTTGAAATGGATATTTACTGGGTGGTAACAGCAGGTGTCGATCCGCTGGCTTACCTGTCTAAGTACAATAACCGTTTCCGTCTTTGCCATGTGAAAGACCGCCAAAAAGGTGCGTCTGCCGAGTTTGCCTCCTGCATACTGGGTCATGGCAGCATTGACTATCCTTCATTGCTGAAGAAAACAAAACAATATGGTATGAAATATTTTATTGTTGAACAGGAAGCATTTGAAGAAGGCACCCCACTGGAATGCGCCAAAGCTGATGCCGCTTATATGAAAAAGCTCACCTTATAATTATAACCAGCTATAAAGTACGATTTGATGTGATCTCGATCACATCAAATCGTACTTTATATACCACATATCGCACCTCACACATCACATCACACATCATACATCACATCGTACATAAAATCATCCTATTTTAGGAAGTTTCCAGCCGTTATGGTATTCTGCAGACAGCAGGTTATTGGCTTTCCTGCTGTCGAATTGTTTGTCGCCATCATTCCAGTGAATTTTCTCCCCTGTACGGTAAGCGATATTACCCATATGACAAATTGTAGCCACATGTGCTCCTGCCTGTATGGGAGTATGCAGCAATGAGGCATCTCTTTTCGTTACCGCCTGGATAAAATTAACGGTATGGTTATCGAGCCCATTATCGGTTGAAGGTTGCCAGCTTACAGCTTCCATTTTAAGTGCTTCCTTTGTTTTCTCCGGCCGTACTTCCCAGCCACCGCGGGTAAGTACCAGCGTACCGTTTTCACCAACAAAAGCAATACCATGACTTTGCCCGTAGTTGCCACCGCCTACGCCCATTGAATGTTCCCAGAGCAGTTCAAAATTATCAAACTCGTATGCGGCCATCAGTACATCCGGTGTTTCGCGCGCATCACCAGGGAAGGAATATTTACCACCACTTCCGCTTACTGATTTGGGTGCGGTGGCCTTCATACCAAGCAAAGCCATATCTATCAGGTGAACCCCCCAGTCGGTCATCAAACCGCCTGCATAATCCCAGAACCACCTGAATTCATAATGGAACCGGTTTTTATTAAATGCCCGGTGCTCAGCGGGGCCCAGCCACATATTGTAATCCACACCGGGTGGCACTGCAGCATCGGACACAGGTACCAGTGGTTTTGAATTGCCATTGTACATCCAGGCTTTTGCCACCAGGATCTTCCCCAGTTTGCCGCTGTGCACAAAATCGATCGCGGCATTGAAATGCTGCTGGCTGCGCTGCCATTGCCCTACCTGTACAATGCGTTTGTACTTTTCGGCTGCGGCCACCATTTGCTGTGCTTCTTTAATAGAATTAGCAGCAGGCTTTTCCACATATACATCCTTTCCGGCGGCGCAGGCATCTGTCATCTGCAGGCAGTGCCAGTGATCGGGCGTACCTATCACCACCACATCAATATCTTTATTGTCCAGTAATTTTCGATAGTCTTTGTATACCTGCGGTTTGATGTTTTGTTTCAGCAGGTCTGCTTTGCGCATATCGATAATGGCATCATCAATATCACAAATAGCAGCGCAGTTCACCTGCGGCTGTTTTAGCAGGGATGAAATATTGCTCCATCCCATTCCCTTGCAGCCAATGAGGCCTACATTGATTTTGTCTGATGCACCGATTTTTTTGCGCAAATCGGCGATACTTTCCGCATTTGTTGTCTTCAAAACACTTAATCCGGAAAGAGTAAGTCCTACATTACGCAGGAATTTTCTTCTAGCTATCATATGACTGTAACGTTTTCGTAGAAAAATCTGGTCCGATGAAGGTATATTATCGCTAAGTAAACTAAATTTATGCTATATACCAGCTTAAAATTTTAGCTGGTATAAAAAAATCAGCAACTGGAAAAAATAATCAGTTCTTAACTGTTCTCATTTCTTTTCAAATAACCAACCACTTAAATTTTGATTGCTATGAGCCACGCTTCCCAACGGGCACAGGAAGAAAAAAGAAAACGCAATGCACATCCTTTCAGAGCAGGTTTGCTAATGGGCGCTGTAACATTAATAAGTACACTTACTATGGCACAGGATGGCCACTGGACAAGCCTTTTCAACGGTAAAGACCTCAGCGGCTGGAAACAGTTGAATGGCAAAGCGCAGTATAAAGTAGAAGACGGAACCATTACCGGTACTACCGTTGCGGGCGAGCCCAACTCTTTTCTTGCAACAGAAAAAGATTATGGCGATTTTATACTGGAAGTAGACCTGAAAGTGGATAATGACATGAACTCTGGTATACAAATACGCAGTGAAAGCAATGCCGGCTATCAAAACGGCCGTGTACACGGTTACCAGGTAGAAGTAGATCCCTCAGACAGGGCCTGGAGTGGTGGTATTTATGATGAAGGCCGCCGAGGATGGCTATACCCGCTCACTTATAACCCCGCCGCGCAAAAAGCATTCAAACGGGGCGACTGGAACCATTATCATATTGAATGCATCGGCAATAGCATACGCACATGGATCAACGATGTGCCGGTTGCCAACCTGGTGGACAATATGACCCCCAAAGGCTTTATTGCCCTGCAGGTACATGCTATTTCAGATAAAGAGAAAGCCGGTGAACAGATCCACTGGCGCAATATCCGTATTCAAACAAGTAGGCTTAAAGCAAGGCCGCTGGATGATATTTATGTTGTAAATAATATTCCCAATACCCTGTCACCGCAGGAAAAAAAGAACGGTGTTGTATTGCTGTGGGATGGCAAAACAGCCAATGGCTGGCGTGGTATTTACAAGAAAAGTTTTCCCGAGAAAGGATGGGAAATAAAAGATGGTGAGCTCACCATCCAGGGCTCTAACGGGCAGGAAGAAGGCCTGGGCGGCGATATTGTTACCGATAAAGAGTACAAAGCATTCGATCTGCACTTTGAATTCAAACTCACTCCCGGCGCCAACAGCGGCGTAAAATATTTTGTAAAGGAAAGCTATGATTCAAAAGGAAAATCCGGTATCGGCCTGGAATACCAGGTGCTGGATGACGAACGGCATCCTGATGCCAAGCTGGGCCGCGATGGCGACCGCACGCTTTCTTCATTGTACGACCTGATACCCCGCAAAATAACAGACAAGCGCGCCATTAAACCGATTGGTGAGTGGAATGAGGGGCGCATTGTGGTGTATCCTGATAACCGTGTGGAGCATTACCTGAATGGCTTTAAAGTGGTGGAATATGTAAAAGGCTCCGACGAATTTAAACACCTGGTATCCATCAGTAAATACAAGAACTGGGAAAATTTCGGTCTATGGCCCGATGGGCATATACTGTTGCAGGATCACGGCAACACTGTTTCGTACCGCAACCTTAAAATAAAAGAATTATAAACAAATAACCGGCAGCAGTATTCGCATACTGCTGCTTTTGCTTTTACCTCATTTTTTTACACCTTACAAATGACTGATATGGGCTCACGCAGAGATTTTATCAAGAATGCAACAAAAGCTTCTGCAGCCGTTTACCTGGGCGCCAATGCATTCAGCGCTAAAAGTTACGGCAGGATACTGGGTGCCAATGACCGGGTGAATATTGGCATCGTTGGTTTTTCTGATCGCTTCCGGTCTTCTTTATTCCCTGCATTTCTCAACAATTATAAAGAACTGAATTTTGATATTATTGCCGTTTCTGATATCTGGAAAAAACGCAGGGAAGAAGGGCAGGCTTTCCTGCAGCAGAAAATGGGGCACGATATTAAAGCCTGCATCAACAATGATGCCTTGTATGCAACCAAAGAGGTGGATGCGGTGATCATCAGTACTGCCGATTTCCAGCATGCACGCCATTGTATTGAAGCTGTGCAGGCGGGCAGGGATGCATATGTAGAAAAGCCTTTTGCAGAAACGATGGAAGATGCACGTGATGCGCTCAAAGCGGTAAAGGCCTCCAATAAAATTGTACAGATCGGCTCGCAGCGCAGAAGCGGGCTGAATTATAAAGAAGCCGCCAGTTTTGTTCAGGAAGGAAAATTCGGCCCTATTACCATGGTTGAATTAACCTGGAATGTGAACCAGCCGGGCCGCTGGCGCCGCCCCGCACTGGTGGCAGAGCTGAAAGAACAGGATACGGACTGGAAACGCTTTTTGATCAACCGCCCTTACGAACCGTTCGATCCCAGGAAATACCTGGAGTACCGTTTGTTCTGGCCTTATTCATCCGGGATGCCCGGCCAGTGGATGAGCCACCAGATAGATACGGTACACTGGTTCAGTGGTCTGAAACATCCACGGAGCGTAGTGGCCAATGGCGGTATTTATGTATGGAAAGATGGCCGTAAAAACTGGGATACCACTACAGCTGTATTCGATTATGGCCCTGAAAATGACCCCACCACAGGTTTCCAGGTAATTTTCAGTTCAAGAATGCACAATGGCGATGAGCATCCGGCGGAGATCTATTATTCCAATGGCGGTGAGCTCAACCTGATCACCAATAAAATATCACCCAAGGGTGGCCTTGGTGCAAAAGAAGCTGCAGCCATGGGCCTTAAACCCAACCTGCTGCCCGAAGTAGACCTCTCTGCCCATGCCGTGCAGGTGGTAGCCTCTGCCAATACCGGAGGTGATGGCTTAACCACAGCCCATATGCGCAATTATATGGAATGCGTGCGCAGCCGTAAGCAACCCAATGCACCGGTAGAAGCCGGTTATGCACATTCCATCGCCAATATTATGACCAATGCAGCTATACATACCGGCCAGAAAGCCACTTTTGATGAGGCCAGGCAGGAAGTGATAGCTGGCGGCAAAGTGTTCAAATACTAATAGGCATTGCCCGATAAATTGTCAAAGCCACCGTGCAATACTGCCGGTGGCTTTTTGTTTTTATTCCTCTTGGGCTATATAATAATGGCTGTTTTAGCCGGTTCGTTCCGCAATCTATGTCCGCCTCTTCCTGTTGATAAAAATATTGCTGCTTACCAGGTCAGGCAGTGGCCCATGAATAACTGACAGCGATAGTAGATGTATCTCAATACATAATAAGATAGTATAATGTACATACTTTCTTGTTTTGATCCTTCCAGAAAATTTCCAGGATAGCTCTTGTGCTGAAAATATCCATGCTATTACAGGCATAGTCAATAATAATAGGCTTTTCAGGGAAAGTGCAGATAAAATAAAATTTTAAAAGAACGAACATTCACTTATATTTGCCGTATCATGCGCCTGAAAGATGAACATAAAGACCTGGCAATCCGCGAAACGGCATTGCGGATGATCGTGGAAGAAGGCTTCAAAGGCCTGAGTATGCAAAAGCTGGCGAAAGCGGCCAATGTTTCGCCGGCAACCATTTATTTATACTATGAAGACCGCCAGGACCTGCTGAATAAGCTGTACCTCGAAATACTGGACCGCACCAATAAAGCAGCGCTTGCCGGCTTTGACCCTGAAATGAAATTTGATGAAGGGCTAAGACAAATATGGCAGAACAGGTTCCGCTACTATGCCCGCCATCCCTACGATTTTTACTTTATAGAACAGTTCATCAATTCACCTTTAATTAAACATGTAGCAGATAAAGAAGACAAACGGTATGGAGAAATTATGCAGCAGTTTTATAAAAATGCTGTAAAGAACAAAACCATCCCCGAACTGCCGGTTGAAATTTACTGGACTGTGGCTTTTGCCCCGCTTTACCAGCTGATCAAGTTTCATTTGCAAAAGAACATCCATCCGCAGCCTTCTATGACAGTTACAGAAAAAAAGCTGCTTACCGCGCTTTCATTGATCATTAAAGCATTGCGTCGTTAGTTTTTTCCTTTATTAAAAGAACGAATATTCATTTATAATTTTTAAATTTTACATTTTTCATGCTTTTAAACCATTTAAGCCTTTCTGTTCCTGATGTAAGGGAGGCGATCACATTTTTTGAAGATTTTTTTGATTTCCGTTGTACAGCGCTCAAAGGACAGGATGCGCTCGCCGTTTTACAAGGCGAAGCAGATTTTATACTGGTGCTGTCCAGGAACAACAGTCCGCATGAATTGGCTTATCCGAAAGATTTTCATTTCGGGTTCCTGGTAAAAACCGAAGATGCGGTAGAACAGGTATTTAGCAGGCTGCAGAACGCTGGCTGGCCTTTAGCAAATCCTCCACGCAAAATTCATGGCAGTTATGCTTTTTACTTCCAGGGCCCTGGCAATATTTTAATGGAAGTGGCTACCCGCAGTTGAGCACGGTCTGCTCTGCCGCGCCCTGGTCCCTGCAATCAGACTGAATCATTTTTTGAGTTTCCTGCAATTTCAAAACTTCATGCCGGACTTTTTTCCAGCCAATCGAAAAAGGGCAGATCAATAATGCCTTGTTCATATTATGGCCGGCCTATCCTTCCATCTCAGGCTTTTATCAAACTGGCAGTTTTACTTATTCATTTATTAAATTGATCTTTTAGCAAAGCGGTGTATCTGCAAACATTTAACCGCGTTATCAAGTCTTGCCTGGTTCTGCTTTCATTGAACGTGTGCACCGGTTACCGCCGGTGTAACTGGTATTTTTTTAAAAAAGGGCATATATATAATTTTCCGGCCTGTCCTCTATATTCTAAAACACCGCAACTGAAATCCAGTGTATGCCTGATCGCACACGTTTGATGTATTTATACACGCTTTATATTGCGCATTTAGCCAGCAGGGAAGAAGTGAAAGCATTCATTGAATTACTTGATGAAGCAGGCGATACGGAAATGATCAAAAAATTATCGTGTGTATTTCCTGATAGCTATTTCGAAGACGAACCAATAGAGGATGTTAATGAGCAGGCAATGATAAAAGCTATCTGGCAGAACGTGAACATGCAGGATCGGATACCAACCTTACGGATCATTCAACCTATAAAAGCAAGTATCATCCGGAAGGTTGCCGCATTGCTCATCCTGGCAGCAGGCACCCTGGTATGGCGGTATTATAACCGGGTTTCATCAATAACGCAGCAACAGGTGCCTGTTCTTGCTCCTGCGAAAAAGCCTGCTTCTGACAGGTATATTGTACTCCCGGATAGCAGTATAGCCATTGTTCGAATCAACAGCCAGCTACATTATCCGGGGCAGTTTGAGCATGATTCAAGAACAGTTGATTTGTCGGGAGAAGCGTATTTCAATATCAGGAAAGATACCAAACGGCCGTTTATAATTCATTCAGGCAAACTGACAACGACGGTATGGGGTACTTCATTTATTATCAAAGCTTACCCGGAACAGAAAGCGGTTACTGTTACGGTGTCATCAGGGAAAGTGAAAATAACCGACGGACAAAAACTGCGGGTGGTTATTGGTCAAAACCAGCAATTTGTTTACCATCTCGATACTGCAGGTGCAGACTGGCTGAATGTACCCGCCGACAGCACAGCAGGCTGGCTGAAAGAGGCGCTGTATTTTAAAGAGCAATCATTTTATGAAATAGCAGCAAAGCTGAATGAAAGATACCAGGTTCATATAAGGTTTGCCAGTCCGGCAACAGCAGCATACCAGCTTAGCATTATTTTTAAAGGAACAGAAACACTGGAAACAGTATTAAGCGCCCTGTGTGCTGCATCTCAATCAAAATACACTATCCGGGGAACAGACATTGTTGTTTCCGGCAACAACTAATGTGAAGACTTAGGGCAAAATATCACCATCATTATACGTCCTGATATAGCAATGCATACAGCCTGGCAGCGTTTGCCATTGCATGGTGCAGCGGTTTGTTCGCTTACTGCACTGCCATATTTATACTATCTCATGGGCTGATCCGCAGGCTTAACGGCCTGTTTGTACCTGTTTGTAAACTAAAATATTTTTTGGCAATGAAAATATCCATTCTAACTGCCCGGGTTTCCTGTAAGCCCAGGAAACAACTTGCTAACCTGCAACGTCGAACATTTCTTTTTATGATCAGCCTGTCGCTTTTGTGCTGTACAACAGTGCAGGCGCAGAATGCTGAAGATGTACGGATCAGTTTTGGTGTTCAGCACCGTTCCCTGGAAGATGCCTTGCTGTTATTCCAGCAAAAAACAGGGATACCTGTTGCTTATTTATCGGCAGATGTAAAACCCTATACGGATATATCCATTGAAACCGCGAGTAGAACTGCAAAGGAAACAATACGGCTTTTGCTGATGAATACCCGGCTGATGTTCACCATTATCAAAGGTGCCATCGTATTATCAGCAAAAACAAACAGTGCAGGTCTTCATACAGCGTTGACTGATTCTACTTTGATACCTGGTGTCAGTGGAAAAGTGTTTAACGAAGATGGACTGCCGGTGACGGCCGCTTCTGTAGTAGTGGTTGGAACAGCAGGCGGAACTGTTACAAACGAAGCAGGTGCATTCTGGCTGAAACATGTTCCAGGAAATGCGGTTATCAGGTTAGCCGCATTGGGCTATCATACAACCACTGTTGCTTTGCTTGGAAGAAAAACGCTGCAGCTAATCCTGCAAAAAGACCAGGGGATCAATCAGCTGGATGAGGTGCAGGTAATAGGCTATGGCACAACAAGTAAACGATACAGCACCGGCAGTATAGCTAAAATAAGTGCAGAAACAATTCAAAAACAACCGGTAAGTAATTTTATTTCGGCAATGCAGGGGCGGGCGGCTGGTGTTTTCATCAATAGCACCAATGGACTGCCGGGTGGTGCTATCAGTGTTCAGATACGCGGGCAAAACTCCATCACTGCAGGCAAAGATCCGCTTTATGTGGTAGACAATGTTCCTTTCAACTCCACACCACTTAACCAGTCTTACGCACAGCTCAGCAACACGGCATTAGGCAGTGTAAATCCACTGAACGCCCTGAACCCGGAAGATATAGAGAGCATAGAGATCCTGAAAGATGCAGATGCAACTGCCATTTACGGTTCAAGAGGCGCCAATGGTGTAATACTGATCACAACAAAAAAAGGCAGGGCCGGTCAAACAGAAGTAAAGCTGAATGTTTATTCGGGAACCAGCAGGGCCGCCAGGCTGCCGGTTATGCTCGGCTTAAAAGATTACCTGCTTATCAGGCATGAGGCGTATAAAAATGATAACCTAGTTCCTTCTGGTGATCCTTCCGGCAATGCTTATGCGCCAGACCTGATGGTGTGGGATACAACAAAGGAAACAAATTGGATAAAATACATGCTGGGCGGCAGCGCCAGGGTTACAGATATACAGGCTGGTGTTTCAGGAGGCAATACAGGAACCAGCTTTTTCATCAGCAGTAATTTCAGGAAAGAAGGAACCATTTTTCCCGGCAGTTTTAATTACTACAAAACGGGTACACATTTTAATATCCAGCATAGTTCGGCCAATGGAAAATTTGGTATCAATCTCTCCGGTATTGTCAGTTATGATAAAAACAACCAGATCGCATTTCCTGTATTTAGTGTACTATCGTTGCCGCCGGATTTCCCGGTGTATAACCAGCAGGGCAAATATAACTGGACAGGTGCAGTTGTTAATCCTTTTGCTTTGCTCAGGCAACAGGCTGCTTACACTTCTTTTTCTACTATACTGAACAGTATTATCAGGTATACTTTCTTCAATGATTTTACTGCGAAAGTCAGTATCGGGTATACCAATGCCAATCTGAAGCAAGTAAATATTTTTCCGCAGTCATCGCAAAACCCCGCCTCTTCTTCCGCCACCAGTTATGCCCAGTTTGGTACCAATGCCAATACCTCACTGATCGTTGAGCCGCAGCTAAATTATGTGCGTGATTTTTCGCATGCCAATATCAATGTTCTTATTGGTGGTACCTGGCAGGGAAATACAATGAACGGGCAGTTTGTTCAGGGCTCCAACTATGCCAACGAGGCCTTACTCAAAAGCCTGAGCGCTGCAGGCACAATTACAAGCTGGTACGATAACTTCGCTGAATACAAATATGCTTCCCTATTTGGAAGAGCCACTTTTAACTGGAAACGGAAATATATTTTTAATGCAACGGTCCGCAGGGATGGTTCTTCGCGTTTTGGCCCCAGTAACCAATTTGGCAATTTTGGATCGGCAGGTTTTGCATGGTTGTTTTCAAGTGAGCATTTTATAAAAGAACACCTGAAGTTTTTAAGTTATGGTAAACTGAGACTGAGTTATGGATTAACAGGCAATGACCAGATAGCAGATTACCAGTATTTGTCTGCCTATACGGCAGGCAATCCGTACCAGAACATTGCAACCCTGGTTCCATCCCGTATAGCCAGCTCGGATTATAGCTGGGAAACCAATAAGAAATTTGAAACCGGTATTGAGCTGGGCTTATTCGGGAACAGGCTGTCTGCAACAATAAATTTCTACAGCAACCGCAGCAGCAATCAGCTGGTTGCTTATCCCCTGCCGTTTATGAGCGGGCCATTTGGCAGTTACCAGGCGAATCTGCCTGCATCAATCGAAAACAAGGGTTGGGAGATTGAGCTATCTGCCACCATCATTAAAAGCAAGCGATTCAGCTGGGCCGCTGTATGCAACTTAACATTACCCCGGAATAAACTGCTTGCCTTCCCGCGGCTATCAGCTTCGGCTTATGCAAACACTTATATTATCGGACAGGATTTAAGTACTAAAAAAGGTTACCGGTTTACGCATATTGATCCGCAAACCGGTTTAAGGTTGTACAGTACCAAAAAAGGAGGTGATACCACCACTCCTGTTTACAATACTGACTATTTTATTATGGGCCGAACAAGCCCTTACTATTACGGAGGTATTGCCAATACCTTTTCTTATAAAGGCCTGCAGCTGGATATATTCTTGCAGTTCTCAAAACAGTTTACAACAGGCAGTGTGCCCAATCCAGGCGCACAGGCCAATACTTACAGCACTGCTTTACGCCGGTGGCAAAAGCCAGGCGATATTACTGATGTGCGTAAATCGACAACAGCCATCGATTTTTATGTCAGCGCATCAGATGCTTTGTTTATTAATGCCACATATCTCCGGTTAAAAAACCTGTCCCTTTCTTACCAATTGCCTCAACATTTGTTACAGCGGTATAAAATCAGGCATGTTAAAATTTTCCTGGAAGGGCAAAACCTTTTGACCATCATGAAGAATGCGGCTGTATATGATCCTGAAACAGGTGTGAGCGGTATTCCCCCCATGAAAATCCTGGCTGCGGGATTGCAGCTTTCACTCTAATAATTGCATTTATATGAAAAACCGTTACATGCCTGCAACATTTCTTTGCGTGTTCTTACTGATAACCATGTTGGCATCCTGCCGTCGCCTGATTGAAACGGGTGTACCGGTAAACCAGCTAACAACCAATAATGTATTCACTGATGATAAAAGTGCGACAGCTGTGCTGGGTAATATTTACTATTCATTCAACACATTTATTGCCGGGAATTATAATGTAAATATTGCTTTGTATACTGACGAGCTGGTTTATGCAAGCACGGTCAATAACCAGAAAGAGTTTTCCAACAGTGCTGTTTCCCCTGTTAATGCCAGCAACCTGAATATCTGGAAATATTTCTATTCCGTCATTTATCAATGCAATGCATTACTGGAAAACCTGAACCATTCAAAAGGCATAACAGATTCAACCAGGCAGCTGTTAAGTGGCGAAGCCAGGTTCCTCCGCGCATATGGGTATTTTTATCTTGTCAATCTCTATGGCGATGTACCACTACTTATGAGTACAGATGCGGCCACAACTTCAGTCAGCGCCCGTTCTTCTGTTGCCAGTGTCTATCTGCAAATTATACAGGACCTGCAAAGTTCCGTTTCCCTGTTGCCTTCCGGTTATCCATCAGCAGAAAAAGTGAGGGCGAATAAACTTGCAGCTATTGCCTTGCTGGCGAAAGTGTACCTGTACCAGCAAAACTATGCAGCCGCTGAAACGCAGGCTTCTCTTGTTATTAACAGCGGCCGGTATGCATTGGAAAATATACCGGATGTTTTTATAAAGGGAAGCAGGGAAACCATTGTTCAATGCTGGACACAGAACGGCTTTACATCCCTGGCAGCCTCTTTTATTGCCGGTTCAGGAACACCTCAATATGTGATCAATATGAATTTGTACAACGCTTTTGAGCCGGGTGATAAGCGAAAAACCAATTGGCTAAAATCGAATTCAGCACAAGTGTTTTTTCCTTTTAAGTATAAGAACAACAGCCTCACTACAGGAAGCAATGGTGAATACCTTATACTGCAGCGACTGTCTGAACAGTATTTAATCAGGGCAGAGGCACGGGCCGTACAAAACAATATTGCCGGTGCACTGGCTGATATAAACACCATCCGTACCCGTGCGGGGCTTGCAGCCACTACGGCCGGTGATCAGCAAAATTTACTGGCAGTGATTGAACGGGAGCGGCGGGTAGAACTGTTTGCCGAATGGGGCGACCGTTTTCTTGATGCAAAACGGTATAAGCATATCGACAGCCTGTTAAAACCACTGAAACCTGTTTGGGTATCAACAAATGCCCTGTTACCGGTACCGCAAAATGAACTGCAGAACAACCCCTACCTCCAACAAAACCCGGGATACTGATACTTATTTTCAGAAAATAATTTTTAGCTACTTTTTAAACCTCTTTTTATGTATAAACAAAGTCTTTCGTTGCTTACCTTATGCGCTATCTGTATTGCTATACAGGCGCAAGTGCCCAAGATCCCTCCTGTTAAAATAGGTGATAAAATACCTGATACCAAGGTTGAATACCTGGAGAATGGTGTCCTGAAAACGGCTAATTTATCCGATCTGCGCAAAGGCAAACTCGTGATCCTCGATTTTTGGGCAACCTGGTGTTCTCCCTGCGTAGATGGCTTGCGCATATTTGATTCACTCAACCGGAAGATTGGCGACAAGGCTGTAATTTTACCCGTCGCCTATGAACAGCAGGCAAAAGTAACCCGGAGCCTGGACCGGTTATTTAAGGGGAACCGGCCTGTTACAACTATTGTGAATGATTCACTACTATCGAAATTTTTTCCTCACCGCGTGCTCCCTCATGATGTGTGGATTGACAGCGACGGGGTTGTGAAAGCAATCACAGATTCTGATGACATTACTGAAAAAAATATCCGGTCAATGCTGGCCGGCCCGCTTTCGCTGGAAACGAAAGCAGATCAGATGGATTTCGACTTTCACAAGCCTTATAAAGTTGACAATAGCCAGATACAATACCGTTCAATCCTCACAGGATATAATCCGCATATATTTGGGGGAGATTTCATAGAACCACTTGGAATAGACCCGGAAATGAAGCGGAAAAGAGTTTTCTATTCCGAAAATAATATGGCAGAACTTATTTATAAGGCCTTCTATAAGGATTTTCCATGGAGTGGAACAAACATGAAACGGATTGAACTCAGAACAACGGATTCAACCAGGTTTTTTTGGCCAGATAGCGTAATGTCTGCTGCATACCAGGCCAAATACGCCACACTCAGAGACTGGAAAAAAAGGAATTTATATTGCTATGAACTGATGCTGCCCGAAGCCATAGAAAGTGAAGCATTCTGGAAATTGGTTTTTGATGAATTGTGCAAGACTTTGCCTGTTAATGTCAGCATACAAAAAAAGCGGAGGCCCTGCTGGCGCCTGGTTGTAAAGAACAGGCACCTGCTTCAGAAAGGTACCGGCAAGCCTGGTATTGTATGGGGAAACTGGGGCTACCTGCTCGCAAAATTGCAGAACCATAAAATTGACCTCTTGGTGCATTATCTAAACGGGCTTAAAGATATTGACCCGGTAGTGAATGAAACAAAAATTAACTATCCTCTGAACCTGACAGTTAATTTACCAAAAGAACTAGGTCAAACATCTTTTGACTTTGACCAGATAAGAAAAGACTTAAATGCAAACGGGCTTGACCTGGTAAGAGGAGTACGCCCGGTTGATATTATAGTGATCGAAGACAAAAAATAAAGCCGGCGATAATCGCCAGCTTTACCAATTGTTACGGCTTTTGAAGCCTTTCACCAGTAACAGTTTGTGTTGTCAGGTCAAATTCTGCGGCGCAGAACTTTTCACCAATGGAGCAACCCAGGGCCTCAGCAGCAGCTTCTGCAGACGGATACTGAGTACTAGCTAAATCGGGATTGGGGTTGGTATCTGAGATGGTCTTATACCAAACCAGGTTATCGTCAGTTGATTTCACGGCCTTATGCTGAATGTTTTCAGCAAATGCACCGGCAATGCCCAGGGAAAGCGCCACTAAAGCGAGGCTTAATTTTACTGTTTTCATTTTTGTTCATTTTAAAATTTGAAGAAATAGATTGGGACACTGTCTGGCCATAACAGCAACCCGGTTTACACGTGCAAAAAGTTAAACAGGTTTTGTTCCGGTATTCAGGACTGCTGATTTTTTATACCGCTTGAACCAGATAATCCCGGTTATACACAGCACAATAAAGAATCCATTAAAAAGAAGATGCTGCTTCCATGTCATTTGAGATACAATACCGCCACAGGTACAAGGAAGCCTTAACCCAGACAGCAGCATGGCAATAATATAACCTTCAAAAAGAATGAGCAGGATAAGTGATGCACCAATACCCCATATCTGGTATCGTTGAGATAATAGCAATACAACTATGGCGGCTTCAATGGCCGGCATCAACCAGCCCAATACAGGAGCAGCCTGCTTAAATAATGGAGCAGGTGCCAGTTGCATCTGCAATACAAATTTTTCATATGCCAGGCTTTTACTGATAGCAGTATATGTAAACAAAAGAATCAGTAAAGCAATAACCAGTTTGAGCAGCCATTCAGGTTTCATAACTGTTTCTTTAATCAATTAAGTAATGCGTTGATCTGCCGCAGCAATACTTATCGCCCTGCAATGCAAGCCAGCAGTGTATTATGCTACATACGCATAAAGAAAAAGAGATGGCTGGGAGGATGGGATAGCAGAAAATCAGTCCGGGATAAGATCAATTATTCCCGGTTGAGTTTCTGCTATAAAGGTAGGTGCACATTGGTAATTATTTTTGTTTTTTCATACCCGGATCCGGTGAATGTATACCCGGTTCGGGTGTATTGCTCCGCACTTCGCTTGGTTTAATTCCATGGTATTTGAAAAAAGCATCTGCAAACCAGGATGGGTTGCGATACCCTACTTCGCGTCCAATGGCAGTGATCTTATTACTGGTATGCTTGAGCAATGCAAGGGCTTTCTCCATACGTAGTTGTGCAATAAACAGGGCTGGTGATGTGTGTTTTAGTTTAAAAATTTTCTTCAGCCTGTATTCACTGATATGGAAATGCTGCATGATAACCTGGCTGGTAACAGGTTTATGAAGATGAAGGCCAATATATGTTTCTATTGAGCTTAACAAAGCAAGTTCTTCTTTTTCTGCATTGCCATAAGATGCGCTTGCCTGTAAAGAATAGGCAAAGTCAAACACAAGCTCTTTCATTTTCAGGTTAAGATAAACGGAAGCCGCAGGCTGCTTGAACCTGCAACGGATAACCTGTTCAATACACTGCCTTGCGCTGCTGGTTATGCGTGCGGGATAAGGGCTCAAAATATTGTTCCGTGCTTTTAGCATAGATGCAATACTACCGGCTAACCCGGGAACATCTTTATACAATAGCGGCAGCTGTTTCCTGCTTATACCAATTTGTAATACTGTCAACATACCTTTCGTCAGTTTCCACTGGTAGGTTCCTGGTTGCAGACAGATGAGGTGGCATTCATTTTCCTTAATGCTTATACCAGGTGAAAATTGAACGGCTCCGGGCATTTTTAAAAAATAGGTGAAATAAAAATCCTGCTGTGTTATCTCTGTTTTTAACACCAGTTCTTCTGTTAACATTACCTGATACAGCCAGATAGAAAACTGCCCGGCAGTTAAGCGCTGCACCTGCATTACAATGCATTCTTCTTTGATTGTTTTTATTGCAGCACAAGGCAATAATTGTTCTTTGAACAATTTTTCAGCCTGCTGAAAAGCGTTGGTAGCAGTGTTTGTTTGTAGGTGATGTAAACATTGAAAATGCAGCATACCCTTTGTCTTTTTAAATTAAACATTAACCAGGCTGCTTACAGTACTGGTAAGAAATGATTATGCTTTATCGCATAGTTATTCCTGCCGCTGCCGGTAAGCAATTGCCTGTTTTGGGACAAAGTGTATTGGGAATACCTGGGTGGAGTGTTTGGATTTAAAATAAAAACAAATTTTCAGCATGCACAAGCTACCCTGCAGCGGTATAGTTTAGAGCCGTACTTGTACATTTTTTTTAAAAAGCATACAGCCAATTGATAGTGAAGTGATTTAAAGTAATGATGCAGGCATGTGCGCTGCTAAACAAGCTTACTTGATTATAGAAAGATTAGAGCGAAGCTACCTGAAAAGGATGCATTTCAACCAGGTAAAAGCGCTGATATCATGCTGCTCAGCAGGCTTTGGACAGCCATTAAAGCTATGTTGTATTTCTTGCTTATCATTTTAACAGCACTGCAACTCGCCTTGCCGCTGAAGTTTTCAGGCATGCAGTAAAAATCATGCATCAGTAAGCCCGCCGGCCACAGCTCATTCCCTTTTTTTATATTTACACATCATGAACAAACCTGAAATAACGCTTCGTATGGGTACTGCTGATGATGCTGAGCTGGTTGCCTTATTCAGCAGGAAGACCTTCTATGATAGCTTTGCCGCCGACAATACCGAAGAAAACATGAACCTGTTCATGAATGAGGTATTTACAACTGACCGGCTAAAAGCCCAAGTGGGTGCACCAGGCAATTATTTTATCCTGGCTTTTGTGCAGCATGAGCTGGCAGGTTATACACGGGTGGTTGAAGCCGCTGCACCCAAAGAACTGGCGAAAACAGCAACGATCGAACTGGCGCGGATTTATACCGACAAAGCTTTTATCGGCAAGGGCATTGGCGCAGCGCTGATGGAAAACTGTATTGCTTTAAGCCGGCAGTTGAATAAGAAAGTACTTTGGCTGGGCGTTTGGGAACACAATGCCCGCGCTATCCGCTTTTACGAGAAATGGGGGTTTGAAAAGTTCGGCACCCATATTTTCCGGCTGGGCAATGATCCGCAAACCGACTGGCTGATGAAAAAGGATTTATAAAACCATTGATGGATGAACCGCTATTGTATCTTCCTGTTGTGCTGCTTCGCGGCCTGTAAGAATCATGCGTTAGACAATACAGACAAGGATAGTACAGTGACCAGTGTAGCACAGCCTTTGTTGCTGAATTACCAGGTGAAAAATATATATCCCCACGACACTTCAGCGTTTACAGAAGGCTTGTTCTGGTATGAACATACTTTATATGAAAGCACGGGCGGTGAAGGGCATAGCCGGCTGATACAATCAACAATACCCGGCGGCATTGTTAAAGACCTGCACCTGCCCGGTACATTGTTTGGCGAAGGCATTACACGGCTGAATAATAAATTGTACCAGCTCACCTGGCAAAACAACATGGTACTGGTATACGATGCTGCCAGCCTGAAAAAGACCGGCAGCTTTAGATGGCCACATGAAGGTTGGGGTTTAACCACCAATGGCCAGGAATTGATTGTGGGCACAGGCAAAGACACATTGTATTTTGTTGACCCGGCCGGCTTTGCTGTTACAAGGTATATTACTGTAAGCAATATCAACGGTGCAGTTGAACAGGTGAATGAACTGGAATATATCAATGGATATATCTACGGTAATGTTTGGCATAAAGAGTATATCCTGAAAATTGATCCTGTATCGGGCAAAGTTGTAGCCCAACTCGATTTGTCAGGGATACGGGAAAAAAACGGCATCACCGTAGATCGTAATCCCGAAGCTTTATCAGAGCATGTACTAAACGGTATTGCCTTTGATTCGTCCAGGAAAAGCCTGTATATAACAGGCAAGCACTGGCCGGTATTATTTGAGCTGAAAGTGGATGGACTGTAACCGGTTATCAATCATCTCTCCTGTTTGCGCTTCATCAGGCATTGTTACTGGTTGCGGGTTTATCTGTTATCCTCTTTATAGTAAGGTCGAGCTCTTCACAGGACTGCCGCAGCAGCGGGATCAGTTCTTTGTGGAAGGCCAGGTTCTCAGGCTCATTATTCAGCAATGAGCAAAGCGACAGCATATTGGCCAGGTGTTTTCGCAGGTCATGTACCTGTGTACGGCTGATTTCTTTTTGTGCCACAAGCTCTTCTTCTGTTGTGTCTATGGCCATCACAATCCTTGCTTTTTTTCCTTTGAAATGCGTAGCGTGCGAAGATACCCTGGCATAAAATGACTGACCGTTCTTGTTTTTCTGCCGCCAGATACCACTGTCTGAAAAAGATTTTTCTTCTACTTTTTTTACAAAATCGATAATGGCCAGTTCATCTTCAGGTTGCACAGTATCAGTTAACTTAAGCGAGCTAAGGTCTTCCCTGTTGTAGCCATATCTTTCCCTGAAAGCATTATTGGTTGTCATTATCTGCAATGTTTCTGTATCGTACACCAGCATGGGATAAGGATTATCCCTGAATAAAGAACTATATTCAAGTTCGTTCCGGCGCAGATGCCTGTAATGGTAAGAGATAACCACATACAACACCACTGCAGTAACCACGATAAACAATATATCTTTCAGCGGGCGCTGAAAAGTCCAGTGTACAATGTCCTGGTCATCGTATACCATCCAGCCGGTTATCCCCAGCCAAAGCAAGCCAAGCGCCAGATAAATAACCGCCACCTTTAAAGGATAATTGTTCATACACTGTTCCTATAGCTATATAAGTTACAAAAAAGCATGTTGTCTGTTTGTTTAAATACATGGACGGCGGGTTTGCAGGCTAGCCAAGGCTAATTTTTATACGGGCAAAAATAGGTATTAACGGCTGCCAGTTTCAAAATTGCCTGTATTTGTACAAGATTCTATCTTTGCCGGCTATGGGACAGAAAAAACTGGTGCGGTTTGCAGAGATCAAAACATTTGTTAATGTGCTGGAATATCCGGAAGACAGCAAAGGAAACTGGGCTGCTTTTTTTGGGAATGATCATCCCATCACACTCGAGCTGGCCTGTGGAAAAGGTGAATATGCAGTGGGATTGGGCAGGATGTATACCAATAGAAATTTCATTGGCATTGATGTAAAAGGCAATCGCATTTGGCGGGGCGCCAAAACGGCTTTACAGGAAGGCTTGAAAAATGTGGCTTTTGTTCGTTCGCAGATCGATAAGGTAAATACCTATTTTGCACCTGGCGAGGTAAAGGAAATATGGATCACGTTTCCTGATCCGCAGCTGCGTTTTTCCCGCATGAAAAAAAGGCTTACACATCCTAAATTCCTCCGGCTTTACCAGCAGTTTCTTGCACCTGGCGGTATTATTCACCTGAAAACAGACAGCCCTGATTTGTACCAGTTCACCAAAACAGTTATCCGGATGTACAGTTTGCCGTTGCTTACAGATTATGATGATGTATATAAAATGCCCGGTATTTCTGATGAGCTGACAATCAAAACACATTATGAAGGCCTCGACATTGCGCAAAGCAACCGCATACATTATCTTGCCTTCCGCATAGATGCAACGCTGCCGGAAGAACTGGATATGGTGCTAAAAAATACCATTGGTGAGCAAGCCTCTGACTGAACATATTGATTTTTATTTCAACGACCAGGGATTAATGGTATTCACAGCCAGTTATCACCTGAACCGCGGTTATTGCTGCGGCAACGGATGCCTGCATTGTCCCTACCAGTACGAAGCGGTGCCCGAACCAAAAAGATCAGCGCTGCTGGAAAAAAGGGAACAGCAAAACAAAAAAGAGTGATCTCCCTGCATGGATCAACAGCCTGCTGTTTGGTGCTCTGCAGCCTTCTCTGTACATTCACTTTATCATTTTGGCTTATGAAAAAGCGCAGCGCACCTGATAAAGAAAAAGCACGTACTACCACTGCCGATAAACAATATTCTTTTTTTGAAGATGTTTGGGAAGTGGTCAGGCAAATACCCAAAGGACGTGTTACTTCTTATGGTGCCATTGCAAACTACCTGGGCACTAAGCTTTCGGCCCGGATGGTTGGATGGGCAATGAATGCTGCCGGCGCAGCAAAACCCAAAGTACCGGCACACCGTGTGGTTAACCGCAATGGTATGTTATCGGGCAAAATGCATTGGGACCCGCCATCGCGTATGGAAGAGCTGCTTAAAAAAGAAGGGATAAAGGTGAAAAACGATATCATCACCAATTTCAAAGAAAAGTTCTGGGATCCTGTAGAAGAACTGGGTATCTGAACCGGTCATCCATTCAGATATTCCATATCTGGCAGATATGGAATATCTTTCTGCTATGAAACAAATCCTTCTTTTTCTCCTGGCGGGTATACCCCTTATTACACCTGCCTTTGCCCAGAACAGCAAAGATGACTTTATCAAGATAGAACGCCTTATTCCCATGCGGGATGGTGCAAAGCTGTTTACCGCTATTTATATACCCAGGGACAGCTCGGGCAATTATCCTTTTTTGCTAATGCGTACGCCTTATGCCAGCTCACCTTATGGAGAAGACAAGTACAGGCGGCAGTTAAGTCCCAACCCGCTGCTCTCAAAGGAGAAATATATTTTTGTTTACCAGGATGTGCGCGGCCGGTATATGAGCGAAGGCCAGTTCCAGGAAATGACACCAGCCATCGACCACAAAAAAAGCAACAAAGATGTGGATGAAAGCAGTGATACTTATGATACCGTAGACTGGCTGCTGAAAAACATCTCACACAACAATGGCAAGGCAGGTATTTATGGTATTTCCTATCCGGGTTTTTATGCCAGTGCATCACTGCCCGATGCGCATCCTGCTATCAAAGCAGTATCACCCCAGGCACCTGTTACAGATGAATTCGAGGGTGATGATGCCTATCACCGCGGTGCATTCTTCCTGATGGACGATTTCAGCTTCATGAACTTTTTCGATCATCCACGCCCCCATCCCTGGCAGAAATACCCATTGGTCAACCCCTCGCTTGATATAAAAGATGTATACGATTTCTACCTGAATATCGGACCGATCAAAAACCTGAATGCCCGCTATTACCATGACAGCAGCAAAATATGGAACGAATACCTTGCCCATACCAAAAAGGATGCATACTGGCAGGCACGCAATATACGGCCACACCTGAAAAATGTAAAACCGGCGGTATTGGTTGTAGGCGGGTGGTTCGATGCAGAAGATATGTTTGGTGCACTAAAAACATATGAGGCTATTGAACGCCAATCGCCCGGTAATGATAACCGGCTGGTGATGGGCCCCTGGACACATGGCGCCTGGGAAAGCGGCAACTGGAGCAGGTTTGGCGGTTATAGTTTCGGCAGCAATACCAGCGCTTATTTTCAGCAGATGGAAGTGGATTTTTTTAATTATTACCTGAAAGGTACCGGGCAGTTCAATGTTGCAGAAGCCACTGTTTTTATAACTGGCAGCAACCGCTGGCAATCATTCGCCCAATGGCCACCCAAAGAAGCAGTTAAACAAAGCTGGTACCTGCAGGGTAATCATGCTTTAAGTACAGTAAAAAACAATTCTTCAAATAGTACATCGTTTGATGAGTATGTTTCAGATCCCGCTAACCCTGTGCCTTATATTGATAAAAAAAGTGATGACCGCATCAATGAATACATGGCAGCAGACCAGCGTTTCGCTGCAGCGCGGCCGGATGTATTGCATTATACAAGCGCTAATCTCAGCAAAGATCTAACCCTGTATGGCCCCATTACTGCCAACCTGTTTGTTAGCACAACCGGTACAGATGCCGATTTTGTGGTTAAGCTGATCGATGTGCTGCCCGATAAAACACAGCAACTGGTAAGGGCAGAAATTATCAGGGGAAAATTCAGGAACAGTTGGGAAAAGCCTGAACCTTTTGTACCGGGCAAAATAACACCGGTGAAACTGGTGTTGAATGATGTGGCCCATACTTTTTTAGCCGGTCATCAACTGATGGTGCAGGTACAGAGCAGCTGGTTTCCACTGGTTGACAGGAACCCCCAGAAATTTGTGAACATCGCCGAAGCGAATGAAAATGATTTTCAAAAAGCCACTATCCGGCTGTACCACGATGCCCAGCACGCTTCAAATATTGAAATACTGTCTTTCTGAGTTTTAGCCTTTTGTTCTATGGCCGTATTAACGGTAATAAGGGCTGATCATCCAGTAAACCACGGGGCCCGTTACTGCCACATAAAACCATAGTGGCCAGGTATAACGGGCCAGCTTTTTATGCTGCGGCCATTCGGCAATAAGCGCACGGTATGCTGTGTACAATATAAAGGGAAGAATAACAGAAGCGAGTAAGATATGTGTGCTTAAAATAGCATAATACACATAACGGGTAGAACCCACAGCCGCTTTTTCTTCATCGCTCAGCAGCCCGTCGTGGTTGGCATCGCCAAAGCGGGCTTCACCTGCCAGCAGGTGATGGGCAATATAAGATACCAGGAAAACAACAGAAAGCATAAGCGCTGTAACCATGATCCGTTTATGCAGCAGGTATTTCCCGTTCTTCACCGCCATCAATGCTGCCACCAGCAAAACAGCAGTTATGGTATTGATAAAGGCATTGAGCTTGGCAAAAATATGCACATCAAACCCCAGCTGAACCTGGAGTTTAAAACGACCCAGGGCCACCACAGCAGCAAATACCACAAATGAAAAAATGCCAATGAGCCAGCGGGCACGTGTATCGTTTTTTTGCAGAGAAGGTTGTAGCATACTATTGAATTATCCGGTAATTGTTCAGGATTGTTTTTAAACTGCGACGGGCTTCTTTTTAAATACCAGCGACAATACCACCACTACCACCACAATGGCTATAGCAAAGAACACGCCCATCAGCAGGGGATCGAATGGCAGTTTACGTTTTTCTCCATGCTCTTTTTCCAGCATCAGGATACCGATATCCCTTGCCAGTTTGGTAAGTGAAGCAGAATCCAGCCCGTTATAATAACCTCGCACCACATAATCACGGTCGAACAGCACAAAACGGCTGGTATGCACAAAGTCAGGACTAATAGGCTCATTGCTGAACTTATCTACTTTCAGTTGCTCAAATGCAAAATTGTAAATAGAATCTTTCGGCCCGGTAAGAAACCACCAGTTGTCGTGGTTTACACCATACCTGTCGGCATAAGCTTTCAGTCTTGGCACAGAATCCCGTTCCGGGTCAATAGAAAAGGAGAGGAATTGAACAATAGACGAATCGATCTTTTGCCTGGTATCGCCACCCTTTAAAAACGATTGCTGTAGCCTGGCCATATTACGGGTAAGTGCGGGGCAGATAGAACCGCAGCTGGTAAAAAAGAAATCGGCTACTATGATCTTGCCCTTGATATCATACAGGCTTACTGTATCACCCAGCTGGTTCACCAGCCTGATGTTTTTTGTGGTATGCCAAATGCTGTCATTTACTTCTTTGCCGTCTTTCACCGTGGTAACAACTGAATCGAGCAGCATACGGCGTGGTATTATCACTGCATCTTCACTCACATAGCGCACACAGAGATAGCTGACCAGCGGTATCAGTACAGCGATACAAAGTGCGAGCAAGGCTTTCTTATTCATTTCGTTAATACTATTTTTTGTATGCTGGGTTCAACCCGGCCTTCCTTTGCGGAAGTTTACAGTATACCGGTTTAAGCAGCAAATACTCCAGTGATAAAAAAAGCCACCCCGCTCCGGCGGGATGGCTGAATGATTTTATTTACTACACAATTGCTGGTGGTAAAGCTTATTCCATCGCACCGGGCTTCTTCTCATGCTTTTGCTCACCCTCGCCTTCATGTTTCGGCTCTGCTTTTATAGTAGATTTCTCTTTGTAGTAAGGGTTGTATTCATTTTTCAGGTTGCGGTAAGAATTGCCATCTGAAAGAAAAGCAATGATAAACCATACAAACAGCAGCAAAGGAATAACAATGGTCATAACCATATTCCTGATCTCATGTTTCAAGTGCATGAAATAGCCTACAATGTAAATAGCTTTCCAAACCATCAGTACAAGGATCACTCCTTTAACCAGGTGGCGTTTCAGGCTATCTTCGGGCCAGTTCATCATAATAAAACCGAGGGCCAGCTCAACAATAGTAAGAATAGTAAGGTATAAAGTAATGCGCCAAACTTCTTTTTTCGCTTCTCTTGCATGCTCAGGATTAGGCTGCAGGCTTTCTAATGTATGTTCCATGTAATTAGTTCTTTAATCGTTTGTAAAAAGTTTCTTCTGCTGCTTTATTTAAACCAGGTAGAAGCAAGTGAATACAAATACCCAAACCAGATCTACAAAGTGCCAGTACAAACCAGCTTTTTCAATCATCAGGTAGTGACCTCTTCTCTCAAATGTACCAGAGAGGGTCATGATCAGCATGATGATATTGATGATCACACCAGAAAACACGTGGAATCCATGGAAGCCGGTGATGGTGAAAAAGAAGTTGGTGAAATTGGTTGTGGCAACAGACCCATCAGCATTGGGAAATGGATTGCGGCCCCACCAGGCACCTTCATGAAACAGGTGTGTCCACTCCCAGGCCTGGCAGCTCAGGAAGGCCAGTCCGCCAATGATAGTGAGTACCAGGTTGGTAACCACACCTTTCTTATCCATATTGTGGCCGGCATGTACAGCCAGTACCATGGTAACCGAGCTGATGATCAAAATAAAGGTCATCAAGCTCACAAACAACAGCGGGTAACCCGCACCTAAACCGGGAAAAGAATTAAATACATGGTTGGGATCAGGCCATCCGTTGGTGGCAAAACGGGTGGTACCATACGAAATCAGGAAAGCTCCGAACGTAAAAGCATCACTCATTAAAAAATACCACATCATTACCTTTCCGTACTCCAGGTTGAAGGGACTTTTTCCGCCGCCCCACCATTTTGTTTCTGTTGTAGCTGTTGTCGTTGCCATGTTAGTTCAGAAAATTTCGTTCGCAAATTTATTGGCTGCTGCCCATATCACCACTATAAAAATCAACTTTTTATTGGGGTTCACCCCCCGGTTTTCCGGTACAACCAGCTCAGTGAAAAAAGTTTTATCAGCTGCATTGGCAGGGCTTCTGCCCTGATTCTGCTAACCTATCCAGTTAAAAAATATAAACAGGTATATCCAGAGAATATCTACAAAATGCCAGTAAGTGCTTACCACTTCAATCGGTATTGAACTGTAATTTCTCTTCCTGGCGCTGTATGCCCTGAAGAAAATAACCAGCAATGCAATTACGCCACCCAGTACATGCAATACATGCAGCCCGGTAATAATACCCAGAAATGAGGCTGACGGGTTGCTGCCTATACCAAACAGTTGTATCCCGTTCTTATGCAGGGCATTGAAACCGGCAAACTGCAGTACGGCGAACAGTACGCCCAAAACAGCAGTAAGGGTGATCAGCCTGCGGTAACGTGCCATTTCCCTTGCCTTGAAGGCTTTCAATGCCAGGTGTATGGTGAGGCTGCTTACCAGGATCACGGCTGTCGAATACCAGAACACCAGCGGCAATGAAAACTCCAGCCAATTACTCTGGCTGCGTTTTACAATATAGGCACTGGTTAATCCGGCAAACATCATTACGATACTGCCCATGGCCACCCAAAGGGTGAATTTATGGGGATGTATTCTCTTTCTTTCTGTACTCACGGTTTGCTCCATATACATCGTTAATGAATTAAATTCCAAATAATACACTTCAAAATCCAAGGTGCTGGTAATCAGCCGCTATAGCTATATCCAATTTCAACCGCCTGCAAAACGAACGAACCTCTTGGGCGAACTGGTGCTATCTTTCCTTTAATGACTGTTCAAACATATTTGAACATTTCCGGGTTAGCAATCGCTAATACTCCAACAGCTACTCCGCAATCACTGGATTTTGGAATCTGCCCTTTGGAATTTTATCAATTCACTATGTGCAATTTATCCGCCAGCAGTGCCAGCAGTACTATCGGCAAATAGATATAACTGCTGAACATTACCCTCCGGGCTGCTTTTACATCCATAGATATATATAACCGCACACATTGTACCACTATAAAAATATTGCAAGCCAGCACAATCCACAAGCTCAGCTTCCCGGTTAAACCATAATAATAGGGTAGCATTCCTACCGGGATCATCAGCACTGAATACATAACTGTTTGTATAGCAGTGTTTTTAGTGGGCCCTTTATCAGAGGGCAGCAATTTAAATCCTGCCCGGCTGTAATCGCCATGTGCCACCCAGGCAATAGCCCAGAAATGGGGAAACTGCCATAAAAACTGTATTGCGAACAAGATCCACCCGCCGGCACTGAAATCGTCGTTACCGGCCACCCAGCCGATCAGGCAGGGTAATGCACCAGGAAAGGCGCCCACCAGTACGGCGATCGAGCTCACTTTCTTCAGCGGTGTATAGATATACGCATATAAAAACAGGCTGAAGGCAGAGAGCAGGGCAGAAGACAGGTTGAAAAAATGATACATCATCCATACACCAGCCAAACCCGCGATGAAAGCAAAGGTGAATGCTTCCTGTACACTCATTCTCCCGCTGGCAACCGGGCGTTTACCCGTGCGCTTCATCATCGCATCCGTATCTTTTTCTACCGCCTGGTTAATGGCATTGGCACTGCCTGTCACCAGCAAACCGGCGATAAACAGCAGGATGATCATCTTCCAGTCATATTCCACCACCTTGGGTGCCAACAGATAGCAGATCACACAGGAGAATACAACAGTGAAACTCAGTGTGAATTTCGTGAGCTGCACATAATCCTTGATCTTCTGCACCCATTTGGCAGAGGTGGCAGTGGTATGAATATCTCCCGTCATGTAATTACTTTGCCCCACAATGCTCGTTCTAAAGCTGATGCCCTGATTTCTCAGGGCATCAGATAATTTATTGTTTAATGATGGCTTTCATCTGCGCCCACCGGTGTGGTTTGTGCAATGAAATCTTTACCATCTTTACCATAATCATATGCCCAGCGGTGTACTTCCGGAATTTCACCAGGCCAGTTACCGTGACCGGGTTTAATTGGTGTAGTCCATTCCAGTGTATTAGAACCCCAGGGGTTTTGAGATGTTACTTTTCTTCCTTTGAAAATAGAATAGAAGAAGTTGAGCAGGAACAGGATTTGTACTGCAAATACAATGATCACCACGGTACTGATGAACCTGTTCAGTGAAAGAAACTGCTTAAAGCTTTCCCAGTTGCCATAATCATAATAACGGCGGGGCATACCGGCCAAACCTTCGTAGTGCATTGGCCAGAAGATCAGGTAAGCACCGATGATGGTTAACCAGAAATGTACATAACCCAGGGTATTGTTCATATAACGGCCGTACATCTTGGGATACCAGTGATAAATACCGGCAAACATACCGAACATAGAGGCCACACCCATTACTATATGGAAGTGGGCAATTACGAAATAAGTATCGTGCAGGTGAATATCGAGTGCTGAATTACCCAGCCAGATACCAGTTAAACCACCGGAAATGAACAGGCTCACAAAGCCAATGGCAAACAGCATACCCGGTGTGAAGCGGATATTACCGCGCCAGAGGGTGGTTAACCAGTTGAACACTTTAATGGCCGATGGCACGGCGATCAGCAATGTAAGCAATACGAAGATAGACCCGAGGAACGGATTGAGCCCCGTTACAAACATGTGGTGTGCCCATACCAGGAAGGCCAGTACAACAATCGCAAACATAGAGCCCACCATCGCCATATAACCGAAGATGGGTTTACGTGCATTGGTCGACAATATTTCAGATACCATACCCATTGCAGGCAACAGGATGATATATACTTCAGGGTGCCCCAGGAACCAGAACAGGTGTTGGTAAAGGATCGCACTACCGCCTTCATTGGGAAGAGCGCCGGTGCTGGCAATAAAGATATCAGACAGGTAGAAGCTGGTACCGAAATTACGGTCGAATATCAGCAGGATAAAACCAGAGAACAGTACGGGGAAGGATAATACACCCAGTACAGCGGTAAAGAACAGGGCCCAGATGGTCAGTGGCAGGCGGGTCATGCTCATACCTTTGGTACGCATGTTCAGTACTGTGGCAATATAGTTCAAACCGGCCAGCAGCTGCGATACCACGAACAGGGCCATCGCTGTTAACCAGAGATCCATACCCGTTTTAGAACCTGGAGAGGCATCACCCAGCGCACTCAGTGGAGGATAGGCTGTCCAGCCACCGCTGAACGGACCGGTTTCTACAAACATAGAAGAAAGCATCACCACACTGGCAGCAAAGAAGAACCAGTAGCTCAGCATATTCATCAGCGGTGAGGCCATATCACGGGCGCCCACCTGTAAAGGGATCAGGAAGTTGGAAAAAGTACCACTTAAACCGGCTGTTAATACAAAGAACACCAGTACTGTGCCGTGCGTGGTAACCAGTGCATAATACGCTTCGGCACTGATATGGCCACCTTTTGCCCATTTACCCAGGATATCTTCCAGCCAGGGGAAGGAAGAATCGGGGTAGCCAAGCTGCAAACGGAACAGAACCGACATCAAACCACCCAATACGGCCCAAACCATACCAGTGATCAGGAACTGTTTACCGATCATCTTATGGTCCTGGCTGAATACGTATTTGGTAATGAACGTCTCGTGATGATGCCCATGTTCGTCATGATGAGCATCATGCCCGTGGGAAACACCAACATTTGTATGCAAAACAGCTTCGTTACTCATATCAAACTCTTTATTAAAACTAAGTAAGGATCTTCTTTAAATTTTTCCGGTAAAGCCAATCGTCTTTACCTTATGATTTTTTAATGGCCACAGCATCTTTACCGGCTTCGGCTGTTTTAACTGCAGCTTTCTTGGTGCTGTCAGCTGGTGCCGGAGCGGCTGCCGGGGTTGGTGCTTCTTTTTCAGGGAATGCATTCACATAGGCAGGCTTCTGTTTAGCCATCCATTCATCGTATTCGGCCTGTGTAACCACTTCCACCACACCTTTCATAGAGTAGTGGCCATTACCGCACATCTGGTCACAGCTGATTTCATACTGGAAATCAGGATTGCCGGTTTTCTCTTTCATTTCTTTGGTGGTGAACTTAGGTGTGAACCACATGGTAGTGGGTGTACCGGGTACAGCATCCATTTTCATACGGAACTGGGGCAAACCCACATCATGGATCACATCCCTGGAACCGATGATGAATTTCACCGGGCGGCCTTTCACCACATAAACAGTTTGTTCTGTTACGATATCGTCGTGTGTGGCAGGGTCATCTTTCAGCCTCAGCTCGGCACTGTCTTTCCAGATCAGGCCCAGCGAGTTGGAAGCCGCATCAATTACCCTGAAATATTTTTTACCCAATACACCATCTTTACCGGGGTAGCGGAAGATCCAGCCAAACTGTTTACCGGTCACCTCAACAGTAAGTGCATTGGAAGGTGCATCGCTGGTAAACAAGAACCAGTTGCGCAAACCGATCACCACCAGTACAGTAAGGGCAATGGCCGGAACCACTGTCCAAACAATTTCCATGGTATTGTTATGGGGAAAGAAGAAAGCTTTTCGTTTGGGGTTTTCCTGGTATTTATATGCAAACCAGAACAGGGCGATCTGTGTGATGAAAAATACCACACCAGTAACTACTACGGTTACCCACAGCATGGAATCTACTTTTTCACCCTGCACACTGGCTGAACCCTGCGGCAGCAATGTTTTCTTATACAGTAACTCATTACACCAGTACACACCCACCAGGCCCAGCACCAGGAAGGCGATCATGAAAAAACCATTGATCTTGTTCTGCTGTGCACGTGATTTCTCTTCGCCTTTCAGCACTGATACATATTCACTGGCTTTGGCAATCTGGAAGATGACCAGAAAAACCAGGACGATCACTGCGATGGTAAAAAACATTGACATAACGCTATCAGTAATTTTCTAATTCTTTAATAAAACACTTTCTATCCGGGGCAGTGGTTGCTGCCTGTTACTATATCCGTTAAGTATGGTGAATGATACTTTCTTTGAGGAACGGGTGGTATTTGGGTACCAGGGGCTTTTTGGCCAGCGCTCTCCCTACAAAATGTATCATCAGTCCTATAAATAAAGCGGCAATACCAAAATCCAGCCATCCGAGGGTTACATGGTCTTTTGACAAGCTACCCATTACCATCTGGTAGAAGTCGATCCAGTGACCAAAGAGAATAAGCACCGCCATAAATGTCATCAGGGTATAGTTCCGTTTGGCGGAGCGTTTCATCAAAATTAGGATGGGGCAAACGAAATTGATAATAATGTTTAAGAAAAAGATGCCTCTATAGGGTCCCTGTACACGATGTTTAAAGTAAACTGTTTCTTCGGGAATATTGGCATACCAGATCAGCATGTACTGGGCAAACCAGAGGTAGGTCCAGAATATAGAGAATGCGAACATGAATTTACCAATATCATGCAGGTGCTCTTCGTTGGTATATTCCAGGTATCCTTTGTTTTTGAGGTAAATAACCCAGAGGGCGATCAGTGACATACCAGATACAAAAGAGCTTGCAAAAGTATACCAGCTGTACATGGTGCTGTACCAGTGTGCATCGATGCTCATCATCCACAACCAGGGAACAGTAGAACCTACGGTGAGGGCGAACCATACAATGAACAGGGAGGCTGTTACTGTATTTCTCCAGATAAAGCTCTGGCCTACTTCACCGTTCAGGGCTGCTTCATCGGCTTCAGTGCTCAGTTTACGCATACGGGCACCCAGTATGATCCACAAACCAATGGCCAGAATAGTCCATATCAGGAAGAAAGCAGGGTTCAGGAAGCCCAGTTTTCCTTTCAGGACAGGGTCTTCGGCAGCTTCTTTGCTCAGCCAATGGTAAATATGATGATTATGATCGATGAATACGATATAGATCAGGATCAGGAAAGTGATAGATCCAAAAATAGGCACCAGGGTGGAGATAGCTTCTGGTATACGGCGGAAAACGGTTTGCCAGCCACCCATAGCCAGGGTTGTTGCACAGATGAAAAACATGCTGGCATTACAAATAAGCATGAAAAACAAGCTGTTGTACATCAGTGTACCCCAGAAGATGGTTTTTTCATGCTCATCACTGCTGGTACCCTTGGTAACAAAACCAATAATCAAAGCCAGCAAGCCAACAGCAATGAGGGCCATTGACCATGTCTTCATTTTACCGGGTATCTCAAATTGCTCTTTGATAGATGCCATTGTAATCTCTTTTATCTCTGGTTAAGTATTGTTGCGCTCTTCTCTTTTCTTTCTGTTATTTTTTTGCTGTGGCAGTGCTGTCTGCGGCCGGAGCAGTAGCAGAGCCAGCTTTACCTTCTGATTGTTTAGCCTTTATATAGTGAATAATCATCCAGCGTTGTTTACGTGTAAGCTGCGAAGCATAGCTGCCCATCAGGTTTTTACCATAGGTGATAGAGTAAAACATCTGGCCATCAGGCATTGCTTCGTATTTGGCATCGCCTACCAGGGTAGCGGGCTTAGCCGGGAACGGGCCATTGCCGCCTTTATACAGCGGGCCGTCGCCATTCAGCTTGGCACCATGGCAAATACCGCAATTGATCAGGTAAAGACGTTCAGATTCTTTCAGTTCAGCAGCTGTCAATGCCGGTACAGGATTAACAATCTGTTTGGATGCCACATAATTAACGGTATCACCAGCAGCATCTTTAGCCAGCGGAAAATGCAGTTCTTCACCGCGGGCAACGGTTCCGGCAACAGGCCGGTTATTATAGCTAACACCTTCTTTCTCCAGATCACTATGATCAGCATATGTTTCATAGGCACGGCTATAAGCCATATCAGGCATATAAATGGCGCCGGGCTTACGCTTTACGTCACTGCAGCTTACCAGTGCAACACCTGCAGCAAAAACAGCTATGATTGATAATTTTTTCATCTGTACTTTTTGTTTCTCCAGCGTTCCGGCTAAGCGGCCGCTGCATCTTACCTGGAATTAAGCGTATATTCTCTTTTTCTGCCTATTTTAATTAAGCAACTTCTATTTCTGTATCCCTGATCAGTTGTTGTTCTTTGTCGTAACGACCCCACCACCAACCGGGTTCTACATCCTGCACATTGATCTCTTTGGCGCCATTGCTGCTCAAAAAGCCTTTCAGGTCGTCAACATTGGTTTTACTGGTACATTCAATTACCATTACAAACAGGTCGTCAGTAGCCCTTGCATGGAAATGATGCTTTTTCACAAAAGGAGCCAGCTGGCAGAGGTAACAGAAGGTCAATACCATGCCTACGGCCGCAAACAATACAGTTAACTCGAAAGTGATGGGAATCCATGCTGGCAGCGCGAAATGCGGCTTACCGCCAATATTCACCGGCCAGTCTTTGGTAAATATCCAGCCAATACCACTCAATGCTGTAGTAGTACCGGTAATACCGTAAATAAAGCCGGCAGTATGCAAACTGGTTTCCCTCAAGCCCATGGCATGATCGAGGCCGTGTACCGGAAAAGGCGTGTACACATCATGTATCTTGTACCCCGCTGTACGAACTTTTTTTACCGCGGGAAACAAAACTGCTTCATCATCAAAGCAACCAACTACAAATTTCTTTTTTGCCATACTCCTGATCCCCGTAGGGAAATTTTAGTGAGTAATTATTTAAAATCCTTTTCGTCTTTCTTTATCAGCCAGTCAGCCTTTACTATTAGTGAGCGTACTCGTGTGCAAAGGTTTCAGGTGCCATTTCTTCTTCTTTGGTGACACCTTCTTTGAAGTTTTCACCGCTTGTTTTCAGTACTGACTTGATCTCGGCGATCGCAATTACCGGGAAGTATTTTGCAAACAGGAAGAAGCAGGTGAAGAACAGGCCGAATGTTCCAATGTAAAAGCCCATTTCCCAGATAGTGGGGCTGTAGTAGGTAGACCAGCTGGAAGGCAGGTAATCCCTGTACAGCGAAGTAACGATGATCACAAAACGTTCGAACCACATACCGATGTTCACAATGATACTCATGAAGAAGGTTACGAAAATGTTCCTTCTCATTTTACGGAACCAGAATATCTGCGGGCTCAGTACGTTACAGGCCATCATACCCCAGTAGCTCCAGCCATAGGGGCTGAAAAGGTTGGCGCGGCTATACCAGAAGGTATACCCTTCATATTTGTTCTGGCTATACCAGCCCATGAACAGCTCGGTCAGGTAAGCACAACCTACAATAGAACCGGTTAACACAATCACCTTGTTCATCGCCTCGATATGGCCCATGGTAATATAGTCTTCCAGCACAAATACTTTTCTCAGTATCAGCATCAGGGTTTGCACCATGGCGAAACCGGAGAATACCGCACCCGCAACGAAATAAGGCGGGAAGATAGTGGTATGCCAGCCTGGGATCACTGATGTGGCGAAGTCGAAGGATACGATGGTATGCACAGACAGTACCAGCGGTGTAGACAAGCCTGCGAGCACCAGTGATAAAGATTCGTGGCGCTGCCAGTGTTTGGTAGAACCTGTCCATCCGAATGCAGCGATACCATATAATAATTTACGCAGTTTGGTTTTCGCCCTGTCGCGTACGGTGGCAAAATCGGGAAGCAAACCGCTATACCAGAATAATAACGAAACGGTGAAATAGGTAGAAATCGCGAACACGTCCCACAGCAGCGGAGAGTTGAAGTTAGGCCATAAAGGACCGCGGGTATTGGGATAAGGCAGTACGAAGAAGGCCATCCATACACGACCCATGTGGAAGATAGGGAACTGGCCAGCGCACATTACCGCGAAGATCGTCATCGCTTCAGCCGCGCGGTTCACACCTGTTCTCCATCCCTGGCGGAACAACAGCAGGATCGCGGAGATCAGTGTACCAGCGTGACCGATACCTACCCACCACACGAAATTGGTGATATCCCAACCCCAACCTACTGTTTTATTCAGGTTCCACTGCCCGATACCATAAGCAACATCCCTGTAAACGCTATACACACCGAACAATAGAAAGCTTATCGCAATGAAAAAACCTACATACCACAACTTGGTTGGTTTCATTTCGATGGGGCGGCAAATGTCTTCCGACACCTGGTGATAATCCTTCTTACCATTTACCAGTGGTTCCCTTAGCTGTGATTCGTACTTCAATAATGACATTTGGTATGGTTTATCTCCGGCTAACCCGGTTGTCTGTTAATGATAACTTCGATCTCTTCCCGTAAAAAGCCTGTTTACGCTTCTTTTTTCTCTTCTTTTTTTTCTATTTCATCCAGGTTGCGCACTTTGGCCAGATAGTTTACATTAGGCATGGTGTGCAGTTGCTCCAGTGAATGGAATAACCTGTAATGGTTTTCTGCTCTTGCAGTGGTAACAACACTTTTGTTGTCGTTTGCATTACCAAATACAATGGCATTGGTGGGGCAGGCCTGCTGGCAGGCTGTTTTCACATCCCATTCATTGTTTTCGCCTGATTTCAGCGGGCGGCTTTCTTTCTTGGCTTTCAGCTTGCCTTCCTGGGTACGCTGTACGCAGAAGGTGCATTTTTCCATCACACCACGTGAACGAACGGTAACATCGGGGTTCAGTACCATCCTGGTTAAATCGTCGTTCATCATCAATACCACATCAGACAGTACCTGGCGCTGGTTGTCGGGGAAGCTGTCGGCACCGGTATAATCGGCCCAGTTAAAGCGGCGAACTTTATAAGGACAGTTGTTGGCACAATACCTTGTACCCACACAACGGTTATACGTCATCATGTTCATACCTTCACTGCTGTGCGGGGTAGCATCTACCGGGCACACATTCTCACAGGGAGCATTATCGCAGTGCTGGCACATCAGCGGCTGGAACACCACTTTGGGGTTTTCCATATCACCACTGTAGTAACGGTCAATACGCAGCCAGTGCATATCATGGAACCGCGCTACTTCTGCCTTACCTACAACAGGTACGTTGTTCTCGGCATGGCAGGCTACCACGCAGGCGCCGCAACCAAAACAGCTGTTCAGGTCAACGCTCATACCCCAATGGATACCCGGTTTGTCGTAGTAAGGATAAATAGTGCCCTGTTTTTCATAATTGCTCAGGCCGCCGAAAGGTTTCAGTTCTTCTTCGCGGTCGCGCAGAATTTCTTCTTTGTCTTTCAGGAACTCAGCCAGGGTCAGTTCTTTCATCACCTCGGTACGTTCACCCTGCGGTGTGGTATACACACTATGGGTTTGCGTTGTGGCGATCCTGTATTTATCGCCTGTTTTTTCAACTGCAACATCTGTCTGCACAAAGCTTACAGTGCTGCCATTGAAAGAAGTAAGCGGGAAAGTGTTTTTACCTGATTCAACTGCAGCTTTACCTACTTTTTCGGTACGGCCATAACCCAGTGCAACGGCAATGGTATCGGGCTGTGTACCAGGTACAATTACGGCAGGCAGTTCAACAGATTTGCCACCGGCAGTTATTTTCAGCACATATTTTTCAGGATGTACTTCATATGCATCAGCATCACCGTTTTTGGCGAGGTCTATCCCCAGCAGTGATTTGGCCAGGGCCGGGGAAATGACTGCATAGTTATCCCAGGTAGCCCTGGTAATAGGGTCGGGCATTTCCTGCAGCCAGGGGTTGGCGGCACCATTTACACCAACGCTTATTTTTTCGTACACCACCAGCTCATATTTACCGCCTTTTTTACCGCTGCCCAATGCTGCAGTAGCCTGGGCTACACTGCCGCTGTTGAAAGCTGCGCCTGTAGCTGCGGGGGCAGTGGCCGGGTTGATCACCCCATCTTGCAGGGCTTTGTCCCAGGCAGATTCTCCACCCAGTTTGGCAACCCAGTATTGCTTTACAAAACCGAGATAATCGGTGGTAGCTCCGCTCCATTTCAGCAGGCTATCCTGCCACTGGCGGGTTTTAAATAAAGGATAGATAGTGGGCTGCAACAGGGAGAAATAACCTGTTTTAGCCTCCGCATCACCCCAGCTTTCAAGGAAGTGGTGATCGGGGATAACATATTTACAAAGCTGTGTGGTTTCATCTGCTTTGGGATTGAATGAAACGCTGACACGTACTTTTTTGAGACCGTCAATAAATTTCTGGCTGTTGTTCCAGGTATAAGCGGGGTTGGCACCATGTATCAAAAGGGCACCAACAGAACCGGCATTCAGGTCGTCTACCAGTTTGGCAAAATCTGCATCAATGCCCTGGCGGGTATTGAGGGTGCTGCTCCAGTCAATGGTTTTACCATTGGCCTGCAGTGCTTCGTTAATGGCATTCACCACGATCTGTGCATTCACATCGGTGCTGCCGCTTACTACCAGTGCTTCACCTTTGTGTGCATTCAGGTCTTTCGCAGCTTTTTCGATAGCAGCTTTCAGTTTGGCATCTGCAATACCGGTAGCACCCTGGCCGTTTACGGCATTCAGCAGGGCTACGGCTACAGCGCCGGCTTCAGAAGGACGGTGTGTATACCTTTCATCAGCATTTGAACCGGTTAAGCTAAGCATACTTTCAAACTGGTAGTGCTTGCTCATTCCGGTGGTTTTATCGGTCACTTTCCTGTTCTTGGCATACTGAACAGCGTATTCAATACCGCTCAGCCAGTTACCGAGAAAATCGGCACCCAGGCTCACGATCACTTTTGCATTGTCGAAACGGTAAGAAGGGATAGCGCGTTTGCCATAAGTGGCTTCATTTGCCAGCAGGATGCCGGTTTGAGAAACCGCATCATACACTACATGGCGGCTGCCGGGGTATTTAGCCAGGAACTGGCTGATGACCTCTTTGGTAGAAGGTGATGTAATAGTGCTGGTTAAAATAACCACGGGAGCTCCACCCAGGCTGGCCAGCGATTCGCCAACGGCTTTGTCTATTGCTTCCAGGGTTACTTCCTTATTGTCGATGGTTGGGAAGCGCAGCCTGGCAGTATCGTATAATTCCAGTACTGATGCCTGTACCCTGGCAGAAGTACCGCCATTGGTAACAGGTGATAAATCGTTTCCTTCGAGTTTAATGGGGCGCCCGTCTCTCACTTTTGCCAGTACGCTTACC
>CBJLMB010000024.1:0-95374 GCA_966424055.1 uncultured Deminuibacter sp. | reverse complement strand
TAATACTTTACTCTTCCTCACCAAATTTTTTACCGGTTATTTTTCAAAGTTTTAGAGAAAATTTTCTACTACTGATCAAGATTATTATTTCCTGTAAAACCTGATTGCTAAAGTGAAAGAACTACTGTTGTGATTGGGGCGGCAAATGTAGGAAGGTTTTTATTATTGCCAAATTTATTTCTGCATCTTTTCTTACCCAGCTGTTCATCTTCATCAGCAAGATATTCTGTAACACAGTACAGCAAAGGGTTTCAGCCTTAGTAATTGTTTTGCTAAAAATATATTTACTCATTCAGCAACAGGCTGCTCCCTTCTTTCAATACACGCAAATGTGTATCACTATACTCCAGATGATTTCGTTTGAGACGTTATCTTAGTTATGAATGATATGATTATGTGTGGCAATGAGGACTTTTAGATACGAAAGATGGCAACCGGGCTGGCGCCTGCAAATGCGATTGACGGCTTCACCAATAATTTCGAGTTGCGTTCTACCACTTTTTTGGCAGGAGCTATTGTTAAAATGCAGTAAATGTTTTCAGGCTGCCTTCGAGAAAGCCATCGATATCATTGATCGCATTTAAAATATCCTAAAGCCAGGCCTACTTCAATGTTCATATACCAATTGTTGCATCTTTTGTACTTCCTGTTTGAAATAGCCCCTACTGCCTGCTACAGACTGCGGGCTGCCTACGGAGAACCACCCACCCACTACATGCTCAGTTTGGCATACAGGTTGTCTGCATTAAGTTGTTTTTTGTACGTTTGACAACCCATACCAACCATGAACCAATCAGGCATGCATTTTTACAGATCTCTGGCCACCGCAGTTGTGTTGGTGACCGGCCTGCTGACAGGCAGCACGCTTCGCGCGCAAAAAATAGACAGCATCTATTTTCACCTGTATACAGACAGTTTGAAAAAAGGCGTATACAATTATATCAATGTGGATGCGAAGATGAGCGATGGCAGCTGGTTTCCGCTGAGCAGCAAAGAAATCCAGTTCAGCAGCTCGCATGGTCGTTGGGATGGTAATAACCTGATATTGGATTCATCCTTCAGCGATGACTATGTTACTGTTACCGCAGTATTGCGAACACAGCCCGCACTGGTACGCAGCAGGCATATTTATATAAAGAAAAAAAATGATGAGGAGCGGCTTAAAACAGAAAAAGAAGTATTGGATGGATACCGCGGAAGAAAGCGGCGTAATTAAATAAAAAAGATGATCATAAAAAGAAAGGGATACTGAACCAGCATCCCTTTCTTTTTTATTTATTGGAATTTTTTCGCGTCTTCCAGGAACTTTGCCAGCCCTATATCGGTCAGCGGATGTTTCAGCAGGCCCATGATAGGTTCAAGCGGGCAAGTACAAACATCTGCACCAGCTTCGGCGCAGGAAATGATATGAAGAGAACTGCGGATAGAAGCAGCAAGGATCTCTGTTTCAAAACCCTGTATAGAATAGATCTGTGCAATCTGCGCAATCAGCTGTACACCATCCCAGCCGCTGTCGTCGATACGGCCAATGAAAGGTGATACATACTTGGCACCAGCTTTAGCTGCCAGGATAGCCTGACCTGCAGAGAAAACCAGGGTACAGTTTGTTTTAATACCATTGCTCGAAAACCATTTAATTGCTTTCACACCGTCTTTGATCATCGGCACTTTCACCACGATATTCGGGTGAATAGCGGCGAGTTTTTTACCTTCTGCAATAATGCCATCGAAATCAGTAGAAACAACTTCTGCACTGATATCTCCATTCACCATTTCACAAATGGTTCTATAATGATTGGTAACAGCCTCTGCTCCTTTGATACCTTCTTTTGCCATCAGTGAGGGGTTGGTTGTTACACCATCCAGAATACCCAGGTCATTTGCTTCTTTGATCTGTGCCAAATTAGCTGTGTCAATAAAAAATTTCATTGTATGATTCGTTTGTGCCCCCGCCCCGGGGAGGGGGCGTGTAAAAGAATGATCTGCTGGTGAAGATAACTCCATCCGGAGAAGGAGAAAAATAAAAAAAGGCAGGCTGATTACATCGCACCGCTACAACCACCTACCCTTGCTGTCTTCCGACCCTGGGGGGGTTCAGCGGGAGCTGGTCGTGTAAGACCTGCCGGATGCAAAAGTAAGCTATTGCAAATAATTTTCAAGCAGATTTTTTTTCTTCTCTCTTAATAATTTGAAAATCTGCCGTGTTATAGCTGTTTCTTTATTGCAAGTAAAGCATTGCAGGTTATTTTTTCCACCGCGACATGCCATTCTGAACGATCCGTTTATTATTTACTAAACGAAGCATTAAAATGTACGGTTGTTGCGGCTGTTCACAGTTGTCATGCCTACCAGTTCATCATAGCGGTCACCAAAGCCGCGGTAATAAACAAGTACGGTATAATCATTCTCCGTTTCCCAGTAATTGCCCTCTGTTTGTTCTTCATCAATTACACCCGGATGATCGGCACTGGCTGTAACATAAGTGTAGCTGTAATACCCCTGCTTCAGCAGCATTGTTTTTTCGTATATCCCTTTTTCAGCATTGTACTGCATGCGCGAAGCATCATTCAGGGCATAATCGGTCAACTGTCCTGACAAATACACATCCCTGCCGGGCAAGGGCTGGTGGTTATTGGGTACAAAGCTGAAATGTACATTGGCATAATCGCCCTGCTGCCAGGGATTGATCTGTTCAGTGGCAGCGATCTCGAAAAAGCCGTTCAGGTCCTGGTAATAAAGATACCTGAACTGTGTGCGCTCGGGATCTGGTTTAACCGTTACCTCAAATGGATGCGATGTCATATCCACCTGGTCAATGCGTTCACTCTGAAAACGGAAGCTGCGCAGGTCAACCCAGCGGTATTCCTTCCCTGCGGGGAAAAGAAAATCACGCTCGCCATTGTATTCGTACAGGTTACCACGCATAAACATGGGCTGTTTGCCGGTGATAGCTGTATTCCATTGATAGTTTTGCAGCACCACGATCTTCAGCTGCTGTTCAGGACTTGCTATATTGAGTTTGGTTTTATCCAGCGTAAACTGGATCTTATGATGTGTGCGCTGCAGGGCCGAATTGAAAGGCAGCAGCACTTGTGCCGCCACACTGGCCTGGTTGTCTACCACCAGCACCCGCCGGGTAAAAGCCAGCTGGCTGGTATCGCTGTTGAGAAAAACCTTCAGCAGGTAATTACCGCTTTTAGAAGGAACACAGTTACGCTCGGGCAGGTTTACCTGGTAATGGATGTATTTGGTAGTGGCCAGTGAAGAAGCCCTGTACTGCAGTATCCTGTTCTGTGTAAATCCCTGCAGGTAATCGAAAGGCCCCAGGTCAACAGTGCTCCAGTCGGCATTGCACAGCTGAAAAGTGTAGCTATAACTTTTCACATACCCGTCGAGGTCATCAAAATGCAGTTCGAGCGAGTTGGTGCTGCCCAGTGTGATAATGGGATAAGTGGCCTGCCCTCCTTTTACAAACAGTTTAATACCATTGATCGTGGGCATATAGGTTTTATCAGGCTCCCGCTGGGCCTGTACCTGTAATCCTGCCAGAAATAAACATACCAGGCTGCACCAGTATTTCATGCAATAAATTTGTGATAAACGTACAACATTCATGCGAAACACTGAAGCAGGCTTATCATTGATTTCCTTGTACGGTTTCAAACTTTCATTCTTTAACTGTAGTTTTATCGCTTTAAATGAACATTGCAACATTCATAGCACAGCGGGTGGCATTTAACCGGCAGCGGTCATTTTCCCGGTTCATCATCCGCCTGTCTACTGCCGCTACAGCCCTGAGCGTGGCGGCTATGATTGTTACACTTGCCTTTGTCAACGGTTTTCAGCAGGCGGTAAGTCATAAGGTGTTCAGCTTCTGGGGGCATATCAGGGTGCAGCAATTTGAGCCCAGTAAAGCACTGGTGGCCGAAGAAACACCGCTGGAAAAAAATGATACCGTTGTGCAGGTACTGAAAAGCATGCCCGGCATACAGCAGGTACAGGCATTTGCCACCAAATCGGCCGTACTGGATAAAAACCGCGAAATTGAAGGCGTACTGTTCAAAGGAGTGGAAAGCAATTATGATTTCAACAACCTGCAACCCTTTCTTGATTCGGGTCGGTGGATCGATTTTAAAGATACGCTTTACAGCAAGCAGATCGTAGTATCCAGGCCTATTGCACAACAACTCAATATTCATGTAAACGATACCATCAGTGTATTTTTTATTTCGCCAGGCGATGGCAAAAGCAGTTACCGCAAACTGCAGGTATGCGGGATTTTCAAAACAGGAATAGAAGAATACGATAACCTGTTTGCCCTGGGCGATATACGGCTGCTGCGTCGCATCAACAACTGGAACAAGGATGAAATAGGCGGCTATGAAATATTCCTGGATGATTACCGGAAAATGGATACCGTGAGCAACAGCCTGTTCGACCAGTTGCCACCTGCCTGGATCAGCCGTACCATTAAAGAAGTGTATCCTAATATTTTTGACTGGCTGAATATCCAGAATGTTAACCGGAATGTGATTTTCATAGTCATGTCGGTGGTAGCTATTATCAACCTGATCACCTGCCTGCTGATACTGGTACTGGAACGCACCAAAATGGTGGGCATACTTAAAGCCACAGGTGCAAGCGACTGGCGCATTCAGCAGATTTTTCTTTACCATGCCACTATCATCAGCAGCAGGGGCATTTTGATCGGCCTGTTCTGCGGACTGGGCATCTGCCTGCTGCAGCAGTATACCGGTTTTATCCGCCTGGATGAAAGCGCATACTATGTATCGAAAGCACCTGTATTGATTATCTGGTGGCAGATAGCAGCGGTTTGTGCGGCCACATTGCTGGTATGTATGCTGGCATTGCTGCTGCCCACACTGATCATCAAAACCATTAAACCGGTAAAAGCCATCCAGTTCAATTAAAGCGTATCTACACCAGGTGCGATAACAGGATACCCGTGGCAACAGCAGCATTCAGCGATTCTGCCCCGCCAATACGGGGGATCGTAATGGCATGTGTGATCAGCGGCAACAGGTTTTCACGGATACCTTTCGATTCATTCCCGATCACCAGTAACCCTTCTGATACTTTAGCGCATTGCTGCACTGCCTTGCCCTGCAGCAGCGCACCGTAAACAGGTATGCCCGCATTTGCCAGAACGGCATCGGGTTGGGTATACCACAGTTTTACGCGGATAAAACTACCCATGGTAGACTGGATCACTTTGGGATTATAGAGCTCAACCGTATCATCACCGGCGATGATCTGTGTAATACCAAACCAGTCTGCAATACGGATAATGGTGCCCAGGTTACCCGGATCACGGATACCGTCGAGCACCAGCGTAAGCCGTTGTTTCAATTGGGGCAAAGCACCGGCAGCCCGCTGTGCAACAACTGCCAGTACCTGGTTGGGTGTTTGCTGGTGACTGAGCCGGGCCAGCTCTTCAGGCTGCACTTCCCTGGCAGCAACAGGCAAACTGCCATGCTGCTCCAGCCATGCAGCCGTTGCATAAATGGTTTTGATGGAAAAATCAGCCTGTAGCAGTTCTTCTACCAGTTTGGGGCCTTCCGCTACAAACAATTGTTCTGCTTCCCTGTTTTTTTTCTGGTATAAACTTTGGATATATTTGACCTCATTCTTACTAACCATAATTATGAAATTTTACAGCAAATCCATCTTCGCAACCCTTATTGTATACTGCCTGGTGGTTTGCCTGTTCTCTTCCTGCTCTGAGCAGAGAAGAACCTTCGTTAAAAATTATCCGGTAGATACACCTTTTGTTTTCAGCAATAAAATCATCCTTAAAGGAAATTTACCCAAAGATGAGAAAAATAAGCTGTCATCTGAACTACCCAATTACTGGGCCGATAGCCTGGCCGTACGCAAAGTGCAGCAGATAGGTTTTTTTTACAAGTTGCGTAACCCGCCTGTATTCGACACTTCAGCCCTTCGCCGTTCTATTACACAAATGAACAGCTACCTCAATTCGCAGGGTTTTTATTATGCGCGGTTACAAGACAGCTTTTTTGTTACCCATTATAAAAAACAGCGAAGGGCATCGGTCATCATGACCATTGACCCGGGTAAAAATTTTGTGGTAGATACCATTGCCTACGCATTTAAAGACAGCACGCTTGAAAAACTGGCCACTACCCGGCGGGATGGAAGCAAGCTGCAAAAAGGTGTGCCCTATTCCAAACAGCTTATTGCCACAGAGCTCGACAGGCTGGTTTTGCTTTTCAGGCAAAACGGTTATCTGCAGCTGACACGCGACAATATATACGCCCTGGTAGATACAACAGACAAAGCTTTGCTTCAACTTACACTCGACCCGTTTGAACAGGCCCGGAGAATACAGGCGGCAGCTGAAAAAAGAGCTAAAAACCCTACGCTGGATATATCCATCCAGGAACGATATGCTGCCGATTCTTCCAAAAATAAATCAGACAGCGCAGCAGCTGCAGAGGCTGCCGCTTTCAAGCAGTTCTATGTAGGCAATATCTACTATTATCCTGAAGCCAAAGCAACGGATATACCCGACAGTATTATCAGTCATCCCAATTTTGCCAGGAAAATAGAACGGAAAGAATTTACCATGCTTTACGATGAAGGCAAATTCGTTCCCCGCCCGCTACGCGACCTGCCCTATCTGCACCGCCGCGTTTTATTCGATGAATCACTGTATTATAAAACGCTCAATAACCTGGGTGGTATCGGCGCCTGGGCACAGGTGGATGGCAGAACAAGGACCAGGCAGGATTCAGTGGATATCCATATTTTCCTGGTGCCAGCTATTAAACAAAATATTACCACCGACCTGGAAGCCAGCCGCAATACAGGCGATGTGATCACCTCGGGAAGCCTGTTTGGCATTGCCGCCAACCTCACCTATCGCAACAGGAATGTATGGAAAAGAGCCATCCAGTCGGCCACCAGCCTGCGTGGCGGGGTGGAGCTGAGTTTTGGCCAGCAGGACAGGATACTGCAAACTTTCCAGACATCGCTGGGACATTCTTATAATTTCCCGCGCTTTATCACACCCTTCCGCATCAGGAACCGCGATAAGCTCGACATGACCAAAACCATATTCAACATCAACGGCGCCTATACTGACCGCAGGGATTTCTTCCGCCTGCGCTCACTGGTTACCGGCTGGGGATATGAATGGAAAAAGAAAAACAAATCATGGCAATACAAACCCATCAATATTGAATTGTATTCGCTGGATACCCTTCGTGGCCTGGATAGCGCTTTTGTTACCAATCCATACCTGCGCACTGCATTCAATACCGGCTCTGTGATCAGCCAGATGCTGAGCTACAGCGTTACATACAACAGTTCTGCCAATACCACCAATTACCTGCGCTTCGGACTGGAAGAGGCCGGCTCGCTGCTGGGCCGTATTAAAAGCCTGCAGAACAGAATTTACCAGTATGTACGGCTGGAAGGTGAATACCGCCGCAATGTAAGAATGGAACACACTGAACTGGCCCTGCGCGCTTTTGCAGGTGTGGGCTACAATTATGGCAACAGCAATCGCTTTGGCAAAACACTCCCGTTTTTTAAACAGTTCTTCGCCGGTGGCCCCAACAGTATGCGTGCATGGGGATTGAGACAGCTGGGACTGGGTTCTTCACTGATCAGTGATACCTCCGGCTCATTCCGTGACCGCTATGGCGATATGCAGCTGGAACTGAATGCCGAATACAGGTATCCCATTGCCAGTATCGGCAGCATGAAAGTGAACGGAGCATTGTTTGTAGATGCAGGCAATATCTGGGGCATACACAAAGATTCCACCAACCCCAACAGTGAATTTTCCATCGGCCGTTTGGGCAAGGATATCGCTATTGGTGTGGGTACCGGTATACGGCTCGATTTCAGTTATTTCCTGATCCGTGTTGATTTTGGTATCAAGCTCAAAGACCCTGCAAGACTTGAAAACGGTGGCTGGCTTAATTTCCGTGATTTTACCTGGAAGAACAAAGAATTTCCTCCTATCCTCGATGCTACCGACCCCAATCACCAGCGTGTGATCAACCGCAACAATTACGCGGTACAGCTGGGTATAGGACTACCATTTTAGGCGAACGGTGTATTGCCGGGAAATATGCTGTGCGCCTGCCTGGGCAGAAGCAGTACAGCAGGTGCCTGTTCTGCAAAATATACCTTGTTTTATTTTACTCCTGCACACGGTTTTCCTGTGCGGCTTTCAGCCGGGTGATCTCTTCCTCAAACTGTGCCAGTGTTTGTGCTTCTTCCAGTTTGAAATGACCAATACGGGTGCGGCATAGACCACTGAGGTAGGCGCCCACACCAAGCGCTTTGCCATAATCATTGGCCAGGCTGCGGATATATGTGCCGGTAGAACATACCACCCTGAAATATACTTTGGGCAATGCGACAGAACTGATCTCAAAACTGCTGATGCGTATGGGTCTTGGTTCCAGCGCTACCTCCTGACCTTTACGGGCGGCAAGGTATACCGGCTTGCCATCTTTTTTGATGGCCGAATGGGCTGGCGGTACCTGCAGTATATCGCCGGTGAATGCTGCGGTGGCTGTATGCAGCTGTTCTTCTGTAATGCCCGAAATATCGCAGGGGTGCTGTGGTTCACTTTCCAGGTCGTAAGTGGGCGTACTGGCACCCAGGGTAAAAGAGCCGGTGTATTCCTTTTCCATCCCCATGTATTCGTTGATCTTTTTGGTGAACTTTCCTGTACAGATGATCAGCAAACCGGTGGCCAGCGGGTCGAGTGTACCGGCATGCCCTATTTTAGAAATTCCCGTGAGAATGCGTATTTTCTTCACCGCATCAAAGGATGTCCAGTGCAGGGGTTTATCGATCAGCAATACCTTACCTTCCAGATAAGGCTCCAATGCAGGATGTACAGGCTTTTGCTTCATGCGTTCATTTAAAGGCCGCAAAACTATAGAAGTTCGGCCAGCTTTCGGGCAGTTTATTACAATGGAAGCAGAAACCGAAAGGCAGGTAAATCGTATTATAAATATATATAATGTATTATTATTACATCCATTTACCTGCTGGTTTGCAGTACCAGGACATTACAAAACCTGCCGTGCTTTGATCTCCAGGTATTTGTTGATGGCATTAACGGTTAATTTCTGTGGTGAAGTGAGCATGGCCATAATACCCTGCTTTTGCAGCTCTTTCACGATCTGCCGTTTTTCAAAACTGAATTTCTGTGCAATTACTTTATTGTACACATCTTCAAGTGTATGTGCTTTGGCATGCTGCAGCTGCTGCAGTTCGGTATTCTCGAAAAACACTACCAGCAGCGGGTGATAGCTTGCCATTTTTTTCAGGTAAGGCAGCTGGCGCTGCATACCGTACATGCTTTCAAAATTGGTGAACAATACCAGCAGGCTGCGTTGTTTAACCCGGTAACGGATATTGGCATACAGTGCTTCATAATCGCTGTCTAAAAAATCGGTTTGCTGTTTATACAAAGTTTCCAGTATCAGTGACAGTTGGGTCGATTTTTTGTCTGGCGCAACAAACTGGTCTGTTTTGGTACCGAAAGTGATGAGACCGGCTTTATCCTGCTTCAGCAATACGATGTTCGACAATACAAGGCTGGCATTGATGGCATAATCGAGCAACGACATACCATCAAACGGCATTTTCATACTGCGGCCTTTGTCTATCAGGCAAATGATCTGCTGGCTGCGTTCATCCACAAAAGTGTTTACCATCAGGTTGCTTTTGCGGGCAGTGGCTTTCCAGTTAACCGTGCGGTAATCATCACCGGTAACATATTCTTTGATCTGTTCAAATTCAAGGCTGTGCCCAATTTTACGCAGCTGCCGGGTACCAGGCTGTTCCAGCTGGCCGGTTGCTGCCATCAGCTGAAACCTGCGCATCTGCAGGTAAGAAGGGTATACCGCTACTTTTTTTGCATCGGCACTGCGCAGGTGTCTTATCAGCATATGCAGGGCGCCATGGAGCAATACATTCACCTGGCCAAACTGGTATTCGCCCCGCTCCAGCGGGCGCAGGTTGTATACCAGTTCGCGGGTCTCCCCTGCTTCCATATTCAGCCGGCGTTTCCAGTTGCGCAACTGGAACTGGAAAGGCAGTTCATCGATCAGTGTGCAGCGTATGCTGTAATTCAGCCGGTTGTTGCAGGCCAGTACGATCCTGTTTTCATCACCATTACTAAACCGGTCGGCACAAAGCCGCTGCACGGTTACAGGCTTTTTGCGGGCGTACAGGATAATGCCATCCAGCAGGGTTAGTAAACCCAGGCCCAGCAATAATACCTGTGCGATCAGCAATAAGCCCGGGAAAAAATAGGCCACTACAAACAACATTACAATACCCGCCCCGATGGAATAAAACAGGCGGCTGAAATAAAAAGAACAGGCGTATACGATTCTCCTGATCATTATCTTGGTACTTCTATCGCGTGAATAAGTTGTGTGATGATCTCATCTTCACTGGTACCTTCCATCTCTTTTTCCGGTGTAAGAATAATGCGGTGGCGCAGCACGGGTTTGGCGGCTCGGGTGATATCTTCCGGTATCACAAAATCACGGCCGGCCATTGCAGCCAATGCCTTGGCGGTGTTCAGCACAGCCAGTGACGCGCGGGGTGATGCGCCCAGGTAAATGGATTTATCATTGCGGGTGGCCACGATGATCCTGGCAATAAACTGCAGTAGTTTTTCTTCCACTATCACCTTTCGTATCAGTTGCCTGAAATGAATAATCTGTGCGGCTTCCAGCACTGGTTGCACGGTTTCCAGCGGGTTTACCGTTCCCAGCTGGTGAAAACGCTGCAGGATGGCCACTTCCTCGGCTTCTGCGGGATAAGGCACGATGATCTTTAGCAGAAAGCGATCCAGCTGCGCTTCGGGCAGGCGGTAAGTACCTTCCTGTTCAATGGGGTTTTGTGTGGCCATCACCATAAACGGGCCCGATAATACATGTGTTGTTCCGTCCATTGTTACCTGCCGTTCTTCCATCACCTCGAATAATGCGGCCTGTGTTTTGGCCGGGGCCCGGTTGATCTCATCGATCAGCACAATATTGCTGAACACAGGCCCACGCCTGAATTCAAACTTGCTGTCGCCGGGGTTGAATATATTCGTTCCCAGCACATCACTGGGCATCAGGTCGGGTGTAAACTGTATACGGCTGAAAGCTACCTGCAGGCATTGTGCCACCAGCTTGGCAGTAAGTGTTTTGGCCACACCGGGCACCCCTTCTATCAGCACATGCCCATCTGCCAGCAGGGCAGCCATGATCAGTTGCACCATTTCATCCTGGCCCACGATTATTTTTTTTATTTCCTGCTGTAGGGCCAGCACGGCTTTGTTCAGCTCGCCAAGATCAATCCGCTGCTCGAATAGTGTTTCTTCCATAAATCAGGCTTTTTTATAAAATTGTTCCAGCTGTTCATAGTAGGCCATCAATTGCTGTGCGCTGATGTTGCCCTGCAGCTGTATCTGGTGAATATGTTGTATAATCGCTTCCACTTCGCTTAGCTCCACGCCCGATTTCAGGGCGAGCAGTTGTACAAAACTGCTGTTCAGCTCCGTGGTGTTCATTTTATACCGGGTACGTACATGATCGAGAAAGAACTGGGTCAATTTTTCTGCCAGGTTGGTATGGTCTGCTTTTTCATAATACAGTTTGCCTACTGTTGTTACAAAAGCCAGCGATTCATTTACCGGCCTGTTGTATACAGGTATCACCCGCTGTTTCCTTTTGATGGCTGTAAATACATACATAAGCAACAGCAGTAAAGTACAGTAAAAAGCCCAGCGGAAACTGGTGTATTGCAATAAAACGGTTAAAAGACCTTTACTGCCCTGGTTGTCTGCATCGGCCGGCTTATGCTGGAAATACTCATCCCAAACCACCCTGTGCACCTTTGCTGGTACCAGTTTCAGCAGTTTCTCAATATACGTGTAATTGTTCCCGTACAATGTAAACAGGTTGGTAAAAGCAACCGGTGCACTATGCAGCAATATGCGTCCCCTGCTGGTGTGCATACCCAGCAGGTTAGGTAGTGCAGCACCATTATAACCCAGCGGATAGGTAAAAGCAGTATCGTAACCGGTATAATAGCTGGAATAGCTTCTGCCCGGGTAATTGTACAGCAAAGGTGTACTGAACTGTGCTGTATCCAGCAGCAGCTGCAGTGAATCACCTGGGTGTTGCAGCACCTGTTCACCGGAAGAAGGTATCACCACCTGCTCAAATACCAGTGGCTGCTGTATCCTGAAAAAACGCTGTGCGGCATCATTCATACTCATCGCGCTGATGAGTATGTAATTGCCTCTTTGTGCGAATGCTGTTAAATAATCAAGATCGGCTTCTGAAGGATTGAAATAATTGTTTACGATCAGCAATACCTGTCCTGATGTATCCAGTGAAAGCGATTTCCATTTCTGTGGCTGCCGTTGATTGGTTTCTATCGAGGCTCCGGGGAAAAAAGAGCTGAGTAAATGATACGGTGCATAACTGCCATAAGGCGTTTTTTGCCGGGCATTCAGTGTAAAACGCAAGTCGAGTTGCCGGTGCTGGCTTTTGAGCAGCAGTACTACAGCAGCCAGCAGCAGTATGCCCATGATGATATAAGGCAGTTTTGTTCTCATGGCCGGCCTACCATATTTTGCATGTTTATAAAATCCTGCTTCACCTGCTGAAATGCCTGTTCACTGATAGCGAATTCGCCATACCACACATATTCATAATGGCGGGTAATGGCAGAGAAGGGTGTGTAATAAGCTGAGTTGTGTAACTGGAACAGGTAATCAACATTGGTAAAATCGGGCTGAAAGCGGATGATATGGTGTTCGCTCATCAGTTTCAGTGTTTGGAGATACAATATTCTTACAGCCAGGCGGAAATCTTTTCTGGCATAGGCTTTCTGCAATATATCGGCATAAGGCAGCTGAAAAATATCGTCCCCGGTTTCTGTTGAGCCACCAGCTGAAGAGCGTTTGGCATCGCGTGTGAACAGCAGTATTTTATTTGCCATTAAAAAATAAACAATACCCAGTAAAAACACTGCAACGATCACCATCCAAAAAACATTCACCCAACGGGTATCGTCTAGCCGCAGCGGGAGCCTTCTGTCAGGGGGCGCAGACTGCCGGTTTTCCAGGCTGTCTATCGCACCAGGTTCTTTCATATACCAGAAATCATCTTCATTTTTCAGCCGCTGTAATTCTTTATCATGGCTGCCTGCATTCACTTTATGCGGTGTAAAAGCTTCACCATTGTATAATTTCCAGTTGAAAAAAACAGCAGAAGAATCGTAAATATGTTTTTCCTGTGCAGTATCTGCTTCTGTATCCTGTGCACCTGTATACAAGGGGCATAACAGGCAGGTGCCTGTTATCAGCAGGCAGGTGATGAGGCCGCAAAACCATCGGCCAACATGCCTATGCTTGCTTTTCAGGTACAAATTTCATTTTCTTTTTCAGGTAAAATGGATATGCTACAAAATAGCCTGCCAGCAATGCCAGGGAGGCTGCAATGATCAGTAATTTCAGCCATAGGGGCATATCGGTGTGGCGGGTAACAAAGCCTTCAAAAAAAGCAGCGATCAGCAACAGGGGAAAATTGCACATGGCCACGATCAGCCCTTCTTTGGCGCCCTGTTTCAAGGCATCTATCCGCCGTACTGTTCCGGGAAACAACCAGCTTTTGGCCAGTATAAGTCCTGATGCAGCAGAAATAACAAAAGTGGACAGTTCCAGTGTTCCGTGTATCATAATGGTGAGCAGGCTGTCGGCAATAATGCCTTTACTGTAAAAAAAATATTCAAATGCACCTACCATCACCGCATTGTACAACAGGCTTTGCATGGTGGGGATACCCAACAATATACCACCTGCAAACAGCCGCAGTGAAACATAGAGATTATTGATAAAAATGCCGATAAAGCTAAGCCATTCATTACCGAAACCATATACACCAAAAGGCTGGCCGTCCTGTATATTTTTTTCGGTCATGTTCACATAATTGTCACCCAGCACCTGGCGCACAAACGATTCATCGTTCCTGGCCGAAAAAAAGCCAACCAGTACAAACAGGATAAACAGCAGCAGGCTGATCAGCAAAATGCGGCGGTGCTTAAGGATGATCATAGGAAGATCGTAACGGAAAAACACAACGATACGCCTGGCAGACTGTTTTTGATTTTCATAAATACCCAGGTAACGCTTACTGGCTTCACCGTTGAGGAACTGGGTTATCTTACTGTGCGGATAAAAAGTTTTGCTGTATCCCAGGTCTTCCACCAGCTCAATGAATTCTTTTGCCGTTTCATCGGGGTGCACACCCGGGTTCTGCTGCATCTGCAGCCACCGTTCCCTGTTCTTTTTTATAAATAGCGCCTCTCTCAAAACTTCCCGGTTTAATTGTGATCATATTAAAAGCAGGGCCGCGGTTCCCGATTCCCTTCTTCCCTTTTCATAACGGAAATTATTAATTACTTTACAATCAACCATAGCTATCCTTAAAATGGATAAAATTAAAATACCTACCAGTTTTAATATAGAGCTGGAATTTGAAACACCCGAATTTCACAGGCGGTTGTTTGCATGGCTCATCGATTTGCTTTTCCTGTTTGCTTATGTGCTGATTGTGCGCAAAATACTGGCTATGCTACCGGCAGCGCATTCAGCAGATATCTCTTATGCATATGATATTTCTTTCCTGGGTTTAATTGCCTATTGTCCTGTACTGGTATACCACCTGGTATGCGAGCTTACTATGAATGGGCAAAGCATCGGTAAAAAGATCATGGGCATAAAAGTGATCAGTGAAACAGGCAGCCGGCCCGCTGTGCACCAGTTTTTGATAAGGTGGTTACTGCGTTCAGTGGATTTTGGTATATCGATGGGCATGGGTGGACTACTTAGTGTATTGCTTAACCCTAAAGGCCAGCGGCTGGGCGATATGGCTGCCGGTACTATTGTCATTAAAACACAGCAGCGTACTGATTTGAGTGAGACTGTTTTCTTTGAACTGAACGAAAATTACCAGGTGCGTTATCCTGCTGTGATGCAGCTGAGCGACCGGGATATGAATGTGATCAAAAGCATTATCGACAATTGCAGGAAAAGCCACAACCCTTCTATGGCCGACCCTTTAGCAGATAAGATCAGGTCGGTACTGCATATTGAAGAATACCAGGAAAACCTGGATTTCCTGGAAACACTGCTGAAAGACTACAATTATCTTTCCAACAAATAAAAAAAGCGCTGAAACATCAACGGTATTCAACCGCTGCGCTCAGCGCTGGTATCGTTTATAACAGGCTATATACCGGTAATCCAATCTGCATCACCGGTTCAGCAAGCTTGTTGATCAAACGCGGGATAAGCCAAAAGACAGGCCGAATAAAATAGCTATCACAAGAATAGCGAGCACCACGATCAGCAGTACGCCCAGTATCTTAAAATAGGTTTGCAGGCTTTTTAATCCTTCGAGGAAAATACCCTGGTCATTGGTTTGCAGGGCTGTTTTAACTTTCTTGCCAAACTGCAGCAGAAAGATATAGATAAGCACAAAAATAGCCAGGTTAATGATACTGCTGCCGATCATCCCCTTTGAAATATTCAGCAGGAACGATAAGGCTGCCGATGCCAGGCCAAGGATGGCAGTGATAAAACCCCAGTTGGCAGCTGCGGCAAGGTCTTGTTTCAGTTTAGGTGTTACCTGTAACTCGTATAAATCGGTCAGTTTGTTTTCCATAATGTTGTTTTAGTACAGAACTGGTTACCGGACAAGGGCCAGCAGGGTAGATAAAATACCCAGTATACCCAGTATGGCCGATATCATAAAAAAGTTTTTCAGCGAAGCGATCCCTTTTTCCAGTGCGGGCTGGTTTTTAAAGTCCACCCCTTTGCGAACCTGTATCGAAAAGTTGTACAGGAAATAAGTTACAACGCCCAGTATGGCGGCGACAATCAGCACTACTGCAATAATAAAGCCACCGGCCAGCGCCCCGCCTCCAAAGCCGGCGCTGCCGCTATAGGCACCCATACGGGTAATTATTCCGGCAATAGCTGAGCTGGCAATAAAAGCCGCCAGCAGCATCAGTACGATAAACACGATACAGGTTACTGACAGAAACTTGGTCCATTTTGATGTTTCTCTTAGCGAAGGCACGGCTACATCGTCAATCTCCAGTTCAAGCAACGATGTTCTCTGTTCTTCCATAAGCATAAGGTTTTGTTAGCGAAATAAATTGTATGTCTTATTAGAGGATTGGATTTCTACGAACGGATTAAAACCGGGCAGTGGGTTTGGGTTCTTAATGCCGGAAGATATATGCTTTGACTTATCTTTTAAAGATAGGCAAAAACATCAAAACTCCTACTGCCACGCAGTATTAAATTTTCCGGGCAATGGCAGGTTGCGGTAACAACAAAAGGGGCTGCCGCCCCTTTTGTTGTTTATTTTACGGGATAACCCGGTTGAGTTGTTTAATACGCTCTTGCAAACAATACCCTTTCAGCAGAAGGATTACCGGTTAAAATACAACGGCCCTGCTCCTGCGGGTTATTCAATGGTATACAGCGGATGGTGGCCTTGGTAAGCTCTTTGATCTTTGCCTCTGTTTCCTCGGTACCATCCCAATGGGCAGCAACAAAACCGGGCTTTTCATCCAGGGTTTTTACAAAATCGTCCCAGGTATCTGCCTTCGTGATATTGCGCTCGCGGAAGGCAAGCGCTTTATTGTAAATATTGAGTTGGATCTCGTCGAGTAATGCCACCACTTTTTCGCTCAGGCCATCGAGGCTGTAGCTGGCTTTTTCCTTTGTGTCGCGGCGCGCCACTTCGGCCACATTGTTTTCCAGGTCACGGGCACCGATGGCGATACGAACCGGAACACCTTTCATTTCGTATTCAGCAAATTTCCATCCAGGGCGGTTGTTATCGTTGTCATCATATTTCACCGAAACGCCGGCTGCTTTGAGGGCAGGTATGATCTCGTTCTTTACCCTGGCATCGATCTGCGCTTTCTGGTCATCGCCTTTGAAAATAGGAATGATCACCACCTGGATGGGTGCTATCCTGGGCGGCAGTACCAGTCCGTCATCATCGCTGTGCGCCATTACCAGTCCGCCGATAAGCCGGGTACTAACACCCCAGCTGGTGGCCCATACATAATCCAGTTTATTTTGTTTATCACTGAATTTCACGTCGAAAGCTTTGGCAAAGTTCTGGCCAAGGAAATGAGAAGTACCTGCCTGCAGGGCTTTACCATCCTGCATCAGTGCCTCGATGCAATACGTATCTTCTGCACCGGCAAAACGCTCTGCCGGTGTTTTTACGCCTTTTACCACGGGCAGGGCCATCCAGTTCTCTGCAAACTCGGCGTATACATCCAGCATCTGGCGTGCTTCAGCCACGGCTTCTTCCTTGCTGGCATGTGCGGTATGGCCTTCCTGCCATAAAAATTCGGCAGTGCGCAGGAACAGGCGTGTACGCATTTCCCATCTTACCACATTGGCCCACTGGTTGATCAGCAGGGGCAGGTCGCGGTAGCTCTGTATCCATCCTTTATACGTATTCCAGATAATGGCCTCGCTGGTAGGGCGAACAACCAGTTCTTCCTCCAGGCGGGCTTCCGGATCAACAATCAGTTTTCCTTTTTGTGCGGGATCAGCTTTCAGGCGGTAATGGGTAACCACAGCGCATTCCTTGGCAAAGCCTTCTGCATTTTTCTCTTCTGCCTCAAACAGGCTTTTGGGCACAAACAGTGGGAAATAGGCGTTAACATGCCCGGTATCTTTAAACATTTTATCCAGTGCATCCCTCATTTTTTCCCAAAGGGCATAACCATAAGGCTTTATCACCATACATCCCCGTACAGCACTGTAATCGGCAAGGCCGCCTTTAATGATCAGGTCATTGTACCACTGGGAATAATCCTGTTCCCGCGATGTGATCTCTTTGCTCATATTCTGCTAATAAAGATTAAAATTAAAATCGGCTGCAACCGGGCTGAATGGTTGTTGGTTTTAGTCAACCCTTAACAAGCCTGCATCCGGAAATAAACTAAATTGATGATTGATTTGCAACCCAAAACAAATGCTTCCGGAGCGTGGCAAATGTAGTAACTTCGTTCTAGAAACGTTTCAAACCGAACACCATGACACGCAAAATTTTATCCCTTATTATGATGGCCGCCCTGTTGGGGGGCTGTTCCGGTGTTTACAAATCTTCCCAAACGCCTGATGATGTTTACTATTCTCCTGCCAGGGGCGCCCGGGAAACTGCTACCGCAGATAACAATAACGACGAATACATTGACTATACTTCCAGTACAGATGATAACTACCTGCGTATGAAAGTGCAGGACCGTTACCGCTGGAGCACGCTGGATGATTATGCTTACTGGAATGATAGCCGCTATTACTACAACAGCTATTATCTTTCTCCCTACAGCTATTCTCCCTATTGGGGTGGCGGGTTGTACAACAGCTATTATTGGGGTGGTTTCGGTATGAACTTATACCCGGCCTTTGGCCTTGGATGGTCCTACTGGTCTCCGGGTTATTACTGGAACAACTGGTATAGCCCTTATTATGGTGTGGTGTACTATAAAAACCCGAAAGTATATACTGCCACTACCAGCGGCAGCAATCTTTCTGCCTTCAAAAACCGGGTGTACAACAACAGCAATACCGGCAATTACTACAATTACAACAGGAGCTATTATAACAAGAATGATGGCAACCAGAATTTTGGTTCATTGGTAAGAAGGGTGTTCACACCTGCCAATAATAGCAATAACAACAATAACAATAATAACTGGGAACGGCCTGTGCGTACTTTCAATAACAACAACAGCAATTTTTATACTCCGCCCAGCAGCAATGCAGGTGGCAGAAGCGGCGGCTTTAACAGCAGCGGCAGCAGTGTAAGCCCCAGGCCTTCCAGGAATTAAGTAAAACAAGCATCCGATAAAGTTTAAAAACACCAATCCGTATACTGTTCTCTCCTTATTACCAAACAGCAACTGTATGAATCGATATTTACGCCTTAGCATCAGCAGCCTGCTGATAGCCACCTGTACATATGCCCAAACACCGGATGACGCGCTGCGGAGTGCCTGGTTTATTCCGGGCGGTTCGGCCAGGAATATGGCTACAGGGGGTGTAATGGGCTCGCTGGGTGGCGATATTACTGCCAATAATGTGAACCCCGCCGGTATCGGTTTATACAAAACAAGGGAATTTGTTATTTCACCCGGCTTTTTCTTCAACAGCAATAAAACCAATTTCAGGGATAGCAGTTCTTCCAGGTCAAAAAATGCATTTGCCTATGGCCCTATCGGTTTTGTTTTTGGTAGACCGCATGACCGCGACAGCAAGTGGACCAGCTCGGCTTTTTCTATCTCTGTAAGCCAACTGGCCAGTTACAATAACCATATGAGTTATGCGGGTTATAACAATATGACTTCTTTTTCTGAACAATATCTCGAGGAACTGACAAAGGACGGGGCTGATGAAAATGCAGCCAATGGCAATTACATCAACGGCGCATCACTTGCCTTCAGAACCTTTCTCATCGATACCCTGCTGGATGCATCACACAGACTGATCGGGTACAAAAGCAATGTACCTATCCGCTCGGGGCTTTACCAACAGTATGATGAAAACACTTCCGGTGGTTACCATGAAATAGCATTGGCATTTGCCGGTAATATGGCGGATAAACTGTACCTCGGTGGCGGTATCAATATCCCGGTTGTCAGTTATCGCCGAGACCTGTACTATCGCGAGAGTGTTGCCTCTACAAGTGGCCTTACTAAAGCCGATGTCAGCAGTTTTGAATACAGAGAAAATTTCAAATCATCCGGCGTAGGTTTCAATGCCAAGCTGGGATTGATCTATAAACCAAAAGAATTCATCCGCCTGGGCCTGGCGTTTCACACACCTTCTGTTATTTTCTTTAAAGACGAGTTGAGATCTTCTATCAACACGACTTTCTTTAATAGTGAAACCCGCTCAGAAAGCAGTGATAACCTCAACAGTGGCAATGCGGTTACCCGCGACTATTACCAGGTTACACCCTGGCGTGCCATTGTTAGCGGTAGCTATGTGTTCAGGGAAGTGGAAAACACGCATAAACAAAGGGCTTTCCTGAGTGCAGACATTGAATATGTCAACTACCGTGGTTCCCGTTATTTTACCAGTGACAATAATGGCCAGGCAGCCAAGGATTATTACAAAAGCGCCAATGATGCCACCAAAAGCTACCTGAAAAGCGCCTTCAATTTCCGTTTGGGCGGTGAGCTGAAATTTGATCCCTGGATGTTCAGGTTAGGACTGGCCTATTACGGTAGCCCGTACAGTGATAAAGCATTAAAAGCAAACCGGATGATGGCCAGCGGAGGTATCGGTTACCGCAATCACGGTATGTTTATTGATTTAACCTATGCATACACCATGAACAAAGATGTCAACTTCCCTTACCGCTTAAATGACCTGCCCAATACCTTTGCTACCACCAAAAACAACAGGGGCAATGTGGTGCTTACCCTGGGCTTCAAGATTTAAACAAGGTACTATTGCTGAAAAAGAGCGGGATGGAATAGCAAAATTTTTTCTAGAAGATGCAGCAATGAACGGATAGCCCCTGTCATAAGAAAAAAGACTTAACGCTATACCAGATATACCAAAACCAAAACCCAAACTCACCTGCTGAAGCGCCTGTAGTAATGCAGGCGTTTTCTTTTGTCCTCTTTGAGATGTGGAACGGTCAATTGGCTGCCTGCAGGATGCTGCTGCAGTAAGCCAGCACCTCTTTTTCTGCTGAAGGCTGAAACCATTTGAAAGAAGTATCGCGTTTAAACCAGGTCATCTGCCTTTTGGCATAGTGGCGGGTATTGGTTTTAAGCTGTTCTACTGCTGTATCCAGTGTTATGCGGCCGTCCAGGTGTTCAAACAATTCCTTGTATCCCACTGTTTGCAGGGCATTGAGGTGGCGGTATGGTTCCAGGGCCTGCACTTCTGCCAGTAATCCCTGTTCCATCATCAGGTCTACACGATGGTGAATACGCTGGTGCAGTATGTCTTTAGGCAGTTCCAGTGCTATTTTGATGACCCTGAAGGGGCGTATTGCTTTGTGTGCTTTCCGGAAATCCATAATTGACCGGCCGGTGGCTTCCAGCACTTCCAGCGCCCGCATCAGCCTTTGCGGATTCTGTTGTTCAGCAACCTGCCAGAAGGCCGGGTCTTTCTGTTGTAATTGCTGTTGCAGCCAAACAAGTCCATGCTGCCTGTAATGTTCAATCACTGCATCATGCACTGCTGGGGGTACTGGTGGTATATCATCCATTCCTTCACAAAAAGCTTTGATGTATAACCCTGTTCCGCCAACCATCACCGCTACCGGGCGCTGCTGAAAAACCGTTGCAGCCGCACTCAGCGCATATTGTTCAAACACGGCGGCATTTACATCTTCATGAATGGAATGTGAATTGATAAAATAATGCTGCACTTTTTCCAGCTCCTCCTGATCGGGTTTGGCTACGCCAATATTCAGCTCGCGGAAACACTGCCTTGAATCTGCAGAAATAATAGCAGTTTGAAAATGCTGTGCCAGCTGCAATGATAAAGCCGTTTTGCCCACCGCCGTAGGCCCCGCGATCACGATGATGGTATGTGGTGGGTGAGTGTGCACGGAGGTTTCGGGAGTTCGGGAGTTTAAAAGTTTAAATGTTCAAGAGTTCGAGAGTTCAAGAGTTCGAGAGTTCAAGAGTTCGAGAGTTCAAGAGTTTAACGTTTAAGGTTTAACGTTAGTTCTGTTAAGTTTGAAAGTTCAACGTTGGTTATATTGTTAACAACATTGAAACAATGGAACGTTGAAACAATGGAACAATTGAACAATGGAACAATTGAACTATCCCCCCCTATTTCGGCAATACATAATTCGTAACATCTTCCAGGCTGATATTTTTGCCTGATAAGATCACCAGTCTTTCTACCACATTGCGCAGTTCGCGGATATTGCCTGTCCAGTTGTGTTTCTGCAGTGCTTCCAATGCTTTTTTATCGATGTTCTTTTTGGCCTGGCCATATTCATCAGCAATATCTTCCAGGAATTTATCCACCAGCTGGGGGATATCTTCTCTCCTGTCGTTCAGGGAAGGTACATGTATCAGGATAACACCAAGACGGTGATAGAGATCGAGCCGGAAATTCTTTTCTTCCACCTCTTTCAGCAGGTCTTTATTGGTGGCAGCCACTACACGTACATCCACAGCGATCTCTTTATCGCCACCTACACGCGTGATCTTTCCTTCCTGCAGTGCGCGCAGAACCTTGGCCTGGGCGCTGAGGCTCATATCCCCTACTTCATCCAGGAACAAAGTACCGCCATTGGCCTGTTCAAATTTACCGATGCGCTGTTTGATAGCAGAGGTGAAAGAACCTTTCTCATGCCCGAATAATTCGCTTTCGATGAGCTCACCGGGAATAGCGGCGCAGTTCACTTCTACCAGCGGGCCTTCAGCACGGTTGCTTTTTTCATGGATCCAGCGGGCCACCATTTCCTTACCCACGCCATTTTCACCGGTCACCAGTACCCGTGCATCGGTGGGTGCCACTTTTTCAATAGTATCTTTAATACGGATGATGCCTTCACTTTCGCCGATCATTTCCTGCACCCGGCTTACGCGTCGTTTCAGTACACGGGTTTCTTTGCTCAGCGTATTTTTATCCATCGCATTGCGGATGGTGATGAGCATACGGTTGAGATCAGGTGGTTTGGCAATATAATCATATGCCCCTTTTTTCACCGCATCTACAGCCGTTTCGATGGTGCCATGACCACTGATCATGATCACCGGCACATCTGGATTGGTTTCTGTTGCTTTTATTAAAAAATCGATGCCATCCATCTTGGGCATCTTGATATCGCACAAAACAACATCATAGCCATTGGATGTAAACAGTTTCCATCCTTCTTCGCCATCAGATGCTTCTGTTACCTTAAACCCCTCATACGTGAGAATTTCATTCAGTGTTTTCCTGATGGCTTTTTCATCATCAATAATCAGAATGTTTGACATATCCGCTTGATTTGGGGTGCTAAATTAGCCAAAATAAGTTTCCTGCGAAGGTTTTTCGCACATTGTTCCCGCCCCGGGAACCACTGCCTGTGCTGAATTTATTTCCACCCGATGATGATGCCTGCAAAAAAATTGCGCGCAGGTGCCGGATTGTAAAACCGTTTGCCCTGGGCATTGATATCATTACCCAGGCTGTACACTTCATTCAGCAGGTTATCGGCGCCGGCATACACATCGTACTGCATTTTCCTGTGTACATAACGATAGCCCAGCTTGGCCTGCAGCAGGTGGTAAGGGGCTGCATATACATCATTGGCATCTGTAAGGGCGATGGATGATGTGTAGTTGAATGTGATGGTTGCATAATACCCCGGGCGGGTAACCATATCCAGTCCGGATGTATTGCTGGTGCGCGGCACCCCGGTAAGCCGGTTACCACTGTAATTGGCATCGCCGGAAATATAGCTGTTGAAGCGATAAGGCTGGTAGCTGAAACTATTGAACAGCGACAGGGCGGATATAAACTGCCTGTCATTGCGGATCAGCCATCCTTTCAGCCATGCTTCCACCCCTTTTTGGGAGGTACCGCCAGCATTTACAAAATATTCTGCGCCGGTATCATTCACCCGTCGTACAATGGCCTGCGTTAATTTAAACTGGTACCAGGATATATCATACTGCAGCCTGCCAGAGAAAGCTGCCCCCTTGATACCTGCCTCATAATTCCAGCCGTATTCAGGCTCCAGGTTACCGTAATAATTGCCATCGGAAGGCCTTACCTCAGCAATCGTTGGTGGTGAAAAGCCTTTGGCTGCTATGGCATATACTGCCAGCCCCTTGGTTACCTGGTACAGCAGGCTGAAACGCGGCGCCCACAGGGCACCCGTATTTTTTTCGCGGGTAGCAGACTGGGCAGGATCGGTGGTACGGCGAAAGCCATAATCCAGTGTATTGCGGCTGATACCAGCCTGCAGGTGCCATCTCTGCTTAACAGCCACCTGCAGCTGGGCAAATAAAAAGGCCTGGGTGGCATGTAACACATCTTTAAACTGTACAGTATCTTTTACACCGGCCCTATTGCCATAATCATCTACATGGGCATTGTTGCGCTGCCATTCACCGCCTGCCAATGCCTGCCATTGTATGCCATTGTTTTTCCATTCATACTGGAAGCTGGTTCTGCCGCCATAATTCCATTCGTTCCGTTTTTCATAATTGGTGATGAAAGGATTGGTAAAATCAGTATGATTGGCAGTGATAGTGGAAGTATTGCTCCAATGCCTGCCCAGCAGCGTATGCAGGCTGAAACCGGCGAGCGCCGTTTTATTGTATACACCCGCCTGCTGGGTTACTGCACCGGGCAGGTTACCGGCACGCTGACGCGCCAGTTTGGGGTTTTGCTGCATTTGCTGCAGTGTGATACCACCAGGCGTTTCATAATGCAAATCGGTATACAAACCCAGGAACGATAAAGTCTGGCTGCGGTTCAGTTGCCAACGGCCATTGACCTGGCCGCCATCGCGGCGCATGGCAGACTGCTGCCGGTATCCATCATTTTGCATATGGTTCTGGTTCACCTGCAGGATCAGTTTGGCAGACTGGTACTGAACAGCCGCCTGCTCATTGAACAGGCCGTAAGAGCCACCGCCTGCACCTGCTTTCCAGGAAACACCTTTCCCTGTTGAATCGGCCAGGCTGCGCAATAACACGGCACCGCCGGTATTGGCCCCATACATGCTGCTGGCAGGGCCTTTGATAATTTCCATAGACTGCAGCTGGTTTATATCTACCAGGTTAAGGTAGGTATTGCCACCTGCATCTGTTAGCGGGATATCATCCCAGTATACTTTTATATTGCGGATGCCAAAGGGAGAACGCATCAGGCTGCCGCGGATGGAAAGCCGGTAACTGCCCGGTGACCGCTCTTCCATTCTTACTCCGGTTACTGTATTCATTACCGGCACCATAGAAACATTGTCAAAACGATGCAATGATTGCTGGCTGATCAGCGCAATAGCTGCCGGTGTTGCCTTCCATTGTGCCTGCGAGCTGAAGGCTTTTACTACCACTGTATCCAGTATGGCTTCTTTCTTCTGTAAAGAATCTGCAGCATTTTGCTGTGATGATGCAGCGAGCCGGAATAAGCAAAACAGGGGCAGTAAAAAATATTTCATCTGATAAAGTTCAACGTTTCAGCGCAGGGTTGATGAAGAGGGCAGGCTAATTTTTTGATTATGTTTTAGAAGACCGGTTTGGAGGTTCATAAACCCCGGATATGATTTTAGTGCCAGGCACCCGTGGATGTACAGATACCAAAAATCCCGGCAACTTCATCGGGATGAAGGGGCCGGGATCGCTATTCAGGAAAGAATAATTATTTCTTCAGGTACATCACCTCTTTCACCAGCTTTACTGTGCGGGGCACATCAGGCAGGTAGGCATTTACCAGGTTGGGCGCATAGTGCATGGGTGCATCGGCGCAGGTGATACGGCGTATCGGTGCATCCAGGAAATCGAAACCTTCTTTCTGGATACGGTAGCTGAGCTCTGAGCTTACAGAAGCAAAAGGCCATTGCTCTTCCACGATCACCAGGCGGTTGGTTTTCTTTACACTTTCCAGCACAGTTGCCCAGTCGAGCGGGCGGATAGATCTCAGGTCGATCACTTCAGCGCTCACACCTTCTTTTTCCAGCTCGGCAGCAGCGCCCAGTGCCACTTTCATCATTTTGTTATAAGAAACGATGGTTACATCGCGGCCCTGTTTTTTAACATCTGCTTTGCCCAGCGGGATATAATATTCTTCATCGGGCACTTCACTTTTATCGCCATACATCACCTCGCTTTCCATAAAGATCACGGGATCTTCTTCATAACGGATAGCCTGTTTCAGCAAGCCTTTGGCATCGTAGCCATTGGAAGGAGATACCACTTTAAGACCGGGGATATTGGCATAATAGCTTTCAAATGCAGTAGAGTGCTGTGCGCCCAGCTGGCCGGCACTGCCATTGGGCCCGCGGAATACGATGGGGCAACTGATCTGGCCGCCGCTCATCGCCAGCATTTTAGAAGCGGTATTTAAAATCTGGTCCAGTGCCAGAACACCAAAGTTCCAGGTCATAAATTCAACCACGGGGCGCAGGCCATTTTGTGCGGCACCAACACCAATTGCAGCAAACCCAAGCTCAGAAATCGGGGTATCAATCACGCGTTTCGGACCAAATTCAGCCAACATACCCTGACTAACTTTATAAGCTCCATTGTATTCAGCTACTTCTTCACCCATCAGGAACACGCGTTCATCCCTTCTCATCTCCTCATTCAAGGCTTCGCGCAAAGCCTCACGAAAAGCAATTTGTCGCATAATAATTGATCGATTGGTTTAAAAAGCTTTCAAAAAGCAGGGCAAAAATATAGGATTATGCCTTACAAAAGCCAAATAACTTTGAAAGCACTGCCCGGCAGGGCGGAATGCACACCGCTACGCTGGCAGGTCATTTTTTTGTGGTATTGTTACATAAAAAACCCTGCCGGCTGCGGCAGGGTTTGCTGAATAAGCGTATTGAAAAACGGGTTAAAATACATTGTAACCGAAACTGATATAATACAATCCGCCCACTTGCGGATTACCAAAAGCGCTGGTATAGTATTTATTGCTGATATTGGTACCACCCAGTTTGATCATCGATTTGATGGAAGTGATTTTATAGCTGATCTGTGCATCGATGGTGGTATAAGCAGGCACATCACCTGTTGCAAAGGTACCTTCCCAATACATTTTATCCTGCCATCTCAGCAGCACATTAAACCCGAAATTCTTGTATACATTTTCATTGCCAAGCCCCAGGTTGAACCTTACTTTCGGTGTATTGAAAAAGGTGATCACATCTGCCGGAACATCTTTCAGTTTATCGCTGTATACATTGCCGGTAAAGGTATACCCGCGGTATATTTTATATTCCAGTCCCAATCCCCAGCCATACGCTTTTACGGGGGTGCTTACATTGTTCACGAAAGAATAATTCGTGGTGGTGAAAGGGCTGGCCAGTTCCCTGTAGGCAACACGCGGGTCGGGATTGGCACTTTCTCCCCTGCCTACTGCTACCCTGCCGATAAAATCTTTGTAGCGGCTGTAATAGCCATATGCATCGATCAGCAGCCTTTCTGCGATCACTGCTTTATAACCCAGTTCAAATGACTGAACGCTTTCGGGTTTTACCGGTACAAACTGCCCAACTTTGAGCAAAGTAGGATCTCCGGTGGGCGTACTGGCAGTGAATGAAGCGCGGTAAGCCGCAATACTTTCTGCAGTATAAGCCGGGCTGCCATTGAAGTTGAAGAAAGTGTTAAAAGTGGGCAACCCGCCGATCAGCCTGGCCGAGGGCGTTTTCAGGTTGATCCACTGGTCCTGTGTACTGGGGAAGCGGTACGCTGTCTGGTAAGACAAACGGATATTTTGGTCTTTGGCTATCTTAACCAATGCGGTGAACCTTGGGGTGAAGCGGCCTTTGAAATTTTCATTTTTATCGTACCGTACAGATCCTGTCAGTTTAAGCACATCTTTCAACAATGCTTTCTGCACCTGTACATAACCACCATATTCACTGATAGGAATGGTACCAGTGGTATCTGCAAAAATAGTTCCTTTTGAATTCAGCACATATCTTCTGTAGCTGGCGCCTACCAGCACTTCGGCAAATTTCACATAATCGGTCAGGTTCCATTGCCCTTCAAGATGATAGAGGGCAGATTTGTCGGCGAACTTCGCACCACCCTTCCCGATGGGCACATTGATCACACTGTCGAATGCATGTTTAAAAGCTGCTGATCCCGGTGCGATCATACCCATTTCGGCCACCTGCCTTGCAGCAGCATTGGCTTGTGCATCGGGCAGGGGTGTGCCAAATGCATTGGGCAGTATACCCAGCTTGGCCGCACTGAACACCCCTGTATAATTACTAAACCAGTCGCTATTGCCGCGCCAGGTATTGTTAACAGCCAAGGCGGCAGTAGTGGCGGTATAGGAATCACCAGAATTTTCCTGGGTAGTGTATGCACGGGCAAACCAGTTTTTCCCTTTGAACTCCAGTTTATACTGCCCCATTTTCAGGTTTTTCAGTGAATACCTGTCGGCACCGGTATAAACAGTGGTACCTGTACCCCAGTTGGCTGTAAGTGAGGCCTCTGTATTCTCGCTTAGTTTATAATACAGGCCACCTGATAACCGCACATTGAATGCTTTATAATCCACCACATCACTTTCATCGTAACCGGTACGGCTGGCAGACTGGCTGCCGAATATACCCCTGTAGGGGTTATTGGCTGCAGAACTGGTGGGTATCAGGATAGGCAGGTAGCTGGCAACACCGGCAAGCAGCGGGTCTCTCGCAATCTGCTGGGCTGTTCTTCCGGCATTGAGCTGTGCATCGATATACGAGCTGATACCCGCAGTTTGCGGACTGCCTGCAAATGCCTGGCGCACCTGTACACCCGCAGCCTGTGCAAATGCCCCAATGCCGGCACTGGCTTCATCGCCATACACATTCACACCATCATAATTGGGATCGGTTTGCCTGTTGCCGGGTTTCACTTTGCTCAGCACATTATTCCTGTCAAGATCGCGTTTGTCATTGGCCCTCCAGTCATCGGCCTTGATGAACTGTGCACCGATCTTGAATGCAAATTTGTCTGATACTTTCTTTCCCCAGCGGAAAGCGATATCGTAATAAGGAGAGGGTTTCTGGTAGTCATCTGCAATATGCATGATACCCTGTTTCACCTGCGCACTGAAGCCCTGGTATTTAAAAGGATTTTTACTGTTGATCAACAGGGTGCCGTTCATACCACCGGGGCCATACAAGGCAGAAGAAGCGCCGGACAGCAACTCCATATTGTCTACATCCAGGTCGGTGAGGCCGATGATGCTGCCTACAGAAAAATTCAATCCCGGCGCCTGGTTATCCATCCCGTCTACCAGCTGGTTAAAACGCAGGTTACCGCTGCCATTAAAGCCGCGGGTACTTACGGTTTTAAACGTAAAGCTGGAAGTGGTCATATCCACGCCTTTCAGGCTGCCAATAGCATCATAATAAGAAGGTGCCGGTGAGTTGCGGATGGTTGATGCGCTCACCCGTTCGATGGTTACAGGCGATTCCAGTATTCTTTCGGCAACACGGGTGGCGGCTACCACCACATCCTGCCCCAGTACATAACTGGGTTCCAGCGTAACAGTCACTGCTTCTGTGCCGGAATTTACAGTGACTTCTTTTGCAGCATACCCCACAGAACTGATCAGCAGCACCAGCGGGAATGGCTGGTTAACAACTAACCTGAAATTACCTTTTTCATCTGTATAGGTACCAGCATTACTGCCTTTCACAGCAACAGAAACCGCAGAAAGCGATTCCCCGTTTGTATGACTGCTGACTTTACCGGTAACGGTTACCGTATTTTGCGCGAAGACCGTTATTGCACAAAAAAAACATAGAATAGCGAGAATAAGGGTTTTGCAGGTATGTTCTCTCATATGGCGAACGAGTTTTGGTGATCAATCATAAGACTTGTGCTTTATCAAGTTACGAAAATATTTGTTGCCCGCATCATCACCATAAATTCAGTGAATAAAAAATTAGGAATAGCTGGTAATTTAATGAACTGCGGTATTTTTGCGCATGGCAAATTTTCAATTTCCCCTTCAAACAGCTTTTTACAAGGGCAAGGTAAGAGATGTGTACACTATACAGCATGACTGGCTGGTGATGGTGGCCAGCAACCGTATATCGGCATTCGATGTTATTTTACCTAAACCCATCCCTTACAAGGGCCAGGTGCTGAACCAGGTAGCGGCTTATATGCTGAATGCAACGAAAGATATTTGTCCTAACTGGTTGCTCGCCACCCCTGCCCCCAATGTGGCCATAGGCAAACGGTGCGAGCCATTTAAAATTGAGATGGTGGTACGCGGTAATCTTACCGGCCATGCATGGCGTACATACAGCAGCGGCAAAAGAATCCTCTGCGGGGTTACCATGCCGGAAGGGATGAAAGAAAACGATTATTTCCCCTCACCTATTATTACACCTTCTACCAAGGCTGAAGCAGGACATGATGAGGATATTTCCAGGGAAGAGATCATTGCACAAGGGCTTGCCACCGCCGAAGAATGGGCCCAACTGGAAAAATACACGCTCGCACTCTTTGAAAGAGGCAAAGCCATTGCCGCCAAAAGGGGGTTGATACTGGTGGATACCAAATACGAATTTGGCAAGCTGGATGGACAGATCTGCCTGATGGATGAAATACATACACCTGATTCATCCCGCTATTTTTATGCCGACGGTTTTGAAGAGCGCCAGGTGAGTGGCGAACGGCAGAAACAGTTGAGCAAAGAGTTTGTACGCGAATGGCTGATCGCCCATAATTTTATGGGCAAAGAAGGCCAAACGGTTCCTGACATGGATGATAACTGGATACACACCATCAGCCAGCGTTATATTGAACTGTATGAACAGGTGATCGGTGAAAAATTTGTTCCGCAGGACTGGAGCGATGAGGAAGTATATGAGGCTACGGTAGAATGCCTGAAAACCCTGCACGGGTAAGCGTATCAACCAAAAATACATAAGCGGGAATACTGACTGGTGCAGCATTCCCGCTTATTTTTTAACCGGTCGGGAACAATTGATCAAGACCACTGAAGCAGTGTTGATAATATTTATTCCTCTCCCAGCCTGGGGCGCAGGCGGGCTTTTGATTTATTAAAAATATTTCTTCCCTTGCCGGCACCTTTCCTTATTTCCTTTTGCCGCTCTGTGGGAAGATGAAGCGTGTCTTTGCATTCCATACTGCAGCAACCATCGTATTGGGCTACACATGCTGCACACTGGATAAACAGCAGGTGACAGCCATTGTTACGGCAGTTGGTATGTGTATCACAGGGTTTACCGCACTGGTGGCAGCGGGCGATCACATCATCGGTGATCCGTTCGCCCAGGCGGTTATCGAACACAAAATTTTTACCGATAAACTTACTTTCTAATCCTGCCTCTTTAATCTGCCGGGCATAATTGATGATGCCACCTTCGAGATGAAATACATTTTTAAACCCATTGTGCAGCATCCAGGCGCTGGCCTTTTCACAGCGGATACCGCCGGTGCAATACATCACGATGTTCTTATCTTCCTTTCCCTTCAGCATGTCTACTGCCATCGGCAGCTGGTCTCTGAAAGTATCTGAAGGCAGCTCTACGGCATTTACAAAATGCCCCACTTCATATTCGTAGTGATTGCGCATATCTATCAGCACGGTATCGGGATCTTTCATCAGTTCGTTCATCTGCCGGGCATCCACATACCTGCCCTTGTTCTCCATGCTGAAACTGTTGTCGCTGATGCCGTCTGCCACAATTTTGTCGCGTACTTTTATCTTGAGCACCCAGAATGATTTTCCATCATCATCCACCGCAATGTTCAGGCGCAGGCCATTCAGCGGCTCAATTGCATAAAGTACATCCCGCAGGGCTTCAAAACCAGAAGCAGGCACGCTGATCTGTGCATTGATCCCCTCCTTTGCCACATAAATACGGCCAAATACTTTTAATGCAAACAGCTGTTTGTACAAAATATCCCTGAACTCCTGCGGATTCTGAATGGGGAAATATTGGTAAAAACTAATGGTGGTGCGCGGTTCTGTTTCTTCCAGGAGACGCGCTTTCAGTTCCTCCTGGGAAATACGGTTGTGTAATACTGCCATTTGCTTTCATTTCAGACATCCGGTAAAGCCATAGCCTACTGAATGTTCCATTAACAATGATGGACCCACTTGCCTGGTGGGCAAAATTTCGCGGCAAAATTAAACATTTTGATTTTAACTGCTTTTTAAGCAGTTACTTAAAATAGGTATAAAATCGTCTTTAAAAGTGCTTTAAGCATTCATCTGCAAGTATTTTCGCTTGGTCTTTGCTTATTTAATCCCGCAATTGCGTGAACCAGTTCTATACCCCATACCAACTTAACGGGCTGAGTAAGCTGCTTTCTTTCAAGCCTTATTTTGCGCTACAGCAAAACAGTGCGGCATCGAAGCATTACCACAAAAAACAGGTACCTGCCAGCAAAGAAAAAGTAACAGAATTTACACGCATTTTCTGTGATCACCTGTTGGCCGATACCGATTATGCCGTTATACAAAGGGAAGGAAGCCAATACGCATCCCCACTACTGCATATTGCGCACATGCAGCTGGATGTATTGCTGAAAGTGCTCACTTATATCATCTGGACAGACCGTATTGTGGAAGGATATTTTTTCTCCAAGATCAATGACCTTACTCTAAGCTCGGTGCTCGACAGGCTCGAAGTGCTGCTGCAACACAGCTATTCCATTTCTTAAAGACCAGCCTTTTTTGCAATCAATAATCCTTTTTCAGGATCTGCGTGCAAAGCTGCCGGACAATGCAGCGAAACCGGAGATCAGCGCACCGATCAGTGCTGTTACCAGTATCAAAGCATTACCTGAGCTGCCCAGTTTAAGAATGGGGGCAATTTTGTGAGAAAGAATATGCTCATTGGCACTGTCGAGTATAAAAGCATGAATACCCCATAACAGGCCCAAACCCAGGAAGCCTGACAGGAAAGCCTTTACAGGCTGCTGATGCACGGCCAGTGCCACCACAAAGGAAGTGATGGCAAATGTCCACCAGGGCGAAAACAGCGGGGCAGTATATCCCAGTAAAGCAGTCAGTAATAAAGCCACAATGAATTTCATCTGTTCTTATTTATTTTTTCAGCAGCCGGCAACGCGGCTTGTATTGATCGCTATATGATTCCCTTTCAAATTAGTTGCATATCCAACCAATTTCAGCATATGGTTTAAGCTGCAGTAAAAAGCATTCTTCCTTTCAACCCGCTTTGCCCGGCCCATTGTTCTTTTTTCCAGGCATGTAAAGGATAGTACCGGCCGGCCAGCCATTGATTCAAAAAACTGTCGTAGTAAAGACTGCCCGGGTTACCACTTTGCCCGCCAGGATAAACGCCGTATGCATTTGTTTCGTCTGTGAGCTCTACCACCATACGCCAGCTGGGTCCATGGTATTGCTGGTAACAGTTGATCACATGCAGGCCGCCCCCCGATAACAGGTGCAGCTGGCTGAGTGATGGTATTTTAAGCAGATGGCGTACACCACTGTCTTTGAATTTACCCCAAACCAGCAGCTGGCTGCTGTCTGCATGCTGCAGCCTTGGTACAATACGCCTGAAAGCTTCCAGCACCATATCCTTGTTTTCCTCCTTGTGTGGTGTGGTGACATCATCGGCAAAAATATAAGCAGAATCTTTCAGCATACCTTCCAGCAAAGTGCTTTCTTCCGGCCAGCGAATAGGCAGGTTGGTGCGCGACAGCTCATCTTTGTACACACAAACCATCAGCGTATCCCACAGGGCGGTAAATACCGATGCACCGGTTTCCATTGCATCATTGCGCAGGTTCCATTGCTTCAGCATATCCCAGTATTTTCTTTCGGCAGTGGTCAATGCATTTTCATCCATATACCGCAACAGCATAGGCTTGGCCATTTCGGCAAATACATTGTAATTATCTGTTTGCAGGTGCTGCATATCTTCTGCAGTGATCTGCTGCATCGATGCCAGCTTCCGGTTAATGATCAGTCCGCGGTAATTAAGATAAGTGCCGCCCAGGTAAAAAGGATATGTTGTATCGTACGGGTATTGATTGGCGCTGCTTACAAAACCACGTCCGGGATTGTGCATGATGGTATTGGCAGCATCGGGAATAGTGGCCTGCCAGGTATAACTGCTGTCATCACCAGGCATTACAAAATCGCCCTGTCTTCTCCACTTTGCCGGAAATGCGCCTTGCTGGCGGATGGCGATATCACCGCTTTTAGTGGCAAATACCATGTTCTGCCCCGGACAGCTGTAGGTTGAAATCGCGTTCAGGTAATCAGCATAATTCTTCGCATGATCCAGCAGGTTGAAAGTGCGCATTTCATTGCTGGCATCATGTGCTTTCCACCGGCATGCATATGCATTGCCTGTTTGCAGCGGATCGGGAAACTGATCATCATACATAACCGGGCCCCATACGGTCATGGCAATATGTTCTACATCGTCAGGCTTGTCTTTTATTTTGATCACTTCATCCCTGAACTGTGTGGGTTGCCAGGCCCCGTTGTACCAGTATTCTTTTTTGGTATTGTCGCGGAACTTCACCTGGTAATAATCCCGCACATCGCGCATGGCATTGGTAAAACCAAATGCACAGCTATCGTTGAAACCGATGATGATAGAGGGGGCGCCTGGGAAAGACACACCATATGCATTATACGCTGGTGTAGACACCTGCATCTCGAACCAGATAGAAGGTAGGTTAAGCCCCAGATGCGGGTCGTTACATAAAATAGGCCGCCCGCTTTTGGTTTTGCTTCCATGTACAGCCCAGTTGTTGGAGCCGTTGTTTTTATCGGGTTTAATTACGGTGTCTTTTATACCGGTATGTGCAAAAGAGAAATAAACAGAATCTGCTTTGGGTGGTGCTTTTATTTTCAGGCCGGTAAGCGCCACTGGTAAATTCCCCGGGATTATGGGATCCAGCGAATCCTGGCCATACGGGTATAACTGCTCGAATTGTGAGCGGGTAAACAATGAGCGGGCATTGGTCATTTCAAAATCATCTTCATGCCCTGCAAGATCGTACGACATGTATTTCATGAACAGGGCCGTTTTAAGGTTCGACCATGGTTCGGGGCGGTAATCCAGCAATTTAAATTCGAGGGGATACTGTTCTTCCCTTAATGATTGTATATATGCATTCACACCTGCAGTATACTGGTCGCACTCTGTTTTGATCGCCGGGTCGGTTTCCAGTTCTTTCACCGCTTTTTCGGCAGCATACACCATTCCCAGGCGGCGGAACATTTTATCAACTTTTAAAAAGCTTACCCCACCCGATGAATCCCCCAGCACTTCGCTTAAACGGCCTCCTGCAGCACGGGTTTGCAGATCCATTTGCCATAACCTGAATTTAGCATGCAGGTATCCCTGTACAAAATAGGCATCGTTTTCCTGTTCAGCATATACATGCGGTACCAGGCGATCGTCAAGGATCACTTCTACTTTTCCTTTCAGCTGGCTGGATTGAACCTGTACGTTGAATTGTTTATTTACCGGTTCTGCATTTTGCCAGAACCCTTTCTGCGGAGATAGAAAATAGCCAAGTCTTGGTGTTTTGGCGCCACCCACCGGCAACTGAATGTTCATCACTGCAACAAGCCCTGCTGTAACAGCGGCGGATAGAAGAAAAGGTAGCAGTTTCATCTGTTTTTCGTTTTTTCAATGGCCAGAGTGAACCTTGCCTTGTGTTGCTGTACAGAAAACACTGGCCCGGTATCAAAAAGCGTTTATGTGTTGAAAATAACAATACTCATTTCCTGTTCAAGCAGGGTTATCTGCCCGGCAATCGCGATATCACCACCGCAGGTACACTGAACATACCAGGCCGGTATTTGTTCAGTTGCACCGGTCAGCACTAAGGTTCTTCCGGCCGGCAATCCTGGGTAATTGAAATGGCAAGATAATGTGTTTTATACAAAACCGGGAGCATCCTATACGATATACACCATAACCTGCATAAATTTTATTCCTTAAGAACGCGTATGTTTTTTGATGGATATTGCTGATGCAGCTGTATGTTGTTTTTCCTCTTGTCAGGATGCCTGCAGCAGCACATGCAGTAAATTATTCAATTCTTCCGGTGTATTGAATGCATGCAGTACAATCCGGAGGCGTTCCTTTCCCCTGGGAACAGTGGGGTATAGAATAGCCCGTACATCGAGCTGTGCCTGCCGTAAGGCAGATGCCAGCTTTTTCACCGCCTCATTACCGGGTACCAGCACCACTTGGATCGGTGTGGCCGAAACCAGTTTTTCGCAGGGCAGCGCTGTTTCACCGAAGCAGTTGATCAATGCCTGCAGGTGAGCCCGCTGCTGCTGCATTTGCGGGAAACAGCGGTAACTGGCCTGTATAGCTGCAACAGCATGCGGCGGTATGGCAGTGGTATAAATAAAACTGCGTGCAAAATTAACCAGGTAATCCCGCAGGTTGTTTGAGCCGAGTACCACGGCACCATGACAACCGCAGGCTTTACCAAAAGTGTGTATACGGCAGAACACTTCATCCTGCAATGCGAGATGCTGCACCAGTCCCTCTCCCCTGCTGCCGATGACACCGGTGGCATGTGCTTCATCGATGACCAGGTGTGCATTGTACTGCCTGCACAAAGCCAGTATTTCTTTCAGCGGGCATTGATCCCCATCCATACTGAACACCGATTCCGTTACAACGAAAACAGTGCCGGCAGCCTGCTGCAGCCTGTGCTCCAGCTGTTCCATATCGTTGTGTGCAAAGGCATACGACTGTGCAAACGACAACCGTATACCATCCCTGATAGATGCATGGCTCAGCGCATCGTACAGGATCGTGTCGCCGCGCTGCGGAATGGAAGACAAAACACCGATATTGGCATCGTACCCTGAATTAAACAGCAACGCTGCTGCAGCGCTGTGAAAAACAGCGATCTCTTTCTCCACTTCTTCCGCCAGTGCATAATTACCTGCAAGCAGCCTGGATCCGGTACTGCCCGCAGCCAGTGATGCATGAGCCTGTAAAGCAGGTTGCAGCAATCCATTGCGAACAATACCCAGGTAATCATTGCTGCAAAAATCGGTAAGGCTGTCGGGCAGGCTCAGCTGGCGGAAGGCATGCTGTGCTTTCCGCTCCTGCAGTTTGGTTTGCAGAAATTCGTCGTTGTACATGATCTCAAAGCTAAATCTTCCCGGTAAATTAAACCAGTTGCAGCCTGAAAATGTATGGTATGAACAGGCGGGCAGTCGCGCAGCGGGCAGGGATATTTTTTTGAATTTCTACCTCAAATTCTTACCGCATCTTTGCAGTGAACACGATGCCGGCTGCTGCCGGAAAAATCCACTTGCAACAATGGAATCAACAGAGTTCAGTGAACATACCAGGAATATTTTAGGCCTGCAGCTGCCCACGGATCCGCGCTGGGTGAACCTTGCCGGTATCAGCCTGCAGGAAATACTCACCGATCATGCCTACTGCGAACAAAAAGCCGCCACCAGCTGTATTTCACTGATACAGCGCTATTCTGACAAAGCCACGCTGGTGAACGAACTGGCGCCTATTGTAACGGAGGAATGGGGACATTTCAGGCTGGTGTTGCAGGAGCTGCGTAAAAGATCGTTGCAACTGGGCCGCCAGCGTAAAGACGAGTATGTAAACCGCTTGCTGCAGTTTGAAAAGAAAAATGCAACAGAAGATGAACGCCTGCTGGATAAGCTGCTGCTCTGCGCCCTCATTGAAGCGCGCAGCTGCGAACGTTTTAAACGGCTGAGCGAGGGACTAAATGATGCATACCTGCGCAATTTTTACCGCCGTTTTATGGAAAGTGAAGCCGGCCATTATGCCCTGTTCATAGAGCTGGCCGAAACATATATCGATAAAGAAAAAGTGCGCAGCCGCTGGCAGGAATGGCTGGAGCACGAAGCTGCTGTTATCGCCACACTGGAAGTACGCGGCGACAGGATGCATTAAACATTCATGCCGCATCAATAAAAAATAATCATGCACCGATCGTTATTGCTTATGTCCCGGAAAAATTGTACGCTATACAGCCTGGTAATATTACTGCTGCTGCCCGCATTGCACCTGCATGCACAGCACAAAGCAGGTACAATATTCTATATTGATTCCACTGCTATCAGGGAAGATATGGACCCCGATGATCATGTACTGCTGCCTGAGGAGATCGCCCTGTTTAAAACCATCACGCATAAAGACAGCCTGCAGCAACTGGGACTGGCAAACGAAACAGATACCGTATATTTTATTATCACCAAAGCTTACCTGCAAAGACCTGATTCTGTCAAGCATATCCCATCCCTTCTTCGCCTGTTGGTCCGGAACAACCGTTTTTATACCGATACCACCAAAGCGCCATATACCGGCCCTTTCATTGATTATTATCTTAACGGTGCAAAAAAAACATTCGGCGATATTGTTAATGGGCAAATTGAAGGTTATGCCAATGTATATTATCCCGATGGCAGCCTGATGGAATCGCATTATTACAACCACAATAATGAAGATGGCATGCGGGAAGAATATTATCCCAGCGGTGTGATCAAACGCCGTGGCAAATTCTCCAACGGCCTGATGGAAGGCTACTGGCAGGAATGGTATTCGACCGGCAAACTGAAAAGAGAAATCTATTATCTGCACTCACGCCCCAATTTTCCCGATGCAGAGAATATTTTTAATGAAGACCTGCAGCTGGCAGCCAATGCCATACGGAACGGTCAATACCGCGGCGGACTGGAAGCCCTTGCAGAATGCAATAAAATAAACCCTGAATACGATGAAGTATACCTGTACATGGGCATGGCCTATGCGGGGCAGAAACATTATGCCAAAGCAATTGAAGCATATAATCGCGCATTGTCTATTGAACCGCTGAATAAAGATGCCTACCTCCAAAGGGCTTATATGAATATTGCGCAGCTGGAAGAAGAACGTAAAAAAGGCAAACAACCGGCTGATGTTGCCGGTATGTTGGAAAAGATCTGCCAGGATCTGCGTGCTGCACAGCAGCAGGGTGACAAAGATTCCCGTAACCGGCTGCTGCGCAGGCAATACTGTTCCGGTCAGCCTCCGGCCCCGAAAACTTGAACCCATTTTTTGCTGAACCTGGCATTAGCTGCCCTGTTCAAAATAGGCCAGCTCTGCTGTTAAATCGAGGTAAGGATATTGCTGCTGCAGTTCGCGTACCTTTCTGGCAGAGGATTGCAGGAACTGGCGATGCTGGTTCGATTGCGGGTTAAAAGCTTTATGCTTACGGGCAGTGACGATCTTTTTTATTTCTTCCATCAGCATCCTTGATGATTCATCCAGGCAGGCATTGCTGAAATGTTCCAGCACAAACTGCGTTCCCGCATAATTGGGATGCACCATATCGATATCATAAAAACGGTAATCGCGCAGCACATCGATCACCAGTTCGTAGGCAGGAAAATAAAACAGCTTATCAAACTTATTCACCAGGTGATGCACCGCTTCAAGCAATCTTGCTTTGCTGCGGTTGTTTTCGATCACCCCATCCCTGATATGCCGCACAGGACTGATGGTAAATATCACCTTCAGTGTAGGATTGAAGCGGAAAAGCCTGTACAGGATACCATCCAGTGCTGTAACTGTTTCCTCGATAGTGCAAAGGTATTTGTCAAAAGCCTGCGCCGGTGCTTTATGACAATTGGCCACGGGCATACCCGGCCATCCGCCGAAACCTTCGGGTGCCTGCCGGGCAAGTTTATAAGTGAAAGAAGAACCCAAAGTAATGATCAGCCAGTCAGCATCTTTTAAAAAAAGATGCGCTTCTTCCTGCGAGCGGTTGATATTGTCCAGCACCTGTGTGGTATCCATACCTGAAAAACGGCTGTGGTGCCGCCAGCTGTGCCAGCATTCATTCAGGTAAAACAGATCGGCTGCTGTATACCGCTCGTTCTGCATATACGATACCAGGCTGTTACATACGCTGATGGGATCAAATAAAATACCATTCGGGTTTTGCAGCACCCTGAATTTCATATCCAGCAGGTAATTGCCGATATGTTCTGTAAAACAGGAGCCGATCAGCAACAGCTTATCACGGTAAGTGACCGGTGGCTCCAGTGGTTTTATATGGATAGGAACCTGGAACTGCATGTTTATCTCTTGAATCTGCCGCTGCCAACCCAGAGGTGTCAATACGGCAATTATTTATACAAATATTTCATCGGCCAGCAACAGGCTTTCCCGGAGCGCGGCTTCATTGATAGCGGGCAATCGGTTCTCCTGCCTGAAATAGTGCATCAGTACCAGTGTATCCATATTACCTACTAATTCATCCTGCGCCATAGGGCATCCGCCGATACCCTTTAAAGCACCGTCAAAACGGGTACAGCCTGTTTCTGCAGCTGCAGCCAGCTTGGCTACACGGTTGGCAGCGCTGGAATGTAAATGTACACCGAAGCTGGTACCGGGATAACGCGGAATAAGGGTTTGCAATGCAAAACGGATCTGCCCGGGTGTGGCAAGGCCTACTGTATCAGCCAGTGAGATCACTTTAATATCCCGTTTGATCATTTCACCGGCCCAGTGTAATAAAATATCTTCATTATACACATCGCCGTAAGGATTGCCGAAAGCCATGCTCAGGTAAAGCACCAGCTGTTTGTTATTGCGCACACACAAAGCCTGTATCTCTTCCACGCGTACTACACTTTCTTCTATTGTGCTGTTGGCATTACGCTGCTGAAAAGTGGGCGAAATGGAAAAAGGGAATCCCAGGCAGCTGATCTCATCATATGCCACAGCTTCCGTGGCACCGCGCACATTGGCCACAATAGCCAGCAACCGGCTCGCAGAGCCATTGAGCTGTAATCCTTTCAACACCTCTTTTGTATCAGCCATCTGCGGTATAGCTTTGGGTGATACAAAACTGCCCATATCAATTGTATCAAAACCCACCTGTAACAGGCGGTTGATATAAGCAATTTTTTTGTTCGTATCTATCAGATGCGGCCATCCCTGCATGGCATCACGCGGGCATTCGATCAGTTGAACAACCGGTTTGGCCGGTATAGGGGAAGAATGATTTTCCATGGTAGTCTTTTATCCTTTAAGCCCTGTTTACAGGCATCAGCCGCCGCGCTGTTTCAATGCTTCATACAAAATAATGCCTGTTGCCACCGATACATTGAACGAATCGAAGTCACCTTTCATAGGAATGGTAAAATGTGCATCGGCGGCTTTACTCATATAAGCCTGCACGCCTTTTTCTTCGTTACCCATTACCACGCAGGCGGGCACTGTCCAATCCAGCTGGTACAGCCGCTGTTTGGCTTTCATTTCGCTGGTGAATACCTGTATACCGTTCAAATGCAGTGTATCCAGTGCTTTCAGCAAACTGTTCACCCGGCATACCTGTATTTTCTCCAGTGCGCCTGCGCTGCTTTTCACGGCATCTTCATTCAGGGCGCCCACACCTTTATCGGGTATAATCAATGCCTGCGCGCCACAGCACAGTGCACTGCGCGCGATGGCACCGATATTGCGCACATCGGTTACACCATCCAGCATTACGAACAGGGGTACTTCGCCCCGTTCATGTACCCAGTCGATCACCTGCTGGAGATCCTGGTAAACAATGGCCGATTTAAATGCAACAACACCCTGGTGCTGGATATTGGTTAAACTATTCAGCTTTTCCTGCGGTACATACTGAACCGGCACCTGGTAATTTTTTGCCAGCTGCTTTATTTCCTGGATGCTTTCGCCGGAGGCCTGCTTAAACAACAATATTTTGTCTATACCCCCACCCGATTTCAACGCTTCGGTAACAGGGTTGCGGCCTGCAATAATATTTTTCTTGGATTGATACATAACAACAGGCGAAGATAAGAAAGAACCTGCGGCGGAAGAAAACTCGCCGCCAGGTACCACCGGTTGCCTGCATTATTGTACAAAAAACAGGAAGGTATATGCAATGGATCTCTCCTGCGGGCTAGTGCATCATCGATTCAACCGCTTTTTTCACGCTGCCATACTGCATCAGCAGCGATTTGGCCGTAGCATAGTCCAGGCTTTTCAATTGATCCTGTACCATTTTCACGCCGCGGTCGATCAGTTTTTCATTGCTCAGCTGCATGTTCACCATTTTATTGTCTTCCACACGGCCAAGTTGTATCATTACCGATGTGGAAATCATATTCAGTACCAGCTTTTGGGCGGTGCCGCTTTTCATACGGGTGCTGCCTGTTACAAATTCGGGGCCTACCACTACTTCAACAGGAAAATCTGCTGCGGCAGCTACAGGGCTGCCGGGGTTACATACCACACAACCCGTAATAATACCCCGGTTGCGGCATTCTTCCAGTGCACCGATCACATAAGGGGTGGTGCCACTGGCGGCAAGGCCTACCACCACATCTTTATCTGTTATGGCATATTGTTCAAGGTCGGCCCAGCCCTGGGCGCGGTCATCTTCGGCAAATTCAACCGCCTTGGTAATAGCTATATCACCACCCGCAATTACGCCTATCACCAGGCCATAGGGCACACCATAAGTAGGCGGGCATTCACTGGCATCAACCACTCCCAGTCTGCCGCTTGTACCCGCACCTATATAAAACAAACGGCCCCCTGCCAGCATTTTGTCGCTGATGGCAGCCACCAGTTTTTCTATCTGCGGAATAGCTTCCTGCACAACAAGCGGTACGGTAATATCCTCTTTATTGATGTTTTCCAGCAATTCCCGGATGCTCATTTGCTCCAGGTGCCTGTAATGTGAAGGTTGCTCTGTAACCCTGATCAGTTGAGACATGCGTAATTAAAATTTGATCTGCAGCGTATCAACGGAATAAAGCAGCAGCATAAGGAAAATGTACGCCTTATTCCCGTTCTTAGCTTATTTATGGTATTCTATCAATCCTGCCATGGGTTTCTGCAGTACTTTGCCCAGTTCCAGCTCGTAGCTATGGCAAAGTTCCTGCAAAACATCCCGGAATCCAAAGCCGATGCTGCCAACAAAATGAATGGGCAGCGACCAGCTTTCCCGGTATTTGTATAAATGGTTAAAGAAAAAATCGTTGAGCCCGTCTTCGACAATGTTTTCAACCATATAATGGCCCCTGTTCTCTGCCAGGAAAATGGCAAAAGATGCCAGGTAGCGGTTAGGTAATGGCTTCTTGTACACATTTTCCAGGATCTCTACCTGTGTGGTTACAAACCGGGCATCAAAACGCGCCCGCAGCTCTTCATCGAAAGTATTGTACAGGTAATATTGTACTACTTTCTTGCCCAGGTAGGCGCCGCTTCCTTCATCTCCCAGCACATAGCCCAGGCCCGGACTGTTCTTGATTATTTTTTTGCCATTATAATAACAGGAATTGGAGCCTGTGCCCAGTATACAGGCTATGCCCTTATCATTACCGCATAAAGCCCTGGCAGCAGCCATCAGGTCGTGTGTTGCCTCTGTTTTTGCATCAGGGAATAACCGGCGCAGCGCTTTTTTAATGATGGTCACATTGGCCGGGTTGGCCAAACCGGTACCATAATAGTAGATCTCAGATACCGCAACCTGCTTCAGTTTGGGCAGCAGTTCTTTCTGCAGCAAGGCAACAATCTGATCCTGGCTAAGAAAATAAGGACTGATGCCCTGTGTGACGATCGTTTTCTTTTTTCCTTCTGTCAGCAGGCACCATTCACATTTGGTAGCCCCGCTGTCAGCTATAAGCTTTACAGCCATATCTGGTTATATTTAACTCAAAAGCTGCCGGTTTATGCAGGTTTTCGGCTGCAAGTTTAATATTTTCTGTTGAAGGTTGCTGATTATTTAATAGGTATATTATCCAAAACTCCGGTTTGCGACAGCTCGGGCTGCTGTCTCCCGCAGGTTTTTGCTACCGCCAGGCTCAGTTTCAGTTCCATTTATCCCAGATATCCCGCGTTTTAACCTTAAATCGGAAATTTTAGCCGATTTATTGGATATTCGTGTTTTGTAGACATTTGCGATTCAAAGTAGAAGATTTATGGGAAGTAAAAAATTGCAGGTTTGGTTGCCGTTGTTGTTTGCATTGGTTATGATCGCCGGGATGTACATAGGTTTCAGGTTAAAAGATGCAACATCCGGTGCTGTTTTTTTTCAGAACACCAGGCGCAGCTCCCTGCAGGAAGTACTGGATTTGATCAGGAATAAGTATGTGGATGATCTGCCGGCAGACAGCCTGAAAAATGTGGTGATCGATGATGTGCTGGCCCATCTTGACCCTCACTCGATGTATATCCCCGCCAAAGAACTGGATGGGGTAAATGAAGAGCTGCAGGGGAATTTTCAGGGTATAGGCGTTGAATTCCAGATATTTAATGATACCGTGAATGTACTCAATGTTATTGAAAACGGCCCCTCCTTTAAAGCCGGTTTGCAGGTGGGTGATAAACTCATTAAAGTAAACGATACCACTAATATCGCCGGCAAAAAAATAAAATCCGACGATATACGGAAGCTGTTACGCGGCCCTGGCGGCAGCAAGGTAAGTGTAACGGTACTGCGCGGCGATAACCAGCAGCAGTTCACCATCACCCGTGGCACCATCCCTGTTCCTTCTGTTGATGTAGCTTATATGATCACGCCTAAAACCGGGTTTATCCGCATCAATAAATTTGCTGAAACAACATATGAGGAGTTCATGTATAACCTGGAGCTCTTGCAGAAAAAAGGTATGCAGCAGCTGGTACTGGATCTTCGCGGTAATGGTGGTGGACTGCTCAATGAAGCGGCTGATATTGCAGATGAATTTCTCGACGATAATAAACTGATCGTTTATACCCAGGGCAGCAAAGTGCCGCGTTTTGAATACCGCTGTAAACGCGATGGCCTGTTTGAAAAAGGCAAACTGGTGGTACTGGTGGATGAAACCTCTGCCTCTGCCAGTGAAATACTCGCAGGTGCATTGCAGGATTGGGACAGGGCCACGCTTATAGGCCGCCGTACTTTTGGCAAAGGGCTGGTACAGCAGCAGTTTCAGCTAAGCGATGGCTCGGCACTGCGTTTAACCATTGCCCGGTATTACACACCACTGGGCCGCAATATCCAGAAACCCTATAACAAGGGTAAAGAAAAATACGAGGAAGAGCTGATCAACCGTTTCCACAACGGCGAAGTGGTAAAAGGCGATACATCCAAACCCACAGGCCAGGCCTTTAAAACACCCGGCGGTCATATCGTATACGGCGGAGGTGGCATTACCCCCGATATATTTGTGCCCTTCGATACCACCGCCCAGCCCGAGGCCATCAATGCCCTTTACCTCAAAGGCACATTGAGCAGCTTTGTGTACAATTACTATATCCAGAATAAAAACTATTTCCAGCAATTTCACACACCGCAGGATTTTGCCCAGCATTTTTCCATTGGTGAAAAAGAATGGAATGCACTGGCCGGTTATGCCAGGAAAGACAGCATCGACCTGGAAAAAGTGCCGGCCAAAGCCAAAGCAGATTTCCTGCCCAGGCTGCAGGCCTTTATTGCCCGGCAGATCTGGCGTACAGAAGGTTATTTTGAAGTGATCAATCCCAAAGATCCCATGATCAGCAAAGCGCTGACCACTATAGGCAACTGATCCTTGCCGCAAATGCCCGCAGTATGCTGAGCACAAAACCAGCGTACCGCGGGCATTTTCATTTCAGGCATCAGGTTTGAGGTAGATAAAGAAGAGGAAACCGGTTTTCCTTTCTCTGCATAAACCGCCGCCCGCTTATGCGCATCCAAACCGCCAGACTAGACATACGCCCCCTCAGCAAACAGGAACTGGAATTGTATATGGCAGAAAAAGACCTGTTTGAAAAAGCCCATCAGCTGCACGGCTTTGGCAGGCAGCTGAATGATGAGCTGAAAAACCTGGTCAGGCATTTTTACCTGCCTGCCCTGCTTCATATAAAAGCCGATAAACACCTGTATTACACGGTATGGATCGTTGTAGACCGCCGGCTGCGGCAGGTGGTGGCCGAATTTGGCTTTAAAGGCGCCCCGGTGAATAAGACCATTGAAATAGGCTATGATACTTTCCCTGCTTTCCGGGGGCAGGGTTATATCACGGAAGCCGTCAGGGGAATCCTTTTCTGGCTGCGTATTTCAGAAGAGGTGGATGTACTCACCGCCGAAACCATTCATTCCAATATAGCCTCTATCAAAGTACTGGAAAAATGCAGGTTCACCTATAGCCACCGCGAAAAAACAATGCTGTACTGGAAAAAAAACGTGCGGCAGTAAACCATTCCGGGTACCGCTGCGGCAATCATTCAGCTCCCGCCCAACTATTCTTATCTTTGCAGCAAACAGCATTTACTTATGTGGTTAAACAATATTCTGGAAACAATCGGCAATACTCCGTTAATCAAGTTAAATAAAATCACCAAAGACCTGCCCGCTACCGTGCTGGCCAAAGTGGATTATTTTAACCCCGGTAATTCTATCAAAGACAGGATGGCCCTGAAAATGCTGGAAGTGGCAGAAAAGGAAGGCAAAATAAAACCCGGTGGCACCATCATTGAATGCACCAGCGGCAATACCGGTATGGGCCTGGCACTGGCGGCCGTAGTGAAAGGATACAAGTGCATTTTTACCACCACTGATAAACAATCCAAAGAAAAATTCGATATCCTGAAAGCTGTGGGCGCCGAAGTGATCGTTTGCCCTACCAATGTAGAGCCCGATGACCCCAAAAGTTATTATTCTGTAGCCCGGAGGCTGGCCAAAGAGATCCCGAACTCCTACCATTTTAACCAGTATGATAACCTGGCCAACCGGCTGGCACATTATGAAACCACCGGCCCCGAAATATGGGAGCAGACAGAAGGCAAAATCACCCACCTGGTATGCACTGCGGGCACCGGTGGTACGGTAACAGGCACTGCGCAGTTCCTGAAAGAAAAAAATCCAAACATACAGGTATGGGCCATTGATGTATACGGTTCACTGCTCACCAAATTTTTCAGGACCGGTGAGGTAGATATGAACGAAGTGCATCCCTATGTATCTGAAGGCTTCGGTGAAGATTTTGTACCACAGAACTATGACATGAGCGTGATTGACCATTTTGAACAGGTGACCGATAAAGATGGCGCACTGATGGCCCGGCGCATTGCCCGCGAAGAAGGTCTTTTCTGCGGCTACAGCGCCGGCAGCTGCCTGCAGGGACTGATGCAGCTGAAAAGCAAACTGAAAAAAGACGATGTGGTGGTTTGTATTTTTCATGATCATGGCAGCCGTTATGTAGCCAAGATATACAACGACCAGTGGATGATGGAAAGAGGTTTTCTCGATGTGAAAAGCTTTAAAGACATCGTTAATGCACGGGAAAGCAAAAGACTGGTCACCATCACCCCTGCTGAAACCGTTGCTGATGCAGTAGAGCTGATGAAGAAATACGATATTGAACATATCCCTGTTATCGATAACCATGAACTGGTAGGCGCCCTGAGTGAAAGCGGGCTTTTCCAGAAAGTATTCAGCAATCCCGAGATCAAACATGCCAGTGTGCAAAGTGTACTGGAGCCGCGTTTTCCCGTGGTTTCGTTCGATACACCCGTGGAAAGACTGAGCAGCCTGATCACCAAAGACAATGGCGCTGTTCTTGCCAGGGATGAAAAAGGCGATTTTCATATTGTTACCAAATATGATGTTATTCAAAGCCTCGCCAAATAACCATTCCCGTTTATTCATGTATCTTTCGCAGAAACAAAAACAGGTAGCCGGGTAAAGCCATACACCAATACAGCCCTGCCCGGTTGCAGAAGAACAATTATACACAAGATGAAAGTTTTCAAATTCGGCGGTGCAAGTGTAAATAGTGTAGAAAGGATACAGCATGTGGCGCAGATCATCCGCCAGTACCAGGAGCCGCTGGTAGTGATCATTTCAGCCATGGGTAAAACCACCAATGCACTGGAAAAAGTAGTGGAAGCCTTCTATGCCGGTCAGCAGCAGGAAGCACTGGGTTTGTTCGAGGTGATCAAACAACAACACCTTACTACTGCCAAATACCTGCTGGTAACACAGTTCAACGAATGCCTTGCACAGCTCAATGACTTTTTTACCGAAGTAGAATGGCTGCTGCATGATAAACCGGTACGCGGCTTTGATTATTATTACGACCAGGTGGTATGTGTGGGAGAATTGCTGAGCACCTGCATCATCAGTTATTACCTGCGTGAAGAAAAAATAGCCAATGAATGGCTGGATGTACGCGATATACTTCGTACTGATGATAATTTCCGCGATGCCAATGTAGACTGGAACCATACCAGCAAACGGGTTACAGCAACCATCAGCGACCGCCACCGCATTTACCTTACCCAGGGTTTTATCGGCTCTACCGATGAAAACGAAAGTACCACACTGGGCCGCGAAGGCAGTGATTATACGGCGGCTATTTTTGCCAATATCCTCGATGCAGAAAACCTCACTATCTGGAAAGATGTGGAAGGCGTGATGAGTGCCGACCCCAAACAGTTTCCCGATGCGCAGCTGCTCAGCGAACTCAGCTTCAGCGAGGTGATCGAAATGGCTTATTATGGTGCACAGGTGATACATCCCAAAACCATCAAACCCCTGCAGAACAAGGCCATCCCGCTGCAGGTAAAATGTTTTCTCGACCCCTCATTGCCTGGTACCCTGATCAGTTCACAGGCCGTGAAAAACCTGCCTCCTGTTGTGGTGATCAAGCAGCACCAGGTATTGCTGCACCTTCGCAGCCAGGATTTTTCTTTTGTGGGTGAACAGCCTATCAGCCAGCTGTACCAGCTGTTTGGCCAGCTGAACATTAAACCCAACCTGTTGCAGACAGGTGCTGTAAGCTTGCAGGTATGCCTGGATGACAGGACTGAAAAAATTGAGCAGCTGGCAGCTGCTGCCAGCGCCATTTTTGATGTACAGGTAGAAAAAGGACTATCCCTGCTTACCGTAAGGCATTACCAGGATGGGCTGGTGCAGGATCTGCTAAAGGGCAAAGAAAAAGTATTGCAGCAGCAAACCAAACAAACCATACAGGTTTTGTATAGATAGGTTCCCCTTCAGCTATCCATCTCTTTCCCCGGAGAGGCACTGAAACCATGAAACAGTCTTCAGAACTTTTTATGGTTTCAGCTTGTTTTATTATTTTAACCGTGGATACCACACTGTAAACAATAACTGCTTTTCCCTGCGAAGCCCCTGGATAAACTGAAACACAATGAAAGCCGGTATTTTAAACATCGATGAAGTAGTTACCGAACAGAATGCGCTGATCCCATCAATCGTTTCCTTTAAAAAATACATCAGTTTTCTGCTGCAGAAAATAACTGAAGAGCATGGCATAAAATCTACCCTGTACCGGTTTATACTCCGCAGGTTTGAACGTCATCCCGAGCTGATGCAGGATGAAGTGGATATTGCACAACTCTCGAAATTTACCAGTATACTGGAACTGGTGCAGGATACCGTATCCCCGCTGGTGAATGATGACAACAAAACGCTTTTTGCCTTAAGTGTTCCCCTATCGCCACAATTGTTTTATTGTACTGATGCCTTATACGCCGTTGCCTTTGACAGTGCCACCAGCGCATTCAGACAATCGGCAGACCGTATTTCACCGGAGGCACGTGCCATACGCCGTATAGAAATTATTTACCGGTTTATACTGGAAAGACTGTATCATTTCAACCAGCTGGAAGAGCATGAGCTCATTTATAGCAACCAGGACAGCTCGGGCCTGATCAGTTATTACCGGCTGGAACTGGACACCCGCTTTATTGATGTTTTGTACGAGGAAGAACTGCCTGAGATCAATTTTGAATTATTTGCCGAATCATCAGACCTCAGTACCAACCTGGAGCTGCTGCAGAAAATTCTGCCGCTTTCAAAATTCCGGCTGCGGGGTTTTTCTATCGTGAACATTACTGATGTTACTGCTGCACAGGCCATCGAGCACCTGAAAAACAGCATACTCAATATGACCGGCACTTCTGAAGAGAATTATTATTCCCATATCAGTACTGCCATTAAAACGCTACTCAAAACAAGCGCTGTAGAAATAGGCTTACTGCCTTTTTTAAAAGTGAACGACCAGTTTGTAGTGGATGAGCACAATAATTTCAGCATACTCGTTAAAATAACCAGGTCGTGCGGCGCGTTGCAAAGCAGTTATAATTCACTTGTTGAAAAATACATGCAGCATCCCAAATCGCTGCTGGTGCCTAGCATCAATACCGAAGCGTTGGCACGCTATCCGTTTTTACAGCATTTAAAAAACGGTGGTATCAACAGCTATCTTATATTCCCGATCAGTTACAATGACAAACTGGTGGGTATACTGGAAATTGCTTCCCCCCAAAAAAGCACTTTGAACGAGCGGCAGGTATCCCGGCTGATGAATGCCATCCCGCTGATCGCCCAGATACTGAAGCACCGGATTGATGAGTTCAATGCAGCAATAGAAGATGTGATCAAAGAAAAATTCACATCGCTGCAACCTTCCGTGGAATGGCGGTTTAACGAAGTAGCATGGGAATATTTGAAGCACAATAACAGCAATACCCAGAACAAGGAGATCAGTACTGTTTATTTTAAAGATGTTTATCCATTATACGGCGCCATCGATATCAGGAATTCGTCTATTGAGCGTAACCGGGCATTACAGCAGGATCTTGCTGCCCATTTCGCCATCCTCTCCAACACACTGCGGCAGCTGAAGCAAAAAGTGAATATAGGATTGATCGATGAAATGCTGTTTAAATGCACCAAATGGGAAAGCAGGCATCATACTGATCTTACCACCGATGAAGAGATCAGGCTAAGCGGCTTTTTTGATGGTGATGTAAAACCCATGCTGGGTTATTTCAAAGCCAATTATGCAGAAGCCGACCCTATCATCGATGAATATTACCGGGAAACAAATGAAGAAAATGGCAGTGCATTCCATAACCGGCGCAAACTGGAAAATGCTATCCAGCTGGTCAATACCACGGTAAGTGGTTTCCTGGAAAAACAGCGTATCCAGTTACAGAAAGCCTATCCCAATTATTTTGAAAAATTCCGTACAGATGGTATTGAATACGATATCTATATCGGCCAGTCCATCTCTCCCAAAAAACCGTTCAATGAGCTGTATATCCGTAACCTGCGGCTCTGGCAGCTGGCTTCCATGGCAGAGATCGCACGGATGACACATTCACTGCTGCCGAGGATGGAAACACCATTACAAACCACACAGCTTATACTGGCACACACGTCTACCATTGATATCAGCTTCAGAAATGATGAGCGCCGTTTCGATGTGGAAGGGGCTTACAATATCCGGTACGAAGTGGTGAAAAAGCGGATTGATAAAGTGCATATCAAAGATACCGAAGAGCGTTTAACACAACCCGGCACCATCGCACTGGTGTATTACAACACCAATGACGCCAATGAATACCTGAAATACATTCATTACCTGCAGGAAAATAAAATACTCGGAGAGGGTATTGAATACCTTGACCTGGAAGACCTCCAAGGCGTATCTGGATTAAAAGCCATACGTGTAAAAGTGGTGCTGGACTAAACCGATGCCCGAACGGCCCCGCAGCCTAGTGTGGTGCATAGTGAAAGATAAGCAGGTCGGCATCTTCATCTCTTCCCTCATTGGTTACATACAGGTTGCCTTTGTCATCAAAAGCCATTCCTTCCGGCTGGCGGAACAGGTTGGGTTTTAAATTGTATACCTCCTTTACCCTGAAAGCCGTATCAGTGACCACCAGTAATTTATTGACCGAAGAAATAATATACCATTCCTGTGTTAAAGGATGTTTCGCCAGGCAGGCAGGGGCAAAACGCAGCTTTTGCTTCTCGGCCAGTGTTGCGATGGCCGTTACATCGAGTGTGATAGTGGTATCAGGCGAATAACTGCCATTGCCATCGGGCAGCAGTGTGTAAATGGTCAGCTGCCTGGCCGGGTTGTCTACTGTGCAATGTTTGCACAGAACATACAATCTTCCGCTGCTGTCGGCAAACAGCCCCTCGTATTCGGCTTTGGGAACCAGTTTTTTCAAAATCAGTACGCTGTCTGCATCAGTTCCATCGGGGCTGGTAAAAGGGAAACTGAACAGCTCGCCATTGCTTTTCAGTACCACTACCCTGTTATGGGTGATGGTCAGGTCTTCATAATCGCCCGAACGGCCGAATTTGCTGTAAACCGGCTTAGGATTGGCTTTGGTAAAGGCATACAGCTTTCCCTGTTCATCATTGATGGCAAAAAAGCTATCGTACTGTTTACCGTGGAATGCAATACCCGATATTTCATGCAGGGCTTCTGACTTGAGCAACACCCTTTCAGGGCGCACCAGGTTATATCCCCTTGGACTTTTAAAAGGTTTTGGCTGGTAGCAGGAGCAGATAACGGCCAGCAAAGGCAGTACCAGCCAGGGCATTCTTCTTTTTATTGTCATTGCAACGTAAATTAATAAAAAACACGAATTTTATCCTACATTAAACCGGTAACCGCAGCATGAACTATCAACAGCTTTTACAGCAAGTAGAGAAATATGTTCAGACATTTTACCTGGAGCATCCCAATGACAAGATCATCTATCATAACAAGCAGCATACACAAAGTGTTGTTAGCGCGGCCATGCAAATAGCCAACCATTACCAGCTGAACGACCAGGATTTTTTTATCGTGGTAACAGCTGCCCATTTTCATGACCTTGGCTATTATACCGGTGAGGCCGGCGGTCATGAACAACGCGGTGCAGAAATAGCTGCAGCTTTTTTAGCCACCCTGCAGGTACCGGAAGAAGTGATCGCACAGGTCAGGGGCTGCATAATGGCCACTGAATTACCGCAACATCCTTCAACAGAACTGGAGAAAATGATGTGCGATGCAGATCTGTTCCACCTGGGTACGCCCGAATTTGGTGAAAGGGACAAACTGCTGCGGAAAGAAATAGAAGCGTTTAAAGGCATTAGCATCGATAAAAATGAATGGCGCAAAGGCAGTATTCGCTTTTTGGAAAACCATCATTTTCAAACGGATTACTGCCAGTTGCTGCTGGAACCCGTGCAGGAAGAGAACCTGCAGAAGCTGAAGAAAAAACTAGCAGAAAAAGAAGCTGATGCAGAAGCCCAGCCCGGAAAGGATCATCAAGAAACGGCCACCACTAAAGAAGAAAAGAAAAAGCAAAAGAACAACCGGCCAGACAGGGGCATAGAAACCATGTTCCGCATTTCATCGAATAACCATCAACGGCTGAGCGATATGGCCGATAACAAGGCCCATATCATGATCACGGTAAATTCAATTATCCTTTCCGTTTTATTAAGCGTGCTGCTGCGCAAGCTGGATGAGTACCCTCATCTTGTTATCCCCGCCATGTTGCTATTGGCTGTTTGTGTGGCCACCATGGTATTGTCAATTTTGGCCACGCGGCCTAAAATACCGGAGGGCACTTTTACACGGCAGGATATTGAACAGAAAAAAGTAAATCTGCTGTTCTTCGGCAATTTCTACAAAATGGACCTTACCGAGTATACCTGGGGAATGGAACAGGTAATGAACGACAGGGATTTCCTGTATGGCAGCCTTATCAAAGACCTTCATGCACAAGGTGTGGTACTGGGCAAAAAATACAAACTGCTACGGGTGGCCTACAATATTTTTATGTTCGGCCTCATCATTGCTGTACTGGCATTTGCACTGGCAACCCTGTTGTATTCCCAAGCAATTGCACAATAACATGGAACAGTATGTTTTTTACCACCGCGATCTCAGCTGGTTGTCGTTCAACGAGCGTGTATTGCAGGAAGCCGGCCGCAGCACAGTACCCCTGTTCGAGCGGATCAAATTTTTATCCATCTACTCCTCCAATCTCGATGAGTTTTACCGTGTTCGCATACCCACACTGATGGCCTTGTCACAGTTAAAAAAAGAAACACAGGAAGAAGCCGAAGAAATAAAAAAAGCAGGAACATACCTTTCGGTCATCCATCAGCATATCCAGGAACAGCAGCAGCAGTTCGGCCGTATTTTCAGGGAAATGCTGTTACCCGCACTGCAGCAAAGTGGTAATGAACTATTATATCACACAGCATTGCCGGAGGCTGTTATACCAGTTGTGATCAATTATTTTTTTGCGCAGGTACTTTGCTTTCTCGAACCCATATGGCTCAAAGAAACCAATGGTCATTTCTTCCCTGTTAATAACCAGCTCTACCTGTTGGTGCTGCTGGAAAAAGAGCAGCATGAATATAGTGTGATCATCAATGTTCCTTCAGAAAGCATTCAGCGTTTTTTGCCTGTGGAAACAGCAGGCAGGCGATACATTGTTTTCCTGGAAGATATTATCCGTTATAACCTGCCGGCCCTATTCAAAACATACACGGTAAAAGGCGCCTGGAGTTTTAAGATCACCCGTGATGCAGAGCTGAGCCTGCAGGATGAATACGAAGGCGACCTGGCCGATAAAATAGAAGCCCAGCTGGTAAAAAGGGATATGGGCTTTGCCACCCGTTTTTTATACGAACCCGGTATACCATTGCGTGCTTTTAAAACGCTGGTGCAGGCCCTCGGTCTTTCTACGGCCAGTATGGTGGAAGGCGGTTATTACCACAACCTGAAAGACCTGTCAGCATTGCCGTTCACTGGCAGCAGGGATGCGTTTTATCCACCCATGCCTGCATTGATCACAGATATGCCCTGCAATGATTCTTTGCTGGACAGTATTCTTGTGCGGGATAAAATACTGCATCCTCCCTACCAGTCTTACGACACTGTATTGCGCTTTTTCAACGAAGCCGCTACAGACGCAGCTGTTACCGAAATAAATGTAACACTGTACCGCGTGGCCAGGGATTCAAAAATTGTTACCGCCCTGATGAGCGCAGCAAAAAACGGGAAAAAAGTAATTGTATTTGTTGAGCTGAAGGCGCGCTTTGATGAAGAGAACAATTTGAAATGGGCAAAGAAAATGAAAACTGCCGGTGTGCAGATCATTTACAGCATACCCGGCTTAAAAGTGCATGCCAAAACTGCGCTGGTAAAAAGGCGTAAGCAGCAACGGATCCAATCCATATGCCTGCTGGCTACGGGTAATTTTAATGAAAGCACTGCCCGTTTTTATACAGATCATATTCTTTTTACAGCCCATCCCTCTTTTGCAAGAGAGCTGGACCTGCTGTTCGTATTTCTCCGTTACAGGAAACCTGCAACCAGGTATCCCATGCTGCAGTTTAAACACTTGCTGGTAGCACAGTTCAACCTGCAGCAGGATTTTCTTGCACTGATAGACCGGGAGATACAGCTGGCCAGGCAGGGTAAACAGGCGGGTATCCTTATCAAGCTTAACAACCTGGAAGAAAAAATACTCATCAGTAAACTTTATGAAGCCTCCAATGCAGGTGTACAGGTACAGCTGATTGTAAGAAGTATTTGCTGTCTGGTACCAGGTGTGGCGGGTATGAGTGAAAACATCAGTGTAAGACGTATTGTAGACCGGTATTTAGAACATGGCCGGGTATTTATTTTTAGTAATGACGGGCATCCGCAGGTATTCCTGGGCAGTGCAGACTGGATGAACAGGAATATTTACAGGCGTATTGAAGTTTGTTTCCCGGTGCTGGATCCTTTTATACGCCAGCAGCTGATCGATATTGTGCATATCCAGTTACAGGATAACCAGCAGGCTGTTATGCTGAACGCGCAAATGGATAACCTGCCTGTTCCCTTTTCAGAGCAGCAACCGGTTGATGCGCAACGGGCCATTTATACTTATCTGCAACAACAATCACTACAATAAGAGGTGGCCCGCATAAAATGCAGGCATTGTAAAAACAAAGAGGCGATGCAGACAATGCATCACCTCTTTAAACAGCGGTTGTATACAACCGATCAGTTCATCACGATGTATTCGCCTTTCTTGTTAACTGAAATAAGCGGCAGTCTTTTTTCTTTCTCAAAATAGTCGTACACTTCTTTCAGCCGGACAGCGAAATGCTGTAATTCCTGGTCGTCTTTAGAAACCTTGGAGAGGTATTCAAAACTTTTGGGGTTATTAAAACGCACCGGGAAAATATGTACCGGGATAAAATCTTCACCGGCATTTTTGGCATTCACCGCCAGTATGTATAACTCTTCTATCTGCGCATCCTGTATGGGAATACAGCCTACAGTTACACAGCTGCCATGGATATAGATATCACCACCAGGACGGAGAGAATCGCTGAGGATCTTATCGGATGCATTGGGATAATTCAAACCGAGCGAAAAATGATAGTTGCTCCTGGGGTTAAACTGGTTGATATAATAAAACCCTTCGGGGACCTGGTAATCACCTGCCAGCCGTTTAGGTCCCAGCGCACCTGCCATTGCACAAACGCGGTAGGTTTTGAACAGCTTGTATTGCTCAGTACTGGTGTTACGCACCCATACTTCCAGCTGGCTGTCGTATTTAAAAGAGCGGATATAAATCTGCTTCGCCGGCCATTGAAGTCCGGCGGCAGCAAACTGCCTTTTGAGGGTGTCTTCCTTTAACCGGAAAGCATAAGCTACCCGGGGATTAGACCGCTGTACATCAAAAAAAGATTGCTGACTACGCGCCTGCCCGGCTAACAATACAACCAGGCATACCAGGATGATACGATTCATGCACCCGAAATTATCCAATAATCTGTTATTACAGAATTTTTAACACGTTAAAAAAAAGCCAACCGGCTACAGCACTTCCTCAGAGATTGCCCCGTAGTTCCTGTTCCCGCTCAATGGCTTCAAAAAGTGCCTTGAAATTACCTTTTCCAAAGCTTTTGGCACCTTTCCGCTGGATGATCTCGAAGAACACGGTAGGCCTGTCTTCCACTGGTTTGGTAAATATCTGTAACAGGTAACCTTCATCATCACGGTCTATCAAAATACCCAGTTCCCGCAGGGGTGCCAGATCTTCATCGATGGTACCTACCCTGTCGAGTACGGTATCGTAATAAGAGCCGGGTATTTTCAGAAATTCAACACCCCTGTTCCGTAGCTGGGTTACGGTATCAATGATATTATGGGTGGCCAGCGCTATATGCTGAACACCTTCTCCTTTATAAAAATCGAGGTATTCTTCCACCTGCGATTTCTTTTTGCCTTCCGCAGGTTCATTGATAGGGAACTTCACATAGCCATTGCCATTGCTCATCACTTTACTCATCAGGGCCGAATATTCAGTGGAAATATCTTTATCATCAAAGCTCAGGATATTACGAAAACCCATCACTTCTTCATAAAATTTCACCCAGCGGTTCATCTGGTTCCAGCCTACATTGCCCACACAATGGTCAACATACTGCAATCCTGTATCTGCAGGGTTATAGTATGGGGTTTCCCATTTAACAAATCCCGGCATAAAAACGCCCTGGTAATTTTTTCGTTCTACAAATAAATGAGCGGTTTCGCCATAGGTATGAATACCGGAAAGTACCAGCTCGCCTTTATCATCAGACAGCCGGAGGGGATCGAGATAGCTTTTGCCGCCACGGGCAGTGGTTTGCTGCCAGGCATCGGTGGCATCTTCCACTTTCAGGGCCAGCATTTTTACTCCATCGCCATGCTGGTAAATATGATCGGCTATTTCATTGCCGGGCTGTAATGGCGTGGTGAATACAAATGTGAGCTTATGCTGTCTTACCACATAACTCACTTTGTCTTTGATCCCGGTTTCGGGTCCGGCATAGGCCAGTGCCTGGAAGCCGAATGCCGACCTGTAATAATGAGCGGCTTGTTTAGCATTGCCTACATAAAATTCAACATAATCTGTTCCCTGTAGTGGCAGAAAGTCCACCGTATTGTTGATCGTAGCTGCAGCTGCAGTAACTGTTGTCATATTAATATGTTTTTATTAGAAGGATTGCACCCGGTAAATACAAGTACCGGGTATACAGTTCTGTTTATAGCGGTCTTATCCTGCAGACAACTATGCATGGTCTATTTTATCAGGATGTAAAGGGTAGTTATGATAACAACGAATCCATGGCAAGTGTTTCCATGAGCAGCGGATAATGGCTGCGCTGGTCTGAGAAAATTTTATGCGGATAATCCGGGAGCATCGTTATAACAAATATAGGTAAAAGATGCTGAGCGCAGTCGAAGCATCTTTTGGGGAGGACTGAGCGCAGTCGAAGTCCTTTTAATGCCGGTGGTTGACAATCTCTCTTATTTTAGCTACCTTATCTGCTGAAAAACACCACCTATGCAGGAGCAATATTTTGTTTACCTACTGCTCTGTGCCGATCGTTCGTATTACACAGCGCTTACCACCGAACTGGAAAAAAGGCTGGCCGAACACCAGTCCGGCACCGATCCAGGTTGTTATACTTACAGCAGAAGACCGGTACAATTGGTTTATTATGAAATTATTCCTTTTTTAAAAGAAGCCCGTGACAGGGAAAAGCAATTAAAAAAATGGTCACGTGCCAAGAAAAAAGCACTTGTTGAAAGCAACTGGCACAAATTACAACTGCTGTCTGAGTGCCAGAACCTGACACATTATAAATATAAAGATCTCAGGAATAGCGGATAACCACAGCTCGACTGCGCTCGCTGTTCGCCCCGGATCCTTCGACTGCGCTCAGGATCCCCACCGCTTTTCATCCCGGGTGCTTATCTTCGCACTTATTTTAAATACCCGGCAATGGGTAATAAGCCGGCCCACACTGAACAGCACCAGCATGGAAGCCGGCATCAATAAAATTAAATGGACAGGTAAAGCCCGCAAACTTTACCCCCATTGAAAAAACAAATCAGATCGGATGAAAATTGGCATTTTAGGCGGCGGACAACTCGGCAGAATGTTGTTACAGGCCGGAGCAAATTATGTAGCAGAAACCTTTGTATTGGAAAATGATGAATCCTGCCCGGCGGCCCATCTCTGCCATCATTTTGTAAAAGGAGATATCCGTGATTTTGATACAGTATACCAGTTTGGTAAAAACCTGGATGCCATCACCATCGAAATAGAATCTGTTAATGTAGAAGCGCTGGAGAAGCTGGAATCTGAAGGTGTTCGCGTATATCCCAGGCCCTCGGCCATACGCATTATCAAAAATAAGATCACCCAGAAAGAATTTTACCGCGAGCAGGAGATCCCCACCCCAGCATACCGCGTAACCCAAAGCCTGTCTGATCTAAAACAACAGGCCGATTTCATTCCCGCAGCCCATAAACTGGCCCAGGGCGGGTATGATGGCAAAGGTGTTCATCTGATAAAAAGGGATACAGATATAGAAAAAGGTTTTGACGCCCCCGCTGTACTGGAAAAACTGGTGGATATCAAAAAAGAAATAGCCCTGATCGTGGCCATGAACGAAAAAGGAGAAACAGCTTTCTATCCTCCTGCCGAAATGGTCTTCGACCAGGTGCTTAACCTGCTCGATTACCAGGTAAGTCCTGCGGACATTCCTAAAGAAGTATTGTGGAAAGCGGAAGCTATTGCCCAAAAGCTGGTAAAAGCCTTAAAAAGCCCCGGATTATTTGCTATTGAATTGTTTGTAGATATGCATGATGAAGTGCTGGTGAACGAAACTGCTCCGCGTGTGCATAACAGCGGCCATCATACCATTGAGGGCAATTACTGCAGCCAGTATGATATGCTCTGGCGTATTATGCTCAACTATCCGCTGGGTAATACAGATGCGATACTCCCCTCTTCTATTGTAAACCTGATCGGTGCTGAAGGCCATTCAGGCGAGGCCTGCTATGAAGGATTGGATGAGGTGCTGAAAATGGAAAATGCTTTTGTACACCTGTATGGCAAGGCGCAAACCAAACCCGGACGTAAAATGGGACATGTAACCATCCTTAGCAAAGAGCGGCAGGAGCTTACCTTTAAAGCGCATAAGATCAAAAACACGCTTAAGGTAATAAGCCGTTCATAATTGCGGTAGGGATTGTTTGATTGTTTGATTGTTTGATTGTTTTATTGTTTTATTGTTCGATTGTTGATGGTTTTGATTGTTGATGGTTTTGATCATAAAATATTAACCACTTTATATGTCAGCCAGTACACCATTAGTCGGGATTATCATGGGTAGCGACAGCGACCTGAATATTATGCAGGATGCAGCCGCCGTATTAAAAGAAATGGAAATTCCCTTTGAGCTCACAGTGGTGTCTGCACATCGTACACCGCTGCGTATGATAGAATATGCACAACAGGCCGCAGACCGTGGTTTGAAAGTGATCATCGCCGGCGCCGGCGGGGCGGCTCACCTGCCTGGCATGGTAGCGGCGGTAACAAATTTGCCGGTGATCGGTGTCCCGGTTAAATCTTCCAATTCTATCGATGGATGGGATTCTGTATTGTCTATCCTGCAGATGCCCAATGGTGTACCAGTGGCTACAGTAGCGCTCAATGCCGCGAAGAATGCAGGATTGCTGGCGGCACAGATCATTGGTACCGCAGACAGCAGCGTAGCCGGGAAAATGAAACAGTATAAAATAAAGCAAAACGATTCGGTACTGGATAAGGCTAAGAAATTAGCCGCCGACTGGCCCAATTATTTTGATTAACAAAACCGTCTAACACCGCTGCCCCCGGTAATGCTGCAGTCTCCCGGGCAAAAAGTATCCCTCCTCTGCAACAGGAGTGCTTTTATAGTGAAGAACTATGGCGGCAGTCCAGGTTCAGTTCGTCTACTATCAGTGATCCTGTTATACTACAAAAGCCATCCGGGGATGGCTTTTTAATTTGTACTCGTTATTATTCAGCAAAACTTCTCGGTCAGGCAAGCGTGATGATACCAAACCCGCCATCAATTGCCGGTGAATACTGCAGTATACTATCAATGATCTCCCGGCCATACCTGGCATAGAAACCGGCCATATTCTCCACCCTTTCCTGCAGGTTGCCACCGGGAAACAGAACTTGTTTTATTTGTTCCAGCTGTCGCTGTTCGGTGGCGAATTTTCTTTTTTCGGCCCGCAGCATTTTTTTCTCCAGTTCTTCCAGTTTTTGCACAGCCCTTGTTTGCAAGGCCATTACATGCTGCTGAAGACTGGCATCAACAGCCGTTGCCACATCAGCAATAGAACGGTACACTTCTTTCACTTTATCCAGTTCACCATTCAGCCCTGTTTTCTCTGCGCTGTGCTGCTGTACCATTTCATTCATCAGCGTAAACGTTGATTTAAATGAATCAGGCAGTATAATATGCAGTTTTTCCAACTTCTCCTGCCATTTCTTTTCTGCCAGCAGAAAAGAGTTGCGCAGCAGCAAAACAGGATAAGGCACCTGCACAGCAGCAAAAACCTGTTTCAGCTCCAGCCAGTAGGCCAGTTCACCGCCGCCACCGATAAATGCAATATTGGGTAAAATAGTTTCCTGGAAAACACCCCGCAGTATTACGTTTGCACTAAACCGTTCAGGATGCGCTTCCAGCTCTCCCAGTATGGCAGCTTCATCAAAAGAGAGATGCAAGGCATGTACTTCGTACCTGTCGTTTTTGCGTTCTATTCTTTCTCTTTTATCATCCAGCAGGTAAAACAGGTTCAGCTCCCTTCCCCCGGCCTGCACTTTATAATGTTGTTCCAACGCCTCCAGGGTGGGGCCAACAGCTTTATGCGAAAACCCTTCCAGTAGTTCTTTCCTGACAACAGGCTCAAATAATTTTTTCAATTGTGCATTGTCGGGGATAAGCACCAGCAGGCCATAGCTACCAAACAATGCATTAACCACACCCAGTGTGGCCTGTTGTATAGATACACCTTCTTGGTAATGCGATCTGAACAACTGCATCACTTCTGCCGCTTGCGGAAACACGCCCAGCTGCCCTTCCATATCCTGCATCAGCGAAAGAAATGCTTTATCTACTTTCATCCTCCCCACAGCCCCTGTTTGCGGGGTATTCCATGTATACCGTTTGCCATCAATGGTGATATTACCCAGTTCATCCAGGTCGGCATCTTCACTGCCCATATAATACACCGGTATAAAATGATGACCGGGGAATTGCGCCGCACAATAGGCAGCCAGCCTGATGGTATGCAGTATTTTGTACAGAAAATATAAAGGCCCGGTAAAAATATTGGGCTGATGTGCCGTGGTAATGGTAAAGCTTTGATCCTGCCGCAGCAATGCAATGTTCCGGGTTACTGCCGGCGGAACAGGCAGGTTTTTATATTGCGCTTCCAACACATCTGCCAGAACAGCACGGTTCTGCGAAAATCCTTTGCGGTTTTCAATGGCTGCCCGCAGTCCTTCGGTTGAAGGTGCATGCAGGTAAAAAGGTTTCAGTTGCGCATGTTGTTGCAGGTAATCCAATACAATCTTCGAAAAAAAGCCGGTCTCTGCGTATGGTACATATGTACAATTTGCTTCCATTGCGTTGTATGTTATATATATCCTTCTGCCCTGTTCTTTGTAAGACCCGGGTTAAAAGATGAAGCAAGTTATGTATAAAGCCCTGCCACCAGCCACCTTCCATCAACTCTTCCGCAAATCATAAACGCCTCCCTGATAACAGGCCGGTTACCATGGTTTTATTCCACCACTTCCCCTTCAAGGTCGTAATCATAGGCTTTGGTGATCTTTACCTGGACAAACTCGCCTACCGGCAGTTTTTTATCCGACTGGATCACTACTTCATTGTCTACTTCCACGCTGTCAAATTCAGTACGGCCCAGGTAACGGCCGGCTTCTTTTTTATCAATGATCACTTTATAAGTATGGCCTACTTTTTCCAGGTTCTTTTCATAACTGATCTCCTGCTGCACTTCCATGATCTCCTGCGCCCGGGCCTGTTTTTCTGCCGCAGGTACATTATCCTCCAGTTCATACCCCGAGGTACCTTCTTCATGGCTGTAGGTGAAAATGCCCACCCTGTCAAAGCGCTGCTCCTGCAAAAAGGCTTTCAGTTCTTCCACATCATCCCTGGTTTCACCGGGAAACCCGGCAATCAGTGTTGTGCGCAGGCAGATACCGGGATTTTTTTCACGGATCGCAGTGATCAGTTCCTGCATTTCGGCTTTGGTGCTCTGGCGGCGCATAGCCTTCAGCATATTGTCACTGGCATGTTGCAGCGGCATATCAAGGTAATTACAGATATTTTCCCTTTCCCTCATCACATCCAGCACTTCCAGCGGAAATTTATTGGGATAAGCATAATGCAAACGGATCCATTCCAATCCCCTTACATCAGCCAGCCGGTTGAGTAGATCGGCCAGCATTCTTTTCTTATACAGGTCCAACCCATAATAAGTTAATTCCTGGGCAATCAGCATCACTTCTTTTACCCCTTTTTGTACCAGGCCCTCTGCTTCTGCCACCAGCGATTCTATCGGACGGCTAATGTGTTTACCCCGCATCAGCGGTATGGCACAGAAGGCACAAGTACGGTTACAGCCTTCGCTTATTTTCAGGTAAGCATAATGCCTGGGAGTGCTCAGCATACGTTCGCCCAGCAATTCAGCTTTATAATCAGCATCAAACTGCTTTAGCATCAGCGGAAGCTCAAGGGTGCCAAACCAGGCATCCACTTCGGGAATTTCCGCTTCCAGGTCGCCACGGTATCTTTCACTTAAACACCCGGTGACATATACTTTATCCAGTTTGCCTTTTTTCTTCAGCTCTACCTGGTCCAGTATGGTATTGATGCTTTCTTCTTTGGCTTTATCAATAAATCCGCAGGTGTTCACCACAACAATATTGTGGTCGAGCTTACCGCTTTCATGTACCACCCCGATATCATTGGCTTTTAGCTGGCCGCTCAGCACTTCACTGTCCACCAGGTTCTTACTACAGCCCAGGGTAATAATGTTTACTTTGTCTTTCTGTAATGTTCTTGCCTTCATAATTGGATGGGCAAAGGTAGCAATTCGCCCGCTTACCCCCTCAGGTTTCAGCAGATAAGCCTCCCTGGCATTTACCATTCTTCCGGCTTTAACAACTGTTTGATACTTAATAATAATATTGATACGTTTCGTGGTGGTACCATTGCATTTGGTTTTATAGTACCCGAATGATTCAAAATTGTAAACAGCATGAAAAAAATTCTTCTATTGGCTATCGGCATTTTTCTGGCAGGTCACATCTTTTCGCAGGAATCAGGTTATAAACAGGCATTGGGCATTAAAGTGCCTGGCGGTTTTTCCGTGTCATATAAAAATTTTATCAATGGCACACAAAATATTGAAGCGCAGGCTATGTACTGGAAAAAAGGATTCCGGGCAGTGGGCTTGTACGAATTCAATTTTTATTCTTTCGATGTAGAGGGGCTCTCCTGGTTTGTTGGCCCAGGTGCACATATCGGTTTCTGGAAAAAGAAATACCAGGAAGATTACAATAGCACCGTTGACCTGGGTATCGATGGGATCATCGGCCTGGATTATAAATTCAAGAACCTCCCGCTGAATGTGTCGCTCGACTGGCAGCCTTCTATCACGCTGGTTGGCCATAGCAGTGTAACCCCGGTATATGGCGGATTGGGTGTGCGTTATACCTTCTAATTATTTATTTAATCAGTTTACATATAACAAATTGATTAATAAATAATTAAGATATAATTATTGAAATAATTCATAACCAAGAAGAACTTAACATCATTCAATTTAAAATAAGACGATCATTATGAAAAAGCGGATGTTATTAGCAGGATTCTGCGCTGTTTTATTTTTAGCCGGCAAAGCACAAAGTACTGGAACTGAATACAAAACAGCAGTTGGTGTTAAATTTTACCCTGGTGCTTTAAGCGTAAAGCACTTCAATAATTCCAATACAGCCTGGGAAGGGTTGGGTTATTTCTGGAAATACGGTTTCAGGGCCACCGGCTTGTATGAGTTTCATATGGATATTGATGCAGTACCAGGTTTGAAATGGTATGCAGGCCCCGGCGCCCACCTGGGTTTCTGGAATAATAAATGGCATGATAAATACCCCGACCGCTCACATGGCATCAATATCGGTATCGACGGTGTATTGGGACTGGATTATAAATTTGATGGCGCTCCTATCAATATCAGTCTTGACTGGCAGCCCTCCCTTAACCTGGTAGGTTATAATTATTTTGAAGGTGGCTGGGGAGGCTTGGGTATCCGGTTTGCGTTCTAATATTTATATACAACATTTATGCATAACAAAATGGCTGATATTTAATTATAAAATAGATCACTAATTAAATATCAGCCAGTCTAAATTTTATCCCGATCAATGCTTTTTTGAAAAAAATCAACCAATAGCTAAGCTCTCCATTTCAGCATCTTCCCATAACCGATAATTTTAAATCAACACACTTACTGTAATTAATTGAAATAAAAAGTATTACAAAAATAGATGCGAAATAAAATCACTTCCAAACGCCCTATCGCCGACTGAAGACTGAAGACTGAAGACTGAAGAACCCTAATAATAAATATAATACAACGGACTATCCCGCTCATTCGGCCTGGGCCGCAGGGTCATGAACTTTCGCCACTGGCTTTTCTTCAGTATACCAGAGAGCTTCAGCTTTAATGTTTTAAAATAGCTGGCCTGCTTGCTATCGTATTTCAGTTTATTTTCGGCCAGTAAGGGGAGTAGTTTTGCTTTTTCTTCGATATAGCCATTGATGATCGCAGTAAAGCTTTCTTTCTGGCCTTCAGAAAAAGCCATTACCGCCATATAGCGGTTCAGGATGTTCTGTGTTACCAGCCTGCTATCCTGCTCCCTGGGTTCAGATGTAACAGATTTGCCACTGTCTCCAGGCTGTTGGTATTGAGTGTAGGATATGATACAAGCAAATAGCAGGGCCAGCAATAAAAGCTGTTTTTTCATGAGATATGAACTTGGTGGATGAATAGCACCAGCAAAAGAACAGTTTCAGCCCCGAAATGTTGCCCGGGAATTATTCAATTTTAAATAAACTGTCAACAAATTCATGTTTATCAAAAATAAGCAGGTCTTCCATTTTTTCACCAACACCGATGTATTTAACCGGTATTTTCAGTTGATTGGCAATAGCCAGTACTACCCCGCCTTTGGCAGTTCCATCTAACTTGGTAATAGCCAAGGCACTTACATCAGTTGTTGCAGTAAATTGTTTAGCCTGTTCCAATGCATTTTGCCCTGTAGAGCCATCCAGTACCAGCAATACTTCATGCGGGGCATCAGGTATCACCTTGCGGATCACCCGTTTGATCTTGCCCAGTTCTTCCATGAGGTGGGCTTTATTGTGCAGGCGGCCTGCTGTATCAATGATCACCACATCACCGCCTTTGGCAACGGCACTTTGTACAGTATCGTAAGCCACTGCACTGGGGTCTGAACCCATTGCCTGTTTAATAATAGGTACATCCACCCTTTCACTCCAGATAGTGAGCTGGTCTACAGCTGCTGCACGGAAAGTATCGGCAGCCCCCATAATCACCTGGTTACCAGCTTTTTTATAATTATAGGCCAGTTTTCCGATAGTGGTGGTTTTACCTACCCCGTTCACCCCTACTACCAGTATCACATAAGGTTTGGTGCCTGCGGGCGTTTCAAAATTGCGGTATGACTGCTCAGGCGCCTCTACCAGTATGTTTTGTATTTCTTCCTGCAGTATTTTATTTAATTCGCTGGTACCTAAATATTTATCCTTGCTAACCCTTTTTTCTATCCGTTCTATGATCTGTACAGTGGTATCGATACCCACATCAGCACCTACCAGGGCATCTTCCAGGTTATCCAGCACTTCTTCATCTACTGTACTTTTACCGGCAATGGCTTTGGTTATTTTCGCAAAAAAGCCTTCTTTGGTTTTCTGCAATCCCTGGTCCAGGCTTTCTTTCTCTTTTTTGCCGAATAATTTACCTAAAAAACTCATATGTGCAGGTGTTTAAAAGCGTTTAACAACAGGTCTTTATTCAATCTAAAATGATACACGAATGTAGCCAACAGCTATGGATTCATGAAATTGATGTAAACAGAAAAAGCCATCCCAATGGCCACCGGGACAGCTTTCCAATAATATATAGGGAAGGTCATTATTTCTCTGCCAGAAAATCCTTAACCTTGTCTTTGTGCACAATAACCTCTTTAAAGGTATAGGCACCGCTTTTAGAGCTGCGTACAGCTTTAATCACCTTGGTCCAGTTCTTCGCTTCAGCAGAAGCCTTGGCATCCTTGATTTTAGCGTTTTTTGAAGCTGCTTTTGCCATGATTATTTAATTTCTTTATGAACAGTTACTTTTTTCAGAATCGGGTTGTACTTCTTCAACTCCAGACGCTCAGGAGTGTTCTTTTTGTTCTTAACAGTGATATAGCGGCTTGTACCGGGCTGACCACTGGTCTTGTGCTCTGTACATTCCAGGATCACCTGAACTCTGTTGCCTTTCTTTGCCATTGTATAAGCAATTTAATTAATTTAACAAAAACCATTAACAAAGGTCAAAGGTTAGATTTTAGCTCCCTGAGCTCTCATTTCTTTAATTACAGTAGCCAGGCCATTTTTATTGATGGTCCTCAGCGCTTCTGTAGAAACTTTCAACGTTACCCAACGGTCTTCTTCTGCAAAGAAAAAACGCTTGGTTTGTAAATTGGGTAAAAAACGACGTTTGGTCTTGATGTTTGAGTGAGAAACATAATGACCACCAATTGGTTTTTTACCTGTAACCTGACATACTCTAGCCATGACGGTAATTTTTTCGGGACGGCAAAGGTCGTAAAAAGCTACGAATTACCAAAACAAAACTGATTTTTTTTGAATCTTTCTTGCCGGTTTTTTCAGCCGCTGCCAACCTACCAGATGAATTCTTTTGCAAAGATGCCTAAACAAGCTGGAGACCAGGTACCGGGAACGCTATAAAAATGTTATCTTGCGCAGGAAACAGCGAGTATTATGCAATTTCTCCGGCTCAATCTTGATTTTCTCGATCATCCCTGTTATTAACAGCCTTCTTCCTGCTGCAAATTGCGGGCATGCCGGTATTTGCTTGCCCGTTCCTGACCTTCACTGTTTTTGTCACCTATTAACCGCTTAATATGTTAACACAGGCATTGTCTGAAAGAACCAGTTATTACCTGCACCTGGAAGAAAAATATGGTGCACACAATTATCACCCCCTCCCTGTTGTGCTGGAAAAAGGTGAAGGCGTTTTTGTATGGGATGTGGAAGGCAAACGTTATTACGATTTTTTAAGCGGTTATTCGGCCGTTAACCAGGGGCATTGCCATCCCCGCATTATACAGGCATTGATAAGCCAGGCACAGCAACTCACCCTTACTTCCCGTGCTTTTCACAGTAACCTGTTGGGCGAATATGCAAAATTCATCACCGGCTTTTTCGGTTATGATAAGGTATTGCCCATGAATACGGGTGTAGAAGGCGGTGAAACAGCCATCAAACTGGCCAGGCGCTGGGCTTATGAGCAAAAAGGCGTGCCTGAAAATAAGGCGAAGATCATTTTTGCCGAAGGTAATTTCTGGGGCCGTACCCTGGCAGCCATCTCTTCATCCACCGATCCCAGCAGCTACAAAGGCTTTGGCCCTTATATGCCGGGATTTGAACTGGTACCTTATAACAACCTGGAAGCACTGGAAAAAGCCCTGCAGGACGAACATGTGGCTGCATTTATGGTAGAACCCATACAGGGCGAAGCTGGCGTGGTGGTGCCGGATGAGGGCTACCTAAAAGGTGTGCGGGAACTGTGTACCATGCATCATGTGTTATTGATAGCTGATGAAATACAAACAGGCCTGGCACGCACCGGGAAAATGCTGGCCTGCGATCATGAGGAGGTGCGGCCCGATATCCTGATACTGGGCAAAGCATTAAGCGGTGGTACTCTACCCGTTTCCGCTGTACTGGCCGATGATGAGGTAATGCTTACTATTAAACCGGGTGAACACGGCTCCACTTATGGCGGCAACCCACTGGCCTGCGCAGTTGCCATCGAGGCTTTAAAAGTGCTTAAGGAAGAGCATATGGCCGAGAACGCCGCCCAAATGGGCAGCCTGCTGCGCTCCCGCCTGGAAGCATTGCAGTCGCCACATATTAAACTGGTACGTGGCAAGGGCCTGCTGAATGCCATAGTCATCAACCACCCTGATCCTGAAGCTTCCTGGGAATTATGCCTTAACCTGAAACAGCTGGGACTGCTGGCTAAACCTACCCATGGCGATAAAATACGTTTTGCTCCCCCATTAATTATCACAGCAGAACAGATAGAAGAATGCGTGGAATTGATAGCAGAAGCCTTAAATACATTATAAATTATTTTAATATAACTTCGATAAAAGCCTGCTTCTATAAGCGGGCTTTTTATTATACCGGGGCCAGACGATCGCTATTGATGCGCTATTCAGCAGTTTTTTAAAGTGTAAGTAACTAAGCGGTAGTGGCTTATTTTATTAACATTGCTTTAAAATGGCAAACTTTTTGGTTATGTTGGCTTAAACAAAAAAGAAGCTATGAAAAAAGTTTTTGCAATCCTACTCCTGACCTGTGTAATGATGGGTGCCAAACAAGCCAACGCTCAAAATATGGGCAGCAGCTACAAAACAGCCATTGGTGCCAAAGGTTATTTTGGCGATGGCTCTATCGGAGGTATCAACATTAAACATTTTTTTACCGGTGCCACAGCGCTGGAAGGTTCACTGCTTTTCAAAAGCCATTTTGTTGCCATTGAAGGTTTATATGAATGGCATGGTAATATTACCGGTGCTTCCGGTTTAAAATGGTATGTTGGTCCGGGTGGTTACCTGGGTTTTATCAATGGTACCAACGACAATAAAGCCGTATTTGCACTGAGAGGTACGCTGGGCCTGGATTATAAATTTACCGGCGCGCCTATAGATATCGCCTTTGATGTAAACCCCACCTTTCAGCTGACACCTGATACCGATTTTAATTTTTATGCCGGTATCGCGTTCCGTTTCGCGCTCTGATCAATTTATTTAAATTTAAACAATAGCAAAAAGCAGCCTGCAGGCTGCTTTTTTGTTTGGGATACCAGCGATCTTTTATGGCAGGTACAAAAAATACCTGCCAGGGTTATTCTTCCTCCCGGCACTCTTCTACCCTTTTGCTAATTTTATTCCATCATGGAACATACACATACACATACCGAAGCGCATCTGGAAAGCAGCGACCTGTTAAAAGATATTGTTATTGGCATGAGTGACGGGCTCACCGTTCCTTTTGCCCTTGCCGCTGGACTAAGTGGTGCTGTAGATAAAACCCAGCTGGTGATACTGGCAGGCATGGCTGAAATAGCCGCCGGATCGATCGCCATGGGCTTGGGCGGTTACCTGGCAGGTAAAACAGAGGCCGATCACTACCGGGCCGAACTGAAAAGGGAATACTACGAAGTAGAACATATGCCCGAAGCAGAACAGGCTGAGGTACGCCAGGTGTTCAGCGAATGGGGACTTAGCCATGAATTGCAGGAACAGGCAGTGGCGGAGATCACCAAAGACAAACGCCGCTGGGTTGATTTTATGATGAAACATGAGCTGGGACTGGATGAGCCCGATCCCCGGCGGGCACGTAAAAGCGCATTTAATATCGGTGTTTCGTATATCGTTGGCGGACTGATCCCGCTTACACCCTATTTCTTTGCCAGCCACGTACTGGATGGGTTAAAGCTATCAATTGTTATTACGCTGGTCTGCCTGTTCATCTTCGGTTATTTCAAAAGCAAACTTACCGGGGTGCCTCCCATAACCGGTGCGCTCAAAGTAATGCTTATCGGGGCAGCAGCTGCAGCTACCGCATTTGGTATTGCCAGGCTGCTGGAACATTCCTGATGGCAAAGGGATAGTTAATACACAAAAACGCTGAAGGAAAGATGTTTTTCGGCCGGAAATTTTTCAGCACCCCTTTTCATGCACAGCAACCCTGGCAACATAACTTATCCCAACGTACCCCGTTGAACATTTAATATTGACCGCCGACTGAGTACTGCTTACTGAGAACTGCCGGCTGGAATTACCGGCTGCTTATTTTGAACCCTGGAAATATTTATTCTTAAAAATATACTTTACATTTAACCACTAAAATATTTTCAGGTTTGCCTTTCGATTGTACAGCATTAACTGCACGCCTGCGCCAAAACGATGAAACTGCATTTCGCGCATTATTCGATATGTATAACGAAAGATTGTACCTGTTTAGCCTGGCTATTATACCGGTAATTCTGGATTAAAGATCGGTGGCAACGATTATTCCAGGACCGGCTATATCGTACGCAAAAACATGGTGATCGGCGACTGGCACAATGGCGGCCGTGGCTGGGTTTTATACCGGCTGGCCAATGTGTACCTGAATTATGTGGAAGCACTGAACGAAGCACAGCCTGGTAACCCGGATATACTGAAATACCTGAACCTGATCCGCGAACGTGCAGGCGTTCCACAGTATGGAGTTGGTGCCGATGCACTTCCTGTTCCGGCATCCCAGTCGGCCATGCGCGATGCCATACGCAGGGAACGCCGGGTAGAGCTCGCTTTTGAAAATGTACATTTCTTTGATACACGCCAGTGGAAAATAGCAGAACAAACAGACAATGGCCCGGCTTATGGCTTAAATATCAACCAGGATCCACCCGCGTTTTACAATGTAGTGAGTTTTGAAAACAGGGTGTTCCAGAAAAAACATTATCTCTTCCCTATTCCTCAAAATGAAATAAATATTGACAAGGCATTGGTACAGAATGCAGGATGGTAGTGACAGATAACCGGCTGGGGCTGCAGGCATGCTGCGTTTATGCAACAACCTGCAGCCTGTAGTTCCGGCTAAAACAATTGCCCTGTCATGAACAGTAATTATTTACGTATTAACTTACAGCTTTACTCCGGCAACAACAGCTGTCCGGACAGTCGCATCAAAATACAAGCGTATGGCCCAACCAGCATCATGGCTTGCAGGTATTGCAGGTTTATTATCCGTTTGCACAGCACAGACACAAACAGTAAAAGAAAAAACATCATTCCAGATCAGTGCGCCATGGCAGCCAGCCTACGATGTTCGTTCAGATATCGCCATGGTATACGGCATGAACAGCAGTTTTGAGCAAAGAGTAAAAACCTATCGTGAACGCGGCTATAATGTGCAGTTTATGACCGGCATTGCATGGGGTGATTACCAGGATTATTTTAAAGGGCAATTTGATGGCCATGAACATTGGGAAGAAAGCCAGACGGAAAAGAATGGCAGCGTGATCGGCCATGGAAAAGATGTGCCTTATATAGTGCCTACGGCCTCTTATATCGCCTATTTTAAAACAGTGGTTCGCCGCGCTATTGATGCGGGTGTAAGCGCTATTTACCTTGAAGAGCCCGAGTTTTGGGCAAGAGCAGGCTATAGCAGCGCATTTAAAAAAGAATGGCAGCAATATTATGGCTTTGGCTGGATACCGCAGCATGAATCGCCGGAAGCCACTTATCTTTCTTCCAAGCTCAAATACCATCTTTATTACCAGGCATTGAAAGAAGTGTTCAGCTATGTGCGCAGTTACAGCGATAGTGTGGGCAAAAAAGTACGTTGCTTTGTACCTACACATTCACTGCTCAATTATTCGTCCTGGCAGATCGTAAGTCCTGAAGCCAGTCTTGCATCTCTGCAGGGCATGGATGGTTATATAGCACAGGTATGGACAGGCACTGCCCGTGAGCCGAATTATTTTAACGGCACCCGGAAGGAAAGGGTGTTTGAAATTGCGTTCCTCGAGTATGGTTCTATGTTGTCAATGACTGCGCCCACACATCGCACCATTTATTTCCTGACAGACCCTATTGAAGACTGGCCCCGCACCTGGGATGATTACCGCAAAAATTACCAGGCTACTTTTACCGCCGAATTATTGTTTCCACAGGTAGATCATTTTGAAGTGATGCCCTGGCCTAACCGTATTTACCTGGGAAAGTTCAAGCTGGAAAACAATGATACCCCACAACCCATTTCGCCTGAATATGCCACGCAGATGCAGGTGATGGTTAATTCGCTCAATGATATGCCTGCTACTACCGGCGCGGTGAATGGTTCAAAAGGTATCGGCGTGCTGGCAGGTAATTCCATGATGTTCCAGCGTTTCCCGGTGCATGATCATTACAGCGACCCACAATTGTCTAATTTTTATGGTATGATCATGCCGCTGATCAAGAAAGGCATTCCTGCCGAAACAGTGCACATGGAGAACCTCGGTTTTCCCGAAACGCTGAAACGTATAAAAGTGCTGGTAATGAGTTATGCCAACATGAAACCGCTTTCACCGGAAGTACATACACAACTGGCCCGCTGGGTGGCCGCGGGCGGTGAATTGATTTATTTCGGGCGCGATAATGATCCGTTCCAGCAGGTAAAAGAATGGTGGAACAGCAACGGACAGCAGTATACCGCGCCTTCTGTTCATCTTTTTGAACAAATGAATATTCACCTGGCCCAAAACGATACTGCCGCGCATAAGCTGTCGTATGGCTCAGGCCATGTGTATATTGTTCGCAAAGATCCCAAAGAGCTGGTACTTACACAGGGCAATGATACAACACTGCTGCAGCGTGTGCAGGAAGCCTATGCCCGTACAGGACGCCTGCAAACCGGTAATTATTTTGAACTGCGCCGCGGCCCTTATATCATCGATGCTGTATTGGATGAAAGTATCAGCAACACCCCACATGTATTGCAGGGCCATTTCATTGACCTGTTCAACCCATCATTGCCGTTGCTGGCCCGTAAAGAGATCCGGCCGGGAGAACAAGCTTTCTTATACGATCTCTCTTATAAAAAGAACAACAGTCCTGCCGTACTGGCTGCCGCATCAAGAGTGTATGATGAAACAAAAAGCCAACAGCAATACAGCTTTCTCACCAAAAGTCCCAGCGGTACGCAAAACATAATGCGTATATGGCTGCCCGCAAAACCGCAGCATATCACCGCCACGCAAACCTCAGGCACTGCAGTACCGTTCACACAGGAATGGGATGCAGGCTCTCATACCGCATTGCTGAAATTTGTTAATGATTGTGATGGTATCCGGGTAACATGTACCTGGTGATGCCATACCTGCATAATACAAAAGCCCTTAGCATCAGCCTAAGGGCTTTTGTATTATAGTGTACCGGTGTCTTGTAAAAATGAACTGCGGTTCAAGAACAGCCGCGGTTTATCGGGAACTGTGCAAATAGGCCTAGGCCAGTTCGATCAGGGTAATTTCAGGTAAAATACCCACGCGGCCGGGGTAACCGATAAAACCATATCCCCTGTTCACATACAGCTGCTGGCTGCCTTCAGTATACAGCCCGGCCCATTGTTTATACATCCATTGTACAGGGCTCCATTTAAAATGCGGCAGTTCTACGCCAAACTGCATGCCGTGTGTATGGCCTGCCAGCATCAGGTCAATATCAGGGTATTTAATACGCACTTCGGCATCCCAGTGGCTGGGATCGTGGCTCATGAGTATTTTAAAAGGATATTTTTCCGTTCCCGGATAAGCCAGGTCCATACGGCCGTATTTTGCAAAACGTCCTTTGGCCCCCCAGTTTTCAATGCCCAGCAGGGCGATCTGCTGGCCATTGCGCTGCAGGGGTACATGCTCATTCATCAGCAGGCGCCAGCCCATATCGGCATGTATTTTTTTCAGGTCTTCCAGGTTCTGGCGTTTGGCTTCGGCCGAAGGCCAGCTTACATAATCGCCATAGTCGTGGTTACCCAGTGTGCTGAATACGCCCATAGGCGCTTTCAGCCGGCTGAATACATCGATATAATCTTTCATTTCCTCGGCCCGGTCATTGACCAGGTCGCCGGTGAACAGGATCAGGTCGGCATTCTGTGCCATTATCATATCCACGCCGTGGTTCACCGCATGTTTATCCTGGAAGCTACCGCTATGAATATCACTTACTTGTATAATTCTCAAGCCTTTAAATGCATCCGGCAGGTTAGGAAAGGAGAGCTTCACTTTACGAACCTGATAATTGTATTTATTGGTGAACCCATAAATCAAGGTGCTGAACAGGCCGCCGCCAACTGCCAGTCCCATCCAGTTAAGGAACACTGAACGGCTGATACCGCCTGAAGTATTGACATAATCGGCGCCGCTGGCCGGTACAATTTTACCCATGACCCATAAACCGCCCCTGCGAAGATCATCGACCAGCAGGAACGCAGAAGCGACCAGCTTGGCAAAAAACAGTCCTACCACAATGGCAAACAGGTAATTACGGAAGAATTTGGAAAAATGAACTGACTGCATGTAAGGAAAAAGGATCACCACCATCAGCGCAGCAACAGAAACAGTCCAGTAAATGCTGTATACCAGCAATTTTATTTTTTCAGAAGCATTTTGCGATAAATTCCGGATGGCCGAAAACACATACCAGTCTAACAGCAGCATCACAATAATAACGATCCACCAACTACCCCGGTTTCTCATGAAATAAATAATTTATACAAAATACCTTAACATTTTCGCAAATAAAAAGGTAAAGTACACCTGTGGCGAAAAAAACAACTGTCGAAAAAGAAAATAAAATACTTGTAAAACCGTAAAAGACGAATATTGTTTCGGTAAAATGCGGCTTAAAAATTATTTTTGTCGCCCCTTGGAATGACCGTTTAAACCGGAAACATATGAAACTGACCTATTATGGCCAATCGGCTTTATTGATGGAAATTAAGGGAAAACGTATTTTATTTGACCCTTTTATCAATGGGAACCCGTTTGTAAAAGGCATCAAAGCAGAGCAGATTGAAGCGGACTATATTTTTGTTTCCCATGGTCATGCGGATCATACGGCCGACCTGGTAAGCATTGCACAGCGAACCGGCGCGGTTTGTATTGCCCCGGCCGAGATCAGTGACTGGCTGCAACTGAAACATGGTATTAAAAATGCACATGCCATGAACCAGGGAGGCCCGGTTACTTATCCGTTCGAGTTTGGCAAGGTAAAAGGTGTGGCAGCTGTTCATTCCTCATCCCTGCCCGATGGCAGCTATGGCGGTAATCCGCTGGGTTTTGTTTTTACGACAGATGAGGGTAATTTTTATTTTTCCGGCGATACAGCCCTTACCATGGATATGCAGTTAATCCCCTTATGGGCAAAACTTGATTTTGCCATTTTACCGATTGGCGGCAACTTTACCATGGACGTGGCTGATGCTATTCATGCAGCGAATTTTGTTCAATGCAATAAAGTGGTGGGTATCCATTACAATACCTTCCCGCCTATTGCCATTGATACCGAAAAGGCGAAAGCCGATTTTGCGGCGGCAGGTAAAACCCTGCTATTGCCGGCAAGTGGTGAAACCATTGAGCTGTAAAACCGCCTGCAGGCGGATTATATACGTTGTACCTAATATTAACAAACATACATGGCAAGAATTATCGGTGTTGCAAATCAGAAGGGAGGTGTGGGTAAAACAACCACTGCCATTAACCTGGCAGCGAGTTTTGCCGTGCTGGAGTATAAAACATTGCTGGTTGATGCTGACCCCCAGGCAAACAGTACTACCGGCGTTGGCTTCGATCTGCACAATATCACCAACAGTTTGTACGACTGTATGGTGAACAATGCTCCGGCTGAGGATGTGATACTGAAAAGCGAAATTCCCAATCTGGACCTGATTCCTTCACATATCGACCTGGTGGGCGCCGAAATTGAGATGATCAATTATCCCAACCGCGAAATGGTGATGAAAGGCATTCTTGAACCGGTAAAGGATAAATACGATTTTATTGTGATAGATTGCTCCCCTTCACTGGGTTTGATCACCGTGAATGCCCTGGTGGCAGCGCACAGCGTGATCGTACCGGTACAATGCGAGTTCTTTGCATTGGAAGGCCTGGGCAAGCTGCTGAATACCATTAAAATTGTGCAGAGCCGGCTAAACCCCGACCTGCAGATCGAAGGTATTTTGATGACGATGTACGACGGGCGCCTGCGTTTGTGCAACCAGGTGGTAAGTGAAGTACGCCGCCATTTTGATGAACTTGTTTTTTCAACCATCATTCACCGCAATACCCGGCTGAGCGAAGCACCCAGTGTGGGTAAACCGGTTATTTTATATGATGCAGAAAGCAAAGGCTCTGTTAACTACCTCAACCTGGCCAAGGAAGTGCTGCAAAAAAATGACCTCACCAAAATGACCAATGAAGAACGGATATTGGAATAGTAGCAGGATGTTAGTAGCAGGAAGTAAGAAGTAAGAAAGAAGTAAGATGTTGGTAGCAGGATGATCAATTGCTGTTATTACCGAAGCTGGACAATACCATTGACAATTATTGTAACGACCGAATACAGATAATGAGTACACCCAAACAAAATAACAAAGAAGCGCTGGGCAAAGGCATCCGCTCGCTGCTGCAGAATATCAATTCTGATCTTAAAACAGCAGGCGGCGATCACCTGAAGAGTAATGTGGTGGAACAGGCTACAACCAGCACCCGTATTGCGATAGACCAGATACAGGTGAATCCTAAAAACCCGAGAAGGGATTTTAATGAACAGGCATTGAACGAGCTGGCCGCCTCCATCAAAATGCACGATATCATCCAGCCGCTTACGGTAAGCAAACAGGCCAGCGGCAAATACCAGCTGATTGCAGGTGAACGCCGGTTCAGGGCTGCCACTATTGCCGGCTTAAAGGATGTACCCGTTTATGTTCGCCAGGCCAACGACCAGGAACTGCTGGAACTGGCCCTGCTGGAAAATCTGCAGCGGGAAGACCTGAATGCGATTGAGATCGGCCTTAGCTATAAAAGGATGATGGATGAGCTCAGCTACACGCAGGAACAGGTAGCAGAGCGTATGGGAAAAGAAAGAAGCACCGTAACCAACTATATCCGCCTGCTCAAACTTCCACCCGATATTCAGCTGGCCGTACGCAATAATACCATGAGCATGGGCCATGCCCGCGCACTGATCAATATTGACACGGTAGACAGGCAGTTGTATGTGTTCAATGAGATCAAAAACAAAGGCCTCAGCGTTCGCCAGACAGAAGACCTGGTGCGCAAACTATACAAAGGTGAAAAGACCGCAGACGTTAAAGTTGCTGCAAAGTCAGATCTTCCGCCGGCTTATAAACGAATAGAAGATAATTTAGCATCGCATTTCGCCACTAAAGTGAAGCTGGCGCATAACAAAAAAGGCTATGGCAGCATCACGATAGAGTACTATTCACTGCAGGAGCTGAACAAACTGCTCGACCAGATGAATATACAGGCGAGTTAACCCTATTCATGCGATTGAAATACCTGATCATATTATTACTCTGCTGCGCAGGATGGATACGCACGCAGGCACAGGATGAAAAAAAACAGCTCATCAACCGCTCAATGCTGGATACATCCAGGCAGGTTCATATGCCGCCTGCCACATCTGCTATACAAAAAGACAGTGCTGTTCATAAAGATTCTGTGGTAGTGGTCAAAAAGAAAAAGCATAACCCGCATAAGGCCACTATCCGTTCAGCTTTGATACCCGGCTGGGGACAAGCCTATAACCGTGAGTACTGGAAAATCCCACTGGTATATGGAGCACTGGCTATCCCTACTGCCACATTTATTTATAATAATACCTGGTATAAGAAAACGAAAAAGGCTTACGAGATTGTAGCTACTAAGCAAACATCAAGGTACAATGAAATAGACCCCAAACTGATGTACTCAGATGGCACCCCACGCCCCGCCGAAGACCTGCAGTTCTTCCGTAACCAGTTCAGGCGCGACAGGGATTATTCTGTGCTCTGGTTCCTGATTCTATGGGGCGTGAATGTGGTGGATGCAACCGTATTCGGCCATCTGAAAGATTTTGATGTAAGTGATGACTTAAGTTTGCATGTAAGTCCAGCCCTCAACAATAACATCTTCACCCCTACTCCTACACCGGGGCTCAGCTTTGTATTCAACTTTAAGAACAGCAACAACCGCAAACCCAAACCGCTTCCCGACTACCGATAAGATAGTTGGAAGTATTTATACCTATCGTTACCTTAGCAGTGATGTGCCGGTACAGCAATAGCAAGCAGCTGCCTCCCCGCACAAGGCACAATAAAAAAGAATATCCCCTTTCACACTTAAATTATTTTTTACCATGAAACTGGCTTTGATCGGTTATGGCAAAATGGGACAGGCCATTGAAGAGATCGCACTGCAGAAAGGACATGAAATTGTTCTGGCAATATCCATCGATAATGTTGAGGATTTTACCATTGATAATGTCAGGAAGGCTGATGTGGCCATCGAATTCACCGGCCCGCACAGTGCTGTAACCAACATAAAAAAATGCCTGGATGCAGGTGTGCCCGTGGTAAGCGGCTCTACCGGGTGGCTGGCAGAATGGGATGATGTAAAAAACTATTGCGGGCAAAAGAACGGCGGACTATTGTATGCCAGCAATTTCAGTATTGGCGTAAACCTGTTCTTTGAACTGAACCGCTATCTCGCTGAATTGATGAGCACACATACAGAATATGATGTGGCACTGGAAGAAATTCATCATACCGCCAAAAGGGATTCGCCCAGTGGCACAGCCATCACCCTGGCCGAACAGGTGCTGCAAAAAATAACCAGTAAAAAATTATGGGTAAACCATATCAGCGACAATATGGAAGAACTCGAAATCATCAGTGAACGGGTAGATCCGGCGCCGGGTACACACAAGATCAAATACAGTTCACCGATCGACGATATTGAGATCATCCATACTGCCCATAACCGTAAAGGTTTTGCCGGTGGCGCAGTGCTGGCCGCCGAATTCATGAAAGGTAAAAAAGGCCTGTATGGTATGAAGGAAGTACTCGGGCTGTGAGGGGTGTTAGTAGCAGGATGTTAGTAGCAAGTAGCAGGAGCCTGCAGTATATCTCTGCATTCTGCTGTTCATAGCTTGTAACAAAACAGGTAGCAGAATGTGGTTCTGCTACCTGTTTGCTTTATCCAGTTATTGCAGTCTTCAGTGGGCAGTGGGCAGTCTTCAGTCGGCAGCCAGTCAATGATCTTACACCTGCTACCAATATCCTGCTACTTGCTACTAACATCCTGCTACTATTCTTACAATCCAAAATGCCAGCCGGCTTTGAAGCCAACCCAGTTGTTCCATTTTTTATCAGTGCCGGGAACGCCGTAGTTAAGGGTATTAAAATCAAGTCCCAGGTCAAAACCAGCCAGTTTAGCACCGATACCAGCATCTCCTGTAAAACCAGATTTATTTTTCAATTTGCTTTGGGTATAAGCTACACCACCGTCTACCTTCAGGTATAACAGGCGGCCAACAATGTATTGCCGTAGACCCAGCTTGATGGGGGTTGATGACATATTACCACCGCCCAGGTCATTTTTATAGCTGGAAGTGGCCTTAAACCAGTTATACCCCAAGGTACCTGTAATAAAAGTGCCGCCCCAACCGATGCCGCCAATGGCTTCTGCACCTAAACCAAAATTATAGGCATTGTGAAAAGTAGAGCCTGACGGCGCATTGTAGCCTGCATGGGCTGCAATAAAAAACAACCTTTGCGCCTGCGAAGACTGGTAAGCGAAAAACAGCACAAAAGTAAGAATACCCGTGATCAGGAGCTTTTTCATAAATTACAATTTGTTTCAAACCTACAGGAAAAAGCTTAACAGACAAAGAATTACATAGTGCAAAATGTGCTGCTTCCATCCCGGGGCAAAATAAAAGGATACGGTCTTATTGCCGGTTATAAGCCGCCATTTTGCCCAAAACATGCAAAGCAGCAGAAATTAACGTACTATTGAGTAAATAAACCAATCAACATCTTTTATTTTTAGCGCTTAAAATATTTACATTGAGTTATGCTTTCGAAAAAAACGCAATATGCATTTAAAGCCCTGATGTACCTGGCACAACACCAGGAAGAAGGGCCGATACTGATTGCCGATATCGCCAAAAAGAAGAAAATACCCCTTAAATTCCTGGAGAACATTTTGCTGGAACTGAAAAAAGGCGGCATACTGGAAAGTAAAAAAGGCAAGGGCGGTGGCTATTTTTTTGCAGAAAGCCCGGATAAAGTATACCTGGCCAAAGTGATGCGGCTGCTTGAAGGGCCTATTGCCCTGCTGCCCTGTGTAAGCCTGAACTTTTACCAGAAATGCAAAAACTGTGACGAAAAGTTCTGTGGTCTTCACCGGGTAATGAGCGATGTACGTGATGCCTCCCTGTCTTTACTGGAAAGCAGGACGGTTGCAGATATTGCCGCCAGGTAGTTTTATTACATTACAAATATTTGCAATAAAAAGCCCCGCCATTGGCAGGGCTTTTTTACTGTTTTATTTTCATCGATTTATTGTGCCTGTTGTTTCAGGTTATCGAGCATATCCGTGGTCATACGCGATAAATCGTATTCCGGTTTCCAGCCCCAGTCGTTGCGGGCAGTGGAATCGTCGATGCTCTGTGGCCAGCTGTCGGCAATAGCCTGGCGGTAATCGGGCTGGTAGGCAATGGTGAAATCAGGAATATGTTTTTTGATATCGGCAGCTATTTCTTTGGGAGAAAAGCTCATACCCGATAAATTATAAGAAGTACGTACCGAAATACTGGCTGCCGGCGCTTCCATCAGCTCTATTGTGGCACGGATGGCATCGGGCATATACATCATGGGCAGGTAGGTTTCTTCTTTCAGGAAGCAATCATAATGTTTATCGCTGAGTGCTTCATGATAAATTTCCACCGCGTAATCGGTAGTACCGCCACCGGGTGCAGATTTATAGCTGATCAGCCCGGGATACCGCAGGCTGCGCACATCAACCCCATACCGGTGGTTGTAGTAATTACACCAGAATTCCCCGGCATATTTACTAATGCCATACACCGTGGTGGGCTCGATAATAGTTTGCTGCGGACAGTTCTTTTTGGGTGAAGTAGGGCCAAATACCGCGATACTGCTGGGCCAGTATATTTTGTGCAGTTTTTCTTCCCTGGCAATATCCAGTACATTCAGCAAGCCCTGCATGTTCAGGTTCCAGGCAAGATTGGGATTTTTTTCGCCTGTGGCCGACAGGATAGCCGCCAGCAGGTATATTTGGGTGATGTTCTGGCGCAGTACCAGCACATGCAGCATTTCCTTGTTCATCACATCCAGGCTCACATAAGGGCCGGTTCCCTTCAGCAGTTCGTTCTCTTCCCGCAAATCGGTGGCAACCACATTATTGTTGCCATAGATCTTTCGCAGGGCCAGCGTAAGCTCTACTCCTATCTGACCGCTGGCACCAATAACAAGCACTTTTTCCTTCACTGTAGACATGTAAAATTTGTTTTAATGTTTGTTAATCTGAACAGGTTGCTGCCTAACACGGGTTTATGAAACGGTGCAAAGAAAGCAAAGTTTACAGTAAGTTCGCATCTCAATTACAAACATTTGCATATGATACCGTCTTTCCTGGCAGAACTTTTTAAAAACCAGTCTTATAACCCCGACCAGTTTTTCCTGATCGCCGGCCCCTGTGTAATAGAAAGCGAAGAGCTGATCAGTGAAGTAGCCGACAAGGTTTCAGCAATATGCCGCCGGCTGGAAATACCTTATGTATTCAAATCCAGCTACCGCAAGGCCAACCGCACCAGTGCCGGTTCTTTCACAGGCATCGGTGATGAAACGGCATTGCAACTGCTGCAAAAAACAGGCGCCCGCTACCATTTGCCCACTACAACAGATATTCATGCACATGATGAAGCCGCACCCGCAGCGAAATATGCCGATATATTGCAGATACCCGCTTTTCTTTGCCGGCAAACCGACCTGCTGGTGGCTGCCGCCGAAACAGGTAAAGTGGTTAATGTAAAAAAAGGCCAGTTCCTGAGCGGTCCTTCGATGAAATTTGCCGTGGATAAAATACAGAAAGCCGGGAACAATAAAGTGATGCTGACGGAAAGGGGCACCACTTTCGGCTACCAGGATCTTGTGGTGGACTACCGGAATATTCCCTGGATGCAGGAGCAGGGTGTACCCGTGGTAATGGATTGTACACATTCATTGCAGCAACCCAATCAAACCAGCGGTGTAACCGGCGGTAACCCGCAGCTGATCGGCACCATTGCCAAAGCAGCGATAGCAGCAGGGGCAGATGGGCTATTCATCGAAACACACCCCAATCCTGCAGTAGCCAAAAGCGATGGCGCCAATATGCTGAAACTGGATTTGCTGGAAGGCCTGCTGGAGCAGCTGGTGAAACTGCGGAAAGCGGTATTGTAGCAATACAAAGAATGGGGCAGTTTTTAGAAAGTGCCCCACTCTTTTGATTATTCAAGCCTTTCTATGGTGAGCGTTTCATCCATCTCTCCCAGCGAGCTGGGCAGCAGACCGAATTCTTTTTTAAAGCTGCCTGCAAAATGACTGAGATTGGTATAACCCACCATAGTACCTACTTCCTTAACAGAATAACGCCCTTCCATTAAAAGAGCGCGTGCAAACTTCATCCTGTTTTTCTGGTAGTACTCATAAATGGGTAAGCCATATAATTCCTTAAAATCTTTTTTCAGTTTGGTAGGGCTCATGGCCGCTACTTTCGACAGGGCCTCAATAGTAGGTGGCTGCTGTGCATAATCCCTCACCAGCTGCGCTTCTACTTTCATCAGGCGGTTGATCTCATCATCCTTCAGCCGGGATGATTGTTTGCGTGCTTCTATACGTTTCATAAACTTCACAATGAAACGCTCCAGCAGCAGCATACAGCGGTTGGTAACATAAGTAAAAGCCAGCGGATGCCTGCTGGCCGGTCGCAACAAGGTATCCATTAAAGTGCGGTAATCTCCATCAATAGGCTCTACATTACCGGTTTTTACCAGCTGCGAAAAATAACTGCTTAAAAATTCATCCAGTACGGGCTGATCGAGGAATTGCAGCAGCAGTTTTTTTTCGAGGATGATTTTAACAGAGCGGATATGCACTCCCTGCGGCATCACATAATGCACTGTCATCTGGCTATTGGTGAGCAGTACAACATTCTGCTGCATGGTAAAAACCGTATCCGAAGCTTTATCCGGTTTTTCAAAATCAGGCGAACAGTCTTCCTCTTCCTGCATTTCATTGAACTGGAAAATATAAAACTGGCTGTTGCCTGTGCCCCGTTTAAACAATACAGGCTGTTTGCATTTTACATCTATCAGCAGTACCGACATACCATCGCCCATATTCATTCCCCAGAAATAACCTTCGCCATACAATGCAGGTAAATACAGGGTATGATCCTGCACCTTTGTTTTAAAAGCACCGGCAAGCTGCTGCAGCAGATCGGCATAGTTATCACTGTTATAGGCTATCTCCAGCACGTTGATATCAGTTTGAAATATTGGTTTCGTTTAGTATATCGGAGGGTACCTGATCAAACACTTTCTGAAAAGCCTTGCCAAAACTAGCCATATTCTCGTAGCCTACCTCTTCGCTTACCTCTTTAAGCGTATATTTTTTAGAAACCAGCATGGCTTTAGCCTTGTGCATACGATGCTTCTGAAAATACTGGTAAATAGAAATACCATAAACCTCTTTAAAACAGCTTTTTAGTTTCGATTCGCTCATGGCGGCCATCTTGGCCAGGCGGGTAATACCGGGAGGAGCAGTAAAATCTTTCAGCAAAGCCTGTGCAACTTCCTTTATACGGCTGATATCTGCGGCTGATATTTTATGGGGAATATTCATTTCCGTAGAACGCTGGGCCATCCGTTCAAAAAAGCGTTCCAGCAGCAGCATCACCCTGTTGTGCTGGTACAGCAGGCGAAAGCGTTCGTCACAGTCGGGATGCAATACCTCGCCCAGCAGTTTCTTGTACTCACTGTCCATGGGCTCATAATTGAACTTGTTTATTTTGAGTGAAAGGTATTTACCGATATTATCGCCATTGGCTTCCCTGCCCAGGAAAGCATTGAGCCATTCTTCACTGAACGATATATTCAGGCTGCGGATAGCTGCTCCGCGGGTTTCATAAAAAAGCCAGTCGAAATTCGTGGTGGTAAGGCATACTGCCGATTTGGAAGCAAGCGATGGGCGGAGGTCCTGTTCTGTGCTCAGTTCATCGAACCGCAGTATATAATAGTTTTTGCTGTTTTTCTTGCGCTGGAAAATAGCATCCTGTTTTACCCGGTAATCGCTGATCAAACACTGCAGGCCATTGGGTAAACGGAGTAAGTGCATATGCCCCTCACCATAAAACGCAGGCAGCTCCAGTGTTCCATTGCTATACCGGGTTTTAAAAATGCGGGAATAATACTTTAAGAGGTCATCATAATCTGTATGACTGTATTCAACCTTAAAAACGGCAGATAAATTCAACGGTTATAAATATTTGAGCGGATTTCTTTTAGCCGACAGGATATACTTTTTCATATTTAACCAGAAAGCCATGATCATATAAATTATGATGGGTGATCCCATGGTTAAAAAAGAAATGTAAATAAACCACGTGCGTATGCGTGAGGTGGCGACGCCCATTTTTTCCCCGATGGCTGAGCACACACCAAATGCCTGCCATTCGATGAAATGTCTCAACTTATTCATACTTGCAATTTAAAAAACTCTGCCAATAAAAACTGCAACAAAATTAAAAAAATAGTTATATCACGCCCTGGGCTTTGTTCTGCAAAACAATTTCCGCTGTTTCCGGCTCGGTGAGCTCAGACTTTATGTCATTTTAACCTAAATTTGCGTCACTTTAGCTCACCTCATAAATGAATAGTCATGGCATTTGATATTGAAATGATCAAGAGCGTGTACGCAGCGCTGCCCGGCAAAGTAGAGGCAGCCCGCAAGGCACTGGGAAGACCACTTACTTTAGCAGAAAAAATCTTATTTGCCCACCTGCATTCCGACCAGCAGCTGCAGAATTTTGAAAGGGGTAAAAGTTATGTTGACTTTGCGCCCGACCGTGTAGCCATGCAGGATGCAACTGCCCAGATGGCGCTGCTGCAGTTTATGCAGGCAGGCCGCCCCAAAGTAGCGGTTCCCTCCACTGTACACTGCGATCACCTGATCACTGCCAAAGTGGGTGCTGAGCAGGATCTTGCCGCCGCCAACAGCGAAAGCAAGGAAGTTTATGATTTTCTAGCTTCTGTATCCAATAAATACGGTATCGGCTTCTGGAAACCCGGGGCCGGTATCATTCACCAGGTGGTACTGGAAAACTACGCTTTTCCCGGCGGTATGATGATCGGTACCGATTCGCATACAGTAAATGCCGGTGGCCTGGGTATGATTGCCATTGGCGTAGGCGGTGCCGATGCCTGCGATGTAATGGCCGGCCTGCCCTGGGAGCTGAAATGGCCCAAACTGATCGGTGTAAAACTGACAGGCAAACTGAATGGCTGGACAGCCCCCAAAGATGTGATCCTGAAAGTAGCCGGTATCCTCACCGTAAAAGGTGGTACAGGTGCTATTGTGGAATATTTTGGCGAAGGCGCTACCAGCATGAGCTGTACCGGTAAAGGCACTATCTGTAATATGGGTGCTGAAATAGGTGCCACCACCTCTACTTTCGGTTATGATGAAAGCATGAGCCGCTACCTGAAAGCAACCGGCCGTACTGAAGTGGCTGCCCTGGCCGATGGTGTAAAAGAACACTTGACTGCCGACCCCGAAGTATATGCCGATCCTGAAAAATATTTCGACCAGCTGATCGAGATCAACCTGAGCGAACTGGAACCACACCTGAACGGTCCCTTTACGCCAGATCTGGCCACCCCTATTTCTAAAATGAAAGAGGCCGCCGCGGCCAATGGCTGGCCCACTAAAGTGGAAGTGGGTTTGATCGGCAGCTGTACCAACTCTTCTTATGAAGATATCAGCCGCGCAGTAAGCCTGGCCAAACAGGTAGCTGCCAAAGGACTAAAAACAAAAGCGGAGTTCACCATCACACCAGGCTCTGAGCAGGTGCGTTACACCATTCAGCGCGATGGTTTCCTGAATGTTTTTGATACCATCGGCGCCAAAGTATTTGCCAATGCCTGTGGTCCTTGTATCGGTATGTGGGATCGTGTAGGTGCCGAAAAGCAGGAAAAAAACACTATTGTACACAGCTTCAACCGCAACTTCGCCAAGCGTGCAGATGGTAATCCCAATACCTATGCATTTGTAGGCTCACCCGAACTGGTTACAGCGATTGCCATTGCCGGTGATCTTACGTTCAATCCCGAAACAGATTACCTGACCAATGAAAAAGGCGAAAAAGTAAAACTGGACCCGCCCAGTGGTGATGAACTGCCCACCAAAGGTTTTGCAGTGGATGATCCCGGTTACCAGGCCCCTGCGGCCGATGGCAGCCAGGTAAAAGTGGAAGTATCTCCTACCAGCAAACGCCTGCAGTTGCTCGATCCGTTCGCTGCCTGGGAAGGAGCTGATCTGAAAGGACTGAAACTGCTGATCAAAGTGAAAGGTAAATGTACCACTGACCATATTTCCATGGCAGGCCCCTGGCTGAAGTTCCGGGGTCACCTGGATAATATTTCCAATAACCTGCTGATCGGTGCAGTGAACTATTTCAATGAAAAGACCGATAACGTTAAAAATGAACTCACTGGTGAGTACGGTCCTGTTCCTGCCACACAGCGTGCTTATAAAGCAGCAGGCATCGGTACCATTGTTGTAGGTGATGAGAACTATGGCGAAGGCAGTTCAAGAGAGCATGCAGCTATGGAACCCCGTCACCTGGGTGTTCGGGCTATACTGGTAAAATCATTTGCCCGTATTCACGAAACCAACCTGAAAAAACAGGGTATGCTGGCACTGACTTTTGCCGATAAAAATGATTATGACAAAATCCAGGAAGATGATACCATCGATATCCTGGGCTTAACCAGCTTTGCACCCGGTCAACCGCTGCAAATGGTATTTCATCACAAAGATGGTTCTGCTGATACTATTTCAGTGAATCACAGCTACAATCAACAGCAGATCGAATGGTTCAAAGCCGGCGGCGCCTTGAACATCATCCGTAAACAGGTAGCTGGCAAATAGAACAGATCAATCTATTCAATAAAAAAAACTGCTCAGTAGAGCATTTTTTTTTATTGGGGATAGCTGTTATGTAACTGGCATATTTATATGCCGGTTACTGAAAATGAATTACACATAAACGCTAGTGTTTACCGGAACCGGCATATTTACTTCATTTAAAAATATACCGGTTACTGAAAATAAGTTACACTCAACCGCTAGTGGTGAATCGCTAGTGTTTACGGAGAGCTGCATATTTACTGCATTTAATGATATACCGGTTACTGAAAATGAATTACACATAAACGCTAGTGGTGAATCGCTAGTGTTTACGATTAGTTGCATATTTACCGCATTTAATGATATACCGGTTACTGAAAATAAGTTACACATAAACGCTAGTGTTTACCGGAACCGGCATATTTACTTCATTTAAAAATATACCGGTTACTGAAAATGAATTACACATAAACGCTAGTGGTGAATCGTGAATCGCTAGTAATACAAAATGGGCTTTCTCCTCCACAAACAACTCGCGATTCACGGCGCCTTAGCGCCACTCGCCACTCGCGTATCGATCAGACGGATAGTTACGGTACTTTAAAACATACCGGGTTGATGAATAAAAATGAGCTCTCTCCTACACAAACAACTCGCGATTCACGGGCGCCTTAGCGCCACTCGCCACTCGCGTATCGATCAGCCAGATAGTTACGGTACTTTAAAACACACCGGGTTGATGAATAAAAATGAGCTCCCTCCTCCACAAACAACTCGCGATTCACGGCGCCTTAGCGCCACTCGCCACTCGCGTACGATCAGCCGGATAGTTACGATACTTAAAAAACACACCGGACTGATAAATATAAACTACATATACCCTAAATTAACCGTATCAAAATAGACAACATGAAACGGATACTGGCCTGTATACTCGCAGGGATAATGCTCATGGGAAAAACAAGTATGGCCCAATCTTATAATCCGGCAGTGATCGCTTATTATGCCGGCGATTCAGTTAAGATCAGTAGTTATCCTGTTGAAAAGCTCACACATCTTATCTTCAGCTTCGGGCACCTGCAGGGCAACCGGTTTCACCTGTTCAAAAAAGGCGATACTATTCGTAGACGCAATATGATAGCACTGAAACAACGCAACCCATCACTGAAAGTAATGGTTTCGCTGGGTGGCTGGGGTGGCTGTGCAACCTGTGCCGAAGTATTTGCGAGCAGGAAAGGACGAAAAATATTTGCCCGCTCTGTAAAACAAACCCTCCGGTATTTTGGAGCCGACGGTATCGATCTCGACTGGGAATACCCCACTATCAAAGGCTTTCCGGGGCATGTTTATACAGCTGATGATAAAGATCATTTTACTGAGCTGGTGAAACAATTACGTAAAACACTGGGCAAAAAAGCAGAGATCAGTTTTGCTGCCGGCGGCTTTACCGAATACCTTCGCTATTCGGTTGACTGGAAAGCAATCGTACCAAAGATTGACCGTATCAACCTGATGTCATACGACCTGGTCTCCGGCTTTAGTACTGTCAGCGGACATCATACGCCTTTATACTCTAATCATGAATTTCCCGAATCAGTAGATCATGGCGTACGCTATCTTGATTCAATTGGTGTGCCGCCAGGTAAAATCGCTATCGGTGCCGCGTTCTATGCAAGAATATTTGCAACGACCGATACGCTCAATTTCAATTATAACCGGCCCGCCGTTTTCAAAAAAGGGGTTTCTTATAAAAACTTCGACAAAGAATTTCCCGGGGCTGCAGGTTATCATTACCGCTGGGATAACACTGCACAGGCTCCCTACCTGTACAATAATGCACTGAAACAGTTTATCACTTTCGATGACAGTACCTCTATCCGGCTGAAAACAGCGTATGTGTTAAGCAAAAAACTCAATGGCATCATGTTCTGGCAGCTGGCTGATGACAAAGAAACAGACGGTTTGCTGGATATCATCGATACAATAAAAAAACAGTGGCTGCAACAGAAATGAAATGATGTACAATGTAGAATGCATGGTATATGAATGGCCCTGCGCTTTTTAGCCGGAATACTTTATCTTGCTGCGGGGAGAAAGTTGTACCATGAATCAGAATGACCCGCTTTTTAAAAGGGTACAGATTGTAAAAATTGAACAGCAAACCGCCAACAGCAGCAGTTTTGAACTGCAGCCATTGGATGGATGGATACCCGATTACCAGGCAGGCCAGTTTATTACCCTTGTTTTTAAAGATATACATAAAGAAGAACGCCGCTCTTATTCTTTTTCTTCTGCGCCTGTGCTGCAGGAACCTATGCGCATCACCATCAAAAGGGTCACCAACGGCGAATATTCCAGGTACCTGCTCGACCATGCCAAAACGGGTGATATACTGGTCACCAGTGGTATCTCCGGCTTTTTCCAGCTGCCTGCAGCAGACAGGCTGCAATCACTTCAGCGGCTGTGTTTTCTTGCAGCCGGCAGTGGCATCACACCTGTTTATGCACTGATCAAGACTGCGCTTGTTACCACCCCTCTTCCACTCACACTGATCTACAGCAACAGGTCTGTCGATGACACCATATTTTACAAAGAACTGCTGCAGCTACAGCAGCAATACCCTGGCAGGTTACATATTGAATTTCTGTTCAGCGATATACTGGATGTAAAAAAAAGCAGGCTGAGCAACTGGCTGCTGCTGCAGCTTTTAAAGCAGCTGGTGACCATCCCGGTGCAAGACTGCTTTTTTTATCTCTGCGGTCCTTTTGAATACATGCAAATGATCACCATTACGTTGCTGACAGAAGGGGTTCCTGCAGGCAATATCAAAAAAGAAAATTTCAGTACACTAAAGCCTGTTAAAAAACCCAAGCCGCCCGATACTGATCCGCATACAGTGGATATCCATATTCATGAGCAAACCTACCAGGTAGAAGTGCAGTATCCGCATTCTATCCTGGCTGCAGCACGTGCACAAGGTATCATGCTGCCCTATAGCTGTGAAGCGGGGCGCTGCGGAAGTTGTACCGCCACTTGCACAAAAGGAACTGTATGGATGGCATATAACGAAGTGCTGATGGATGACGAGATCAGTAAAGGCAGGGTGCTTACCTGCCAGGGCTATCCCATAGGCGGTAACGCGGTGATCGAGTTTTAAAAACCATCGTACACCACACATCATACTTCGTACATAGCATAAGTTTTGTAATTTCCTGTCATGATAAGCTACAATCCCAAAGCCTGGTTTATATTTATTTTTCGCTTCCATAAAGCAGATACCATCCGGAAGCTGACACCACTGATGTTCTTCATCGGTTTGTATACCTTTCTTATTGGCTACCTCGAAATGCATGTTTTTAAATGGTCAGGACAAAGCCAGTACATTAAAAACATACCCCTGATGCACAGCCTGCTTGGTTTTGCCATTTCGATGCTGCTGGTGTTCAGAACCAATACGGCCTATGACCGCTGGTGGGAAGGCCGGAAGCTATGGGGCGCACTTGTTAACAACAGCCGCAACCTGGCCATTAAAATAGATAGTTTTGTACCGCATGACCACCAAAGCCGCTCGTTCTATAAAAAACTGATACCCCGTTTTGCGGTGGCATTAAGGGCCCACCTGCAAAATGAAGCTACGCGGTTAGAGCTTGATGACCACCCCCATCCCGAGATCCCTGATTTTGATACATCCAAGCATGTTCCTATACAGATCGCCTCCCTGATGATTCATAAAGTAAATGCACTGTATAAACAAAATACCCTTAGCGGTGACCAGCTGATTGTACTCAATGCCGAGCTGCAGTCGTTTATGGATATCTGTGGTGCCTGCGAACGTATTAAGAATACACCGATACCTTTTTCTTATAGTGTGTTCATTAAAAAGTTCATCTTCTTTTATATCATGAGCCTGCCCTTTGGTTATATATTCAGCCTGGGCTACCTGAGCGTTCCGGTTGTGGTGTTCATTTTTTATGTCATGGCCAGCCTGGAACTGATCGCTGAAGAAATAGAAGACCCTTTCGGAAAAGATGCCAATGACCTGCCAATGGATCGTATCAGTGAAAATATCCGTAAAAACGTGGAAGATATCCTTGCCTGATTTTTTTCGCCACAACTAAAGAGGGGCACGCTTGCAGCGTGCCCCTCTTTAGTTGTGGCTGTAAATGAACACATTAGAGCATATAAACAGCCTTTCCGGTAAGATTTACCCCTGCCTGTTTCCTTCTGACAAAAAAATAATTATTATTTTTCTAATTAAACGTTTGTTTAATTCAAACACTTGTTTAACTTTGTGAGTAGAAAACAAAACCTACTAGAATATATGAATGCGGAGAAAGCAGATAAGCGAGAACATATCATTAATACGGCTATTGAACTGTTTGCCGTAAAAGGTTTTGAAGGAACCTCGATCAGGGATCTTGCGGCCGCAGCAGGTGTTAACATTGCTATGATCAACTACTATTTCGGCTCAAAAGAAAAACTGTTTGAGAGCATTGTTGAACAGAAAGCCACTTATACCCGGCTCGAACTGGCAGAAGTGGTCGGCAACACGGCTTTGTCTGATATTGAAAAAATAGAAAGGATCATAGAAGGTTATGTAGAGCGCCTTTTCCGCAACCGGTATTTCCACCGGGTAATTCACCAGGAAATGATGCTGGGTAACCGTGAAGCCCTTCAAAATACGATTGTAGAAATATTGTTTCCCAACAGCCTTATTATAAAAGGAGTAATCGAAAACGGTATCAAAAAAGGCACTTTCAAAAAAGTGGATGTAGAACTTACCGTAGCCACCCTGATGGGCACTATCAACTACCTGCTGTTGTCGAAAAAATTCTGCAATAAGATGCTTAACCGGAATGACAGTTACGTGCCATATGAAGATGAAAAATTTAAAAAAAGAGTTAAAGACCATTTGAAAACAATTGTGCACGATTATCTGATCAAATAAACTCAACACTAACAATCTTACGCGTTATGGAAAATCAAGCAGTGCCGGAAAAAAAGAAAAAATCGCCCGTGCGTCTGATCGTTATCACGATCCTGGCGATTGTGGCAGGTATTTATGGATTTAAGAAGATCTCTTATGCACTCTCTCACGAATCGACTGATAATGCCCAGGTGGAAACACAGATATCCCCCGTACTACCCCGTGTATCAGGTTATGTAAAGAACATTGCGGTAAACGACTATGATAGTGTAAAGGCAGGACAGCTGGTAGTAGAACTGGATGATGATGAGCTGCAAACACAATTACTGCAGATGGAAGCCGATTATAAAGCTTCTGAAGCAGATATGATCAATGCAAAAGCAGCCCTGAACAGCACCGTTGTTTCGCTGGATGTAAACAGGGGTACTATCAACCTCGACCAGGTGAAGGTACAGCAGGCTGAAGAGGATTATAACAGGAACAAAAACCTGTATGCCGACCAGGCCATTACCAAGAAACAACTGGATGATAGCCGTTTTGCATACGAACAGGCAGTACAACAGGTGAAAAACAGCCACAGCGACCTAGGCTCTGCCCAGAGCAAGATCTCTGTAATGAAGGCTTCTATCCAGAAAGCAGAGGCTGCACTGGAAGCCAAGAAAGCAGCCATTGAACAGCAGAAACTGAAGATCTCCTATACCAAGGTATACGCTCCTATGGCCGGTAAAATCGGTAAAAGAAATGTAACCGCTGGTCAGTATGTGCAGGCAGGTACTCCGCTGTTCTCTATCGTTAATGATACAACCTACTGGGTAGTGGCCAATTTCAAAGAAACACAGATCAAAAAATTCCATGAAGGTATGGATACCCAGCTGGAGCTGGATGCCTACCCCGATCTTAAGATCGGTGGCACCATTTCCAGTTTGAGTGAAGCAACCGGCGCCCGTTTTTCATTGCTGCCTCCTGACAATGCCAGTGGCAACTTTGTAAAGGTAACCCAGCGTGTTCCCGTGAAGATCGCTATTAAAAATATCGAGCAGTACAGGAATATCCTGCGGGCAGGGCTCAGTGTATATGTCAGCGTACCTGTGAAGTAATGCCGACGCAAAACCAGTCAGAACGCGGTTTTGCACAACACCTACCCCATTTATGGACTACTTAATTCAACAACTATGGCAGCAAAAGGATTTGCCAAATTTATCATAGTTGCCACTACGGTTTCGGCCGCAGTAATGGAGTTGATCGATACTTCCATTGTAAACGTGGCACTGAATGATATGGCAGGAAGCCTGGGCGTGAGCATCGAGGATATCAGCTGGGTGATCACCGCCTATGCCATTGCCAACGTAATCATCATTCCTTTAACAGGATTTTTGGCTGAATATTTCGGGCGTAAAAATTACTATATCGTCTCGATGATCATTTTCACCCTGGCATCTTATATGTGTGCCGAATCAAGCTCGCTGGTGGAGATCATCGTCTGGCGCTTTATACAGGGGGTCGGCGGGGGTGCCCTGCTCTCCACCTCCCAGGCCATCCTTTTCGATGCATTCGAGCCGAAAGACAGGCCGATCGCCTCAGGATTGTTTGGCATGGGACTGGTATTGGGCCCTACCCTCGGGCCAACAGTAGGAGGCTATATTATTGAGAATTACAGCTGGCCATTGATCTTCATGATCAATATCCCTATCGGTATTGTAGCCACCATTCTCACTTTTGTATTCATTGATAAGAAGCCGGGAGAAGGCAAGAATAAAAAGAGCATTCACATCGATTATACGGGCATTGGTTTGCTGGCCGCAGGCATCGGCTGTCTCCAGTATGTGCTGGAACGTGGTGAAACGGAGGACTGGTTTGCCAGTGATTCTATTAAAGTGTGTGCGGTGATAGCAGTGCTGTCGCTGATCGGGTTCATCATTTATGAACTGCGTATCAAAAACCCGGCAGTGAAATTACGGGTACTGGGTAACCGCAACCTGGCCTTCACCACCGTTTTTACTTTTGTTGCAGGCTTTGGTTTATATACTTCTGTGTTTGTGTACCCGGTACTACTGCAAAGGGTATTTGGTTTCACGGCATATGAAACAGGGCTGTCGCTCCTGCCTCCCACATTAATGGGAGTGGTAATGATGCCGATCATCGGGCGGGCCATGGCCAAAGGAGTATCGTCGATCCCGCTGATCGTAGTAGGCTTCCTGCTGTTCGCAGCTTATTGCTGGCTTAGCGCAGGCGCCAGTCCGGAAGTGAGCAAATGGTTTTTCTTTATACCGCTGGCTATCCGCGCCTTTGGCATATCCATGTCGCAGCTGCCCCTGATCAACCAGGCTGTTGCAGGCCTGGAGCCTAGAGATTATCCTGCAGGTATTGCTTTAAATAACATGCTGCGGCAGTTGGGTGGCGCTTTTGGTATAGCCATGGCCAATAACTATATCGCCCATCAATATGCCCAGCACAGGAGTGATATGGTGGCCCACCTGGCTGAAGGCTCGGCCAATTTCACCAATCAAACCAATACAATAGCACAGGGACTGATATCCAAAACAGGTGCCGACCTGGCCTCTGCCACACATACAGCCCATGCCATCATCAGTAATTCGGTAGACAGGCAGGCCTATTACCTTTCTTACCTGGATACATTCAGGCTGATCGCACTCTTTTTCATCCTGGTGATCCCACTGGTTGGATTTTTAAGAACTAAAAAGAAAACTGCCGCTGAAATGGCTGCTACCAAAGCTGCCGTTGCCGAAGCACATTAAAACAGGAATAGCAATGAAAAAAATATTAATAGCATCCATTACTTTTTTCTTTACACATGGTTTGTTTGGCCAGGTACAGGTGAATAATGAGCTGAAAAGCCTGGTCAACCAGTCGTTC
>CBJLMB010000023.1:0-96303 GCA_966424055.1 uncultured Deminuibacter sp. | reverse complement strand
TTGATCATTGGCTATACCCCAAAAACCTTCAACCTTAAACTTTAAACTTGCAACCTCAACATCGCCAGATAGTTTGATCATTGGCTGTACCCCCAAAAACCTTCAACCTTAAACTTGCAACCCCAACATCGCCAGATGGTTTGATCATTGGCTATACCCCAAAAACCTTCAACTTTAAACCTTCAACCTTAAACCTTAAACCTTCAACCTTCAACCTCAACCCCGCCTCAATCCCTGTAATGCAACGCCGGTTCCCTGTTGCCCAGCAGTGCCTGGTAAACAAAACCGGGGCCCCGTTGCTGGTTAAATTCGGCGGTGGCTTTATCGAGCAGGGCTTTATTGGTGAGCAGGTCTATCCCGGTTAAAGCCATCGACTTGGCTGCTACCATCATGCCTTTTAGTCCGATGGTTTTGCCACCGCAGGCAACGGCCTGCCAGCTGTGTGCGGGTGTGCCAGCTACCCAGGTAGCTGCAGTAAGGCCTACGGTGGGTACCGTCCAGCTAACATCGGCCACATCGGTTGAACCACCCATATCGTGCGACTGATCCAGTTGCGCTACCGTTGCGGCCGATTCTATGGCTGGTGGTGTATAGCTAAAACTGGTTCGTATTTTTTCGGCAAATGCTTTTTCCTCTGCTGTATAAAGTACGCCGCCCACCTGTTCCAGGTTCTGCTGCATATCGGCAGCCAGTGTTTTATTGACCAGCAGGTCATAAACACCACCGGTAATTTCATATTCCATTTTTGTACCGGTACCCAGTGCGGCACCTTCCCCGGCTTTGATCACGCGCTGAAAAATAGCCTTTACATTTTCCCTGGATGGATTGCGTACATAGTAATACGCTTCGGCAAAATCGGGCACCACATTCGGGGCTTTGCCGCCGTTGGTGATGATGTAGTGGATCCTGGTATCTGAAGGAACATGCTCTCGCATCATATTCACCATATAATCCATCGCCTCCACACCATCCAGTGCAGAGCGGCCTTTTTCGGGAGAAGCAGCGGCATGTGCGGCCAAGCCATAAAAACGGAATTTGGCAGATATATTGGCCAGTGAAGAGCCATACAACACTGTATTTTTATCGCCCGGGTGCCAGTGCAATACCGCGTCTACGCCATTGAATAAACCGGCCCGCACCATGTACACCTTGCCCGATCCGCCTTCTTCTGCCGGTGTGCCAAATACTTTGATGGTGCCAGTCAGCTGATTTTTTTCTATCAGTTCTTTCAATGCAATAGCTGCTGCTGTACTGGCAGTGCCAAAAAGATGGTGGCCGCAGGCATGGCCGGCATCCCTTCCGCTCACCGGTTGTTTTACCGGAACAGAATCCTGCGACATACCAGGTAATGCATCAAACTCTGCCAGTATGCCGATCACCGGTTTGCCGCTGCCATAGCTGGCTACAAAAGCGGTGGGTATCCCGGCAACACCGGCTTCAACGGTAAATCCTTTTTGTTTCAGTGTTTCCTGCAGCAGGGTACTGCTTTTGACTTCTTTATAACCTACTTCTGCATAGTTCCAGATCTGGAGTGCGATCTGGCTATACTGGGGTGTCGCTGCTTCCAGGGAGCTAAGCGTTTCTTTTTTGAATGCCTGGATCTTTCCTGCGGCCGGCTGCGCCTGCAAACGGGTTAGCATGCAACACAATGGTAACAGCAATGTGCATATATTTCTGTGCATATGGATGGTTTATGGTAAAGAACATTGCAGGCCGGCTTATTCACCGGGAAGTACTTGTGCCGAATGCCGCAGCATATCGTCTGTATAAAAATAGGCATCTTTCTGTTGACTATCGGTGCATATCGCTGCAATAGGACCATTTTACCCAAGCCTGCGGTATGGCAGGCTATTCTTCTTCGCTAAAAAGCGAAAGTTGGTTTTTATCATTGTTCCTGCCGGCAACCGTGACCGCTTCGCCAAAATTGGAAAGATAAATGCCCAGCAGCCTGATCTTTTTCTCGTCAGACCTGCCGGCGGCCAGCAGTTGTTTGGCGGTATGGCTGATGATGGCCAGGTCGTTGGTAGGCTGGGGTAGCGAATGGTTGCGAGTGATCTGTTTAAAGTCGCTGTATTTTATTTTCAGTGTAATGGTACGCCCCTGCAGCTGGTATTTTAGCAGGCGTTTGTGTACTGTGAGCGCAATTTTATCCAACTCGGTATGCATCTCTTCCGTGAGCGTTAGATCGTAGGAAAACGTATCTTCTGCGCCCAGTGATTTGGTTTCGCGGTTGGGTTCTACCTCCCTGTCATCGATACCCCGCACTATTTTGTAGTAAAATGCGCCTGTTTTGCCAAAATGTTTCAGCAGTTCTTCTTCCGTTAATTTTTTCAGGTCTGCGCCGGTGAACAGGCCCATGTTCTTCATTTTTTCGGCGGTAACCTTGCCTACGCCAAAGAATTTTTCTACCGGCAGTTTTTCCATAAAGCTTTCTATCGCCGACGGACCAATAAAGGTGAACCCATCCGGCTTGTTAAGGTCGGATGCGATCTTGGCTACAAATTTATTGACAGACACGCCGGCTGAAGCCGTGAGTTGCAGTTCTTCTTTGATGGCCTGTTTAATCTCTTTGGCTATATCAATGGCCGAGCCGATCTGCAGTTTATCTGTTGTTACATCGAGATAGGCTTCATCCAGTGAAAGCGGTTCTATCAGGTCAGTATAGCGGGTGAATATCTCCCTGATTTTTCCCGACACTTCCCGGTAAACATCAAAGCGCGGCAGGAGGAAGATCGCCTGCGGACAAAGCTGCGCTGCTTTTTTAGAAGACATGGCAGAGCGTACACCAAACCTGCGTGCTTCATAGCTGGCCGTGGCCACCACACCACGCCCTTCAGGTGGCCCGCCAACAATAACCGGTTTGCCCCGGTATTCAGGATGGTCCCTCTGTTCAACAGACGCATAAAATGCATCCATATCAATATGGATGATTTTGCGATACGGTTTGGTCGACACATTTTCCACTTAAAACGCTTGCCATTTGCTTAATAAAGATAGCAATTATGGGATAGCTGTACGGTGAATGCCTGATGTAAACGCCAGCCAAACTGCCAGTGAAAGGATAATAAGAACGCCAGCCTGGTATGGCTATGGTTGGATGAGAAAAGATCAGCAGCTTTTGCCACCAGATAAATCAACATCCTGGAAAAAAGCAGTGAACAATGATCTGTATTGCCGCCAGATTTTTGGATTGATGCAGTAACAAACACTGGCGCCTTCAATAGCTCCCTGTATGATGCCCGCCTGCTTCAGCTCTTTCAGGTGTTGTGAGGTAGTGGCCTGTGCCAGTCCCAGCTCTTCTACAAGATCGCCACAGATACAGGCATTCTGTTTTGCCAGGTATTGCAGGATGGCGATTCTTGCCGGATGAGCGAGCGCCTTGGCCATATTGGCTATTTCATTCTGTTGCTTGGTAAATAAGTCTGCCTTGGTTGCGCCCATATCCTGCCGGTTGTTTTATATCGCAATATTGCGATGGGTGAATGAGCCTGCCAAATTTATTTGATGAGCGGTAGCCTGCTGAAAAGAAGGTGAATAAGCAGCGTAAAACGCCGGATGCAGCGCCTGAAGGCATTTGGCCAGATAGCAACAGCCACCCGCCCTGATAGATGCTGCATAGCTGTGCCTGAGGGCGGTTTGGTAAACACCCTGAACCGTGAATAGTGATCAGGCAGATGCCGTGGCTGCCCTGCGTTTGGCTTTTTCCCAGGCTGCACCCTGTTTTTTTTGCAGGTAGCGGCAGATACCAGCGATCACTGCATAATTCATCATACAGAAATAAAAAGGAATGAACAGCAGTTTTATGCTGACCTGCTTTTTTTCCATCAGCCAGCCCAGCAGGGCCATTGTGTAGAATAGGGTTTGCAGCAGGAATATTGTACCGTAAAAAACATCCTGCTGTTGCCAGGCAATGATGCCATTAAGCAAAAAAGACAGTACCAGTAAAAATGGCGTGATGGTCCAGCGCAGCACCCGGTGACTGATGTATTGAAAACTGAGCAGGGCATGATGAAAAGGATTCATCAGTTGCTTCATGCGGAGGATAGACTGGATGCCTCCTGCAGAAATGCGTATTTTGCGCTTCAGTTCTTCTGCAATACTTTCAGATCCGCTTTCTGTTGCAGCTGCGGCAGGCTCATAAGCAATACGGTAACCTTTTGCCGCCACCTGCAGCGAAATCATAAAATCATCCAGTATAGTGTCTTCTGGTACGGGTTGATATAAGGCTGTACGTATGCTGAACAGTTCACCGGCAGCCCCTACAATAGAGTACAGGTCAGCATCCCAGCGTTTCAGCGTACTTTCATATTTCCAATACAGCCCTTCTCCTGCGGTTGCATCGGATGCATCACCGCTGTGTACTCTTTTTTCACCCGATACGGCCCCCACACGCTTATCCCGGTAATGCCGGCATAGCTGCAGCAGCGCTTCTTTATTCAGAAAGGTATTGGCATCGGTGAATAAAGTGATGTCTGATTGTACATGCGCCATCGCACGGTGTACAGCGGCAATTTTACCATGGCGTTGCGGCTGGTGCAGCAGTTGTATACGTGGGTAACGGGCTACAATACCAGGTGTATCGTCACTGGAGCCATCGGTTACAATGATCAGCTGCAGCTTATGCGATGGATAATACAGTGCCAGGGTATTTTGTATTTTTTGCTCAATAATATCCGCTTCATTGTAGGCGGCGATCACCACAGTAAGCGTGGGGGTATAACTACCGGCTTCGGGAAGAACGGTACGGCCGTTTTTCCATCTTTTTATTTTAACCAGCAGGTATAACAACAGGCCATAACCCAAAAAAGTATACCACACCACAAACAGGCTTATCCAGAAAATCACTTTCATAGTCTTCCAGGTAGTTTTAACCAGAAACAGAAATTTGGATAAGGAGCCTCTGCGGTTCGCAGCTGGCAGAAGTGGTAGCCGGATAAAACAAGGTGCTTTATCTTGCAGTTGGCATGATGAACTACTGCAGTACTGAAACAACCTGCACCAAGTGCAGGTATCCTGGCAAAGATAATAAAGCAGAGGGGATTTTTATAATAAAAACCAGGGAGCTGCCAGGGCGGAATTTGCCTGTTGTACAGCAGCGTACCGGGTGTGTATAACGAATTATAATAAATAATAATGTGATTATTAATGCAGGCAGGCATACCACTCCCTGGTTGCCTATCTTTTTGTTTCTTTGCAGGGATGTCAGTTTTTATCGCGTCATTGAATTCGGGCAGTAATGGTAACTGCTACTATATTGGTAACGAAACAGAAGCCGTGCTGGTGGATGCCGGTATCTCGTGCAGGGAAACAGAGCGGCGTATGAAAAGGCTGGGACTGGATATGCGCCTGGTGAAAGCCATTTTTGTATCGCATGAACACAGTGACCATATCCGTGGTATTCCCGTGCTGTCAAAGAAATTCCAGCTGCCGGTGTATATCACTGCTGGTACTTTACAGGAAGGCAGGCTTGCGCTTAATGAACAGCTGGTGCAGTCTTTCCGTGCATATGAACCCATAACTATCGGTGCATTGTCGGTGATGCCTTTCCCAAAATTCCATGATGCTTCAGAGCCGCATAGTTTTATGGTGAGCTGCGGAACCGTTAATATTGGTGTATTTACAGATATTGGTTCGCCCTGTACACATGTGGTGAACCATTTCCGGCAATGCCATGCTGCTTTTCTGGAAGCCAATTACGATGAAGAAATGCTGGAAAAAGGGCGTTATCCTTTCTACCTTAAAAAGCGCATCAGCGGTGGTACAGGCCACTTGTCCAACAGCCAGGCGCTGGACCTGTTTACAACGCACCGGCCGGCATTTATGAGCCACCTGCTTTTATCACATTTGTCAAAGGAAAACAATTCACCCGAACTGGTACAAACCCTGTTCAGTGCACATGCCGGGCAAACCCATGTGGTGGTGGCTTCCCGTTATGAAGAATCGGCTGTTTATGCTGTAGGCTGAGTATCGCCTGCCATCACCGGCATCTGGTGCAGCTGGGCCCATTTTTTTATCAGCAGGTTGATAAAACGCTTCAGGTATATTTCATTTAAAAAATTGTTAGACCAGTTATCGTACCGGCGGCATTGTATACCCAGGTAAAAGAAATACATGGCAACACCTAAAGCCGGCAACATTCTTTTTTCCTCACTGCTGATAGGCGTAACCGATTCATAGCCTTGTAAAAAACTTTCTTTTTTAGCAGCATATTCCCCGCTGTCTTTTTCTGTGCTGTGTATCTGCAAGATGTAGTAAGCGATATCGTTGCAAAGCCAGCCATTGCCGCAGAAATCAAAATCGAAAAAAGTGATCTCCTTATCCTGGCTGATATGCAGGTTATCGAACCATATATCCATGTGCACCACACCCTGCCGTATGGCAGTGGTATCCGCGCCGGACAGGATGCCCAGCAGGTATTGCTGCAGTTCTTCCATAAACGCCATCTCGGGTGTGTTTGCGGGCAGGTACTGTTTAATATAAGGCATCGGGTCGGCCAGCAGCACCTGCGGGGTATAGGTTATTCTTTCCAGCTGCAGCTGTCGTGTAAAGGCATGCATTTTCGCCATCATTGTTCCGGTGGTATAATGCAGGCTGGCAGGGAAATTCAGCATTTTTTCACCCTGTGCAAAAGAAAACAATACACCGGTTCGCCGCCCTTCGGGGGCTTCCAGCTGCTGCAGGTAACTGCCTTTGGTATCGGCAATGGGATAAGATACACTGATACGATTGTCGTGCAGCAGGCGTATCAGTTTCAGCTCTTCTGTTATTTCTTTTTCTGTGCGCCAGTTATAACTGTATACCCTGAAAACAAAGCTTTCTTCCTGTGTATTTACCAGGTAGCTGTGGTTGATACCAGCTTTCAGCAGGCGGCAGCTGACATTTTTCCCGAGTGCGTACTGCTGCTGCAAAAAAACGGCCAGGTGCGCGGCGGAGAGTGTGGATGTGATCACAGGAAAGCTGCTCATGATTGTTGTTGTTTACTTGATGAAATAGAATGCCTGGTAAAAAAGGGAACAAATATACCATCGTTCAAATGAATGAAACCTAATTTTACCTGCTGCCTGGCTATATTACTATACAAACGGTATCATGGAACAACAAGCGGAGCGTATACATGAACATGGAACGATGCAATACACTGTATGGCAGTGCGATGCCATACGGCTGGGGCATGCTGTTTCCAGGTTTAAACAGGCGGGGCATTTCAGCGCCAGCAGTGAAACAGATGTTATCCGCCTGCATTTCGGGTTAAGGGGAAATTACAGTTTTGTATACAAACAGCTCAACCGTACATTCGATCTTATCGGCGGGCATCACAATATGTTGTTTTCTGAAGGGTTTGATATGGAAGTGTACAACCGCACACAGGAGCTGGAAACATTCGGTATTCAATTTCCCCGCGAAGCTTTTCTTGCCTATACAGCGGATGCCAGCGATGCACTGAAGCGGTTTGGTGAAAAGATCAGCAAGGGTAGCAGCAGCCTGTTTTCACCGTATTGGGGTGCTATTGATCCGGCTATTCATGAAACAATACAGCAGGTTATTCATTGCAGCTACACGGATGAACTGAAAAAACGTTTCCTGCTTTCTAAAAGTATCGAGCTGATGGTGTTGTCGGCTGAAGCCTGCAGTTTATCGGAAAACAGGAAAGCGCCTTTTGTTAAAACAAAGGCCGATAAAGAAAAGATCATTGCCGTGAGAGACCTGGTGCTGCAACGGGTGACAGACCCTCCCAGTCTTACGGAAATATCCAGGATGGTGGGGATGAATGAATACAAGCTGAAACGCGGGTTTAAAGAGGTGTTCAGTACCACGGTTTTCGGATACCTGATAGAGCAGCGCCTGCACCTGGCACAACGCTTCCTGCGCGATACGGGGAAAACGGCTGCTGAAATAGCTGCCGAACTGGGCTATGCCACCCCGCAGCACTTTAATAATGCTTTTAAAAAACGCTTTGGGATAACGCCTTTTGCCGCAAAAAAAAATCCGTAAAATGCAATCCGGAAGTTGTTGACCTGCCTATTATTGCATACACAGCTGTAAAGCTGATCGATTGTTTTAAAATAATTTACCGATGAACCAACCATTATTTGTTTCTAACACGATCACTATCCAGGCGCCGGCGGCAAAGCTATGGGATGCGCTTACCAATCCTGAGCAAACAAAGAAGTACATGTTTGGCTGCGCTGCGGTTTCTGACTGGCAGCCGGGCAGCCCGCTTGAATGGATCGGGGTGTTTGAGGGTAAAGAGCTGGTGGCCGTAAAGGGGCATATTGTACGTATTGAGCCTGGTCATTTGCTGGAGTACACCACATTCGATCCTAATTCAACCCTTGAAGATGTGCCTGAAAACTATCTTACTGTGACCTATGAGCTGAAACCGGAAAAAGACCAGGTGGTATTTTCTGTCTCGCAGGGCGATTTTGCCACGGTGGCAGAAGGAGAAAGGCGTTATAAGGAAGTGTATAATGAGGGCAATGGCTGGATGCCGCTGCTGGTGGCGATCAAGCAACTGGTAGAGCAGGAATAAGCAGGCCGAGGGAACCAGGTTATTGCATGTACAAAAAAGTATTGTAGCCTGGTTATAAAGAGGGTGTATCAAAAATAAACGAAGGCTCTGAGGATCGCCTAAACGACTACCTGTCTCCATCAGGTACCCGAATAAAAAGAGGCTGTATCGTACTTTTGATACAGCCTCTTTATTTTATTCGTGAAAGCACCGCCGAACTCCATACTGCTTTTATGAATGCCTGCCTGTTACAACCGCTGCCAGCCTGCGGTAACCCATCCCGTTGCGGTGCATCACGAATATTGCTGTGGCCACTAAGCCGGCAATGCCTTCCAGGCAAACCGTTAGCCTGGGACCTACCTGGTGCGCCAGGATACCGGTGAGTAAACTGCCCAGCGGTATCATACCCTGGTAAGCCATTACATAATAACTGATGGCCCTGGCACGCATGGCCGGTATAGCATGGGTTTGTATATAGGTATTAATGGCTGATGTTTGCGCCATCATACCCACACCTGAACTCAGCATGAACAACAGGGCCAGCGGTAGCCAGCCGGCGAAAGACAATAATACCAGGCTCACACCAAAAACAACGCTGGCCGTAAGCATAATGCTGATCATGTTTTTACCGGGTTTCAGATTGGCCAGGTAAATAGCGCTGATAATGGAACCCAGGCCCGCAGCACTTTCAAACCAGCTGAATGTTCTGGCCGTTCCATTGAACACATCTTTGGCAAATATGGGCATCAGGGTGTTGAAGGGTATTACAAACAGGCTGCTGAAACCAAGCATCATGATCAGTTTGTTCAGCTCTTTATCTTCATACACATAGATAAAACCTTCTTTCAGCTCTGTCCATATGCTGTGCTTCGAAGCAGCGATTGGCGGGGTATGCATCCGCATCAAAAACAAACAACCCAATACCGGCAGGTAGCTGAAGAAATTGAGAAAGAAACAAACTGCTTCGCCCCAGGCACTTAATATTACCCCAGCTACTGCGGGGCCGGCAATACGTGCAAAATTGGTCATGGTACTGTTGAGCGCGATCGCATTGGGAAGGTCTTCTTTTTGCTCCACCATTTCGCCCATCAGCGACTGGCGGCAGGTGACATCAAAGGCATTGATCAATCCTTGTATAAGACTTAACAATATGATGCCGCTGATATTGTAGTACTGGAAAAAGATCATCGCGGCAAGCGCCCCGGCCTGTATCATGGAAATCACCTGCGTAATAACCAGTATGCGAAAACGGTTGTGTCTTTCTATAAGGCTGCCGGCATAGGGAGACAGTACCAATGAAGGTATCAGGCTTACAAAACTCACCACGCCTAATAACACAGCAGAACCGGTAAGGCGGTATACCAGCCAGCTGACAGCGGTTTTCTGCATCCAGGTACCGATCAGTGAAACAGACTGGCCATAAAAGAATAATTTAAAATTACGGTATTGAAGAGAACGGAAGATCGTCATACTTGTTTGTATTGTGAAGTGTTCAGGGAGGGGCGGATAGCCTGTTTGAATAACTTCATGGCGCAAATTTCCGAAGATTGTATATATTTATTAAATAGATTGTTTCAATCATATTCATTGATAAAAACGATTGATTGATGGAGCTGAGACAGTTACTGTATTTTGTTAAGGCGGCAGAAACACTGCATTTTACCGAGGCGGCAGAGGCGGTATTTATCACGCAATCCACGCTTTCGCAGCAGATCAAACAACTGGAAACCGAACTGGGAATGTTATTATTCGACCGTGTGGGCAAACATGTGCGTTTAACAGAAGCAGGCCGTGTTTTTTTGCAGCATGCCCGTAAAATACTGGCAGAAACCGATAAGGCCAGGCAGGCTATCACCGACCTGAACAACCTGGTGACCGGCGACCTGAAGATCGGTATCACTTATGCTTTTTCTTCCCTGATACTACCCGCATTGTCTCCTTTCCTGGAAAAATATCCCGGTATTAAAGTATATATTGAATATGGCACCCCGGAAGAACTGGAGAAAAAATTGCTACTGGCCGAACTGGATTTTATGCTGGCTTTTATCAATAAAACCAGTGATGAAGGGCTCGAAATGCAACCCCTGTTCAATTCACGCATTGTAATGGTGGTTTCCCGGAAACACCCGCTGGCCGGGGCAAAGGAAATTTCATTGAAAGAGCTGGAAGGGGTAGCGCTCGCCTTACCCGGCAGGGGCTTTATATCGCGTATCCAGCTGGATGAACTGTTAAGGAAAAACAATATTCATCCGCGGGTAAGGGTAGAACTGACGGATGTACACTCACTGCTTACACTGGTAAAAAAAGAGAACTGGGCCACTATATTGAATGAGAAAGCCGTGATCGGCTGGGATGGACTGGTGGTAGTACCCATTGCAGGTAAGGGACTGTCTAACCGTTCTTTTATTGTATGGCAAAAGGGCGTGTATCGCAAAAAAGCAGCGGAATTGTTCGTGAAACGGATTGTTAAATTAATTCAAGGCTAGTTTTTTAGGAGAACACCGCAGCAGCTACTTTTCCGTCGCGAATTCCCCATTCCCCATTCCATGTTCCTACCACTCAACCAATCAACCATTCAACCACTCAACCATTCCAATGCCGTCGCTAGTCGCTAGTGGTGAATCGCTAGTAGTGAGTGGGTGGAGGAGCAAACTTGCGTTTCAATTAACGAACTCCTTCACCGGAAGTCGAGAATCGAGAGACGAGAAACGGGAATCGTCAGCCATCAATAACATCACAGTTATCGCGGGTAGCTATTTTCCCGTTGCGAATTCTTAATTCCCCATTCCATGTTCCTACCACTCAACCATTCAACCATTCAACCACTCAACCATTCCAATGTCGTCGCTAGTCGCTAGTGGTGAATCGCTAGTAGTGAGTAGGTGAAGGAGCAAACTTGCGTTTCAATTAACCAGCTCCTTCACCGGAAATCGAGAATCGAGAGACGAGAAACGGGAATCGTCAGCCATCAATAGCATCACAGTTATCGCGGGTAGCTATTTTCCCGTTGCGAATTCCTAATTCCCCATTCCATGTTCCTACCACTCAACCATTCAACCACTCAACCATTCAACCACTCAACCATTCAACCACTCAACCATTCAACCATTCAACCATTCCAATGCCGTCGCTAGTCGCTAGTGGTGAATCGCTAGTAGTGAGTAGGTGAAGGAGCAGACTTGCGTTTCAATTAACGAACTCCTTCACCGGAAATCGAGAATCGAGAGACGAGAATCGAGATTCGTCAGCCATCAATAGCATCGCAGTCAACGCGGGTAGCTATTTTTCTGTTGCGAATTCCCAATTACTAATTCCCAATCCCCCTTCCTACCAATCAACCGCTCAACCATTCAACCGCTCAACCATTCAACCACTCAACCATTCACCCACTCAACTATCAACCATCAGCCAGTTTTTGTTCAATATGTGCAATGGCGGCATTGATATCGTTCAGCCGGTCTTTTACCAGCCTGGTTTGCGGGTAATGTTGTAGCAGTTCTTTTAGTACACGAAGTCCTTCCTGAAGGTTGTCTGCTTTCAGTGCATTGGCCGCTTCCTGGAATAGCTGTTCTGCTGCTTCCTGTTGCGGATCGCGTTTAGGGAAATATTTATATTCAAACTGTTCCCATTGTTCTGTTGACCAGGGCCAGTTTTGCTGAACGATATTGCTGTTCATGTTTTTGAGTACCGTGGGAAACTGTTTGGTCTTGAAATCCGGATCCAGCTGATGCGCCAGGGCGCAAACACCGGCATAAACATAACCCGCTGCATCTGCCAGTTCAGGTGAAACCGGGCGGCCGTTCAGCAACTGTACATAATCATTCCATTTTTTCCAGAATGTATACAACATCCGGTCGCGCAGCAGATCGCCATCAGGCAAACTGCGGTAACCATTGTATAGCAGCTGGAGAAATTGTGCAAACCGGTCAGCATCCTGGTAAAGATAATTGGCCCATGTGCCACTTGGAGGGCGTGAGCCTACCGGGTTGCGGAACAGGTGTTCCAGCACCAGGTAAGGAAGGGTGGCTGCAGTATCAGGTGTATCAGGCAGCTCCCTGAAGATATTCAGTGCAAGATCGCCGGGCTCAATAGTGAACACCAGTTCGGCTATGGGCCATTGGCTGTAAGGGCAGCACCAGGCGCTGTATTCCCAATCGTTCAGCGTGGTATACCTTTTTTTAGTATGCAGCTGCGGTGCGTTGAACTGCATATACTTGCTGTATTGCTCCTGTGTAAACAGTGCTACCAGTTTTTCACGGTAAGCCAGGTCATTGAAACCGGCCTGTTCCAGGTATTTACGTACCATATAAACCCCATCGCGGTCGCTGGCCACCTGGATATAATCCAGGCTGAGCGCCACCAGTTCAGGTGTCACCAGCTTGCCGGTTTTCATGATATCGGTGAGCTGCTGCAGAAAACCATCAGACTTAGGTGTGCGCAGCAGCATGGTATACAGTTCGGTGACCTCCGCTTTTTTAATAGTGCGGTTGTTCCATGCATCGGTGAGCAGGCGCTGTGCTTCCATGATGGTTTGCATACCATTCCTGCGCATCATCGTTTGCCTGAAAGCAGGAAGAAAAGCACCTGTTTGATCGGCTTTTTCTGTACCTGCTAACAGCCAGGTGGCGCCTGTTACACTGATCATATAAGGTAGCTCGGCGCGGATGGCTGCATTGTTATCGGCCATCTTGCCCAGCATCTGCACCCATTCGTGCAGGGGCTGCTGGGGATACCAGGCTATATGCCGGTACAGGGTTTGAAACAGGTAAGGAGCCAGCTGGCTGAAATCAGCTTCCAGTGTTTTCAGCAGCTGGTAAACACGGTTTACTTCTGTTATATTCTTTGCCTGTTCCAGCAACAGGCTCAAACTTTTTTTCAGTGCTGGTTCATCGCGGTAGGCAAAAGTGTGTAACCTCGCGGTAACCTGTTGCTTAAGGGTTTCAGGATACCATACGCCTTCTATTATCTCGCTGAACAGTTGCAGCAGCGGCTGCCTGTTATCATCGGTAACAGCGAGCTGCGAAACGGCTTCAGCCAGTTGTATTTTGAGTTGGTGATCTGTTTCGGCAAGTGCCAGTTCGATCAGCATATTTTCTGTGCCGGCAGATTTGCGGCCTGTTTGCAGCAATACATTGACCATTGCCCGGCGCAATGCCAGCAGCGGCTCTGTGCGAAGTACGGCTGCCAGTGCGGGCTCCAGCTGATCCTGGTGCTGCGGGAACAGGCGGGTGATCAGTGGCAGACTTGCTTCCCGCACATAAGGGTTGGCATCCTGCAATGCGGCGATCACGATATCGGGCCGGTCATGATGCTGCAATAAAAACAACAGCCTGATCTTTAAACCTGCAGAGCTTGTTTGCTGGAACAGGCTGATAAAATCATTGGCCAGTTCGGGTTCGGCAGTAAGCCGGCCGGCTACCAGCTGCAATAACTCCGGTAAATCGGGCATGCGCTGCAGTGCAGTGAATAATTCACGGAAAACAGCGGGTTCTACCCGGCGCATACCGGTGAACAGTTGTAGGATAGCCGATCTTACAGACAGGTCTGTTTCGGCAGGTAGCAGGCCGGCCAGTGTTGTAAGCGTGGCTGTGGTAAGCGATGGCATGCCTGAAATAAAATGCAGTGCTTCCATGCGCAGGCCTGCATCTTCATGCCTGTCGAGAAATTGTACTGACAGCTCTTCTGCACCGGGCTGTTGCAATTGTTTTACCAATGCCAGTAAACCTGGCCTGATGGGCTGTGGTGCTACAGGAATATGCGCTTTGATGCGTTCAATAGTGCCGGCTGTTTTTTGAACGCAATGATACAGCCCTTGTATACTGAGCTGCTGTATATCGGTGTCCAGATCGTTCATCAGCACTTCTGCCAGTATTTCCTGTACATCGTTGATATGTGGGGCCAGTGCTGCCAGCTGCTGTACGGCGATATAGCGTAAACTGCGCTCGGGATCGAGGCAGGCTGTAAAGGCGAATGCCTTAATATAGCTGTCCCTGTCAGAGATCCTGGTAATATCGATTGCGCAGAGCAGCGCAAGCATTTGCCTTTTTACAGCGATTGTTTCTTCAGTCCTGAGTGCATCTGAAAGTTTGGTTACGGCTTCGTCTGTTTTCAGAAAAGGTTCCAGCTGTTGCAGCGCATTCAGCCTTTCGGGTGTGCTGCGTTCTGCAGATAATAATATTTCGAATAGTGCTAATTCTTCGGCCATCAGATTGAGCGTTTCAATAATTCAAAGTATGGATGTTTCCTGCTTCGCCTGCCGGTAATGCGGCGGTAAATGAGTTTGTTAATCTGCAAACCCCGGGCCCTCATCGGCAAAGCCGGGTGTGGCAGGTGCAGCTGTGCGGAACAGCTCATCTGCATCCACGCCGCAGTTGCGGCAGCATTCCTGTACAGCGGTTTTAAACTCCTGGTCTTGCAGCATGCCGGGCAGTTGTACTGCCTGTTTCAGCAGGGCAGGGGCTGCCTGCCAGCTGCCGTTTACTGACAGGTATTTAATATAAGGCAGTATACCGGCAACGGCTGTCTGCCGCAGCATACGCTTGCTGAACTCCGCTTCCAGCGCAGCGCCCCAGATGATGGTATGCAGTTCATTCAGCTGGATCAGGTTGATATAGCGGCCTCTTTTTTCGAGCAGCTGCCATAAACCGTCTTTCAGCTCTTCATTACCGGGATTGCCTTTTAAGATGAGCAGGTAATGATTGAATTTAGATTCATAGCCCAGGTCGGCATGGAGCAACTGGTTCAGTACATAACGGCTCATATCATCATTCACGCCTGCATTAACGGCGAGAAAACGGAGTATCTCCACATCGTTTACCTGTTCACTGTACAGGCTGCTGCTATTGGCGGGATTGATGGCAGACCATAAAATGCGGTTGGCCATTTCGGGATGATCCTGGTAGAAGAACCAGATATGAGGAAAGATGCCGCTGAGGTCATGTTCCACATCTGCTTTGTGCAGCCATTGTTCCCAGTTGATGCTTTCGCCGCCCGACTGGGAGATGGCTTTCTCCTGTACCTGGGCACTGATTTCCCTGATGCCTGCATCTGTATCATGATCGGCGAGACGGCTGAACACAGCTGTAATGGCTGCCGTAGGTTGCGGTATACAGCTGATCTTTTTGGCCAGCAGCCGCCGCAGCTCGCGGTTTAAACCGGTTTCAAGCAATACAGGCGCTGCTTCTGCGATCACTGTTGTGTTTTCGCGGGTTAGGGGCACTAACAGCAGGCCGCGTATGCCCCATTCTTTGATCACCGGTGAAGGTGCTTTGAGGGCTTTCAGGTAAAAACTGTTCAGTTCAGGCCCTTGGCTTACTGTATGGGTGATCGCCTGCAGTATGGCTGCTTTGCATTCATCATGCTGCTCTTTTTCGTAGGCGGCAAGAAAATGATCGAACAGTGCCGGCTTTTTAGGTACCAGCCTGCCCAGGATGGTATAAATATGTACAGCCACCGGTGTTTGAATATGCTGGTCGAGTAACTGCAGCAGCGACTGGCAAAGGCTTTCGCTATGGGCGGTATAGGGTGCCAGCATACGCAGCAGCAGTAAAGCCGTGTCCAGGCTTTTTTCCTGCTGCAGTACCTGGCAGAGATAGTCGATCGTAGCAGGTGTTAACGACAAACTGTACTCAAATACATGCAATGCAGCCTGGCGCACGCCTGTATCGGGATCCTGCAGGCCTGTTTGCAAAATGACCGCTGTAGTACGGGGATTGCTGATGCCCTGCAGCGCCAGTAATTGTATGCACCAGGTTCTCAGTGCCGTGTTTTTATCTGATTGAATAAGTGTGCACAATACCTCTTCCGGTACCACCGACCTGTCAAGGCAATACCGCAGTACCATGGCTTTGATGGAGGCGGGCTCATCGGGGCGAAGCAGTTTTTCCAGCTGCTCCCTGCCCAGTTTATCCTGCAATAAAAGACGGTTCACCAGAACCAGCTTATCTTGTTCATCGACAGTGTCGAGGATGGAAAGATAAAAAGCAATATCCTCTTCACTGGCATCGGCAGGTATCAGCAGCCAGGATAAGATGATGCCAGACACTGCTGCATTGTTCTGCTGGCGGTAAAAATCCATCAGCTTCTGCCTGGCTTTTTTATCGGTCAGGGATAATTTGCCCAGCATGGAAAGAATAATATTTCTCGATTCATCCTGCTGCAGTGCATCAGAAAGCAGTGTTACCAGTTGCTCTTTATTGGCGATCTGCTGCCATCCCTCAGCGGCCAGGCGGTACAGCATATCTGCTTTTAGCCTTGTATCGGTTTCGCCTGCTATCAGGCTGATCCATTTTTCTTTTATTGTAACATCATTCAGGAAATGGCTGGCTGTTGACAGCAGCGAATACCTGGTTTCCATATCGGAAGACGGTACCATGTCGAGCATCATGGATGCCTGTTCTGTTCCGGCTTTTCTTCTTTCTTTGATCTCATCCAATAGGGCGCTCATAATTCGTTTTGTACATAGTGAAAAAATAAACACTGGTATTATTGAACCTTCCGCATCATCAGGTACGGGTTCAGGTATGCAATGTGCCGGGTTTTAGTCCGGATAAAACATCCGCCAGTGTTTCCTGTTCCTGTTCGCTGATGTGGATTTTCATCATGGCATCCAGTGCTTTTTGCCTGGTCAGTGTATCGAGCAGTTCATTTTTAACAACGGAAAGCAATACGGTGAATTTTTTCTCTACGCTCGGGCGCAGGTAACCATCCAGGCTCAGGCGTACCAGCTCGCGGTCGTTGTCGTATAGCAGCACATCTTCCAGTGCATATACAATTTGTGGATAGCTTTCTGCTGCATTGGCCAGTATACCTGCACAGGTAACCCGGAAAGGAGAGCCGGGTTCGGTAAGCTCGGTGCAGAATACATCCACCAGCTGCGGGTGCCTGGTTACGGACAATGCTTTTATCTGGTTGAATAAAGTTTCGCGTAATGATTCGTTGCGTTCTTTGATAAAAACGGTGAGCAGGGGATCGAGCACTGTTTCCACCCGTACCTTGCCCAGTAAAAGACCGATGATCTTTTGCCGTTGCGCGGTATTGGGCAGGTGGCTGATGCTGCCCATGAGCAGTTGGCTGATCTGTTCATCGCGGCCGGCATAAGGTGCCAGCATATCGGCCAGTGTATTGAATTCACTGTCATCAAAAACACCGGGATTGGAAGCAAAACCTCCGGCCACAGCCTGGCGTATTTCGGGGATGCGCATTACTGGTTTCAGCAGGTTGAGCAGGGTGAGCCGCACGCCTGTTGCATGCTCAGATGAAAGCTGCATGGCCATTTGTACCAGCTGCTCATTACTGAGTTCGGGCGCTTCCTGGCGCAGGCGGAGTGCTGCCTGCCTTACCTGTTCATCACTATCCTGTGTGGCCGACCAGTGTAACTGCATCAGCACTTCTTCGTTCCAGGGTTTAATTTTGGCGAGTGCATCCAGGGCCGTAGCGCGGGCATAGGCATCATTATCGGTACGCAGTACCTGTATCAGCAGCGGGGCATAGCCGGCATCCAGCAGTCTGGCGCCTGCCAGCCGGGAAAGTATGCGGAAGCGGATATTGCGGTCGTTTTTTACATCCAGGTAAGGCTGAAGACCAGCCACCATTTTATCACTCCATACAGTGCAGCGTTCAGCCAGGTCGAGGGCCTGAGCCTGCATCAGTGTAGACGCATGTACATTTTTCAGCAGGGCTGCCAGCGCGGTTTCTTCGGTAATAGCGGGCAATGTGCCGAGTGCATCCTGCACTGCAATCCTTTCCTGCTCGCTCAGGGATCCTTCGCTGCCCAGTTCTATGAAAAAGCCAGCCAGGCGTTCATCCTGGTGCAGGCCTTCCTGCAAGCGGTACAGCAGGGCTGTTCTTGTATCACGGTCTTTTTCGTTCCTGAACACGTTTAGCAGGGCATCGAATAAAACACGGGTATCACTGAACCGGGAAGTATTGAGGCCGGAGAGAAAGGATACCAGCCGGGTTCTGGTTTCCCTGTCTTTGGTCAGTGGCAGTACTTCCAGCAGGGCGGTAGTTACTTCCGGCACATGCAGGTTTTGTGCTGCCAGCTGTATGATCTGTGCTTTGATCACCTGTTCTGAATGCGGACTGCCCAATACTTTACGGATAAGGCCGGGCAGAGCGCTTTCCGGTTTTTGCGTTGTATTATCCATTCGCCGGATATTTTGTCAGTAAAAATTAGGTTAAACGGTTTCGATGGCTTCGATCTTCTCCAGTACCGCAAAACAACGTTTGCCGGTATCGGTCCTGATCTCCACCAGTTCGGGATAAAGATGGCTTACTATGCCACTGATAACGGCCTGGGTAAGAAAAATACGGATGGTTTGTTGTTCTGCTTTACTGTTTTCCAGCAGGGAGATAAATAAACTGGATGTTGACATACGGTTAACGTTTGTGGTTTTAGCAGGGCAATACTACAATAAATCAGGTTAAGGGATGATGGTTCCTGCTAAAACTGCCCGGAATAAAAAGGGCTTAGGGTTGAACGGATACAAAACTAAGCCCTTTAAACAAGCCTGCACAGATTACAGCGACTATAATATGACTACAAGCTGCCAGGAAAAAGCACTACAGGTCATCTACAGGAACGCTTGTATGCCTTGTGCTGACTGCGTTTGGCCGGTTTTAGTCGGGTTGCTGCTTTATGTAAAAAGGCGCCCCGGTTAAAAGGCGCCTTTTTGTATAAACGGGAAACCAGACCAGGTGATTTTTTACCAACCTATACCATAGTCTTCACCATTGTTGCTGCTGCCGCCCCAAAGGCTGCCATGCTTCCAATCGAAATAGATGGCATTAATGGGGCCGCTGGTGCGGTCACCGAAACTGAGTTGGTAGCCCATTTTTTTCAATGTTTCGCGAACAGCTTCAGGGGTTTTATTGCTGAGCAGCAGGTTGCCTGGCCTGGGTGTGCGGTCGCTGAGCTGTGTGCCGCCCAGGGAAAGCCAGAGTTGGTTGGTATTGATATTGTCTGCTTCAGTAGCCTGCTGAACTGTCATGCCAAATTCGGATAGGTTCAGGAAAAACTGCAGCAAGTTCTGGTCCTGGGTATCGCCACCCTGTACGGCAAAGGATGCATAAGGTTTGCCGTCTTTCAGCGCCAGTGAGGGTGTAAGCGTAACCCTGGGCCGTTTTCCCGGTTGTACCACATTGAACGGTGCGAGCGTGGAATCGAGCACAAAGCTCTGCATGCGCTGGCTCATACCCACACCGGTATGCCCGGCTATACAGGCCGGTACCCAGCCACCGCTGGGAGTGATGGATACCACCCAGCCTTCCTGGTCGGCTGCTTCCACCGAAGTGGTGCCACGCCAGAGCCTGTCCATATAAACGGGGTCAACATAGGCAGTGGCAGAATCATGTTTGGGTACAAAAAGCCGGTGCCCGCTGGTATCAGTGATCCTATCACGGTTTTTCAACAGTGAAAGAAAAGGATTGGTTTTTCCTTCAAAAGGATAGGGATCGCCGGGCGCAGCTTTATCGTTATTGCGTTCGGGATCGATGAGCTTGGCTCTTTCTTTCGCATATGCTTTGCTCAGCAGGCCCTGCATGGGCTGCCTGTTGCCTGCAAAAGCAGGGTCGCCATAATAAAAATCCCTGTCGGCAAAAGCCAGGCTCATGGTTTGGTAAATTGTGTTAATGTATTGAGGGGAATTGTATCCCATGGACCTGAGATCGAAATTTTCCAGGATATTGAGCGCCTGCAGCAGGGCAGGGCCCTGTGTCCACTGTTGCAGCTTATATACTTCGATGCCTTTGTAGTTCACATGAAGCGGCTCTTCTTCCACAGGTTTCCAGCGGGCAAGATCATCCAGGGTGATCAATCCGCCCTGTTCCTGGCCGCCACGTACAAATTCAGCGGCAATATCGCCTTTGTAAAAACGGTCGTAGGCGGCATAAATAGCCTGTTTGCGGTTCTTGCCTTTTTTCAGTGCATCCTGTTCGGCCTGCACCATTTTGGTGAGGGTGGCCAGCAGGTCTTTCTGTACAAAAATCTCTCCTGCTTCCGGTGCTTCTCTTGTTTCGCCGGGATGGGTAAGGAATACCGCTTTGCTGTAAGGCCATTGTTTGATCATACCCTTGGCCCGTTCAATGCTATTGGCGGTTTGCGCTTCAATGGGATAGCCGGCAGCCATCTCCATCGCCGGTGCCAGCACTTCTTTCAGGCTTTTGGTACCGTATTCGGCCAGCATATAGCAGAGGCCGCCGGGGGTGCCGGGTGTAACAGCCGCCAGCGGGCCATATTCGGGCGGGAAATTCATTCCCTTGCTTTTAAAGAAGTCTGCCGTAGCACCTGCGGGTGCTACACCCAGCGCATTGATGGCAATGACTTTTTTGGTTTTGGGATTGTAGATGAGGGCCTGCGTTTCGCCGCCCCAGCTCAGCACATCCCACATAGTACAGGTGGCGGCCAACATGGCGCAGGCTGCATCCACGGCATTGCCACCTCTTTCAAAAAGCATGGAGCCTGCTGTAGCTGCCATGGGTTTGCCGGTAACAGCCATCCAGTGTTTACCATGTATCGGTGGTTTTTGCGTAGGCGGTCTTTGTGCCTGCAACCCTGAATAAATAAGCACCGGTAATAACAGTGCGGCAGATCGTTTTCTCATATATGGGGCATTAAGTGATAACGGGTGTCGGGTATAAATCTCGGCTTAAACTGCAAAAAATAAAAGGAAAATCGCTGTACCATATAAAGCCTGCGGCAGATGATCAAATGTACTGCAGGCTGCGCCGGTTTATTTTTCAGACGCTTTCAGTTTACGGTAACGGGTAGGGGCTTCCCCCCTGTATTTTTTAAAGATACGGTTCAGGTGGCTTTCATCGGTAAAACCAAACTCCTGCGCGATCTCGCTGATGCGCATATCGGTATAATGCAAACGTGTTTCAATCAGCTTTAGCTTGTATTGGGTGATATACTGCTGCAGGCTTTCGCCCAGGTGTTTTCTGAAAAACTCACTGATATAGGTATGCGATACGTTGAAATGAGCCGCCAGCTGCTCAGCTTTCAGGCGTTCGGGCTGGTAGATATGGGTATGGATATAACTGAGTAAAGCCAATGAGGTGCCCGAAGAAGGGGCTTTAACCGAAGCCGGTTCCTGCAGGGAAATATTCCTGGCAGCAAGGGTGATCATGGTATTGATCAGCTGTGCTATCACTTCATGCGGATGCGGGTGTTCGTTTACATGTTCCCGTATCAGTCCTTCTACAATAGCCCTGATCAAAGGCTTGTCTGTCGTGTTTTTTAAAATACAGCCGGGCAGGTGATTATGATTGTGAAAAATGAATTCGATTTTCTGCACCCATTCTCTTCCCTGGGTTTGCAGGTAACTGTTGTTAAAGCGGACAAAGAAAAACTGCGTGGAAGCATGCACCTCAAAACCATGCCGGTCCTGCGGGAAAATCAAAAACAGCTGATCGGGGGCATAAGGCAGTTTATTTTGATTGATCAGCTGTATTCCTTTACCTTCCAGGATAAACACCATTTCAAAAAAAGTTTTCTGGAGTTCCTGCGCCTGGTATTCTTTTGCTTCGAGAAATTCCAGTTCATAAGACTGGTGCAGGTTTTTGATTTTCATCCCATCAAATGTACAGATTCATCCCTGAAATGTACAGAAATATAGCTATGATTGTGTGGAATTTTGGCGGGTAAAAAACAAACAACTATGCATACGACCGTTTTTGTATTACTGCGTTTGGCTATTGCTGCCAGCATGTTGGGGCATGGACTGGTAAGATTGCCCAAGCTTCATGGTTTCAGCCAGTGGATGGTGAACAGCTTTGCCAAATCGATGCTGCCACAGGCACTCATCGTTCCCTTCAGTTATGTATTACCCATTGCTGAATTTATAATAGGATTATTACTGGTAACAGGCTTGTTTACCCGTGTAGCACTGATAGCCGGTGCACTGATCATGGTGATACTATTGTTTGGAACAGCGATGATCGAAAACTGGGATGCCATTCCTACCCAGCTGATCCATGCCGCTTTTTTTGCCCTGCTATTACAGTTCATCACCAGCAATGGCCTTGCCCTGGATAATGTTTTGTCTGGGAGGGGGTGAGTGGTTGGTTGGTTAGTTGAGTGGTTGATGGGTTGATTGGTTGAATGGTTGAATGGGTTGAATGGTTGATTGGTTGAATGGTTGATTGGGAATTAGTAATTAGGGATGGAAATTATTATTCTCGACTGTCGATTCTCGATTTCCGGTGAAGGAGTTCGTTAATTGAAAACGAAGGCCAGCTACTTCACCCACTCACGACTGACGATTCACGGTTCACGAAAACAGTCGCCCGCGTCCCGCGGGTGACGTTTATGGGGCAGCCTCCGGCTGCTTCCCCGGTTAAAAATCAGGGATTATACTTATTCTTATACTCCGCCGGTGTACTGCCGGCAATCCGTTTAAATACATCCCTGAATGCCTGTACATCCGTATACCCTACATCGCCCATGATTTCACCGATGGTTTTCCGGCCGGTTTCCAGTTGTTTCCTGGCAGCTTCTATCTTTATTTGCTGGATATAGCCTGCGACAGTATGATAAGTGGCTTTTTTAAACCTGCGTTCAAAAGTTCTGCGGCTGATATTGAGTAGGCCTGCCAGCTGGTCTACCGTGATTTTTTCGCGGTAATGTTTTTCAATATAATCCTGCGCCTCTTTGATCTGTTCATCATCATGGTCTTTCAGGCCGTTGAAAACAACAAAAGAGCACTGGTTGCTCCGGTCGATATCGATGGCAAAATATTTGGCGGCAAAAATCGCGGTTTCGCGGTCGGTATATTTTTCCACCAGGTATAAAAGCAGGTTCCAGTATGAATTGCTGCCGCCGCTGGAATACAGGCCACTCTGGTCAGTGATGATCCTTTCGTTAGCCAGTTTTACGGATGGATAGTATTGCCTGAATTCATTGGCATACTGCCAGTGTGTGGTACACTGCTTGTTCTTCAAAATACCTGAATAAGCCAGCAGGAATGCGCCCACACAAAGGCTGGCAACCTGGGCGCCTTCCTTATACAACCGGGCAATCCATTCACCATATTCTTTATTGAGATAAGTGGCACTGAGCATATCGCCTTCCATAGCCGGTATGATCACCAGTGATGGCGTGGCCGCTTCGGGCAGTAATACCTGGGGATGCAGTGTGAACAACCCAGCTTCCAGCTCCACCTTGTTCCATAAACCTGCCAGCTGAACTTCAAACAGGGGACTGCGGCCAGACTGTTCCATGAAATCGTTCACCTTCAAGAACAAGTACCGGGCATCGGCAATGGATGCCAGTACTGCTTTTCTGAGCGCCAGGATGTAAATGCGTATCATACCTTAAAAATAGTGCAATTCATTGTCGCAATCACCGGGGGCATAATGACGTATTTCCCCTTTTTCGCATTAGTTATTGCTGTAGTTTTACGGCATCCTTTCATTCAAACTAACCTGCAATATGTTAGGTATCAATCCATATTTACATTTCCCCGGCAATGCGGAAAAAGCCATGAATTTTTACAGATCTGTATTTGGCGGCGAATTCAGCATCTTTCAGCGCTACGGCGATATTTCGGGTGCAGAAAAAATGACGGCCGATGACCGCGAAAAAATCATCCATATTTCATTACCGCTGGTAAATGGCCATACCATTATGGCCACCGATATGCTGGATTCAATGATGGGACTTCCTTTTGAGGCCGGCAATAATTTTCATATCTGTGTTCATGCCGAATCAGAAAAAGAAGCTGACCGCTTGTTCACACATCTATCTGCCGGAGGTGCTGTACTGATGCCGATGAATAAAACATTGTGGGGCGCTTATTTTGGTATGTGCAGGGATGCATTCAATATCCAGTGGATGATCAATTATGATGTGCCCAAATAATGAAGCTGTGCAGGTGAACACAAAAAAGTTACTGTCTTGTTTTGCAACAGGACAGTAACTGCGTGAAAAAATGAGCACCGCAATAAAATAAGATCACCGTAACAGCTCTTCTACTTCCAGGTAGCGGTTCAAGAATTTGAGGTTGTTTAATTCGTTGATGGCTATCTTACCCGTTCTGTTATCCATTTCCACGAAGCCATAACCGAGTGAGTGGCCCGTAATGGTATCTCTGATGATTTGTGCAGAATACACTATTCCAAACGGAAGAAACAACTGCAGCAAATGCCGCGCAGTAATCACGTCGTTTAAATTGCCAACAAAAATGTTCATATGACAAATTTTTACTGGTGAATGGCAATTGACATGTAAGGGTTGAATAACAGGGATAACTAATAAGGCATGCAATAAACCATGTAGCTGTTTTAAAGTTACATAGAAAATACTGTCTGTGCTAATTTCCGGGTCAATTGTTTTCGAGCGTAGGCCAGTCAGGGCAGGCATTTGCCGAAGTTGCTGACTAACAATGCGAACACTTCCGGAAACCGGGAAGGATTTTTTTTAACGTTGTTTTATACCTGCCATAAACCAGGTTTTATTTTCCCGGGACTGATGCCGAACTTCTTTTTAAAGGCTGTGCTGAAATTGTTCGGACTGTTATAACCCAGCAGGTAAGCCACCTCGCTCACCGGGCGTTTTTCATCCTGCAGCATGCGCCTGGCTTTCTGCATTTTTAGTTCGCTGATATAACCGAATACTGTTTCGCCGAAAATATCTTTAAAGCCCTTTTTTAGCTTGTAAGTATTAAGTCCTGCCTGCCGGCTGAGGCCGGAAAGGGAATGTGCTGCATCGGGATCTTTATCGATCAGCTCCTTGACAAAATAAAATTTCTCCAGGTCGCCGGCCATATCTGCCAGGTAACCACAGGGCTGCTGCAGGCTGCTTCTGTCAAAGAATGCTGTTTGTAACATGAAAAGCTCCAGTATTCTTGATTCGAGGAACAGTCTTTTATAAAAACCTTTCCGTTTAAAACGGATGATATCAGCCAGTAATGCCTGCATGGGAGAGGTGATGGGCTGGTTTTGCGGTGTAACCAGGGACAGTTCATCTTTTTCCATTTTAGACATGATCAGCCTGTGTACGGCGCAGTCTTCATGAAACAGGCGCGCAAAGAATGATTTACTGAAAAGTATTTCCAGCTTGATCACCGGTTGCCCGGAGCTTCCATAGGAACAAGCGGTTGTTTTATTGGCTGAAAGCGCGATGAGATTGTGTTCCAGGGCAGAAAATGATACGGGATTGGGCAGTGCTTTATTATTTGCCGTTACCTGACCGCTTAATGAAAAATGCATTTCGGCAAGGGTTTCAGGTGCGGTGCTCAGCAGGGTTAGCGGCTGATGGGCCGCAATATGGCTATAATTGATCTGGATATCTTCCATTTCTATAGCCGTGCAGCTGCCTTCCAATCCGCTGCCGGGAAGCATGCTGTAATGCCGCTCTTCAATGCCTTTGCTGCTATAACTTTCTGTAAGCTCACTGTATGGAAAGAATGAATTGATGTACATGTTGCATACCGTTCAATACAGGCAAAGTTCTGTAATTAACAGCTCTGTTGTATAAAAATCCTTTTTGCAGAGGTTTTAGTCCTTTTATCAAACCTGGCGCCATTGGGTTATATACAGTTTTGCTTCAAAAAAAGGCATGAATGGTTACTCTATGGTGGAATATGGTTACAGGCGGGTGATCGTAACGCTTACGGCCATGCTCTGCGCTGTTCTTGAACTGCTTGATACCACTATCGTTAATGTGGCATTGAACGATCTGCAGGGCAACCTGGGCGCCACATTGTCTGAAGTAGGATGGGTGGTTACGGCATATGGTATCGGTAATGTGATTATTATTCCTATGACCAGCTGGCTGGCACGGCAGTTTGGAAGGCGCAATTACTTTGCTGCTTCTATCCTGCTGTTCACTTTGTTTTCGCTGCTCTGCGGGCAGGCAGGTAATATATGGGCGCTGGCCTGTTTCCGTTTTTTCCAGGGCATGGGCGGAGGTGCTTTGCTGGCAACTTCACAAACAATTATCACTGAATCGTATCCGCCGGAAAAACGCGGCCTGTCGCATGTGATCTTTATGACCGGTGTTATTATTGGTCCTGCCATGGGACCGCTGATCGGTGGTTATATTGTGGATCATTATAGCTGGCCTTTTATTTTTTATATCAATGTTCCATTGGGCATACTAGCGGCCCTGCTCACGATACAGTTTATACGGTCGCCGGAGTATGGCCATAAACTGCCTGCATCGAAAGTAGACTGGCCAGGGATATTGCTGCTGGCGGTTTCTGTAGGCTCACTACAATATGTGCTGGAAAAAGGACAGGAGGATGACTGGTTTAACGATGAAATGATACGGAACCTGACGGTAACAGCAGGCCTGGGTTTAATACTGTTCATCTGGCGCGAAATAAAATATGCTCATCCCGTTGTATCGGTGAAAATACTGAAGAACAAGAACCTTGCTGCCGGAACGCTTTTCTCGTTCATTTATGGCTTTGGTTCGTATGGGTCTACGTTTATTGTACCATTGTTCACACAATCGCAGCTGGGATGGCCGGCCACAGATGCAGGATTACTGGTTTGCCTTACATCGCTTTCCAGCCTGCTTATTTTCCCGCTTACATCATGGATGCTGAAAGCCGGGGTAAAACCACAGCTGGTAATGGCATTAGGGATGGTGTTTTTTTTCTTTAATTGTTTTATGAGCGCGGGTATACTTACACCGGATACCGGTTTTCCTGTTTTCTTTTATGTGCTGGTATTCCGCTATTTCGGGTTGAATATGATCTTGCTGTCTGTGAGTGCGGTCGCTTTCTCAACGCTCAAAAATAATGAGATTGCCGAAGGCGCCGCTTTTACGGGTATGCTGCGGCAGTTGGGAGGCTCATTCGGCATAGCTATCATCACCACTTTTATCACCCGGCGCAATGCGGTACACCGTACGGATCTTGTATCGCACCTGCGTGCAGATGATCCGCTTGTATGGAACCGCCTGTACCAGTCGCAGCAATCTTTTATGTCGAAAGGCCTGAACGCTGAGCTGGCAATGAAAAGCAGCCTGCAGCTGATGGATAATGTAGTGAACAAGCAGGCAACATTACTATCGTACATGGACGTGTATTTCACCATCGGTTTCCTGTTCCTCGCCTGCGTACCCGTAGTATTGCTGCTGAAAGCAGGCAGGAAAGTAGTGGTGGATGGGGGGCATTGAGGGGTGGATGGTTGAATGGTTGATTGGTTGAATGGTTGAGAGGTTGAATGGTAGGAAGGGAATTAGTAATTGGGAATTCGCAATGGAAAAGTAGCTGTCTGCGATGACTGCGATGCTATTGACGGATGACGGCTGACGAATCACGATCCTCGTCTCTAGATTCTTGACTTCGGGTGAAGGAGTTGGTTGTCGAAACCGTAAGGCCGCTCCAGCACTCACTCACGACTGGCGATTCACGATTCACGGATGTAGTTGATTGGTTGAGCGGTTGAAGGGTTGATTGGTAGGAAGGGGATTGGGAAATTAGGGATTGGGAATTCGCAACGGAAAAATAGCTGCCTGCGGTGACTGCGATGCTATTGACGGATGACGGCTGATGAATCACGATTCTCGTCTCTCGATTCTTGACTTCGGGTGAAGGAGTTGGTTGTCGAAACCGTAAGGCCGCTCCAGCACTCACTCACGACTGGCGATTCACGATTCACGGATGTAGTTGATTGGTTGAGGGGTTGAATGGTTGATTGGTAGGAAGGTGGGATTGGGGATTAGGAATTGGGAATTCGCAATGGAAAAATAGCTGCCTGCGGGGACTGCGATGCTATTGACGGCTGACGGCTGATGAATCACGATTCTCGTCTCTCGATTCTCGACTGGCAAAGACCTGCACGGGTAAACAGCCCTACTCAAGCCATCAGCTGGATAAGCCAGTATTGTGGAATTCTCTTTTTAGAATTTTCCCTAATGGGATTACTTAAACTTTTATTATGGTATTCACAGGTTATCACCTGCCGCACTATGTTATGGTGTTTTTTGTAAAACAGGCTAATGGCAGTATGCCGGAAAACAATGAATATGCAGCCGGGCGGGCGCAATACTATCGCCGGCTGAAGGAGGAAGGCAAGGTCTGTTTATCGGGCAGCAGTCAAAGTACAGCAGGTGACTTTGTATTATTCTTTGTTGCCGATCATTTTGAATTGTGGCAGCTTGCAGAACAAGACCCTGCTGTGCAGGCCGGTTTACTCCGTATTGCAGATGCTTATCCTGTAAACATAAATATGCAACAGCATCCGGCCGTTCTTTAACGTATCAGCCCATCTCATGCGCCTGCTATATTTTACACTGCGCTTCGCTCATACTGCCGGAGACGCCGGAATTGATTTTATAATGCTTGCCAGTCTTCCGGAAAGTTCAGGCCTGTTGCTATGGCTACTTTGTCCGGTTACTGTTGGGTGGCCGGCGGATTGAAGAAGCGAGGCGGCGCGGGGTATTCGGTTTTTACAGGTCGATGATGACTGCAAAGGATACACCTTGTTTACATACAACAGGGAAGTGGAAACTCCCCTGTTTACCTAGTGTGTCAGCGCCCCTTTGGGATGCTTGTTGAATACAGGTAAGACAGGCAAAAACAGGAATATTGCCTGGACGCCCTAAGCTCCCGGAGACACCTGTTAAACTGATCAGCGGAACAATACATTCGTTGCACCGCTAAAAAAATAAATAATTGTTCCCACCTGAACAGGGCATTACCGGCGGGTGGCTGATACCAGCAGAAAAATAGGGCGTCTCAGTTCATCAGCCCATTCGGGATGTTTGTGCAACATTTCTGCAGAAGGTTGAGGCTCGGCCAGTTCGTTAATGATAAAGCCTGCATTGATAAGGCTATTGATATAAGTAGCAACTGTGCGATGGTATTTGATTACCTGGTTACCCAGGAAAGCTGTTTCGCGCATGCCTTCATTGTAATAATGATCAACCGGCCAGTGCAGGCGGTTGCCATTGGCATCGTAATGCCAGTCCTGCGCAGCAATAGCGGTAAAAACAGGGTGCTCCACCGAGAATACAAATGAACCGCCTGCTTGGAGACAGTGGTGTACTTTTTTACAAACAGCACCGAAATCTGCCACATAATGAAAAGCGAGTGAGCTGATCACTATATCAAAGGAGCCTGCTGCAAAATCAATGTCTTCAATGGCCATTTGCCGGTATTCAATAGCGGGATCATGGGTATTGAGCCTAGCCTGTTGCAGCATTTTCTCGGAAAGATCGGTGCCCATAACAAAACCGGCACCCTGTTCGCTTGCATAACGGCAATGCCAGCCAAAGCCGCAGCCCAGGTCGAGCACCCGCTTGCCTCTGAAAGCCGGCAGCATTTGCCGGAGAACATACCACTCACCGGCAGCTTCCAGTCCACCCACTGAACGGGGCATCTGGCTATAGTTTTCAAAAAATGCCGGGTCATCGTATTTGTTCTGTTTCATGGTTCAATATTTCAGGGCAAGTTTAAGCTTTTGGCTGAAATTTCTGCGTTTTCTGCGCATTCCACGAGAGAGACAGCCTGCAGTCTGCAGTAGACAGTGGGCAGTCAATGACAAAAACGCCCGGCTGAAAAACATTTTTTGGTTTCTGCGTTTTCCGCGCATTCCGCGAGAGAACCAGTCTTCAGTGGGCAGTAGGCAGTCTGCAGTCAGTCACAAAAAACGCCTTGTCTTGTCTCGTAGCTCAAAGCTATCAGCTTGCCGCTTTTAATCTACTATGAGAAGGAGATGGATCCTTCACCCGGCCTGGAAACATCCTCCCTTCAGCGTTTTCCGCGCATTCTGCGAGAGAACCAGTCTTCAGTGGGCAGTAGGCAGTCTGCAGTCAGTCGCAAAAAACGCCTTGTCTTGTCTCGTAGCTCAAAGCTATCAGCTTGCCGCTTTTAATCTACTATGAGAAGGAGATGGATCCTTCACCCGGCCTGGAAACATCCTCCCTTCAGCGTTTTCTGCGCATTCCGCGAGAGAACCCTTGTGTTTACTACAAGCTCATCGCTTCCCACGCCTGTTTAACAAACAATTCTGAATATACTGGTAGGGGAACATCAGTTGTGTTTTGTTTTTTGGACTGGATACCGGCCAGCCGGCTTCCATTACACGAGCAAACAAACACCTGTTGATGAAATCCTTGTCTCAAATACCAGTAGTGAATGAACCCGCTTTCAGTCCTGCCATTGAACCGGCCAATGCTTGCCCCGGTAACAGGCGTGTGGGTGCTGTTGACCAGCTGAGGGGAATCGCTATTTTGCTGGGCAGTATTGTTACTATCCTGCTGTTGAATCATGGACTGAAATACCCGTCGCAGAAAAATGGGGTGCTGCATGTGCATGGACCTAACTATTTCATTGTAAAAGTATTTATCAGCGAAGCCTGCCTGCCTTTGTTTGCTTTTGTTTTTGGGGCAAGTTTGGCATTACAGCAAAACAGCACGGCAGCGGTGACCAATACAAGCAGCCCTTTTTTTAAACGGTTTATTTTTATTTCATTGCTGGGTTGTTTTCCGTTATTGTTTTTGCACAATCCGGGTATCCTGCTTTTGTATGGCCAGGTGAGTATCGTGCTGAGCTTACTGGTGAACCGCAGTGCTTTTTTTCTTTTTTTGCTGGCGGTATTGCTCTGTATCGTTATTGTTCCGGTAATACACCATAGCTACAGCCAGGCATTGCCGCGAAGTGAAATACATCCTTCTGTAACAGCTTTCAGCCTGCCTTTCAGCCATCCCTTGTACACACTGGAATATTGTATTATTGGGATGTTCCTGGTGAAAAGCGAATGGTTCCAGTTTGTGCGGCCAAGCAGGCTGATTAAATCCATAGCGGGAACACTGCTGGTGGCCGGTTTGGTATTGAAGCTGCTGCCTTATGTTGCCGAAGACCTGTATTCGTTTGAATTTATCCTGATGCAACATCTTGGGCAGGTGTTATTTTTATTGGGACTGATCGGTGTGGTCAGCATCCTGTCGGCAGGTAAAGCAGCCGGACAGAAAAATATACTGGAAACAGTAGGTCGTATGCCGCTTACCTGTTATGTACTGCAGGTGTTGCTGGCTGGCTATCTATTCAAGACCCGGTTGTTTGAAACGGCTACTGGTTTAAGAGGTCCGGTGGCAGGTGTTTTAATCGGGGTATTGTTTTTTATGCTGCAAACAGGGTTCTGTTTTTTATGGCAAACGGTCACCGACAAAGGGCCTGTAGAAAAACTGCTGCAGGCTATACTGCATCCCGACAGGAAAACAGGGTTTGGATGGAAGAGAAGCTGGGAAAACGGAAAGTAACCAATGCCACCTGCTCAAAGCCAGGTCTTATTGAGCTTATCAGTATCCTGGTGCCGGCTGAAAAAGAAATTATCCGCTTTATAGTAAGGGAAACTACAAAAACGGATAATTCTATAAAAGCAGCAGGGGTTAGTTTTTCATCATGGTTAATGGTTATCTGTTGTTAGACAGCTAATAGTCGTGATCTGCAGGGAATCCGGCCTGCAGGATGCGCAAAAAATGCCGAAAGCACATTTTTAGTCAGGATTTTTTTACCCGGGTTGCCAATAAAACAACCAGGAGCTGAAAACCCCTATGATGAAAGAATGTCCTGCTATTAAAAATTCAGCGTGTAGGAAATATAAGGGGTGATGCCGAACAATCTTGCGCCGGGCACAGTTGCTTCCAGCCCGTTTGCGTCGGTCTGCAATGAATAATTGTATTGGTCGGGAGAACCGTAAACATTGTAAATACCAGCTACAATGCTGTGTTTAAGCCTGTGTGATTCAAACTGGTAAGATGCGGCAAAATTAAGCCGGTGAATAGGCTGGGTGCGCGCTGTATTTACATCATTGTTTTTGTACACATCGTGTATGCCAGATCCGGGGTCGAATGAGGTGGTATAGGCATCGCCGCTGGAAAACATCCAGTTGGCGCTCAGGTCCCAGTGCCTGCCCGGGGAATAGGAGAGCATGAGATTGAGCTGGTGGCGCCTGTCGTATTTATACGGAAATTTAAGATTGTTGTTGATGCTGTCGAAACGGCGCCAGCTCCAGGACAATGCATAACCCGCTTTTAACTGCCATTTCTGTATGCGTTTGCTTACCTGTAGTTCCAGCCCGTAAGACCAGCCTTTGCCGGTTTGCATATCTGTTTCCCAGGTATCTTCATCATAATCGATCTGGCGTCCGTCTGCATAATTGATGATATTGTTCATTTTACGCCAGTAAGCTTCCGTATTTAATTTAAACCCTTTGGCTGCGTTGCTGTAAGTATAGCCCAGGTTGAGTAAGCTGCCTTTTTCCGGTTGTATAATTGAAGTGCTGGGCAACCAGAAATTATTATTGATACCCAGCGAAGGATTGGAAACCATGTGCAGGTATTGCCCTGTTTGGCTGAAAGAAAAATACAACTGCTGGGTACCACTTAACCGGTAAGAAGAAAAGAACCGCGGCTGCACAAAAAAGAATTTGTTATCCCTGAATTTATAGGCTGAAAAATTAACCCCTGGCCTCACCAGCAGCCGCCCGCCCAGTTTGATCTCATTGTCAAAATACATGGAAGCATCCAGGTAGGGTAGTGATTTAACGGCAACAAAACTTTCCGGATCATCCAGGAAAGAAGATTGTACATTAAAATTGAAAGGGTTGATCTTTGTATAAGCTAGTTTAATGCCGGTGTTGATTTTATATTTATTGGATACAAACAGTTCCAGCTGATCCTTAAGATTGTAATGGTCAATAGAAAAATAAGTATTGAATACAACCGGTGGCAGGTCGCTTGAATCGGATACGGAATACTGGTATCCTGCCAGGTTGTTGTAATGGCTGGTGTTGAGAGAAAGGTTCATCATACATTTGGTACCCCATATATGCATCCAGCGCAATGATGCCACGCGGTTGCCCCATTTTTGCAGTACATTGTCTTCATCCTGGCCTTTCTTCCGCATATAATCTTTTCCTGTGTAAATACTGGCGATCAGTTTATTGTTGCTGTTAAGCAGGTAGGTGGCTTTTACATGCAGGTCGTTAAAATTATAATGACAGCTTTTGCTTAAATTTCTCAACAATACATTGGGCCAGCCCTGCCGGTACGAGATCATGGTGGCCAGTTTGTTTTTTACCAGCGGGCCTTCCAGTGTGGCAGAGCCTGCCAGCATACCCAGGTTGGCTTCACCTGTCCAGTGATCCATATTGCCATCTTTGGTGTACACATCTGTTACAGAAGAGATGCCGCCGTCGAAGCGGGCCGGGAAATCATTTTTATAAAACTGCATCGATTTTAGCGAGGTGACATTAACGATAGACAGCGCGCCGAGTATATGCGTGGGATTGAATACTTCATTGCCATCGAGCAGGAAGAGGTTCTGGTCAGGATCGCCGCCTCGCACAAGTATACCGTTGATATCCTGTGTGCCGGTTACGCCGGGCTCCATCAGTCTTTCCCGCACAGGATCGTTTTCGCCGATGATATTATTATACAGCTCTGTTTTATCACCACTGGTTTTTAAAGCACCATCTTTTTTTAAACCATTTATGGTACTGATGGTGGCGCTGTAGGTGATCTGGTTTTTAAGTGCCAGCTGGTAATCTTTTCTTGCATTGTCATCAATGCTTACCTGCATCTGCTGCGGCTCATAACCAACATAAGAAACATACAAAGTATGCCTGCCTGCCGGTATAACAAAGCTGTAATAGCCCTGGCTGTTGGTAGCGCAGCCCCGGCCTGTTGAAGAATCGAGGATAGTAGCGCCGATCAGTGGTTCGCGGCTTCCTTCTTCCTGCACAAAACCGAACATGGTATGCTGCAATACAGGATGGCTTACCCGGTAGGGATGATCGGAGGGGATAACGATCAGTTTGCTGTCTTTTTCAAGAATAGCCACTTTTTGGGCGGCCAGTACATATTGCAGTAATTCGCCGATAGTTAAATCGCTTTCATTGTCGTCGATGGAAGCAATCTTGTATGCATCCAGTACATTGGACGCATATTCAATAATAGTATGTGTATTGCGGCTGATGTATTCCAGGTACTGCTTAACTGTACCCTTGGCAATGGAGCAGTGCAGTCTGGCATTTAAGATGCTGGGCTTTTGCTGAGCCTTTGCTTCATAAGCATAAGCAGATACGCAGAAGCAAAGAATCGGCAAAAAAAGTTTCATGCAGCAATTTACTTATAAAGTATAATTCTGTTGCTTTCCCGCCGGCTGTGTATTTGTGTAGCTAAGGTAATTTCCTTCAGCACTTCGTCTAAAGGTTCTTTATTAAAATGAGCGTTAACAGCGATAGACGCAGCAACAGTGTCCAGTTCTGGCGAAAGTACTACTGAATCTGCATAATAATCATTTAAATCCTGTACAACCTGGTCGAGCGGTTCATCATTGAAGTCGAGTATGCCGGTTTGCCAGGCAATATAATTGGCATTTTTTACTGTTTTTTTCTCCAGCCGGTTCATGATCAATGTTGCAGCTTCGTTTGCATTAAGCTCAACAAAGCTGCTTTTTTGGTTCTTATTGGTAAAACGTATACGGCCGCTGTTGACAAATACATCTGCGCTGTCAGCAGTGGCATGTACAAAGAACGATGTGCCCAGTACTTTGATTTCGGCATTGGCAGTGGTTACAATAAATGCCGACCGGCTGTTTTTTTCTACTACAAAAAAAGCATCCCCGTTCAATTGCAGTTTACGGGCGCCGGAAGAAAATGCAGCAGGGTAAACCAGCGTGGCACCTTTGCGCAGGGTAACGGTAGAGCCATCGCCCAGGCGGATGGCCTGGTTATCGGTAGATGCGGTGATCGTGAGATCGGTTGTTGCCTGGCGCGATACCAGCAGCCAGGTTGCAGCCACCACAGCCAGCAAAACAGCTGCAGCTACCATCCATCGCGTTCTGGCAAGGTGAAAAATGCCCTGTTTTCGGGCAGCGGCTTTTTGCTGGATGCGGCTATCCAGTTTTTTCCAGGCAGCCTGGCTGTCAAACACCAGGTTGTCGGCCAGTTCGCCGGTTTCTACCCATAGCCGCTTGTAGGTGTTGTATTCTTCGTGGTTTAACAAAGGGTCTTTATTTAGCCATTGTTCCAATTGATCAAGTTCTGCAGCAGTTGCAGTGCCATTCAATTGTTTGCCAATAATTTCAATAATATAATCTTCCAGTTGCCCCATTATATGTAATTTCTTCTGCCATTAATAAAATAAACAATCGCTGTTTTCCCCTATCAATTCAGGAAAATCAGCAAAAATAATTTTGCCACCTTGGCCACAGACCGCAGTATTTTCAATGCCTTACCTATCTGGTTCTCCACGGTTTTAATGGATACACCCAGGTTATTGGCAATTTCCTGGTACGAAAATTTACCAAAGCGGCTTAATAAAAAAACATCCTTGCACCTGGGGGGCAGGCGGTCTATACCCTGTTCCAGCAACTGGCGGTAATTGTGCTGCTGTGCTTCGTATTCCTGTGTATCCCTTTCCGTCAACTGGTAATCCTGCTGTTCAAAAGGGATAACCGGTGTCCGCCGCTTTGCTTTTAAAAAATTAAAGCTGTTGTTCCTTACAGCGGTGAACAGGTAAAAACGGATACCTTCAGAAAGGATCAGCTCCCTGTTTTTCTCCCAGACTTTCATAAATACTTCCTGCACAAGATCCTCGCTCGCTTCCTGCTCTTTAATAATGGAGAATGAATACTTGCAGAGTGCAGCATAATATTTTTCAAAAACCGACTGGAACGCTCTATAGATTTCTTCCTCTGTCAAACAAAAAAATTTCGCTAAAAATAAATCATAAATCGGCAAAATGAAAAATAAATGCCTTGTAGCAGCCGGGTGTTTTTCTTAAATTAATACTAATTGGGACGTATGGCAATACCGGGATATATATGGCGCCTGTGCAGGCTGAAGGGGGCGTATCAGCCCGCCGGTGTAAATGAATTCCAGGTATCAGGAAGCTTTTGCATTATTGAAAAAGGATGCGATATTGGTGAGCCAGGCGTATACCAGTTTGTCTTCCATCCGTTCGAGTATTTTTATCCAGGCTTCACCATAGCCATCCCTTATAATTTCGCTGCTGAACCCGTCATGAAACAGTAACAGCTTTGTGCCGTACTCATTGGGCAGTAGTTTTACCGAAATAATGGTTCCGCTGTCTTTGACCGGCGCTGAGAGCAAGGTGCAAACTATCAGCTGATCGGGAATAAGACAAAGAAACCGGATGGCATATGAGTGAAGTTTACCTGGAAAATTTGAGTTGAATACAATATCTGATCTGTCTGATTCGTTGGTATGCACTGTCCCCGGCACTGCAAGCCAATGGTCAATACCCTCTGTCCATGCCCAGTACAGCAATTCCGGTGATAAAGCGATCAGCCGTTCAATGGTTAAATTAAAAGAGGGATTATCCTGACGAAGCTGTTGTTTTTGCATAAGATTTCACACTATAAAACACCACCACGAAGGCTGTTAATGCCTGCGTATTTGGCTCTACAGGTAAAACAATATGCCATACCCTTTCCCCCATTCAGGACAGCAGAAAAATTGTTAAAACATTTAACAGGCCGTTGTTGCTAATTGCCTGCTTTATCATGGTGCTGTTCTTCGGGGGACATTGTTTTACAGGGCAGGCGGTAATATTTTATACCGGCAATACAGGGTACAAGATAGCAGAACATGACCAGCAAACTGGTTTTTTCCCGCCCGAACAGCAGGTATATAGGAGCGACGGTTAAAACGCATCCGCATATGGTGAGCAGGTATTGTTTCAGTACAGGCTCCCATTTTTTTGTGCTGAGAAATATTACGAGAAACAAAAAGAGCAGGAAGCTGGGCAGCGATAACAGAAACCCGAATGCCAGCAGCCATTCAAACACATTAAAAAAATGGGTATAACCGGCAAAATAACTGACCAGGTAGACCAGCAAGGGTGCAACGACAACACTTGTCAGCCAGACTTTTAATGAATAAGAGAGGTTGTTCATTTCGGTTATCGTTTCCCGGAATAAGCAGTAACCAAGGCGTGTTACAGCAGGTGGTTTAAAGATAATTCAGCCTATGCATTATCAGGTAAACCCCGGCCATGTTCTTTTGTAAAAGGAAAGTTATTTTAAAAAAAAGCCCTGCCAGTAAGCAGCTGAACAAGGTTTTTTGTGATTTTTCACATGTAAACTAAAATGCTTTACGAGTGTGCAACCCAGGCGGCAGGTTTCCTGTATAAAAAAAGCTGTTATATTAAAAAAAAGGATGGAATAGGGGTAAACTGTAACCAGATTGTCATAACGGAGTATACAAGATAAAGGCTTTGCCGTTTGCATTTCAATCAGGTAATCATGAAACACATTGTTGTTCTATTGTTCTCCATTGTACTAGTTTCCTGCTATCAAGCGGGTAAACAATCAGTTAGCCCTGCTCCGGGTGAAACGCCCGTGCGTAAAAAACTGGCCCTGCGTGTAGTGGAAATAATAAAGGGAAGTAGTAGCCGTGTGCAGCATATCAGGCTCACTGCCAGGTGCCGCACAGCAGTGGTGATTGTTGCCGGCAATTATAAAAAAGAAGAAAGTCTCGCGGCCTGCCTGCCCTGTAATTATGTTTTCCCTGTACTAATAGAATAATAAAAGGAACCCAAACGTCATTGCCTGTTTATAAAAATAAGCAAGCAGTGGTTTGGCATGTAGTAGACAAAGGTGTTTTATGTACAAAACATCCGTGTGGCAACAAGCGTGTATATTTAATCCCACCAGTAATAAAAACTACCGGTATTTTTTATTTCATTGGCAAGCTCTTCCACGGTGCCTGTGCCCTGGTCAACGATATCGGGACAAAATTCGTACATGTATTGTGCGAGCGTTTCTACATCGTCGGGAACTGTAAGAAAATCGCCCTGTAAAAAATCGACACCCACACCTTTCAAAACAAAAGGATGTTCTTTTTCAAGCGCTTCCAGGTGGGCAATGATATCATCTGTATAAATGTCGTAATTAATGCCGTTGCAGCCTTCAAAACGCAGCGCATCGTACCTGTCTGCAGATTGCAGCACGGTGACCACATCCGGCCCATGCCCAAAATTCTGTTCAGAAAAATACACCACATAATCCTGCTGCAGCGTTTCCTGTAGTGTATGTACTATCGCATCACGGTCTTCTTCCGGTACTGCGATGCGGATGCCTTCTATATCCCTGCTTTGAAACTGCCGGTACTTGTTCTCATCTTTAAAGAGTGTGGCATTATCGGCATTGGGGCTTGCCTCTGAAGCCGGCAGGTTCGGATAAAGCCGGCTGATGATCTCGGTTGCTTTCATATCAGTTCATTGTGTTATTCATAATGAGTTGCGTACTGCAGCGGATACCGGCGCTTCAACGGTTGCCGGTTTGTAAAAACCCGTTGTGATAACTGTATGATTGAAGATCGTTCTGCTGGTGATTTTCTTCGAAGAAAGATCTTCATATTATTACTGACCACCTGATTGCAGGTTCAGTTTTTGCCGGTGATTAAGCCCCCATTGCACAAGGTGTTCCCTGATGGGCAATACACTCTGGCCATAAGAAGTGATGGCGTAAACCACTGTAAGCGGCCTGGTGTCCTGTTCCTGCCGTGATACCAGCATGTTTATTTCCAGTTCCTTCAATTCTTTCGCCAGCATTTTAGCAGAGATGCCCTCTATTTCGCGCAGCATCTTCTTAAAATGATTCTGCTGCCCTGTGCGGTTGGCCAGGTAGAGCAGGATACGCAGTTTCCATTTACCACCCAGCAGGTCTAAACTATCATGTATTGCTTTTATCTCTTCCTTGCAGGTTGCCTTCCGGGCCATGCCATTAATACAGATCGTTGCCATAGTACATGGTTTCATCGGGGTAACCGGTTACCCCTGGTTAACTATAGCAAATTTAACTTATTTGCAAAATAGTTTTGTTATACAAAAACAATAGCTAAGTAAACAGTAAAAGTATTATGCAACAGATCGCTACAAATGCACCACGCCGCGTTATAACAGGCTTTCGCAATGGCAGATCAGTGATAACTGAAGACGGGCCTGTACCCGGTGTTTCAGAACATGTTCCTTCCCTGATCATGTACGATGTATGGAGCACCGCTTCTATGCCGGTACAGCTGGAACAGGAACCGGTGTTTGAAGATACCTTGTTCCCCAAAGTATCTGCCAACGGCAGCTTTTTCCGTTATGTTCAAATCCCGCCCGATAAAGCACTCGGTATTACAGCTGTACCGGGCAAACCGCATCCGCTGATGCACCAGACCAACACACTGGATTATATCATTATCCTTTCAGGGGAAGTGTACCTGGTAATGGAAGAAGAAGAAACGCTGATCAGGGCCGGTGATATTGTTATACAAAGAGGTACCAATCATGCATGGAGCAACCGTACTGACAAGCCCTGTATTCAGCTGGCCATATTACTGGATGCTATACCGCCACAGCAAAATGATCAGCAGCAACAATGCTGATACAAATAGTAACAAGATGAAAAAACAATTGAAGATACGGGGCATTAACCTGGTATATGAAGACCTGGGACAAGGCCTGCCATTGGTTTTTATTCACGGCCATCCGCTTAACCGCAGTGTGTGGCAGTACCAGGCAGGCGCGCTGGCTGCCGGTTACAGGCTGATCTTGCCCGACCTGCGCGGGTATGGCGAAACAGGTATACCCGGCAAAACAACGTTGCTGGATGAACTGGCGCTGGATATTATTCATCTCTGCGCTGCTCTACAGGTTACCAAAGCTGTTTTTGTTGGCCTCGCGATGGGCGGACAGATCGTGTTTGAATTATACCGGCTGGTGCCGCAGTTGTTTGCGGGTATGGTACTGGCTGATACATCGGCAGCTGCAGAAAGCGAGGAAACTTACAAGCGCAGCCTGCAGCTTGCTGCATATATACAGCAACAGGGAATGAAGGTTTTTGCAAAAGAAAGACTGCACCGGTTTTTAAGCAAACATACGCTTGCCAACAATGCTCCATTGGTGGCAAAGGTAAAAAATATGATGGAAACCACCAGCGCCACCGGATCTGCAATGGTACAGGAAGGGCGTGCGGAAAGAACATCCTATATTCCCCTGTTGCCTGGAATCTGTTGTCCTGTACTATTGATAGCAGGCGCGGAAGATGAATTTATGCCGGTGGAGGCCTCCAGGCAGATACAGGCCGGCATACCGCATGCAACACTGGTGGTTATCAACGATGCAGCGCATATCCCCAATATGGAACAACCGGATGAATTTAACCAGCACCTGCGCAGTTTTCTGCAGTTAATTGAGCCGGCAAGCGGATAGCACCCGGCTGCAAGCAATTCATCTCGCTGAATGCGCGGAAAACGCAGAAACAGAAATGTTTGTATGTGATATTTTATCGAACGCTCCATTTACGATTGACCGCCTACTGCAGACTGCAAACTGCCTCATTGCTCACAGCTAATGATTAATGTAAACTTAATATCATTCTTCCTTTTTCCATGGCGGTTACTGCTATTTTTCGTTTCATCTGATATCTGACCTGAATAAACAAAACCACCAGTAATATGAAACGCCTAACCAACGCGCTTATGCGCCTGGCAATTGTATCTTTTATCTTTGCCAGTTGTACCAAGCATGATGTAACCGTACCCACACCCGATTCAATACAGAAAACGCCCAAAGACATTGCCAGAACAGAAAGCGTACAGCTTTTATCGGAAGACTTTGAGCAGGGAACGAAAACTGCTTATGCTGCTGCAGATGTAACACTCGCCAGCGGTTCATGGAACTTGTCAGACGCCCTGCTGGGCACGCTGGCCAATGACCGCAAAGAAGGAACAAAGTCTGTAAGAGTGCGAAACAGCGGTATTGTAAGCATGAACTTCGATGTGAATGCAACAGGAAATCTTACCATTACAGTTAAGCATGCCGTGTACGGCACTGATGACAATGGTACCTGGGAGCTCTGGGCTTCTGCAGACCAGGGAAGCAGCTACACAAAGCTGGGTAGTACCATCTCCACTTCTTCCATTACGCTGCAAACTGCCTCCTTTACGTATACAGCCAGTGGTACGGTTCGTTTTGATATCCGTAAAACCGATGGCGGTGCAAACCGTATTAATTTTGACAGCTTTGTAATTAGCTCTGGTACAGATACTACAGGCAGTGGAGGAACAACACCCGGCGATAACGATAACATGCTGCTGGGCAATCCAAGTAATGCTTCATCCTCCATTGTGCTGGTGAACAATTACCTGATGGATAAAACCTATTATAAACTTTCTTACAACCGCGATAAAGGCGAACCTAACTGGGTGAGCTGGCATGTGGGTTCTGCAGATCTGGGCAGTTTTTCCCGCTCCAACGATTTCAGGGCAGACAATACATTGCCCACCGGCTGGTACCAGGTATCGCAAACCAGTTATACAGGCAGCGGTTTTGACAGGGGGCATAATTGTCCTTCCGGCGACCGTACTGCAGATGCAACCGCCAATTCAGCCACTTTTTTAATGACCAATATGATACCTCAGGCGCCTAATAATAATCGCCAGTTATGGGCCAACCTGGAAAACTATACCCGCACACTGGTGAATGGCGGAAATGAAGTATATGTGGTAATGGGCAGTTATGGTACCGGCGGCACAGGCAGCAATGGCAGTGCCAGCACCATCGACAATGGCAATGTGAATGTACCCAGTAATATCTGGAAAGTGATCGTAGTAATTCCGGAAGGCAATAACGACCTGGCCCGTATCACCACCAGCACCCGGGTGATCGCAGTAAATACACCCAATGACAACAGTGTAAGCTCCGACTGGACAACCTATCTCACTTCTGTAAACAGTATTGAAACGGCCACTAAATACAATCTTTTATCGAATGTACCATCCAGCGTTGCTTCCATACTGAAAGCAAAAGTAGACAGCGGGCCATAAGCATGGAGGGTTCGATAAAATATCACATAAAAACATCTTTGTTCTGCATTTTCCGCGCATTCCGCGAGAGACAGTCTGCAGTCTGCAGTTGGCGGTCAATCGCAGATGGAGGTTCAATAAAATATCACATAAAAACATTTTTATTTCTGCGTTTTCCGCGCATTCCGCGAGAGAGACAGTCTGCAGTAGGCGGTCAATCGCAGATGGAGGTTCAATAAAATATCACATAAAACATTTTTATTTCTGCGTTTTCCGCGCATTCCGCGAGAATTGATTGCCACTTTTAACTTGGTATGAAAGACACTTGGGTTATTGGTTTGGTGATCTATATCACAGAAAATTGATATCAAATGCTATTGGTAATGCCTGTCCTGCGCCCGAGCTTTGAACCATGAAACAGGCTATGTGCGATGAAGAACATTTGATACAACCGGTGATCAGTATCGTTTATCACAGTGCAAAACAATGTACAAAACGGGTTGCCGAACTGCTTGCGGCAGCTATTCCTGCCGGGGATATACAGGTTTGCTTATTGTCGACAGAAGAAGCGATTGCCGGTATAGAACGGCTGCACAGCAGCAATACCATTGTTTTTGGCTGCATGGCCAGTTTCGGTACGGTGAGTGCGGGTTTTAAAAAATTCATGGAAGCTACCGCAGGTTTCTGGTACCAGCAAACCTGGAAAGACAAGCTGGCTGCCGGTTTTACCTGTTCTTCCACTGTAAGTGGTGATAAGCTCAACGCCCTGGATACGCTTTTTCATTTTGCGGCGCAACACAGTATGCAATGGATTTCGCTGGGTATCCTTCCCCGCTTTTGCGGTGGCTGGCAAACCGATGGTCAAAACAGGCTGGCCAGCTATATCGGACTAATGGTACAGGCTGAAGAAGGGCTGGCAGAAAACCATGAGCTGCCTGATGGCGACCTGCTGACGATAGAACTGTTCGGGCGGCGTTTGCGGGATGTAACAATGACTTATTTCAAACCTGGCGCCGCGGGTAATGCGCTTAAGCCAGTGTAATTCGGTTATACAAAAAATAAAATTATGCAACGGATCATGCTCCTGCTGTTGCTGACGGTATGCCTGCTGCCAGCAACAGGTTTTAACACCGGTACGCCGGGCGAACACAATAAAGTACTGGTGCAGCGCTATTTTACAGAAGTGTGGAACCAGGGTAAACTGGATGTGCTGGATGAGATACTCGACCACCAGTACATCAATCATACACCCAGTGTACCTGATCCTCCACCAGGCCCTGCCGGCTTAAAACCCATTGTTGCCGCCATAAGAAAAGCTTTTCCCGACCTGCATTATGAAATAAAAGAGCTGATCACGAACGATAGCATGGCCGTAGTGCGTACAGTGGTGACCGGTACACAGACCGACAGCCTGTTCAACCTGCCACCAACCGGCAAGAAGATAATGGTGAACCAGATCAATATTGAAAAAATAAGCAACGGGAAGATCAGGGAACACTGGCGGGTAACAGACGAGCTCACCATGATGAAGCAACTGGGTTTTGTGCAGCCATAATGCCCGGCTGATTTCATTGTAAGGAAGCAGGAGATTTATTTGTAACTATGCAGTAGTAAATTTTATCTGCTATGCATGAGTTGCTGATTAAAAACTTCTGCAGGTATATTAGCCTTACAGATGAGGAGAAGAGCAGGTTGCCTGCATTTTTTCAGCATAAAAAAATTGCCAGGAAAAGATACCTGCTGGAAGAGGGCAGCGTTTGCCGGGCCGATTATTTTGTAATAAAGGGCTGTCTCCGGCAGTATGAAGTGGATAAAGATGGCAGGGAAAATGTGGTGCAGTTTGCACTTGAAGACTGGTGGATTGCTGATATCTACAGCATGCTCACCTGCACACCATCGGTATACAACATCGATGCCCTCGAAGATTCGGAGGTGCTGGTACTGGATACGGCCAGGCAGGAACAGCTGTTTGCTGAAATGCCGAAAATGAATATCTACTGGCGTATTATTATGCAGAATGCCTTTGTCGCCCTACAGAGAAGAGTGCTTTTTCTGCAGAAGCCGCTGGAAGAACGTTACCGGGAATTCCTGGCAAAGTATGCTTATTTTGAGCAACGGATCCCTCAACACCAGATCGCTTCTTACCTGGGCATTACCCGCGAATCCCTGAGCAGGATCAGGCATACCGCACTGCGGAAATAGCGGTTTTATTTTTGTCCGATTGTCAGCTGTATTCCGGGAGCTACTTCATAAGGCGCTTTCCCGGCTTCAAAAATGCGCGCATTGAGCGCCCCTTCCAATGTGATAGTGGTATTTTTCACCTCTATCCAACTGCCTTCCCTGAGGCCGACAACGGGGATATTGTTTTGTGTGTGAAATTCCCTGATACGTGTTTCCCTGGTTTCTCCCATATGTTTTATTCCCGGAACAGGGTCGAGATAATGTGGGTTGAGATTGAAAGGCACAAGCCCCATCGTAGTAAAACTGGGCGGGTATACAATGGGCATATCATTAGTGGTTTGCATGCTGATGCCGCCTATGTTGCTGCCGGCACTGGTACCCAGGTAAGGTTTGCCATTCTCTGGTTCATTGCGCAGTATATCCATTAATTGCAGGTCGTGCAGTTGTTTCACCAGCAGAAAAGTATTGCCACCACCGGTAAAATAAGCAGCTGCATCACGGATGGCCTGGGCAGGCTGGGCATAGCTGTGCAGGCCTTTTAGTTTTATCCCGATCTGTGCAAATACAGCTGCAGCGCTGTTTGTGTATTCATCATGCGAAATGCCCTGGGGGCGGGCATATGGAATAAACAATACTTCGTCTATGCCTTTGTATAGTTCTTTCATTACAGGCTGCAGGTAGCTGAGATAACTTTCTCCATACAGGGTAGAGGTGCTGGCCAGTACAATATGTTTCGTCATAACAGGATGTAAAATAGTGCAAAGCTATGATTTAACCCCGCTGCTGCAATGTGCGGGCGATGAGCCCGCACAACAATAAAAAGCCCCGCTGCACTGATGCACTGGGGCTTTTTATGAAACAATTACCGGGAGAGGCTGTGGCGTGGCTTAATAAACTGCGGTTGTGTTTATTGATAAGTGAAATTCTTATTTTGAGACTGTCCCGCAGCAACCACCAGGTTTTCCACATTGGTTTCTACCTTGCCACCTATCTCTGCCTTATAGCTGATGGTTACAGGAGAATCCTCGGCAATAGTATAATGCACATTCAAGGCCCCGAAATTAAATGCCTTAACCGTTTCAACCACATAGGTTTTAGTATTGCCGGCAAAATCCCGTTTGGTTAAAAACAGGTCGTCTTCATTGCCCTGTGTAACCCCGTTTACTTTCCAAACAGGCGCTCCATACTGGCTGGCATCATGATTGCCGGCGGTTAGATGAAATTCAATTTCATCATTGAGGTCAGAGCCGGTTACGGTGAAGGTGAATTTCATTGATTTTTTACTACCCGTGTCTGGTCCCGGATCGTTTTTCTTGCTGCATCCTGCAAATACAAAAGCTGCAACAATGAACAGGCACATGCAGCGGGTAAGGTGTTTTACGCGTTTAATTTCCATTGTATACATGAATGATGATTAATACGGCAAAAATATCCCGGCCCGGTATCCGTTACAATACCGGGAAACAGTAGTTTTTATCCTCCTATAATTAGGAGGGTAAAAACACCCTGCAGGTTGACGTAAGAGGTGGTATTAAAGCAGTTTTTCCTGCATCAGCAGGGTTAATAGTTCGGCAGTATTTTTTACACCAAATTTCTGCAATAGGTTTTTGCGGTAGGTATCTATTGTAAAGCGGCTTAAATACAGTTCATCGGCGATCATAGCGGTTGTTTTGCCCGCTGCAAGTAATTGCAGCAATTGTTTTTCCCGTTTTGTAACAGGCGGCAGCGACCTGGTATTTTTTACAAGAGAATGAATGATGAGCTCCTTTATCTCGGCACTAAGCACGATTTCCCCACGCATTGCCTGTTCAATGCTGCTGAGTATTTCTGCTGCTGCGCAGCTTTTCAGGATATAGCCTGATGCGCCGTTTTGCAGCAGGCTCAATATCACACCACGCTCGGCCAGGTTGCTCATGCCCAGTATACATGCCTGGGGATGGCGCGTTTTGATCTCTTTACACAGCTCCACACCATAGCCATCCGGTAACATCATATCCAGTAAAACCACATCAGGTGTATGTTCCTGCATAAATAACAGGAAGCTGCCTGCACTGGTAAAGCTTAGCACCGAAGCAAACTGTGTATCTTCTTTAAGCAGGTGTTTTATGCCTTCAATAACAATAGGATGATCATCTACAACAGCCAGTATTTTTTTGTTTTCAAACATGTAATGGACTATTTACAAAAGCAACAGCAGGCACTATAACCGGTTTGTGGCTATGCGATAAATATAAATCAAAATACTGTATCAGCAGGAGCATAGGCAAATAGAATAATTTGGATATTATCTATATTTTCATGTAACAAAATAGTGCTTGCCCGGCAGCGTACCCATGTTAAGTTGGCGGCCCGGTAATACAATACTCCGGGATGACTTTTAGGACATGCATGAATACAATATTGCTTATGATGACAAGAAACCTGTTGATTGCTATGAGAAACCCATTTGTATGCTTATTCACCTGTATAATCATTGGTATGTCGCCATCCTGCGCCCAAAAACAAACAGATCTCAGCGCTGTTAAGTTCGATGAAACACCGGACCTGTTATTACAAGGTTTGTCCAATGTGCAAACCGGGAAGCTATTCGACAGGCCTGATATGCTTTCCTATGGCTTTGATAATAACGGGAGCTTCCTGTTCCGGCAATACAAGCCGCCACATATAGAACTGTTGTCTTTTAATGATAAAATTGCAGGATATGGTTTCCGCGTGATGAGCTACGAAGGACAACAAGGCATAGAACCTTATTTGAAAAAACGCTATCCTGCATTAACGCTGGCTGATTCAAGCAGGTGGGGGAATGAATACCTGTATGCAGACGACCGGGTCTCTATCCGCTTTTTTACAATAACCGAACAGGGTTTTAAAGAGGGAAGATGTAGTTATTTGCATATAACGACCAGGGCCTTCGCGGAGAAGTTTGAATCGCTTGATAAAAAATTCAAGGCGCAGCATGATCATTAAGGGGCAACGGTTGCTGTTGCACTATTTTCAATCATTGCGGCTTAGCTGCCTGTTCCATTCTTCGTCTTTGAAAGGATAGATAACACCACTATCAGTGATGGGGATATATACATTTACCGGTTTATTATCACATTTTACCTGGAACAGGTACGCATCTGTTTCGGTAAGGCCGGGGCTAAAAAATGTAAAGTTGTACTGCAACTGTTTACGCATTTCGTCCGCACTCATATTCTGCAGTGCGGTGATGGCAGGCTGATCCGGCCTGCAGGGTTTATCTGCAAACCATTCGGGTATCTTTGTTTTAATAAATACAATATCGCTATCAGAAACAGGTAATGGCATGGGATTCCACAGCTTCCATTCGCCGATGATCTTGTATCCTGATTGGGCCACCCGTTTATTTACCGGATAGGGGCCTTCCAGTGTTTGTACGGTATAATCATCGCCCATGTTTTTACAACCCGGCGTATTATAGGCAGCGAATGCTATCGCCAGTATGATGATAAGCTTTCTCATGCTTTACTGTTTGAGCCGGTCTCAATTACAAAAGCTGTTAATTCGGCCATCTTCCCATCCCGGAACCGCCATACATCGCAGTAGGCATAATCGATCATCTTGCCGTGTTCATCCTTCATACTGATCTTACCGGTTGCGGTAACAAATTCAGCTTCGGCGATCAGCTTTTCAACTATGAATGTTGGCGGCTCCGCATAGGCCTTTGCCATATACTGCCGGACAGCCTCCTTCCCATGCAGTGTTTGATCGCCTACAAATGTCCATTCTGTATCATCTGTGCAGAAAGACAGAAAGCCCTCATGGTTCCCTTCAGTAATAGCCGCATTGGCCTTTTCCAGTATTGCTTTATTGTTCAAGCCCATAAATGGATGTGTTGAAGAATGATCGTCTGCCGGTACAGGTAGTAAGATACGGATATTGGGATGAAAACAGGATAATACCGGTGCAATATCGTAAAGAAAATGATGTCAGTTGGTCATGCCTGTCCTCTTGCAGCATACACAAAAAACGCAGGAAAGAAGATGTTTTTTAGTAGAGGGATTTTCAGCAATACTTTATTTTATTTAGCACTTCATTTTCGCCTCCTTGCTGGAGGCTCATGGTTTGCGATTATGAACGTCGGTATTTTCATATGGCCTTTGAAATTTACAAGTTCTTTATATCGGTTGCAACCACTGAAAGATCATTATTAAACTGATGGCCACCGCTTGCTATTTTACGAAAAACGGCCCAGGGCAACAGACGCTTATAGTGTGTAAAGTGATCAAACGGCACTATATCATCATCTGCGCAGTGATAGAAAAAAGTTGGAAGGTCCCTGGGCAGCTTATCTGCAAAACCTTCCCGGAGCTTAAGTGGCTGTACCCATTCCTCGCTGCCGCTCCAGAATGGCGGTGCAACCAGGAACATTCCGGCGACGCTTATATTAACCTGGTTCTCTGAAAAATATTTTATCAACATAGAAGCGCCGAGGGAATGACCCGTTAAAATAAGTCCGTCCTTAGCAGCAGCGATCTGTTTACCTATCTGGTTAAGCCATTGTGGTGCAAAATCAGGTATGGTTTCATCGGGTAGCATTTGAGGATAATGTACTGTATAATCATTACCCAATACAGTTTGCAATGAAGCTGCCAGTGGTTTGTCTGCTTTGTAGCCGCCATTACCGCCTCCCTGTATAAAAAGTACTGTTTTTTTCATGGTGGATGAAGTATTGGTTATGAACAGGTGTCTGCTTATGGCCGATCGATGTGAATTTTTAGTCCTGTGGATGTTGACCGCTTAGCTTGTGATCGTCTTAGTATCAGAAACAAAATAATGGAAATAATTCAAAAAGAAAAAGATCAGGTAGTAAAAGAAGGACTGCGATGTTTATCGGTCACCTGCAAAGCCAGTGGAAGTAGAATAGCCTGTTGGAGGACTGTTGTTTTAATCTGTTCCGCGGTCTGCCATCTGCACTAAACTTACTTTTTCCCGGGCCATTTCCCGGCTAATTCATTTTCTTTCATAAAAATATTTCGTCAGAATCAATTTTCTCCTATTTTTGCAATCCTTCAAACGGCATAGGTTGCACCTGTTGCCTGGAGAAGATTCCGTAGCTCAGTTGGTAGAGCAATACACTTTTAATGTATGGGTCCTGGGTTCGAGTCCCAGCGGGATCACAAACAAAGAAATAAGGAAATTAAAGCCGCTTAAATCTTAGGATTTATGCGGCTTTTCTGCTTTTGAGATAAAGAGATCAATCAGATCAAACAATTTTGAGAGCTTACAGGCCAATTCAAAAAACACCAAACAACACCATCGGTAACCCAAACTTCGTAGACTATGAAAGTAAGCCAAGATCTGTTAATCTCTTTTATCTCCGGTACAACACGAACAACACAAACGGAAAAGCTACTATCTGTTCCGTATCACGGTTGCCGGATTTCCCAAAGACAGTTCTCCCTTGGCTATCAGGTCGATCCCTCCGGATTTGATTAGCGAGCAGGCTTTCGATTAGAAGAAACACAAAACAATAAAGCAATAAAGCAATATGCTGGCACCCTATAGTTTTTACTTGCAAAGATCTTATTGTTCTGTGGCTTTGTTTCTCCGGTAATTCAATATCCCCATAAACAATGCTATCAGTACAAAAATACCACCTACCCATGGTGTCATATTTAATGAGAAGCTATTAATAATAATGCCTCCGATCAGGGAGCCTAAAATCACGCCAACATTAAATGCCGAAACATTTACAGCAGATGCAATACCACTGCTGCCCGGTTTGTGTTTTTCTGATAGTTGAACCGCCAATAATTGCAAAGCGGGGACATTTCCGTATGCCAGAAGTCCCAGCACCAAAACAAGTGCAAAAACCAACGGTTTGCTGGCCAATACAAAAGAAAGCATGAATAATATAATAGCGTGGAACAAGAAAAGATACACAAGGGTTTTTGATGGTTTGCGATTGGACAATCTTCCTCCTGCAAAATTTCCCAAAGCCACGCCAACGCCAAATATCAGCAATACCAGATTAATAAGGTTCTCAGAAAATCCTGTAATATTTTTTAAGACAGGCGATATATACGTAAACAGTATAAAAGTGCCGGTGTAAGCAAATATATTGGATAGTAACACGATGAGCACGGACGTGTTTTTGAAAACACCTGGTATGTCTCCCAACTTTAATGCAGCGATTGGCTTGGGTTGAGATGGTAATTTGATTCCCAGGGCTATCAACCCCACTAAAGCCCAAATGATAATGGCCATAAAAGTTGTATGCCAGCCAAAATGCGTACCTACATATGTTCCGGCGGGTGCGCCCACCACGGTGGCAATCATAAGTCCGGAAAAAACTAATGATATGGCAGTGGCTTTCTTATGCTCCGTAACCATATTGCTGGCCACCACTACGGCCTGGGCGAGAAACAAACCATTGGTTGCGCCAGTGATAACCCTGCTGATCAGCAGGGTATAGATATTATCCGAAAAAAAGGCAATTAAATTTCCGAAAATGAACAGCAGCAGTGCTGCTATTAAAAGTCTCTTACGCTCGATACCTCCTGTCAAAGCTGTAAGAAGCGGTCCGCCAAGGGCAATACCCAATGCATACATAGTAACCAGAAGGCCTGTGTAAGAAACAGGTACGGATAAATCTGCCGCAATGGAAGGTAACAAGCCTACAGACACAAATTCTGCGGTACCAAAGCCAAAAACGCAAAAAGTCAAGGCCCAAATGGCCGGTGGAATCTTGTTGGATATTGCTTGCTCTGTCATAAAACTGATTTTTTTATTCAAAATTCAGTTATGCAGAACGGCAGCCAAAGGAAACAGATCACAAAATGCGCGTGATAAATATCACGGCTGTAAAGAAGTAAGCCTGCTTAATGTTTCCCTGGTGATTCCCAAATAAGAGGCAATCAGGTTTCTGGGCACGCGTTGTAAAAGATCGGGGTATTGTTGTATAAAATATTCATAGCGTTGCCTGGCATTGAAGCTGATCAACGACAAAATTCTTTTTTGCGAAGCCACATATCCCGCCGTAGTTTTCTTGCGAAAGAAGTATTGCATTTTTTGCATCTCAGCGCATAATTTCTCCCTGTTTTCGAGAGAAATAAAAAGCGTTTCGCTATCTTCAAAACAGTCAATGTTTAAAGTTGCCTGAGTTTGATTGTGGAAGGCCTGCGAATCGGAAATCCACCAATTCTCTGTAGCAAACATTATAATATGTATGCCGCCTTTGCCATCAATATGCCAGGATTTCAATAAACCATTTATGACAAAATAATCATACTTCACATAATCACCTTCCTGAACAACGTATTGGTTTTTTAAAAATTTCCGATAGGTAAAATGAGACAGGATGTATTCAAATTCCTCGTCGGTCAGGGCAATAATTGTTTCTATCTGTTCTCTTAATTTCTGGCTCATTATATTGTCATATGTTGCTAGGGCTGCTATATTAAAACTGGCGATAAACACTATTTTCAAAGCAGAATACTAACCAAATGTACATAAAGCTAACCGATATTATCAATAACTGAAAACTTGCCAAAACTTACCGATTTGCGAATCATCCAAAGGAAATAAATGAAAATCCAGGCTGCTGGTGTAACCTGTATCTCGCTTGAATTGTTCACCGAAGATTTTGGGCCGGATAATCTTTTGTAAAACGAAGGGTAGGCGCATGAACCGGCGATCCTTGCCATTGTAAAGCATGCTATTGATCGGTCGCTATACCACGGGGATCACTAAAGGAGACGATCCATTTTGATCGTCTCCTTTTTTATTTTATCTGCTTCTTTATTTTCAATTACTTACTTCATCCATACGGGCCAATTCTCTTGGTACTTTACGCTGCCTGCAAGCTATTCATGATTCAGCCTCAGTTGCATTTGGTATGTTCGTTGCATCCATATAAACAATTTCCCACTGGTGCCCATCCGGGTCTGCAAAACTGTGCTGGTACATCCAGCCGTGATCTTGCGGTTCGGCATAAATAGAGCCTCCAAGTTCTACTGCTTTTGCTATCGTTTGCTGCACTTCCTCGCGCGAGGCCGAATCAAGCGCCAGCAATACTTCAGTCGCCTGGTGCGCATCGCTTACCTCTTTTTTGGTGAAAGTTTTAAAATAGCTTTCTACCAGCATCATTACATAAATATGCTCGCTTACCACCATACAGGCTGCCTTGTCGTCGGTAAACTGTGGATTAAAGCTGTAGCCAAGCCCGTTAAAAAATGTCTTTGACCGTTCCAGATCTTTAACCGGCAGGTTGATGAAAATTTTTGTTGCCATGACTTAAATCTTTTAATTGTTATTGATGACACAAAGTTGTGGCAACTGCTTTTCAGAAAAATTTACATATGTTGAGAAAGCGAAAAAACTTTATTTATTCGCAAAAAATATCCGACTTAGCTGCGTTGGGGTAATACCGAGATAGGCGGCAATATGCTGTTTCTTTAGCCGTTTCACCAAACCAGGGTATTTGCGGAGAAAATTATCGTAATTGGCTTTAGCCGATTCATATCGCAGCGATATTTCGTAAGGCTCTTTTTCAATGATCCAGTGCTGCTCCATATAGCGGATATAAAAAGCGGCGATATCGGGATAAATGGTAACAAGCTTTTTGAATTCCATGAAATTGTATTCGAGCACATTGGTGTCCTCCAGTGCTTTTATGGTGAGCGCTCCTGGCGACTGCGTAAGTGTAGCTGTCATGGAGCCGGCAATCCGGTTCTCAGGGAAGAAATATTTAATCACCATGTCGCCGTTTTCGGCAGTGTAGTATTGGTACATCAAGCCTTTCACAATAAAAGCCACTTTCTTGGGTGTTTGGCCTTCAGTGATAAAATAGTCACCCTTGTTGTAAGTGTTTTCGCGTAGCAAAGCATCCCAGGCCGCTTCGGCTTGTGGCGAGAGTTCGGCATATGTTTTTATTTTCTGAAAGAAAACATCATGGCTCATAGACTAAAGGTAGGGATCTTATTTGCTGATACAATGAAGAGGCCAGGTTATATACTGTTTGTAAATGTTTTCAATGCTATTTTTAAATGATCGCCTGAATTCCAATGGAGAATGCACTGCCGGTTATAAAACCGTTCTGCGTATTGAGCAGGCTTTCCAGTTGTGACAAGATGATCTGTTTACTGAACTGTCAATGTTGGCATGTGTTTCCCGGTGTATATTTTCAAGAGGCTAAATAAAAAACACTATCCCGGACAAAACTGCCCCGGCAGTAATGCGGTCATCCATCCATTCATGGGTACATGCCGGCCAGCGGGTCTTCCTGTATTTACTGCCTGATCAGTTCTGTTACACGTTTGCCCACAAAAGCGGCTTTGTCATCATACAGCTCCATGTTGTGTTCGCCCTGCATACTGCCCCATTTTTTCTCTGCACTGCGGAAATAAGTATCCCTTGCTGCCAGCCATTTGATCTGCCCGGCTTTAAAAGCTGCTTTGTTCTGTGGTGAAAGGGTGGCCATTTTGCGACGGTAAACCAGGTTAAGCAGGCTGTCCATTTGTGTGTATAAACGATAGCTGCAGTTCTCCATCTGCATGCCCTGGTCGAGACAGGCCTGTTCTGCTTTTTGCAGTGAATCTACGGTATGCAGGGTTTGGCTGCCGGCCGGTATGGCGGCGAACAGCAGCAGAACAAATGAAGGCCATTGTACAGTTTTCCTGAAATGCATAAACAGTATTTTATCCGGTAATGACAGTTTTATTTAATCTTTCAAATTTCGTGCTGAAAAACCGGGTAAAACGGATACTGCAGGTCTGTGGGGGAAATTATTTATCTGCCGCCAGCAGCTGATGGGTGTTTTCCGGCAGGTGAAGTGGTTTGCTTACAGCGTGCGCTGCTTCAAAATGTTCGCCGATCAGCTGCGCTGCAGTAGGGGCGATCTGTTTCTGCCATGCCTGCTGTTCGTTTTTCATTTCACCCATAGGGGCTATACCAGGGCCCAGCATGGCCAGCCATATTTCGCCGGAACCTTTCACCCAAAATCCATGACCCTTCCATGCATCGCCTTTTTTACCCCTGCCATGATCGGTGCTGATGATAAATGTTGTATTGTTTTTGTAGAACGGGTCTGTCTGTACAAAATACCAGAGCTCAGACAACATCCTGTCTACATCAGCCGCTTTTTGCAGGTACAGGTCGTAACGGCCATGGTGGGCATATTCATCTGTTTCTCCCAGGCTCAGGAAAAGCACTTTGGGGTGGTGCTGTACCAGGTATTCCCTTGCACTGAGATAGGTGAGCATATCATGACGGGTATTGTTTTTAACAGCAACATTGTTTTGTACCTGGTTAATAAGCTGGCTTGCTGAATCAGTATCGCCGAGTGTTTCATAACCGGAGTTCACCTCGAATCCGCTGCGTTGTTCATTCAGGATATAAGGCATGATATTCCATGAGCTGAAAGCGACAACCCTGCCTTTATAAGCATCCTGTTTATTGAGGTATTCCAGTACATTGGTACGCCGGTTTTTTACCGGTGTGTTGGGGATAAGCCGCCAGTCAGCAAAACCGGTGAGTATTTCACTATAACCGGGATAAGAGATCTTGTAAAAATTGCTAACATTCACTTTGTTATTGTACTGCCGGTTACCATACAGCTGGCCCTGTTTAGCGATGACATTCCAGAAAAAAGGCAGCAGCTTTTGCCGTCTCTGTTCCGGCGAAGCATCCCAGTACAATTGTTTTAGAACGGAAGTGTCTTTTACACAATTAACATCAAACAACAATGCTGAATCAGCTCCGTTGAATATTTCCTGCCACCTGAAGCCATCTGTAGTAATGATGAAAATATTGCCTGCCCCACCGGGCGATTGTGCTGTTGCCGTATACCACGATAACAGCACGATACAGTAGGTTAAGTATTTCATTTCAGAAGGTTTTACAAAGAAAGCGCAGGTATGTAACCAGGGGATTAGCGGAAGATTAAATTACTGTTATGCAGCCTGCAGTCTACAGTTCACAGTTGGCAGTCTGCAGTCCACAGTCTGCAATACTCATAGCTAACCGCTTGCAGCTATCAGCTATTAACAACGTCTCCGTTCCGCGATTTCCGCGCATTCCGCGAGAGAACCGGTGTGCAGTCTACAGTCCACAGTCGGCAATACTCATAGCTAACCGCTTGCAGCTATCAGCTATTACGGGTTACACATAACTGAGCCACCATTGCTCCCGGTGATCAGTTTTATACCGGTCGTACCATTTACATAAAGGATACAATATAACTATGGTTACCAGCCATAGCAGGTAAACAACCGGCAGACTGAAACCATAACCCTTCAACTGTGGCATTTCTGTAACCCAGGTGGTGAGGATCATATTATGCCAGGAATAGCCTGTAGCCTCCGCTGCCACCAGGGCCGCCAGGTGTATCAGTACAATATGGACGATATAATAAAACATCGGCACCCGTCCGAAAACAACAACCTTCTGCGTAAAAGCATTTAGCGGCCGTTCAGTGAACGCAAGGAATAATAAAGCAGGCCCCAGGGTCATCAGCGTGTACAAAAGTGAAGGCGGATATTTAGTGGTGTTCAAGAAAGACAGCAGGTTGAACCAGGAACTAAAGCCTGTACTGCGTGGTGAAGGATCGCCATAAACATTCACCATACGCAACACGATAAAAACAGCGATCGCTATGCTTCCCAGGTATACCAGCCATTTTTTCCTCCTTGCCGCATCAAACGGTGGCAGGTATAAATAGCCGGTACAATAGCCCAGTGTCATAATGCCCACCCAGGGAATTACGGGATAGCCCATGAACACATCCACATGCGATGAAGCAAAAAAATGCTGGTCATGAAGAAAAGCCCAGCCGTATGCGCCGAAGCCGTTACCGGCAACATGAATATTATCCAGTGTATTGTGGCCCAATACCAACACCAGCCCGGTTACCAGGATAAGCGGGCGGGGCAAGAATACCAGCAGGGATAAGCAGATCATGCCAAAGCCCAGCGCCCATATCACCTGCAGGATAAACACCGTATAATGTGGATTGAACGTCCAGCTCAGTGTGATCAGCACTATTTCTGCAATCATCAGCCATAGCCCCCTTGTAAAAAGGAATGCAGACAGCGCTTTCCTGCTTTTCCTGTTGCCGCTGATGCAGGCAGATACACCCGCCAGGAAAGCAAATACAGGCGCACAGAAATGGGTGATCCAGCGGGTGAAAAAAAGTACGGTGCTGGTATGGGTGAGATCGGTGGGATTAAAAAGAAAGGCACTGTTGTGAAAATAATCCCGTACATGATCAAGCGCCATGATCAGCATAACGGTGCCGCGGAGAAGATCGATCGATTCAATACGCCTGCGTTGTATAAGCGGTGCTGTTGCCGGAGTAGCCATAAAGCAATAAGTTGATGGTTGTAAATGAAGGGTGTTATTTCTTCTGTGAATTTAGGTGTTTTATGAACTAAATTCTGAATAAATTGATTTTTCAGAATAAAATTCCATGAACGGTATTAAATAGAGAATAATATAAACCATTGCAGATAAAAAAGTGCCGGAAAGTTTGAATTATATAACTTTGACTTATGCCTGAAACTGAAACACTGGAAGCGTTTTATGAGCGGAAATTTAACTGGCTGCCTGAAAACCTGCAGCAGGATATAGGTCATTTCAATGTGTTCAGGGTGGAAGATGGTGCCGCCCATACGCAGGGAGCCCCGGTTAAATATGCAAGACGTGATTTTTACAAAATAAGCCTGATCAGGGGCCGTAACCGGTATCATTATGCGGATAAAAGCATTGAGATCAATGGTACTACCCTCATGTTCTTCAATCCTCATGTGCCTTATACCTGGGAAACACTGGCTGACGATAATTCGGGCTTTTTCTGCATTTTCAAAGAAGCTTTTTTTACCAGTACCATGCGTGGTCACCTGAGTGAGATGCCCATGTTTGCCAGTGGTGGCAAGCCTTCGTATGTACTGGATGCGGCCCAGGATGAGCAGGTAAGCCAGCTGTTCCTGAAAATGCTGGAAGAGATCAATACCGACTACCGTTATAAATACGATCTGCTGCGTAATTATGTAACAGAGCTGATCCATTTTGCCCTTAAAATGGAGCCTACAGAAGCGCTGGTTAAACACCCTGATGCCAATGCGCGCATCACCTCTGTGTTTATCGAGCTGCTCGAAAGGCAGTTTCCCATTGAATCCCCGTCGCAGCGGTTTGCCCTTCGTTCTGCCAGGGATTTTGCCGAGCAGCTGTCGGTACATGTGAACCACCTCAACCGTGCTATACGCGAAACCACGGGTAAAACCACCACTACGCACATAGCGGAGCGCCTGGTAAGCGAGGCCAAAGCATTGCTGAAACATACCAGCTGGAATATTGCAGAGATCGGCTATTGCCTGGGTTTTGAAGAGCCTGCACATTTCAATCATTTTTTCAAAAAGCAAACACAGCTCACACCTTCTGCTTTCCGAATTGTTTGAATTTCGTAATTATTGGTTTGTTCGCTGCAAGCTGGTGCTTGTTTTAGCCGGTTAATTTTGCAGGGTTAAAATAAACAGGTTATGAGCACCAGTAAAGTATGGTTGATCACAGGCGCTTCGAAAGGGTTCGGACTAAGCCTGGTTAAGCAGTTATTGGCTGCAGGGCAGCGGGTAGCTGCTACTTCACGCAGCAAAGAGACATTGCAGAAAGCAGTAAACACCAGTTCACCGGATTTTCTGCCACTGGAAGTGGAACTGTCCAGCGAAAAAAGCGTGGCAGCTGCTGTTACAGCGGCCCATGCATATTTTGGAAGCATAGAGGTGGTTATTAACAATGCCGGCTATGGTATTGGTGGCAGCATTGAGGAACTATCCGACAAAGAATGCCGTGACAATTTTGATGTGAATGTTTTTGGCACACTCAATATTATCAGGCAGGTAATGCCTTTTTTAAGGGCGCAGCGATCCGGGCATATCATCAATATTGCCTCTATTGCAGGGATAACCGCGCGGGCAGGCTGGGCTATTTATGCAGCCAGCAAATTTGCCCTGGTAGGGTTGTCTGAAGTACTGGCTGAAGATGTGGCCGCAATGGGTATTCATGTAACAGTGGTGGCGCCAGGGGCATTCAGAACCAGTTTTCTTACAAAAGAATCACTGTTGATGCCTGCAAAGCCGATCGAAGATTACCGGCAGGTACGGGAATCGCATGAAAAATACCTGAAGATGAATGGCCTCCAAGCCGGCGACCCGGAAAAAGCAGCTGAAGCGATCATCGGCATCGTTGCAATGCCTGATCCGCCACTGTACTTGCTGCTCGGTAGTGATGCCTACCAGCGGGCTACAGAGAAGCTGGAACTGCTGCGTAATAGTTACGATACATGGAAAGCGCTGAGTATATCAACAGATTTCAGTGCTGAAAATATTCCCGCCTGACCGGTATATGGGTGATCGAACTGATCGCTACAGACTTACAACTGGCTTACATTGATACACCCGGTTACACCGGTATGCGATGCGAAGAAATACCAATGCGGTTCCATGCATTGATGGTTACAATGGACATCAGCAGGCGGGCGGTGCCGGTTTCGCCAAAATGAAGAATGGCATTCTCGTAAGTGGCTTTGCTGAGCCCTGCCTGGCTGATCAATGTAACTTCCTCTGTCATGGCAAGAATGGCTTTTTCTGCTGCTGTGAACTGCGGCGATTCACGCCAGGCATTAAGCAGGTATAACCGTTGCGCTGTTTCGCCCAGCTTGTGTGCATCTTTGGTGTGCTGGTCAATGCAGTAGGCACAGCCATTTAACTGTGATGCCCTTATTTTGATCAGTTCTTTGTGTACAGGATCGATGCCGGAAGCTGCCAGGTATTTTTCCAGCTGCATCATGGCTGCAAATGCTTCGGGCTGCAGCTCTCTCATCAGGAAACGCTCTTTCATAATGTATAAGAAGGATATGAAAGACGAAGTTAACAGGCTGCCGGGCTATTGCAGTAGTCCAGGAAATGGAATGCCAATAGTCCAGCAGCAGTTGATTTCAATGCAATGTTACACCTGTTTCAATACAACAGGCATGATGATCCTGTGCTTACCGTTCCAGGTGGAAGCCAGGTTCCAGTGCGGGCCGGTTGTTCCTGTTGGCTACAGCAAGGCCGGTTAAATACATCCACCGTGTCATACGGGTGAGCTTTGCCAGGTTGATCGTCGCTGCTTCATCGCCGGGTGTATGGTACAGGGGATGTGGCAGTGTACTGAAAAACAGTGAGGGGATATTTTTTTTGGCATAAGGATAATGGTCGCTGCGGAAATACCAGCCTTCAGGATGAGTGGATTTATCCCAGGCAGTATCCAGCTTGAAATGTATTGTTTGGGCATTTTCTTCCAGTGCAATGCTAACCAGTTCTGATGAACTGCGGTGCGGAGGTATTACACCCAGCAGTGCAGCGCTGTCTGGATGATTGGCACCGATCATATCGCCATTCAAAACAGCTACGATAGAAGCGCGCGGAACGGTAGGATGATCTGCAAACCAGGTAGAGCCGAACAAACCTCTTTCTTCAGATCCATGCCATACAAACAGCGCAGAGCGGCGGCCGGGTTGTTGTTTAAAGGCCCTGCCTATTGCCAGTAAGGCAACGCTTACAGTGGCATTGTCATCGGCACCATTATAAATAGAATCTTTACCGGGTGTTATATTGCGTACACCATCATGGTCCTGGTGGGCGCTGAAAAGTATATATTCCCCTGACAGGGAAGGATCCTTGCCTTTCACTTTGGCTACCACATTTACAGAAGGGTAGGTAAAGGTTTCTGTATACAACTGTGCCTGCAGGTGTGCACCCGGTTGCTGTACCAGGTTCAGCGCGTCCTGTTTCAGCCAGATGATGGGAATATCCCTGAGCAATTGCCGGTTAAACAGGCTGCCTTCTATCTGGTACGAACCACGGTCATTGTATTGTGTTGCCCTGGCCCAGGCTTCTCCGGCCAGTTTATCCGAGATAAAAACAATGGCCGTAGCGCCAAGTGCCGCCAGCTTCCTGGCCCAGTACGATACTACTATACCCGGATAACGGAATGGTATTTTGATACGCGGGTCGCTGATGCCATCAGGAGAGAACTGCAGTGCAACAGCTTTGCCTTTCACCTGGCTTTCTGTGGCAGTTGCAGGGTTGCTCAAAAATACCATTGATGCATCGAGGTTGGCAAAGCAGGGCTCGTACACAATAGCATCTTTCCACAAAATAAAATCGCGGGTGCCGATGCGAACACTGCTCTTGCTGCCGATCCTTTCACGGATAAGTGAAAAGAACTGGAAATAAGTGCCATCATCGCCGGCAGGTTCCAGTCCCGCCCTGCGGGCCTGTTCTGCTATCCATACAGAAGCTTTCAGTTCATCAAGCGTGCCTGCTTCCCTGCCACGGAAATGATCATCGGCCAGTTCATACAAGTCTTTCCTGAGATCTTCCTGCCTGATGGCGCTGACTGCATTGCTTTGTGCAACAATGCCCGTGAAAGCGCCTGCAGCAAAGCAGATAGTGGTTAGGATGCGGCGAACAATGAATGGGGTGTAGTGCATACAGAAAAGTGATTTTACTGTAAAATACTATTTTGCCTGGGAACCTTGCAGCTGCTGCTTTTCGAGTTGCGAAAATTACAGAAGGAATAAATGGAGGGTATGCCGGTATCTGGTTGAACAAGACAGGGCTGCCTGTTTTAAATCCATCGCTATCATTGTATTGCGCGGCTATTCTGGTATACCGGCCGGTAGCAGCCAGAACAAATTTTACCAGCCCGCAATGGAAATGCATCAGATGGTGTATATTCGGAATAACCAATTCATTACACCTTGCCCCGTATATGTATTTTGTTGTTGCTGCCTTTGCTGCTGTGCACTACATTATTAACGGCACAACATGTAGATTCCCTCCGTTATACCAACGGTTACCTATATTATCATGAATATGGAAAAGGTGAACCTGTTATTGTATTATCAGGTGGTCCCGGCAACTCGTGCATGCAGCAGGAGGAAGTGGCTGTTGCATTGGGTAAATCGTATCACAGCATATTGCCCGAACAAAGAGGTACAGGGCTGTCTATACCGGCGCCATTTGATTCTACAACGATCAATCTTGCTGCAGCAATCGCAGATATTGACCGGCTGATGCAGCATCTCCGGTTGAAGACAGCCATTATCTATGGTCATTCATGGGGTGGTATGCTGGCAATGAGCTTTGCGGCAGCGCATCCTGATAAGGTAAAAGCCCTGGTGCTGGTATCGCCGGGGTATTACAAAATAGCTAAAGAAAATATGGCCACACATATCGCGAACCAGCGCGTGCGTTATGGTGTAAAAGAGCTGGCAGAACTGGATACGCTCAACGCTAAGATGGAAAAAGGAACCGCTACAGCAGAAGAAGCAAAGGCATTTGACAGGCTGAACAGGCTGAGCTATATCTACAACAAACAACTGATCGACAGCATGCTGAAAAAAATAAATGCAGGTGTTAAACGCAATGTCCTGATGACCCAGCTGATGGTCAGTGACCTTTGGCGTACAGGGTATGATCTCTCTTCAACACTGGATCGTTATAAAGGTGTGGTGCACCTGATCGCCGGGCGGCAGGATGCACTGGCTTTTTACTCGTACGACCTGAAAATACTGCGGCCTTCCATACACATGCATTGGATACAGGAGAGTGGTCATTTCCCGATGTTTGAGCAGGCGCCTGCATTTTACAGTACTTTGTTTGCTGTAATGGAAGCGTTGAGATGAATCATAATAAAATAACCTGTTATTGATAAACAAGGGCCGCTGTTTTGCATATTTCCTGTTTGCCTGATGCCTACAATGTTCCGTTATACTATCCGCTGTTTGCTGTTGCCGGCTATTGTGCTGGCCTGCGCTTTTACTGGCCTTGTTGCTGCGCAGCAGTTACCGGTGACCATTTACAACGAAAAGAACGGCATCAGCTATGTAAAAACCGTCTGCGCTTTCCAGGACAGCAAGGGATGGATATGGATAAGCACCGGCAATGCCATATACAGGTATGAAGGCAGCTGCTTTCGCTATTACCCGCCTCCCCCGGGTTATAGCTACAAATATGTATATGCTTTTGCAGAACTGGATGGGGAGCTCTGGTGCTTCGATAATGAAGAACGTGTATTTGTTATACACGACCGGCAGGTAAGGGCTGGCGCAACCGGGGTACCAGCTGCATTTAAATCGGTGGTACAGGTAAAGCCCGGCGAATACATTTACCAGGACCTGCAGGATCTTTATGTGTACGGGGACCATCATTTTACTTCGCTTCAGAAGCGGCAACCCGGTGTGCTGGTATCTGATGATACAGATGTGCCGATGCTGCAGCTGCAGGATTCCCTGTTGTTATACATACAACCAAACAGCATACCAGCCATACTCAACCTGCATGATCATACACAGTTCAGCCTGGATAAAAAAATTACAGCTTCGGGAAGAGACCGTACAGGCAAACCCTGGATTATTACCCGCGATAACGAATTGCTGCGTATTGACAGGGTGAGCTGGGCTCAGCGGAAAATAATGTATGCCGCCACCCCCGTGGCGTATAGCCATTTGCCGGGTTACAGGTATTATGCTTTTTGCTGGGATATCAGCAACAACCTGTGGTTGCTGGCAGACAATAAGGGGTTGGTGAAAATAGATACAACAGGCAGGCTTAATATATACAGTGAGCAGGATGGTTTTTCCGGTATCACCAATATGGGGATGATGCAGGACAGGGAAAATAATTTATGGATAACCGCAGATGGCTTCCTGGCAAAAATAAGCCTGAGTGATCCGCATACACAATACGCACTTAAAGAAGGATTGGCAGCTAACCTGGTATGGGAGATCAATACCACCGACCAGGATAGCCTGGTATGGGCTTATTCGCTGAAGAGCCAGCTGTTCAATGATGGCCGGTGGCAGGGTTTGTCTTTTCCTGCAAAAGATGATAGTATCGGCCGTATACGGCAGCTGGGTGATGCGTATTATTCTTTCAATGCTACCCGCATCTGGAAGCTGCAGCTCAACAAACAAAAAAGCAAAGTGTCGGGTATGAAGAAGATACTCGACCTGCACAATTATTTTTCACCATCCCGCTATGGCATCACTGGTTTGATGGGGTTGGGAAAAGATAGTTTACTGGTATCAAGCATACTCGGGCTGCATGTTTATGTGCATGGCCGGTTCTATAAAATACCCGGGTTTAAAAAAGGCGAAACAGAACATATTCATGTGCTGTACCGTGATAGAACAGGGGCCATCTGGGCAGGGTTGTTCGGGCGCGGCCTGTTCAGGTTCCAGTTGAAAAGCGTACATGATTCGCTTCGTGCAGATCACCTGGTGTACTGGGAAAAAGCACTGGCTGGTATACCAGCCCTGGCCTGGTGCCGCAGTATATGTGAAGATGATGATGGCAATATATGGATCGGTACACGCTATGATGGTTTGTTCCGGTTGCGTAGGGAGGCAAAAGGGGATATGGCTGATATCGCACATTTCGGTATAGCAGAAGGGCTATCAGACAATACTGTATGGGATATCAAAAAAGACCGCTCCGGTCATTTATGGCTGGCTACACCGGCCGGGCTTGACAGGGTAATTGCAGATGGTAAAACCGGCTGGAAGATGGAACAGCTGGGAAATAGCCTCGGCATCAAGAACAGTAAAACCATTGCCATTGACAGCAGGAACCGGCTATGGGTAGATCAGTTTCCCGGGGTGGCCAGTATCGATCTGAATAAAGCATTTGTACAACCTGATTCTTCTTTCGAGGTGGCTATCACCCGCTGTGAAATAAAAGGACGGCCGGATACTATTGCTGCGGCACCCGGTTATACACGCTACCTGCAGCCTGATGAAAACGATCTTTCCTTTGAACTTGGCGCCAATACCTATACCAATGAAAGCTATACGCGTTATAGTTATTTACTGGGAGGGCCTGATAAAAACTGGAGCCCTTTTGCCAGGAACTACCGTATCAATTTTTCTAACCTGAAACCCGGTAAATACATGCTCAGAGTGCGGGCGATGAACAAAGATGGCAAGCTTAGCCGTAATACAGTTGGTTATGCATTTGTAATACTGCCGCCGCTTTACCTGCGATGGTGGTTTATTGCCCTGCTGGCGGCAGTAGTGGTGCTGCTGGTGTATGCTGCCTATTATTACCGGCTGAACCAGATACGCAGGCAGGTGAGTTTTAAACTGAACCTCGCCGAATCGGAAATGAAAGCACTGCGGGCGCAGATGAACCCGCATTTTATTTTCAACTGCATGACGGCAATAGATGCTTTTATTATTAAGAACGACCGGAAAAACGCATCTCAGTTTTTAAACAAATTTGCCCGGCTGGTGCGGCTGGTGCTCGAAAATTCACAGCACCCGCTGATCGACCTGGATAGCGAGCTGCGTAGTCTTGAATTGTATATTCAGCTGGAGCAGATCCGGTTCGATAAAAAATTCATCTACACCATCACTGTTGATGAAAAATTGAAACAGCGCCCGGTGAAATTACCGCCGCTTTTATTCCAGTCATATATTGAAAATGCCATACTGCATGGCCTGCGGTATAAAACCAATGGCGATGGATTACTCGAATTCAGTCTCACCGCAAAAGGAGACCTGGTAAGGGGCGTCATCCGCGACAATGGTGTGGGGCGGCTGGCTGCTGCAGAGATCAATGCCCGTCATGAAGACAGGCATGTATCTATGGGGATGAAAATTGCAGCCGAGCGGTTGCATCTTTTAAAGCAGGCCGGCAATTTTGATGCGCATGTGTTAATCAGTGATTTATACAACGATGCCGGTGAGCCGGCAGGCACCGAGGTGGTGATTGAATTAACCGGTGTGTATACAGAACTTAAATAAGCGTAGTTTTGGCGTTATATACAAGCTGAATGATGAAAACAGTATTACTATGATAAGGACCGTGATCATCGATGATGAAGCCTTTTGTATAGAATCGCTGCAATACCGGCTTGCCGAGAACTGCGCTGATGTTCAGGTGGTTGCCACCTGCAAAAATGCAACGGAAGGGATAGATGCCCTGCGCAGGTTGAAACCCGACCTTGTTTTTCTTGATATCAACCTGCCTGACCTGGATGGTTTCAGGTTACTGGAACAACTGGATGACCCCGGCTTCCAGGTAATATTTGTAACCGCTTATGATGCCTATGCCATTAAAGCCATCAAAGTAAATGCATTGGATTATCTGCTAAAACCGGTAGATGAAGAAGAACTGGTGCTTGCTGTGGCCAGGTTCAAGCAGCGGCAGCAGGGTAGCCATCTGCGCCAGTTGCAGCAATTGCTGCAAACGATACAGCCTGGTGCAAGAGAAAACAGCCGTATTGCGCTGCCAACGATACGTGGCCAGATGTTTGTGTCGCTGAATGATATTATCCGGCTGGAATCGGAAAGCAATTATACCCGGTTTTACCTGGCTGATAAAACCAATGTACTGGTATCCAGAACATTGAAAGAATATGAGTTGTTGCTGGGGGATCACGATTTTGTACGTGTACACAATTCATCCATGATCAACCTGCTGCATGTAAAAGAATATTATAAAGGAAAAGGTGGTACCATACTGATGGCTGATGGTATGGAAATAGAGATCTCTGTCCGCCGTAAACAGTTCCTGCTCGAAAAATTTGCGCAGCTGATGAAACGCTGATTAGCGGGCTTAAACCACTCCATCCAGCTGTTCAGGGCAGGTGCTGAAGTAGATCTGTTATCACACCTGCTCGGTCAAATGCAACACCTGCTCAATTTTCTGCCACACCTGCTCAATAGTAAAAAACTGCGCGAAGGGCTGATTTACTTTTAAGCCACCAGATCACAGCGGTATAGCTTGTGCTTCGTGGTAACACCGGCGTACTGCCGGTGAAAATGTATTGCATATAAACCATCCGGTGTATACAGTTATTGAAAAACCGGCAGCTATTTTAACCAGGGGGAAGCAGCAATAGTTGTGCAAATGGCAAAGTTAGTTAGGGACATATACCTGAGAGTTCTCTCCCGGGTTCTACTTGCCATTTGCCTCTCCCGGGTTGGCAATTTGGGTAGTACAGTAACTACACGGCGGCTCAATAACCGGTGGCAGTTAATAAATTTTTGCCTGCACCTGCTCAGTCAGGCAAAATGGTGTGGCAAATACCCCTGTACTTTGCTGGGCATTAACCACATGAAAACATTGCTTTGGCTTCATTGCTAAAGTTGGTCAGCCTGTTTCACACAATGAAATCCTTTTTCTCAACCCTTAATGGCTGGCTGTAGGCATATTTTCCCGTTTAAAACCTGGCAGCTGAACAGGAAGTAAAAAATGCTTGTGCTGGTATCGGCTATTACCGGCGCCTTGCAACATTGTTTAATGCAGCTATAATGATATACCCCATATAATGTGAACGGCCGCTTGGATTGTTCACAAATGGTGAACCGATGTATTGGATAAAGTAAACCTTCATAAACAAGATAACATGAAAAAGAAAAATGCCACTAACCGGCACTCCGCAGGAAGCACCTGTTCGCATAACCCGGTGCGCCTGCTTTGTAAAACGCCCGATTGTTGCCAGGGAAACCAGGCGGTAAAAACCAGAACAAGTGCAGTGCTGCGACAATCTGTACTGTTGCTCGCACTGATGATCTGTGCCTGCGCCAACGCACAGTCTGTTTGCGGTAAATGGGAAAGAACCGCAATAAAAGAAGTGATTACAGATAAAACAACCGGTAACCGGAAAGATATTTCGGCACAAACCAAACAGGCGGTGGAGATGATGAAACAGGTGATTGAACTTAAATCCAATAATACCTGGATAATGACAACCACGATAGCACATTCTCCGAAAGGTATCAGTTTCAACGGCACTTATACACTCAGTGGCAACCAGCTTGCTACCAAGCTGGACCCTAAGCTGGAAGCGCAATTTAAACAGGCAGCAGCGCAACTGCAGGGCAAATACGGTAACAATAATATGGACAACCGGAAAGGGCTGCCCGCTGCTGTTACTATTAAATCGCTGAACAGTTCAACCATGGTATGGTATTTTAAAGGCGATACCATCACCGGGGAAGGCAGCAACCAGAAACAATATACCATTGAAGAAGAAGTCACCTATCAGAAAATATAAATAAGTATGACCAAACAAATGGAAGAAGGCGTGTTCTTTATTACCACATTGCTGAGCGGGTTTTATGCGGGCATAGGATTTTTTACGGCAATAGGCGCTAACCCGGCGGCTGAAAAAATGACCGACAGAACTTTTGCTGAATACTGGCAGCAGCTGGATCATTATATGGGCAGCCGTATGCCGGTTTTTGGAATAGTGCTGCTCGTGTCGCTCATCGCATCTATTGTATTGCTCGGTACCAAAAGTATTTCGCCATCATTCTGGCTGATGCTGGCCGGTTTTGTGATTATTGTGGCTGACATCATATTCACTGTTCGCGTGAATCATCCGCTGAGCCATTTGATCCAAAGCTGGAATATCAATGAGCTGCCAGGTGATGTACAGGTGGTGAAACAAAAAGTAGTACACGCATTCAACTGGCGGATTATATGTATGATCAGTTCATTTATAATGGTGCTCTTATCTGTTTGGGCAAGAGGACTATCCAGATGACCCACACACCATCCAACAATCCAACAATCTAACCATCAAACCATCAAACCATCCAACCATCCAACCAGCCAACCATCCAACCATGACCACTAATCTATCCCGCTGCTGCGCATTGGCAGCTGCCTGCTTCTTATTTGCTTTCAGGCCTGTACAGGCACAGTCTATTGTAGGGAAATGGGAGCGTATAAGTATCAAAATAACCGCAGTAGACCCTGCGAGTGGAAAAGAGCTTACAGATAAATCGCAGGAGCTCACCACTACCTGGCAGGCTGTTTTGAAAATGGTGAAATGCAGCCTGGAATTTAAAGCAGACCATACCTATACATTCACTACCGCCGCAAATGGATTAAGCGGTTCAGTAGATGCCAATACCTATTCGCTTGCCGGCAACCAGTTAAAACTCAACAAAGCGGGAACCGCCGGCCTGGGTATGGAAACCAGGGTGCAGGGGGCGCTGCCGGATAATGCTATTGTTCAATCTATATCCGGTGGCAGTATGGTATGGCGCAGCGAAACGGCGCCAACAGCAGATACGCCCTATAAAACAATAGAACTGACAACATTCAGGAGATTATAATGATCTGGTATTACCACGGTAAGTGGTGGTTAAACAAAAACCGGGGAACGCTCGTAATGGTATGGAACAACAGGCGTGCCCCGGTTTATACCCTGTTATTTTGCCAACAAAGCTTCCGGTATTTTACCCTGTACAGGAGGAAGGTCCAACTGCAGCATACGGGCTATGGCCGGTGCAATATCGCGCAGGTTCATGGATGATATAATACCGCCCTTGCGTATGCCGGGGCCATAGGCAACAAAACCTGTTTGAATATTCCTGAAATCAGGGAAAAAGCCGTGGGTGCCGCCTTTGCCGGGTGCAACAGTAGCGCCGGTGGCAGCCCCGCCGAAAGAGGCGCCATGCTCTCCGCTCAATGCCAGTGCTACTTCAGGATTGCCGCCGATGGCATCCAGCTGGCTGCGGCTGATGATGCGGAAATATTGCTGTTCCGCTGCCGGTAACCGGCTGAGCAGGTCTTTTACTTTAGCAAGTGTCGCCTGGTCCTGCGGATCTTTCAGGTATAAATAAGCTGATCCGCCAACCGTATAGAACTGGGCTTTCCAGTCGCCTTTTTTGATATCGGTGATAAGCCCGGCCTGGGCCAGCCATACATTGGGATAAACATGCTGTGTAACATTTTCAAATCCATGGTCACCGGTTACAATCAGTACGGTATTGTTCCAGATGCCTGCCTGTTTCAAAGCTTCTGTGATAACGCCTACACTGCTGTCTGCATCGGCTACAGCTTCTTTCACCATATCGCCTTCGCGCCCCTGTATATGCTCGGCATGGTCAACAGAGAACAGGTGAATGGTCATCAGCGATGGCTTTGCTTTTTTGATCACATAAGCGGCAATACGGGCAACATTTTCGTCTTTGCCATATTCAATCGCGTTGATACCGTTGAACACTTCTGCACGCAGTGTGCGCACAAAGCCTGCAGGTTTCGCATAGTTCTCCCTGGTGGTTTCGCCCATGCTGCCGATATCGGGGATATTGTAGTCAACAGGTGCATCAGCAGAAACGGGCCAGAATAAAGCGGCCGTTGTTAAACCTTTCTGCTGTGCTGCTTTCCAGATAGTGGTGGCATGAATAGAACTATCGTTCCAATAGATCTTACCTGTTGATCCATTGGGTTCGAACATGCCATTGTAATAAACTCCATGTTTCGCAGGCTGTACACCGGTTACAATGGTCGTGTGCGACGGATAGGTCATAGAAGGAAACACACTGTTTACACCCAGGGCATATGTGCCGTTTTTCATCAACTGCCTGATATTGGGTGCAGGCCAGTTGCTATCCAGGTAAAAATCCGGCCGGAAACCATCTACTGTAATCAGCACAACATGTTTCACCTGCTGCGATTGTGCCGTACTTAAAAACAGGAAACAACAGCTTGCCAGGCAAAGTTTTTTTAAGTAGCGCATGTTCTTTATTTTTTGTTTACTGGTAGTTTTTTCATCGTATAATCCATATAGTATCAAGTACGAACTACGAAGTAATCAGTACGCAGACGTCTAATTTATCCTACGCCCCCACATCGTACATCCCATATCGCACATCGTACATCCCACAAGCCTCACCATCCCGGGTTCTGCCCCAGGTTGGGATTGAGAATGCGGTCAGGTTCAGGAATAGGGTATAAGTACATTTTATCATCCCATTTACGGGGGATATTGGTGAGCCATGTCAGCTCGCCATAAGTATCATGTGAAAGCCGTTGCGGATTGGGAGTGCCGTTAACCGTTTCGCTCACATTGATATAAGTGACCTTGGGCAGCGGGTTAGAAGGCATGGTTTTATAAAAGCAAACATCCAGCACACCATCGCCATTCAGGTCCATGGGTACGTTGAGTGCGGGTACATAAAAACCATTCCATACCTGTTCCAGTAGCTTGCCTTTTTTCCATCTTACCAGGTCGTAAAAGCGCAGTCCTTCAAATGCCAGTTCTATACCTCTTTCCCTTCTTATTTCCAGCAATGCAGCATCGGTGATTTCGGGGAAATAAGTGTTTTGCAGGTAAGTATCAATTTTGGTGGGTTTGGTCACCGTGCCACTGGTGATGCCTGCACGCTGCCGCAGTGCGCCGATGGTTTTAGCCCAGTCTGCATCTGTAAGTGAGCCCAGCTCTGCTTTTGCTTCGGCATAATTGAGCAGTACCTCTGCATAACGTAGTAAAGGAATAGAATTGTCGCCAGTGGTACCCTGCTCAAAATACACATCGTCCAGTGTCCATTTAATCGGTTGATAGCCGGTGTAGGTGTATGAGAATACGGGCGGTGCCGCCTGGGGTACGCCTGCGTTCATCCTTTTATAATCGCCCATGCGTATCAATTGCTGCAGGCGCATATCACGGCCTTTCACTTCGTTGATGAATATGATGGTATCATGACCGGGCTTGTCGGTAAAAGCTGTGCCGTCTATGTTCAGGAAAGTGTTGATAAAGGTTCTGGTAAAACTCAGCCTTGAACCATAAGTGGCACTGGTCCACCACCAGGTGGCATCATTGAGCACACTCAGGTCTTTATTATAGATATAAGCCAGCATTACTTCATTGCTTACGGGGCCCGGTTCGGCAATAAACAACTGGCGGTAAGAGTTGTTCGTGCCGTTTGCCGTGTTCAGCGAATACCCCGATTGGGTGATAACGGTTTGTGCCGAATTAGTTGCTTCAGTCAACCATTTTTCTGCAGTGCCCTGGAGGTTGTATTCGGTATGGTATTTACGGAATGTTCCTTCAAACAGGCATACCCGCGATTTAAAGGCATAGGCTACATATTTGGTGATCTGGCTGCGGGTTTTGTCATCCGTAGTGGTAATATTCTGGCAGGCAAAATCAAGATCGGCCAGCACAGAATCCATGACCAGTGTACGGGAATCGCGTTTTTTGAACAGGGCAGAATCGTTTACTGCCAGAGTTTTGCCAATCCAGGGAACATCACCAAAACGTTTTACTTTTTCAAAGTAGAACAAGGCCCTGAAAAAACGGGCTATGCCAATATAGTTGTTGCGGATGCTAGCCGGTACTTTCGGACTATTACAGTTCTGAATAAAATAATTCACATTCCGCAACTGGGTCCAGTCCCAGCCAGTGCTTTGCCTGGGGCCATAAGCGCCTTCGCGTAAAAAATCAGGCACCTGCGATCTTGCGCCATAGTCGACCATATTGTCTCCTTCGTACACATCGGTGCCGTTATACAAACCATCATAAAAAGAATTGGCATACAAAGCAAGTCCCTGCTCGCTGCCGAAAACCACATCGCCGGTAGCGGTTGATTTCGGGGTTTGATCCAGTTGTTTATTGCAGCCGGCCAGTAATCCTGCTGCCAGGGCAATTACAACAGAAATTCGTATATGTGGATATTTCATAATCAGAGTTTAATTGAACACTAAATAATTGCTCATTAAAAAGTGGCAGACAAACCGAATGTGATGCTTTTAAGTATCGGGTAATTATTGCCATTGCCATTGCTGCCATCGGTAAGCACACGGTCAGAGCCATTGATGCTTTCGGGGTCAAGGTTATGCGCATTTATTTTATACAGCGGCGAATGTGTCCACAGGTTTTCGCCCGATACATAAATGCGTGCATTGTTCATTTTTATTTTGCTGATGAGCTTATAGGGCAGGTTATAGCCTACCTGTATGTTTTTAAGCCGGATATAGGCTACACTTTGCAGGTATTTTGTTTGCGGCTGGTTCAGCTCTGCACCACCGCTTTGTGCTGAATAACCGCGGTACCTGGGGAAATAGGTGTTCGGGTTTTCTTCAGACCATATTTTTCCCAGCTGTGATTTCAGTACATTGTTATATGGCCTGTTGTACTGCCCCCAGAAATAATCCGCTTCTGCACCAGGCCACCAGTCCTGCTTGCCTACACCCTGGAAGAAAGCGCCGAAGAAAATATTGTTCCATCCGGCGTTCAGGCTGATGCCATACGTATAGCGCGGCGTGCTGTTGCCGATGATCACTTTATCGCCGGGATTGGTGGCGGTATTGTTGCCGATATCGATGACGCCGTCTTTGTTCACGTCTTTAAATTTGATATCACCAGGCAGCCATTGCCCACTGGTAGAACCTTTGTACAGCTTTTGTTTAGATGCTTCGCCGATATTTTCTTTGGTGAAGAACCCATCTGTCACAAATCCCCATATTTCCCCTATTTTCTGACCGGCATAATAATCGGTCAGGTTTTTATTGGGGTTGTTGTATTTGAGAATGGTAGACTGGTTGTCGGACATAGACAGTGTGATACCATAGAAGAACGGCTTTTGACCTGCATTGAATTTGTCGTTCCATGATAAGGACCATTCCCAGCCTTTTGTTTCCAGGTCGGCATAGTTGCCCTTGGGTACGGTAGTACCAAATACCGCAGGCAATGTAAGACCCACGGTGAACATATCTGTTGTTTTACGAACATAGATATCACCGGTAAATGACAACCTGCTGTTCAGCATTACCAGGTCGATACCAAGGTCGCGTGTGGTTGATTTTTCCCAGGTAAGGCCATCTGGTATTACACCTGGCTGGCTGGTACGCTGCGGACGGATACCGCCAAGCACCCTGCCGGATTGTGAAATATTAAACTGCTCCTGGAATGCATAAGATGCAATATTGCCATTACCCAGCGAACCATAAGAAGCCCTCACCTTTAAATCTGTAATAATGGCCGGTGACATATGCCAGAAAGCTTCTTTGGTAACACGCCATCCCGCAGAGAAAGAGGGGAAAAAGGCAAAGCGCTGGTTAGAGGGGAATTTGGAAGAACCATCATAACGGCCATCAGCTTCCAGCAGGTAACGGTCTTTATAAGTGTAGTTGATACGGTAAAACCCACCCAGTATCGCCCATTTATCCCAGCCGCCATTGGTGTTGATAGACTGGCCGAGTGCAAGCCCTATATCCTGTGCATCGGGGTTGATCAAGCCGTTGCGCAGGGTTTGTAATTGTTTGTAGGTGGACTGCTCATAGTTATACCCTGCCATCAGTTTTACATAATGGCTGTTATTGAATTTGGTTTCATACTCACCGTACAGGTTGGCGGCGATATATTGTGTTTGCTGGTAAGTGGTCTGGATATCATTGGTATTGGTACCAATATATTGTATCACACCTGGTTTAGGACTGTAAGGTACCGCAACCCGCAAACGATTCTCGTTGTAGTTCGTGTTTTGAAAAGTGAAATCACCTTTTATGCGGAATGTATTCCTGAAAAACTGGCTGGAGAAACCGGTGGTATTACGGATGATCTGCCTGTTCATATCGATACCGTTTTTACCATAATAAAAATCACCGACCGTATAAGCTGCAGAATACGATAATGTACCATCTGGGTTGAGCATCGGGGCATTGGGATGACCCTCATCGGCAATATTCCGCCATATACCCCCGCCTTCGCCGGTGTTCAGCGGGTTATGGTATTTCATGCTGGAATAATCAGTGTTGTTGTCGATGCGCAACCAAGGGTACAACTGGATAGACCCTTTGGCCCGCAGGTTGTAGATTTTATAATCATCAGAATTGTACCGGAAAATACCATCCTGCCCAAAATAACGGCCTGTTACATAGAAGCTGGCCTTACCGCTGCTGCCGCTTACAGAGAGGTTGTGCTCTACCGAGCTGTTGTGTTCTTTGTACAATAGCTTAAACCAGTCGGTATTGGCATAATACACATACTCACCTGTAGCAGTAGTATCTGTTTTGGGAAGATTGGGATCTTTGTCTCTTTTAGCCAGTTCATCCAGGTATTCTTTGGAGAACTTCATTGTTTTGTTGATGTTCTGCGGTGTTTGCGAATAATCGTTCCAGGCGGTCCATGCTTCATTGAACATTTTTGCATAGAGATAACCGTTGGATACAATGTCGGGCATCGCAGTAGGCGATTTGATACCGTAATTCGCAGAATAAGTGATACTGGTTTTATCCCGTGAAGGCGTTTTGGTGGTGATGAGTACCACGCCAAATGCGCCTCTTGCCCCATAAATGGCCGCAGATCCTGCATCTTTCAATACGGTGACGCTGGCCACATCATTCGGGTTGATCATACTGGGGTCGCCTTGTACACCATCAATCAACACCAATGCATTACCGCCCTGGCCGATAGAAGTGGTGCCGCGTATATTGTACGCCGGCGATTGAATGGGTTTGCCATCCTGCGGCCGCAGGTTAAGGTTGGGTATCACACCCTGCAAGCCCTGTGTAAGGTTGGGCAGGGAGCGGTTTTCCAGCACTTCGCTGCCTACCTGTGCTACTGCACCAGTAAGGTTGGCCTTTTTCTGTGTGCCATAACCTACCACCACCACTTCGTTCAGGTTGCCTGCAAGCTCTTTCATCTTTACAATGACAGAGATGGCAGCATTCTGCTTTACACTGTAACCTTCCAGTACCTGTGGTTCAAACCCCACAATACTGAAACTAAACTGGTACTTGTTACTGACCGGTAATTTAGTAAACCGGAATACACCCGATGAATCTGTTTGAGTGCCGGCTGATAAACCTGTTGCAGCATTTTTCGCAATCACCGATACACCTGATAGCGGATCGCCGGTTTGATTGCGTACAATACCGCTTACACTTCCTGTTTGTGCAGATGCCAGCAGGGCAGTACAACAAAAAGCCAGCAGGGTTAAGCATAGCTTTTGCCGTTTTGTTCTGGTAAAAACTGTTGTTCGCATATTGACAATTTTCATTTAAGCAATAGTTTCCCCATCCGCAGCAATGCTGCGGTTCAACCATGTGGTTGCAACAGGTGAAAGGCTAGTGTTTTCTTTTCTTGATAAGGTAGCCGCCGTTTTTATGGCTTACCTGCAGGTTATTGAGCAGGGCAATGTCTTTGAGTATTTTATCGAGCGAATCTGTTTTTTCAATCTTCCCGATAAATGACATCTGGCATATCTCTGATCCGGTATATTCAATCTTTACATTATAGATCACTGATAGTTGTTCAAATACATCGGCCAGTCGCTGGTTGTCGAACATATACCAGTTAGAGATGGCTTCAGCATGCCCGCCATGTTGCGGAACACTGTCGGTTTCCGGTTGTTTGGGTTTTTTGAGGTAGCTGGTTTTAGATGCCTGTTTCTTCAGTTTATCAAATACCAGCTCTTCGCCGGGTTGCAGGTAAAAATCTGTGGTGTTTGTCTTATGCTGCAGGCTGTCTGTGGCCACCAGTACCCGCCCTTCATACAGCCGCACCGTTATATTGCTGGCTGTTTTAAATGCCGTTACAAGAAATTTTGTGCCCAGTACAGTGGTGGTAAGTCCTTCACTGTACACCCTGAAGGGCTGCTGCCTGTTGGTGGCTACTGCAAATACTGCACGGCCCGAAAGTATGATCTCCCTTTTGCCGTATCGGCCGAAATCTTTACGGTAACGTACCGATGAGCCGGGCGACAAACTGATGATTGAACCATCAGGCATATGCAGGGTGGTGTCTTTGGATTGCTGGTTGTATTGTGCCTGCCAGATACTTTCAACAGCCTGCTGTGCCAGCACAGGTTGCTGCGCCGGTACGGGATGGCTGCCCCATATTTGCCAGGTACCCCATATGGCAAGTACACCGGCAGCTACTGCTACCGTCATTTTCAACAGCCTGAACCATGAATGTGGTTTATCTGCATGGTTCTCGATGATCGTATTTAGCATCTCTGCAGAATAACCCGAAGGCAGGGGAGTGGTACCGTCTGTATGCTCCCATTCGCCCAGTAAATAATCGTTGTCAGGATTATTTTTCAAGTATTCCCATACCCTTATTGCCTCTTCCCGAGAACACTGGCCGTTAAAAAATTTTTCTATCAGTTCAGCTGTGATTTCCTGCATGAAATGTTTTGCTATAAAAGTCGTCAATATAATATACAGTTGAAATAAGGGGTAACCCCTGCCCGGTAATAAAAAAAACAGGAAAACTGTGAATCAGCTGTTCCCCCATTTTCAAGATATGGAACGGGTGCTGGCTACTGCTGTTTGAACAGGTGCAATGCCATACAGCGTTTTTGCTGTGGATTAGTAGAAAACAGACAATGCCAGCATCACCAGGGTGGTCACCACCTGTTTAATATGCCTGAAAGCCTTGGTAACATGGTCTTCTACTGTTTTTACCGATATTTCCAGCTGCTGGGCAATTTCTTTATTGGTATGGCCGTGAAAGGTTTTTAGTATCAGTATCTTTTTTCTTACAGGAGGGAGGCTTTCTATGGCCGCATTGATCTCATTGACGGCTTCAAAGGCGATATGGCTGTTCACCTGTTCCGGCTGTTCTTTATTCAGCTGCAAGTGGGCTGCTTTCAGCTTTTTCTGTGTCATTTCCTTTTTCAGGTGATTGATCAGCAGGCTACGTGCAATAATAAACACCTGTTTTTCCAGCGGATGCTCTTCAGAAAGGGTATGACGGAATTGCCAGAGCCGGATAAAACATTGCTGGGTAAGGTCTTTGGCTGTATCGTTGATAAAAGTTCTTTTCAGGAAAAAGCGGAACACTTTAATATGCAGTAACTGATATACCTCTATGAAGGCGGTATGGCTGCCTTCTTTTACATCAGTGAGTTTTGGCAAAGGAGGAGGATACGCTTGCATCTGCTGCATTTTTTTCATACGGGCGGCAAATTGCAAAAGATATTTTGCAACACCGCTGGCAACCGTTAAGCTTAACCGAAAGATAAAACATTCTTAACCAACTGTGAAGCAAAAAATATATGGCTAAACCATAACCGGTGTTTTTATACCGGTTATGGTGATCAGTTGCGTTGTGCACTGGCAACCTGGAGGGCGGCAAATAGTTTTTGTGCCAGCAGGGTTTCATTAAAGGGTTTGGCAATAATATCGGTAAAGCCGTTTTGTTTCAGCTGGCTTATTTCTGCATCAGTGTATACATAAGCAGTGATCAGCACCACAGGCAGGTCTTGTACCGGCCCCTTGCTTTTGCGTATGGCACGTACCAGCTCTTCGCCGGTCATTTTGTTCATTTGCATGTCTGTAAGCACAATATCGGCCTGCTGGTCCGAAAGAATATCCAGTGCTTCCTGCCCGTTCCTGGCCATCAGCAGGTGTACATCCCAGTTACGGGTCATGATCTTAATAAGGCGAAGGTTCACCTCGTTATCATCGGCTACCAGGATCTTTTTACCGGCAAATACAGAGGTGTTCACATCGATCTGCTGTATCTCTGCCACTGCTTTTGCCTGCACGGACAGATAGGGAATGGTAAAGGTAAAGCTGGAGCCTTTACCCGGAATACTGCTTACCTGTATGGTGCCCTGCTGTAATTGCACCAGTTTCTGGCAAATGTATAAGCCGAGGCCTGAACCTGTTTGTCCCTTGGCTGTCGCTGTCTGGTAATATTTGGTGAACAGTTTTGCCTGCTGTGCTTTTGAAATACCGGGGCCGGTATCGGCAACGGTCACCTGCAGGGATACCCTGTCTTCGGTTTGTTTTAACTGAGCCTGAACCGTGATGCTGCCCTGCTCGGTGAATTTAATGGCATTGCTCAACAGGTTCAGCACCACCTGTTTTAAACGGAAGGTGTCGCCTGTCAGGTTCAGCTGCCGGTCGCCTTCAAACTGGTAGTGTAGTTCCAGGTTTTTGTCCTGCGCACTGAAGCGCATGGTTTCTATAGTTAAACGGAGGGTGTTGTACGGATTGAACTGCTCAGGGTGCAACTGGAATTCGCCGCTTTCCAGCCTGGTCATATCAAGCACATCATTCACAGTGGCCAGCAGCATATCGGAAGAAAGCTGGATGGCATTCATCATTTCAGACTGCTCGGCAGAAAGCCCGCTTGATTTCAGTTCTTTTAAAAAGCCAATAATAGAGTTCAGCGGGTTGCGTATTTCATGGCTCATCGCAGCCAGCAGGTCGGTTTTCTGCTGAGCCAGGGAGGTGGCGCGTTCATGCTCGCGCTGCATGAGTATTTCTGCTGTGTTTATTTTGGCAAGATACAATAACAGTAATACGGAGAACAGCAGTACCAGCACCAGGCTGATCAGCCCGGTCCTGTTCAGTATATCCGAGGTGGAATCGTATTCCTGCAGCGCGATCTTTTTAATATTGGCAGACAGTTGTGTTGAAGAAGCCTTGAGGTCGCTCACCAGTAGTTTTAGCTGGTCCATGATACGCTGGTTGGCAGCAAACAGGTCTGCCTGTGAAGCCGAGATCTGTTCCTGCTTTTGCCGCAGTTTATTCAGTGACTGGCGGTAATAATTGCTGGCATTGTGCATTACCGATTGTGTGATGGAATCCCTGATCTTTTTTTCGCTGGTGATCAGTTGCATACCTGTACCATGGATAGTATCGGCCTTATTGGCGAAGGCATCTTTGAGGCGTTTGAACAATCCTTTTTTCTTTACAATAACAGGTGCCTGCTTTACTACCGTATCAGCCGATTTTTCTACAGAGATATGCTGTTGCCTGGGACTTTCCTGTTCTGTAAAAATATTTTCTTTGCTGCTGGTAAATACATCTGCGGCAAGCAGCAATGAATCGAAATTGCCTTTCAGGGAAAGAATGTTTTCTGACAATTGCAGCTTCCGCTGATACAGTGCTTTGATTTCATCGTCCTGTTCATGGTGTAGTAAAAAACTGCTGTCTATTTGCTGATGACGCAGGCTGTCAATACCCTGGAAAGCCTGCTGAAGCCTGCTTTTATAAAGATTTAATTTGTCCTGGTTAAAAGAAAAAACAGCAAACTGGAAATCATTTTCCGCCTGGTTGAGCGTGAGCAATACATTACCGGCCTGTTCTGTTTCGGGGTTGTTGTTTTCAATCACCGAAAGCAGGTATTGCAGTTTCTGGGTAACATAATGACGGGATATCAGTGCGATGGCTGAAATAGCCGCCACAAAAATCAGGAATACAATAAATAATTTTCGTAATAATTTCCTTCTGCTAAGGTTCATAGGTGGTTTTTAACGATTCTTCTTCTCTGGTGTATCACCGGCTGCATCAATTGCTTAATGGCTGTCTGCTAACTGGCTTCTGCCATTTCCTGCTTCATTTTGATCAGGGTATCATCCAGTAGTGTATTAAGCTGCTGGCAGGATTCGATGATCATCTGCAGCTCATTACCTGCTTCTTTGGTTTCTGTTGTATACTGCTGTACATAATCTGCCAGCAATTGAATATTGGCCAGTGGATTACGAAAGTCATGTATCAGTTTATCAAGGGTCTTATTTTTGTTGAACTGGTCCAGCCGGGTATCTTCATACTGTTGTTCTGTATGGTTCAGGCCGGGTTGGAAAGCGGTTGTACTTTCTTCGCTTTCTTCCCTGAACCGGTTCACCATCCAATAACCCAGCAGCATTAACAGGCTGCTGAATAACAGCACAGGTATTGCCCATACCCATTCAGCCGCATGCAGCAGCCTGTTGAGTAATACGGCATTACACAGCTGCAGCAGGCATACAAATACAATATGTGCTGTTTTGTTCAATGCCCTGAAATAAGGTACAGTGATAATGGTGAGCAATTGCCATACTATAAACAATAACACGCCGCCCGCTTCACCGGCAATACATGCCAGCGTGATATCCGTCAGGAAAAGCGGCAACAGGTATAAATAAGCAGCAGCGGGCATACGGGTAAGCAGGGCATTGCTTTTGGAAGACCTTCCTGCTTTTTTATTTAATAAAAAACCAGCGATGAATAAAATAGCCATACTACCCAAAAAAGGAAGATAGTAGTCTGTACGAACGGCAGAATGGCCAAAATAGTGTAGTGTAAATACGAACAATAAGCACAAAATTGTAGTTCCGGAGCCAACACTTGTACAAATGGAGATTAATTGATGACTACCGGATATGTGTCTGCCGCTTGGTCTGTAGTTTTCTTCTTGCATGCTTAGGTCAAGGATACGGGAATAATGAATCACGAATATATTGCCAATTGCAAAGATGAATAAAAGCAACTAAGACAGGACTTTTTTTTTGATTAGAACCTTATTAAAAGAAAATTAAACAAAAATAATATTTGATAAGTTTTTGTTTTGCAGGGCCTGCCTGCATTTGAGCGGGATGAACAAAAACAACAGGAAACAGGAATAAAATGCGGTAAACAACCTGTAATGACCCGTGCAAAAGCTGTATAAATTGGCTTTTTTGCCAGTGGAAGATTGATTGTGCGGAAAAAGCCATTACTGAATAAACAGAACAGGTTTTAATATGTTTTTAACCTGTTGAAGAACAGCTGATTTTATTTGAATGAACAAGCCTGTGAACGATGGTATGATCCGCTTTCTCCAGGCCGGCGGGGGCTTTATTGTAAGAGCATTGTACTGTTGCCGGTATTAACTGTACAGCAGTATCCATAAGCCTTTTTATGTGCAATGGTTTGTACAGTATTGCCTGGAAATAGGATGGTGTATTTTAGGGTGCCGCCACCGGTAGAAAGTGTTAGCAGTACATCATTTTGCCGGGGTATCTGTTTAACAACAAACTGTATTTATCGGTATATGATATGGGGACTTATGAAAATGCCTGCAGCCGCTGCTCGAATAACCTTGTACTGCAGGCTTCGGTTAAATGAAGACCAGAATGGGAATGGGCAATATGATGAAGGCGGCCCTGCAGTGATCAGTGTACTGATAAAAGTTACTAACGTAAAGCAGGGACAGGTATCATCCGGCTGCTATGTGATCCGTTTTATTTTAGTTATTTTTGATCGCTATTAAACCTATAACCATGAAATCATTACTCATTGCCTTTGCTGCCGGTCTTTTTTCACTGCATGCTGTTGCCCAGGCCAGCAGAGAGCTCAAAGCATTTCCTGCTGCCAAAAAAGGATTTCAGCGTTTTGTTATCCAGCTGGACACTAAAACCGGTGAAGAAAATTATAAAGTGGAGATCTTTGCAGGTAAAACCATGAAAGTGGATTGTAACCGGCATGGACTGATCGGTAAGTTCCAGCAGAAAGATGTGCAGGGCTGGGGATATACTTATTATGAATACATCTCCAATGGCCAGTTGAGATCTACACTGATGGCTTGCCCTAACAATAGCCTTCATGAAGAATTTGTAGCCGATTCCAAGCTGGTAAACTACAACAGCAAGCTGCCGGTAGTTGTGTATGTGCCTAAAGGCTTTGAAGTACGCTATAAAATATGGGAGAGAAGCCAGCAGGAAGAGCATGCCACACAGCAATAGAACCGGCTATTGCTTGCAGCAATAAAGGGCTGGGATGCATCAGCTGGCGGTTGATCATGCCCGCTGCGGTATTTAATTCAGTTGGCGGGCAGCTTCGGTAATCCATTCACCAGGCTGAAGATGCGATAATAATTTTACCTGTGGTTCAAGAAGATGTATGGGCTTACACCCAAACAGTTTGGAGCATAAAAGCATTTTTTTACAATGCCGGTAAGCTGCAGTATGCTAATTTTACCAAAAAAACATGCGCCAGCATCACTATCATACCAGAACAGAATGGACAGGCAACCTGGGAAAAGGAACAGCAGCCTACACTGCATACGAACGCAATCATTCTATACAAAGTAAGAGCAAGCCGGTTATCCTGAGCTCATCTGATCCTGCTTTCCGCGGCGATCCGTCAAGGTATAACCCGGAAGAATTGTTTCTTGCTTCTCTTTCATCCTGTCATATGCTGTGGTACCTGCATCTTTGTTCAGTGGCAGGTATTATTGTGACCGCTTATGTAGACGAAGCAGAAGGCTTAATGACCGAAACTGCTGATGGTGGTGGTCATTTTGAAACAGTGATACTGAGACCCCGCGTTACCATCACCGATGCATCATTGGTGGAGAAAGCAACTGCCCTGCACCATGAGGCCAATCGTTTATGTTTTATTGCCAATTCCTGCAATTTCCCTGTAAAGCACGAACCTGATTTTGTTATCGCCGGTGCGGCGGAACCTGCTTCCTGATAACTGCATGGTTAATAAATTATAGGATGAACCTTTTTCAGCCCATCCGGCTATGCCAATTCCCTTTCCCCACTAATCAACCACTCAACCCTTCAACTAAAACCGCGAGTAGCAAGTGGTGCTAACGCACCGTGAATCGCGAGTTTTTTTCGGTGTATGCTTTTACACAACCAGTGAACTACGCCAGTCGTGAATCGTCAATCGTGAGTGGATCGAGAAACGAGACATCCCAATCCCCAATTCCCTTTACCCTACCAATCAACCAACCGATACATCCCAATTCCCTTTCCCTACCAATCAACCACTCAACCCTTCAACTAATCAACTAACCCACACATCCCAATTCCGAATTCCCTTTCCCTTTTCCTACCAATCAACTACTCAACCCTTCAACCAATCAACTAAAACCGCGAGTGGCAAGTGGTGCTAACGCACCGTGAATCGCGAGTTTTTTTCGGTGTATGCTTTTACACAACCAGTGAACTACGCCAGTCGTGAATCGTCAATCGTGAGTGGATCGAGAAACGAGACATCCCAATTCCCTTTCCCTACTATCAACCACTCAACCCTTCAACTAATCAACTAACCCACACATCCCAATTCCGAAGCAGTCATTACTACTGAATATTACCGAATCGTTAACTTCAACTGGGCGATGGTTAACGCATTTCATTTGCCTGTCTTACCCTTACACTGATCTGCTGCCCTATACTGATCTGACTGCCGTTTACCCATGACAACAATGGCTATAGCATAAAACCCAGTGCGTATTAGTAAGCGTACCGGTGAACCATTGTGCCTGCCATGAAGCAAATGCAAAAAAATCTTTAAATCAAAAACGGATACAAGTATGAAACAAACAAGATGGCATTTTACTGCCACCAGTCTGTTGCTGGCAGTGGTTTTGTTCAGTTGTAAAAAAGACTACCTGACAGAAGGCGCTGATAAAGCTGAGCTGAATACAGCGCTTACCGCATCAGGGCGGCCGGTAACTTTTGTCTCGAGGGCCGATGTAACAGCCACCGGCTGGATGGCTTCTATTGCCAACGGTGCTAATCTCACACAACTTTCCATTCCAGGTTCGCACGATGCAGGTGCCACGGTTGAACCTGTAAGTGGTACCGCCAAATGCCAGAGCCTGAGCATCTCTGATCAGCTGCGTGCAGGTATCCGCTTCCTGGATATCCGCTGCAGGCATATCAATGATGCTTTTGCCATTCACCATGGTTCTATTTACCAGAACCTGAACTTCGATGATGTTATGAATGCCTGTTTTACTTTTCTCAACACCAATCCCGGCGAAACCATTGTAATGAGCGTAAAAGAAGAGTATGACCCCACAGGCAATACGCGCAGTTTTGAACAAACCTTCGATAGCTATGTGGCCAAAAATCCAACACAATGGTACCAGGGTGCTGCAGTGCCCACGCTCGGGGAGGTACGTGGCAAAATAGTGCTGCTGCGCCGCTTTGGTGCCACATCGCTGCCCAAGGGAATTGATGCGACCAACTGGGCCGATAATACAACATTCTCCATCAGTAACAGCGATGCACAGTTGCGCATTGAAGACAATTATGTAGTGAACGACAACAATGTTAAATGGAATAACATCAGTTCTCTTCTCGGTGAAGCTAAAGCAGGCGCTTTAAACACTTTGTACATTGCTTTTTCCAGTGGGTATAAACCGCTGATCTTTGGCATACCAAGCATCACTTCAGTATCCAATACCATCAATCCAAAACTGGCAGATTATTTTACCACCCATACAATTGGCCGCTATGGCATTATCCCGATGGATTTTTCAGAATCAGGAAAAGCTGGGCTGATCTATAAAACCAATTTCTAATCAGGGTATAACAATAAGATAAAGCCATTTCAGCCCAACTGGAATGGCTTTACTTTTTATTCAATAATGCGAGCCGGTAGCTGCGGAGCTGTTTCTACAAGCAGGCTGATAAAAAAATCACAGCTGTAGAAAATATTACTAATACCTGTGCGTGGAAAAAATAATTATTGCATTAAAGCATGATTCATAATCGTCTTGCTGCTGTCGGGTATCAGGCAGGGTATTCGCGGCCTTTTCAGTATAAAACAAGCGCTATGAAAACAATGCTGCTACTGACCGATTTTTCAGAAAATGCCTTCCGTGCTGCGCAATATGCCTGTACGCTTGTACTGCCATTGGGCGTTGTTAGAATACTGTTATTCCATGCTTATCCAACAGTGATAGGTGGAACCGATTTGCCCGTGGACGTTTCACCCGAAAACAGGAAAGTGTATGAAGAGAGCCTTGAAGCGTTGGGTATGCTGCACGATCGTTTAAGACCACTGACGGGTCATTCGGTAAGAATGGATATGATGGCAGAGGATATTTTATTGCCTGATGAGATCAACCAGCTTTGTAAAAGAGAAGCGGTTGACCTGGTAGTAATGGGTGCTTCGGGAAAAACAGGTTTGGATAAATGGCTGCTGGGCAGCACGGCAGCACAGGTATTGTCTGCGAGCGAAACGCCTGTGCTGGTTGTGCCGGGTGAAACGCAGCTGGGCAGAAAAATAGCGCATATCGTTTTTTCCACCAATCTGAAAGATATAACCGCTGTTCCGCGCGGAGCGCTGCGTGAGTTTATCAATGCGTTCGGGGCCATGCTGCATGTGGTTAATGTGGCCCCGGTGGCTGAAGAAAATTACGATCCTGAAACAAAGACAGCTATTACCGAACTACATACATTGTTCGATGAATATCACCCGTCTTTTCATTATATACAGGGCGATGATGTGGCTGCGCAGCTGCTTGCTTTTGCAGAGCAGTATCCCCATGCGCTGATCATCACCATTCCCAGGAAACACCAGGTATTTTACCGCATGCTGCACAAAAGTGTTTCCAGGGAAATCGTCTCCGGTTTGCGCACTGTACCGCTATTGTCGCTGCGTGCATTTGACAAAGCCTAAACCCCGGAGCGGTGTGCATCTTCAAGGAATTTTTTCAGGCCGATATCGGTTAAAGGGTGTTTAAGAAGACCCAGTATGGCCTCTGCAGGGCAGGTACAGGCATGTGCACCCAATGCTGCACAGGTTACAATATGGTTGGCATTGCGGATGGAAGCGGCCAGTATTTGTGCGCGGTATTCCTGCACTTCAAAAATTGTCGCTATCTGTTCGATCAATGCAGTGCCATCCCAGCCGGTATCATCAATACGGCCGATAAAAGGTGATACATACACCGCGCCTGCTTTGGCGGCGAGCAAAGCCTGCCCTGCAGAGAATACTAGCGTGCAGTTTATCCTGATGCCGCTGGCAGTGAGTTTGCTGATGGCCTTAACCCCATCTTTGATCATCGGTATTTTAACCACTATATTCGGGTGGATGGATGCCAGTTCTGTTCCTTCCTTTACCATATCTTCAAATGAAGTGGATATTACTTCTGCGCTGATATCTCCATGTACTATTTCACAGATCGTTTTATAATGTTCGCGAATAGCATCTGTACCGGTAATACCTTCTTTAGCCATAAGAGAAGGATTGGTTGTTACGCCGTTCAATATGCCCATATCGTTGATTTCCCGGATATGCGACAGGTTGGCTGAATCGATAAAAAGTTTCATATACAGGTGTTGAATGGTATGAAAAAAACGTGTACCTGGGTTATCGCACATATTGTATGCCATGATTCGGGTATAAAAATTGAACTGCTTAATTCAAAACCTTCATATATATGCAGTATCACCTGGTGGCAATTGATTATGATGGTACCCTGGCAGAGGATGGGCAGGTTGCTGCAGAAACACTTGCTGTACTGGAGCGGGTAAAGCAAAGCAACCGGAAACTGGCACTGGTAACTGGCCGTGAACTCGATGACCTGCTGCGTATATTTCCCGGTTACCGCATTTTTGATTATATCATTGCCGAAAACGGTGCGCTTATTCACCAGGTGGAAACAGGTACAGAACAGCTGCTGGGCCATTTGCCCTCACAGGAATTGATTGATGAACTCAGGAACAAAGGCGTGGCCCCTTTGTCAACGGGAAAAGTGATCGTTGCCACCTGGGAGCCTCACGAAACCACGGTGCTGGATGTTATAAAACAATCAGGACTGGAGCTGCAGGTGATCTTTAATAAAGGCGCTGTGATGCTGCTGCCCCCCGGCGTGAATAAAGCCAGCGGTTTGCAAGCATTGCTCAGGTCGCTGCATTTGTCGCCACACAATGTTATGGCAATAGGCGATGCGGAAAATGATGTAGCTATGCTGGAAACAGCACAATACGCCGTTGCCGTGAACAATGCGCTGCCCTCTGTAAAAAGCCGGGCTGATCTTGTTACAGCAGGCAATGCCGGTGCCGGTGTGCGCGAAATACTGCAAAACATGCTGGAACAGGAACCTGCCGACCGGCACACACTTCAGCTGGGCCGGTTAACCGGTCAGCAGGATTTCAGTGTACCGGCTTTTGGCAACCATATTTTACTGGGTGGCGTAAGTAAAGGTGGTAAATCCACTTTCGCTGCTGCCATCGCTGAAACACTTGCTGCTGAAGGGTACCAGTTTTGCCTGATAGATCCTGAAGGCGATTATCTCGAATTGCCTGAAACAATGTTGATCGGAAATGATATTGCATGGCCCGAACCTGAAGAAACTGCCGAACTGCTAAAAGATCCCGGTAAAAATTTAATTGTAAGTATGTTATCAGTAGAACTGTCAGACAGGCCTGTGTATTTTAACCGCCTGCTAACAGCTTTACTGAAACTGCGCGCTGCTTATGGCCGCCCGCACTGGCTGCTGATAGATGAGGCCCATCACCTGGTACCTGCAGGCGCCGTGGCTGAAAACAATGATCTCATCCCTGGCTGGAAAAATTTCATGCTCATCAGCACTTCCCCCCATGCACTCAGCCATGCCTGGATAAACCAGGTAAACCTTGTAATGGCAGTAGGCGATAATGTAAAATATGTGCTGGAGCAATACTGCACGATAAAAAAATGTGAGATGCCCTTACCTGTTCCTTCACTGGAATATGGTGAAGCCTGTGTATGGAAACCCGGCAGCACAGAAGCGTTGCAGGTTATCCGCTACAATGCACCCAAACAACTGCAGAACCGGCATAAGAGAAAATATGCCATGGGTGATATGGGCACCAATAGTTTTGTATTCACCGGGCCAGGCAACAAACTGCAGCTGAAAGCGCATAACCTGATGCTTTTTGTACAGATGGCAGAAGGCATTGATGAGGCTACCTGGCGCTATCATGCAGAACGTAAAGATTTCAGCCGCTGGCTGAACCACTGCCTGCATGATGCTTTGCTGACTGAGGCCGCAAAGGAAGCAGAAAAATACAGGGATGATGTACCGCACTCGAAAAATATACTGCTGAATTGTATAAAAGAAAAATACATTGTTTAGCGGCATAACTGCTCAATTATGTATTGTTGTATAATAGCACCCTGCACTGTGCAAAAAATACTCATCCCTGCTGCTGAAACTGGTGTTTTCTTTTCCCTTTTATGGACTTTTTTTTCTGGATCAGCCGTTTATGAACAGGTATGGATTTGGTGGCAGTTACCAGAAACAAAACTATGTTCAATAAAAGAAACAGGCGACCCACTGTGTTTACCGGGTGTATGGTACTGGCATTGTTAATGGCCTGCCGGTCAGGGCCCGGTAAACAGCAGCAGGAGGATAATGCGAAAGCTGATACAGCGGCAATTGCAACCGGTGAAAAGCTGCGTTTGCCTGCACCTTATGCAACGCCTTCCGTTACGAACTATTGTACTGTTATCGGGTGGCCACAGGATAAAACACCAGTGGCGCCACAGGGCTTCCGGGTTTCCAGGTTTGCAGAGAAACTGGATAATCCGCGATGGATTTATGTGGCACCCTCGGGAGATGTATTTGTTTCAGAAGCAAGTTCACAGAACTCCATCGTAAAGCAATTGAAGAATGAGGCCTCGGGCAAATCCGGCTCGGGTAACAGCGGCCTCAGCGCTAACCGCATACTGCTGCTCAGGGATGTTAACCACGATGGCAGGGCCGATGAACAATATGTTTTTTTGAGCGGGCTTAAACAGCCTTTCGGCATGCTGATCAGGGGCAATAGTTTTTATGTGGCTAATACAGATGGTATTGTGCAATACCCTTACCTGCCGGGACAAACATCGATCACTGCAAAAGGGAAAAAGATACTGGAACTGCCTGCAGAGGGATACAACAATCACTGGACAAGGAATATCCTGCTAAGTAAAGACAGTGCAAAGATCTATGTTACAGTGGGCTCGGGAAGCAATAATGCAGAGCATGGTATAGAACATGAAACACGCCGCGCCAATATACTGGAGATCAATCCCGATGGCACCGGCGAAATAGTGTATGCAAGCGGCCTGCGAAACCCGCAGGGAATGGGCTGGGCGCCGGGTACAGATGTACTATGGACTTCGGTAAATGAAAGGGATGAGCTGGGCGATAGCCTGGTGCCAGACTATCTTACCAGTGTTAAAAAAAATGGGTTTTATGGTTGGCCCTATGCTTATTTCGGTCAGCATGAAGACCCGAGAATGAAGGGCCAGCGTCCTGATCTTGTAGCCAAAGCGCTGGTACCTGATGTGGCATTGGGCGCGCATACAGCATCGCTGGGGCTTGCTTTCGACGAGCAGCAGCAATTGCCCGGCAAATACAAGGGTGGTGCTTTTATAGGGCAGCATGGTTCTTGGAACGCATCCCGTCTGACAGGTTATGAAGTGGCCTTTGTACCTTTTCATAAAGGCAAACCTGCCGGCGGCCCGGAGCATTTTCTTACCGGATTTATTGCCGATTCTTCCGGTAGAAAAGTATATGGGCGGCCTGTTGGCCTGGCATTTACACAAAACAATGCCCTGCTGGTGGCCGATGATGCAGGCAATACAATATGGCAGGTAAGCGAGGTGAAAAAATAAGGAATGACCTGCATGGCCCGGGCATTTGTCTGTTTATGACCGGTTATTGTCTTTCAATACTAAGCAACAGCTGTTTATTTTTGTGTTATACAGGCCGCTGATGGAAATAAAGATGCATGCGGACTGCTAAAAAGCAGCAGCTGATGAAAAGAAAAATAGCCTTTCTCCTGTTCCCTCAAATTGAACTGCTGGATCTGGCAGGACCGCTCCAGGTGTTCATGGAAGCACAGTACCAGGGATTGAACCTGGAACTGGCCTATTTTTCCTACACTGTACAAGAACCGGTAGCCAGTGCAGCCGGGCTTGTATTCGGCCCGCTGCAGCATTATTCCGAAGCGCAGCTACAGGATGGAGACTATCTTTTTATCCCGGGTATCAGGGCAGAAACATTTGAAAGAGATCTTGCTGCTGAAGCTGCTTTTGTGGAATGGATCAGGCGGCAGGCTGCTGCAAATGTGCAGCTGTGTTCAGTTTGCAATGCCGCTTTTATACTGGGGGAAGCAGGACTGCTGGATAAGCGGGAATGCACTACACATTGGCGCGCTGCCCAAATGTTGCAGCAGCAGTATCCTCAATCAAAAGTGCTGAACGATGTATTGTATGTAAAAAGCGGGAATATCTACACCAGCGCCGGTATCAGTTCGGGTATCGATCTTGCACTGTTTCTTGTTGAAGAATGGAAAGATGCATTTTTTGCACATAAAGTAGCCAGGGCTTTGGTTATTTATCACAGAAGGAACCCCGGCGATCCGCAACACAGTATTTACCTCGAATACCGCAATCATGTAAATGCAGGGATACACCAGGTACAGGATTACCTGGTAGAAAATATGCAAACCAGTTTAACGATAGAACAACTGGCTGCAATGGTGGCTATGAGCGGCAGGAACCTGAGCCGTGTTTTTAAAGAGCATACAGGCATCACCATCAATCAATACCTCACTTTGCTACGGATAGAAAAAGCAAAAACATTGCGCCGCAATCCTGCATACACCATGGAGCATATTGCAGCGGAATGTGGTTTTAGATCTGCCAGGCAGCTGCAACGTATTCTGCAATAAATACTTTTTACTAATGAACAGGAAACAAACAACCGGCATAGTGCTGGCCGCCGCCGCATGCCTGCTCGTGGGCATACATGGCTGCAAACCACTGAAAGAATTTTACAGTTTTCCCGGGTACCAGGGCAATGAGCAGTTTGCTTATGCCCGGCCGGTGCATGATCCGCAAAAGAAAACAGTTTTTATCATCGCCGATAATGCGGGCACGGAGATGTTTGATATGATGGCGCCTTTCTACCTGTTCAATGCTACAGGGAAAGCCAATGTATACCTGCTTGCCATGAACAAAAAGCCGGTGATACTGCGCAAGGGATTGTTTGTTTTGCCGCAGCTGAGCATGCACGAAGCCGATTCGGCCCAACTGCATCCAGACCTGGTAGTGATCCCTGCCTTATCGGGTATGAAAAGAAAAGACCAGGATACAGCGCTGGTGAACTGGATACGGAAACAATATACCGATACCACCAGGTTTCTTTCTGTTTGCCAGGGCTCGCTGACGGCCGCTGCCACCGGTTTGTACAATGGTGCGCCCATCACTACACATGCTTCTGAAATCGCAGGCAACCGCTGCCAGTATGATCAACCCCGGTGGGTACAGGATATCGCCGTAACCCGCTATAAACATTTATACAGCACTGCCGGCGTATCAAACGCGGTGGAAGGAAGTTTAACGGTGATCAGGGATATGTTTGGCGATACGGTGATGCAGCAACTGATGAAGACTATCGCTTATCCGCAGCCGGTGTTGTCAGCTGCACACAAAAGCCTGGTAGTAACAACTGCCGATAAATTGTCCATTGCTCGAAAAGTGTTTTTCAGTGTCAATAAACACATCGGTGTTTTTTTGCAGGATGGTGTTGATGAATTGATACTGGCTGCTGTACTGGATACCTATTACCGCACATTCCCGGCATCTGTACGTTCGTTTTCAGCCAATGGCGGCGCCGTTCATTCCAAATACGGGTTAACCCTGCTGCCTACAGGCGATACGGAAGCCGGCAGGGTAGATGAATGGCATGTGCCCTGCAGTACACCGGCTGCAGAAAATTGTATACAACAGTGGCAACCGCAGCCGGTGATGATAGGCTATAACGCAGCTCCGGCGCAGTACCTCATCAATCGTTGCCTGGATGATATCGCCAAAACCAATGGTGAACATTTCAGGAAAATAGTAGAGCGGATGCTGGATTATGGGGGTGCATCCATGCGGGCCAGGTAAGCGCTGTGAGCCGGTCAGGGATTCATCAATGCTTCAAAATGTTCCAGGTACTGGCTTACATGATAGGCGTCCATCAAAGCATGGTGAACACTGATGGAAACAGGCATCCGCCGCCGGCCATTCTCTTCCGTTATTTTCCCGAACGATATTTTGGGGATACTATCTTTAAACGGCGTATGCCGGGCATGCGTAATAGCACGGAAATCGATCCAGGGAATGGCAGAATAATGAATCACATTTTCGCCCGAAACGGCCGGCACCAGGCCGGTACTGTTTTGCGTGCGCTCAATTTCTGCGGCTGCCGCCTGCAGGAATGCAGCTTTGCCGGGATGAAAATCGATATAAGCAAATCCAAAACTGCCATCGGGCCGGTTAATGGTAGGTGAGGCATGCACCTGCTGGTATACCAGTACATCCTGTTCTTTGATACGGTACCTGAAGGGTGTGATCTCATTGGCTGCCAGCAGGGAATAATACAGGTACAGCTGGAAAAAGCTGGTGCCGGTTTCTTTGGCTTCGCGGTAAGCACCTGTACACTCTACGGTGCAGCAGATATCAAAATAAGGAAGATCGAAACCGCTGAAAAAACGGAAATGATCTTTCCTGTTCCATTCTTCTATATTTAAGCGCTGGTACATATCTAAACAATATGGTGTAATATTTCCCTGATGGTTAGCAGGTTTTTAAAATTCGGGTGTATGATCATTTCATCGACCTGTTCATAAACATTGGTAATATGATAGGGGATATGAATGGCATAGCCGCCTATATTCAATACCGGTATCACATCCGATTTAAGCGAGTTGCCGATCATCAGCAGTTCCTGGGGTGCAATATCCAGCTGCCTGATCAGTTTAAGATAACTTTTTTCATCTTTATCCGACATGATCTCCACATGATGAAAATATCCCAGCAGCCCTGATTTACGCAGTTTTCTTTCTTGGTCGAGCAGGTCGCCCTTGGTGGCTACAATCAACCTGTATCTGGACTGCAGGGATGTCAGTACTTCTTCAATACCTTCCATCAGGCTGATGGGCTTGTCCAGCATGGCTTTACCCAGGCTGATCAGTTGCCCGGTGAGCTCGGGTGTCAGGTTACCGCCGGTGATGGTCATACCGGCCTCGATCATATTCAGTACAAAGCTTTTGATACCGAAACCGTATAAAGCTATATTGGCCCGGCCGGTTTCGTTCAGTATCTTCATAGCCTGCTGTTCAGGCAGATAGCTGCTGAAAAATGCGCAGAAAGCCTCCTCTGTATACCTGAAATAATGCTCGTTCTCCCATAAAGTATCGTCTGCATCAAATGCAATCACTTTAACATCCATCTTTACTGTAATTTTGGAATACAAAATTGTTATTTGTACTCCGCAATAGATATTGAGATGTAAAATAAAAATATTGAATTTCAGTACAACCAGTATATGCCTTATACCATTGACGGCTCCGCCTACAGGGAAATCGCGGAAAGAAGATTTGCAGCTGATGCTTCACTGAATAAGTTTGAGAACCAGGCTTTCCAGCTGCCTTTTACCAGCCATTCGGTACAGCATACCTATTCCAGGTATTTTGATATTGTTCATTTCAGGGCAGATTTTCACCAGGATATTAAGGTTACGCGGGTACGCGATATGGGGCATATCAGTCTGCATTTCCAACTGAAAGGGCATTCGGCTGCGAAGTTCCGTGCTATGAGCGGAGAACATCCGCTGGCCCCGGGTGAATACAATCTTTATTTTTCAGATGAGTTCGTTTCAGATCTGCGCTTTAACAGGCAAAACGATTTTGAATACCTGGCTATCACCCTGCAAACAGATTACCTGCTGTCGATACTGGAAATGGCGGGTGGCAGGCTACGCAAGGTAGAAGAGGCTATCAGAACAGGAAAACCCTTTGCACTCTGCGATAAAGCGATGAGGGTGAATGCCGGTTTGAACATGGCCCTGCACAGCCTGTTGCATACACCTGTAGCCGACAATCTTTCTGAATTATTTATCAATGGGAAAGTAACAGAAATTATAGCCCTGCAGTTGTCTCAATACACCGGCGCAACCGCTGCATCGGCAACGGTGCCGCGCAAGCTGCTGGAAGAAGTCTATGCGTATATCGAACTTCATTTTCTTACCATCAATTCTCCCGCCGATGTGGTAAGGGATTTCCCTTTATCGGAGCACCAGTTAAAACAGGGGCTCCGGCAATATTACAACACCACCCTTTACGAAATGGTGCACCGCAAAAGAATGCAGCATGCCATGCAGCTATTGCGGGATACGGGTATGAATATAAGTGAAATAGCCTGGGAGCTAGGGTACTCCAATGCCACCAATTTTATCCAGGCTTTTAAACGCAGTTTTTCTACTACGCCTCATAAAATAAGAACAGGCAGGTAAAAGGCTCTTATAGGCTGCAGAATTGCGGGTAATTGGTTTGTTTTAAGATTTCTTTAACAGGGTAAAGGCCTTCACAGTTGTCAGTCGGGCAAATCTTCCTGACTTATGAAAACAACTGCTTTTGTAATGGCCGTACTGCTGCTTGCACAAGCTGCAAAGGCTCATACCTATGGTGAACACAAAGAGATCGGCGACCAGGCTTTTCAGCGGTTCATGCTCAGCCTGCATGCACAGCATACCGATGTTCCCGGTTTTTTCAGTCTTAAAAAAGACAGTCTCTCAAACACTTATTATTTCCCCGCTTTTTCTGCTGCCGGTACCGGTGTTATTACCTATGGTACACTTAATGCGCTCAGCGGCGATCATGTGGCAAACCCGCTGCTGCTGGAAGAGCAATTAAGGGTGCGCAGCTCTGTTATCCGCAGTATTGCAGCCCTGCACGAACAGTATATCGCCATGGGCTATACCGCAGCACCGGATGGAAAACTAACGCGGATCGACTTTAGTTATGCGCTGCTGGCTGCAACCAATATTGCCCATTTTTATGAATACAAAAAATCTTTCCAGGCACAGCTGCGGTATTTTAATAAAGAAACGGTTAGCGAGGGGATGATCCCTTCCCGTGTTACGGCAGTATTTAAAAAGCTGGGTAAAACAAATGCGCTCAATGTATATGTTACCCTGCATTCACTGGCCATTGTGCTGGCCGAGCAGGCTGGTACGCTTGCGCAGCATAATAACAATGCAGAAGCCGGCCGCTTATTGTTCTATGCATTTCTATTCAATGCTTTTGCCGATCATTTCCTGGAAGATGCTTTCTCTGCCGGGCACCTTGTAGTGAACCGGACCATTGCTGCATCGCTTACCAATAACAAGGCACTGCACGATTTTTATTGTGCAAATGGTACTACAGTGATCAACCGTAAAAAGGAGATCTGGTACGCTTATGGCGACGGACAATTCAACCGCACACATGGTCAATGGGAAAAACAACATACACTTGCCGATATTGAATACAAACCCTACACGGCGGAAGCCGACAGGATTATTGAGGCCGTACGCCTGTCACTGGCGGATATATGGACAGCCTTTCAAAAAACTTTCACGGGTACCGCTTATACTCCCTGGCTTGCAGCTATACCAGACCGGAAAGAGCAGCAGGCTGATTTTCTGATCAGTCATATTCCCGCTCTTCAGCTGGTGCCTATCCCTTATAATTCCAACCTCGCATCAGTGATACCAGGGCCGGTGGTGATCACTGATTCAATGAAAAAAGCCAACCAGCTGTTACCGCTCCGCGATTTTGTACGCAGCCGTGTAGCCAACTCACTGGTGGTGGGAACCATGCAGACCAGTGCAACAGGCCATATTTTTTCCGGCTTTGAATTCAGGATCAATGCAGGCAATTTCGCCCGTAAATATTCATTTAATACTGCCGGTACTAAGAAAGGTGTGATGGATTACTGGCTGGGTTATACACTGGCTTACAGCCGCGGTGAATCTTCTGAATTGAAACACCGACTGAACAAATACAATGCCTCGCAGCTGCGCGCCGGTATACGTGCTAATATTGATTACTGGGTATCTGACAGGAAATTCCTGGGAATATACAGTTACCTGGAAAGCGGTGTACAATGGATCGATCATGGCCAGTCTTATTTTATTTTTGTTCCTTCACTGGGTTACCAGCTGGGTTCCCTGTTTAATATTAACTACTATTCTATGCCTGCCTGGCTGCGTATACCGGTTGAACTATTGATGCCCCTGCGTTTCAGGTATGGTGCGGTAATCGCCAATGGACAATACCCGCATTATTTTACCGGCATCGACCTGGATATTTTTTTCTGATCAATCGGTGCTCTTTGCAGCTGCAAGTCATGAGCTTCCAGCTATGAGGCAGGAATGTCCTATTAAATAGGATAAATTGTTTTGCAACGCCATCCTGAAAATGATCATCCTTTCTGCGTTTTCCGCGCATTCCGCAAGGGAACCAGTCTACATGCATTACTCATAGCTAACCGCTTGCAGCTATAAGCTACATCAACTATGAATTGCATTCCCGTTCCGCGTTTTCCGCGAGAGAACCAGTCTACAGTCTACAGTCTGCATTACTCATAGCTAACCGCTTGCAGCTATAAGCCACATCAGCTATGAATTGCATTCCTGTTCCACGTTTTCCGCGCACTCCGCGAGGGAACCAGTCTACAGCCTGCATTACTCATAGCTAACCGCTTGCAGCTATAAGCCACATCAGCTATGAATTG
>CBJLMB010000022.1:0-99606 GCA_966424055.1 uncultured Deminuibacter sp. | reverse complement strand
GTATCTTGCTACTTGCATCCTGCTACTTTTCATCACTCACGGCTGACGATTCACGATTCACGATATAATTTCCGGAAGTAAGCATATACACAAAATGAAACACGCGCAATCCATCAGCATCAATTTCACCGGTGGGATTATTTCGCCCGGTTATTTATACGAATTGCTGGAACTTGCTATGGCGGCGGGTGTTACACATACCCGTTTTGGATTGCAACAGCAATTACTGATGCAGGTACCCCTGAAACATTTCAAACAGTTTACAAAAGACTGCAGCAGGAAAAAGATCCATTTCCAGTTAACACAACAGGCATTGCCCAATATTACCAGCTCCTATGTTGCTGCTGGTATTTTTATCACCGACAGCTGGCTCAAAGAGGGCGTATATAAAGATGTATTTGCCCTGTTCGATTTTATCCCCCGGCTAAAGCTGAATATCTGCGACAGCAGGCAAACCTTTGCGCCGCTGTTCACCGGGCATATCAACTGGATTGCATCAACATCACCGCATTACTGGCAGCTTTATGTCCGCTTTCCGGGAACAACCGCTCTTTACCGCTGGCCCGAGCTGGTATATACCAATGATATTGCCCTGCTCTCTCGCCGGCTGGAAGAAATGCTGGTGACCAGTGAAACAGCACCTAATATTGCAATGCAGCCAACAGGAGAACAGCTTTTTACAACCATCAAAGCCAACTGCACTTATACCGGTAAAGAGATACAACAACCCGAAGTATTGCCAGCTTTTCACCTGCCGTATTATGAAGGTTTCAATAAACAGGAAAACCAGTATTGGCTGGGTATTTACCGGCGTGATGAACTGTTCCCCGTCGCATTTCTGAAAGATATCTGCTCCATCTGCCTGGAAACACAAACCGGGCAGCTCTATGCAACACCCTGGAAATCGGTGATCATCAAAAACATTCAGCCGCAACACCGGCATTTATGGGATTATGTGCTGGGTAAATACCGCATCAATGTACGGCATGCAGCCAATGAGCTCAACTGGCAGGTAGAAGATGGGCAGGAGGATGGGTTGATATTGAAGCGGCATATTATCCGCTATTTTGATAAGGAAGATGTGCGCACCTACGGACTTTGTTTCGGTATACAGGTAAAATCATTTTCCGGAGGCTTCGGCTCTGTGATCATCCGTAAGCAGCCTGCCAAACACAGTAACAGGCTGAAATCACTGGAGCGTTATACCATATTGCATACCCGGGGGTTCAATCCCAATTCAGGCGACCTGGTGCTTTTCAGAGAACAGGTGCCCAAAGAATACCTGGGACCATACCTGGTATCGCTCTGTAAATATTTTTATGAACAGGGTAGTGAAACAGATGCACTGCAGAACTATAGCCGCCAGCAACAGCAAAAACAGGAAACAGCAGTGGCAGATAAACTGCTTTATCAATGCAGCCAATGTGGTGCCGTATATGATGAAACAACCGGTGATCCCGCACAGGGCATACTGCCGGGAACAGCATTTCATCAGCTTCCCGGCAGTTTCCGCTGCGCTCTTTGCGAAGAACCTTTTGCCGGCTTTACCGGGGTAAAACTGGCTGAATTATTTTACCAGCAGCAGTAAGATCGATACCCTGCGCAAGTGGCTAGTGATGAATCGCTAGTGTGGAGGCTAGTATACTTGCGTAGGGCTGCTAACTGACTGTTGCTAGTTAAATACCGGCGCGAGTGGCTGGTGATGAATCGCTAGTGTGGAGGATGGAGGTACAATAATATCATCTGCCATTCAACATCTTCCTGCAGACTGTAGACTGCATACTGCCGACTGAAGACTGTCAACTGTATGCTCTACAGCATCATCTCCTCAAATTTCCGGTTGCCGGTTAAAGCCGGGATCAGCAGGCTGATACAAGCCCCGATGATTACCAGTATACCACCCAGCAGTCCTCTGAACTGAACAGTGAGTTCATGCACCGGTGAACGTTGTATGCTGCCGGTTTTGTATACACAAAAAACGGTGAGCAGTAAAAAGACCAGGATAAAAATAGCTTTGCCCATTTGTCCCAGCGTTTTTCTTGCTGCATAATACAACATACCACAAACCACCAGCACAATATGACAGCCGATGATAATAGAAGGCACATTGATAATAGACGACATGGTAAAACCTGTTGAAAAACGGAAGAAAAAGCCATAGGCCAAACAGATCAGTGTAGCTGTTAACCCGGCAAATAAACCTGTTAATACAGCTTTGGCAAACGGTGTTTGCGGATACTTGTAATTCATCTTTCTTACAATTTTATGGATGTAAAAAGCCAATGGAGGACTTTGTTAAATAAGATTTAAATAATAACATTAATACATTTTATTACAAAAATAAACAAAAAATATGATTTAAATCATATTTAATGGCCAGTTAACGCTGTTTTTTGTCAGTCTTCAGTCGGCAGTATGCAGGGATAGAACAGGGGGATATTTACCTGTCAATATAAGCTTCTGACAATTAGCGATCAGCCGGTAATTTATCCCGAGGGATGCACGTAGAACGCAGGAAGGAAAATACTTTTCAGGATGGCCAGGCAAAAAGGTTGTACAACCATCCAGATCACGGTGGTGAATATCAGGACTGAGTTGATCGCCTGGTACGAACGCCGTGGCTTTTACCATACCGGTCGCAGCTTTCCTTTCCCTGAAATATTTGGCAAACCAATTCTGTCTTAATAGAGTGAGGCACTCTTGAAGAGTGCCTCACTCTATTCCTGTGGTTGTACATGCTGCTTAGCCTTGTAGCGCCGGATAAGCCCTGTTGCCTGTGTAATTTTCTTTTCAGTATCACATTGGCAAACCAATTCTGTCTTAATAAAGTGAGGCACTCTTGAAGAGTGCCTCACTTTATTCCTGTGGTTCTACATGCTGCTCAGCCTCGTAGCGCCGGATAAAATCCTGCTGCCTGTATAATTTCCTTTTCAGTATCACGGTTACATTATTACCACCCGTTTCACTTGTCACTTTTTTAGGAAAAGCTTTGTTTACATCATAGTTCCAGTAGAAAGGCTGCTGGCGTGCAATAAACACCTCATTGCTCGCCCCTTCAAACGGGCCTGTATAAGGCATATTGTCAACCTGTATCGTGACAGGCGGAACGTTATAGGTTGTTTGCTTCCCGGTGGTATATGCTTCTATCCACAATACATAAGTAGACCGGGTAGGGTTGATGATGCCGCCTTCCTGGTATTCAGGGATGGTAAAAGGCATCTCTTTGCCATCTGCCGTTTTGAGTTGATGATTGCCTTTGCCGATAGAAACACGCTTGTGTTCACCCGGTTGAAGGGTTAGCGCTTTACCATCCAATACAAGAGAGAGTGCTTTATCAGTGGGATTATCAAGATAATAAGAAGGACCGAACAATGAGCAGCCGCTGCCAATCATCAGCCATATTGCTGCCAACAATAAAAATGGTTTCATAGATCAACAATAATTAAAGGCGCAAAGATAATTGTTTGCAGGCTACCGTATCAATGACCGCTAACATTATCCGCAATCGCCAAGTACTATGTATCCTTCGCAGCTTTCCGTTTGGCTATTTTCTCTGCGAATTTGTGTACCTGGATAATAGCCCTGGTATGCAGGCCTTCGCCTATTTTGCCCAGTTCATCAAAAGCTTCTACTTTAAACTTATACAATTTGCCCTCAAGTCCCAGGTAAGTGGCAATAGCTTCTACCTGCTGACCGGGTTCTGTGGGTGCAAGGTGTTTTACCTGAACATCCACACCTACCGATAACTCGCCTGGTGACTGGATGGATTGCAGCAAGCGGCCTGCAGCCAGCTCCATCAGGGCGATCATTTTAGTGGTGGCATACACTTCTGCATAGGCTTCACCACGTTGCCCGTTGCTGTAATTGTCCAGCAAACCCTTTGCCGTGTCGGCTACTGTTACCGTGGCATAGGCGCGGGCGGTATCTCCGGTATTGATCATATCCAAATGTAACAAACTGAACAACCTGCGCAAACTATCGGCTCATCTTTTATACACAGACTGCTGCTGTTTTTGCTGAAGCTTACGATAAAGTGTCAATCACGAACCGGTGATCGCCATTCCCCCGCGGTCATTCCGAAAAGGGCCCAGCCAATAAGCAAACTTTTACTACGGAACGGCATTAGCGACTGTACTGTTGCTTAGGTCTGTATTTGTTTGATAAGCTTGCTTCTCTCGCAATGAACCGTGTACTGGTAGCAACTGACCGTTTCAACCACTCAACCATTCAACTAATCAACCACTCAACCAATCCATAGCCGCTTAGGGGAAAGAATATCCACAGAGAGCAGAAACTTTGAATAAAGGGCATAATATTTCCTAATATTGATCCCGAAATTGGTACGGTATAAAAACCGTGTTTTCACTGGTTGCAATTTAGAGAATCGGTAATTTATTTTGTCCGGATTCTATAAAAAACCTTAAAGCGAACACCTTGAACCCAAAACTTCTGCATACAGCCCGCTGCTGCGCTTTGCTATCCTTCGCGCCCCACCTGTTATGGGCGCAGATGCGTATGGATGGTTTGTCCTGTAAGTTTACTGAAACTGGGGGAGTAATTGGTATCCGGGCGACATGCTGTTCCCCGAAAAATACTGTAAGCGATGGAAGCCGTTTGCCCAATATCAGCATCCCCTTATATGAAATAAAGGCCGGAGACATTGTGCTGCCTGTTTCATTAAGTCATCATGCATCCGGGATAAAAGTTACTGACCTTGTATTTGATCGAACTAAAAAAAGAGAATACCCAACTTACAGACATGAAAATAATGATTCAGCAGCAGGCAGTCCAGATCGCCAGCCTGGAAAAAAAACTGGCAACTGTTTTACAAAAAGTAATACGATAAGCACCACCGCAAATAACAAAACAACATGCTTAAAAAACTGGTATTAATTGTTCTGTTTGCCAGCTTGCTACAAGCTGCAAATGCACAAAGCTATGACGTGCTCAATTACTATATGAATGGCACTCCGGCAAATGGTGTTAAGATCAAAACAAATATCCTTTTTCAAAGCCAGGGACAGATGCCTGTTGTAAAAATAGACGGATTTAACTATGGCACATCCGAGACTATTGATGTAATGATCACCTGGTATATCTATGACAATAAATTCACCAATACATCTGTTAGCTCTGCCGGTGGTTTTACACCAGTAATAATGCTGGCTAATGAGAATGGGAAAGTGGTCATTTTCATTAATTCGATCGACTACTTCCTGCGATTCAAAGTTTCAGCTTATTCAATAGGCAGGCCGGGTGATGAAGCCAACTGGTACCAGAACTGGACTGCCGCCGATGAACCGCTTTCAGGCACTGCCGTTACTACACTTTCATACAAAAACCGGTTTAACGACAATGTTTTCCTGCCCGGTACCGGCACATGGAATGCAAAAGGAGTAGGCATTGGCACCACTACTATTGACAATGCACAGAACTGGAACAATGTAGTGGACCTGTATGGAAATGGTCATTCCAAATTACTGGTAAGAGCTTCCCTGGTTAAAACGGGTATTTTTTCACATGATTCCTGGGGCGATCCGGCAGGCAGAATTGGTACAGAATCCAATCACCCCTTGAAACTAATGGCAGGCTATGGCAACGATGTAATGATACTTACCACCAATGGCAATGTTGGCATAGGTACAAATAACCCGCAATATAAATTATCGGTGAATGGGGATATTGCCGCCCGCAAAGTCAGGGTAACGCAGAACGGGTGGGCCGATTATGTATTTGATTCGTCCTACCAATTGCCTCATCTCGATTCTGTAGCATCTTATATCCAGTCAAACAAACATTTGCCTGGCATCCCCTCTGTTGCTGAAATAAATGAAAAAGGGCTTGACATTGGAGATATACAGCAAAAGCAAATGCAGAAAATAGAAGAATTGCAATTGTACATTCTCCAACAGCAAAAAGAACTCGACACATTAAGGCAGCAGGTTAAACTGATGAAAGAACTTCAAAAGGAAATTGAATCACTAAAAGAAAAAGTAAAATGAAATACGTCGCTTCGTCCTTCCTGTTAGCAATAGGTCTATCTGTAAATACGCTATATGCACAGGTTATTACAGATGCCAATAATAATGTAGGTATTGGAACAACCACTCCCAGGGAAAAATTAGATGTAAATGGTAATCTTATTGTATCTGGTGGTATTTCTAGTGTTATTTCTGGAAACGATGTTGGTGGAATGATCCATCTGAATAATCCAGCCAAAACAGCCAACGGATCGGCCAGCAGATGGAGTATTTACAATATGAGTGGCAACTATGGTAATAGCCTTCAGTTCTGGGCTTACGATAATCTCGGATGTGTGGAGGGTGGGTTATGTACCAGCAGACTTACACTCATGGATAATGGGAATGTAGGCGTCGGTACTTCGGCACCGGCAGAAAAGCTATCAGTAAATGGTAATATCCTGGCTAAAAAAGTTCGGGTGTCTCAGAACTGGGCTGATTATGTATTTGATCCTGCTTATACATTGAAACCCCTGGAAGAGGTAAGCAGCTATATCAAGGAAAACAAACACCTGCCCGATATGCCAGCAGCAAAGGAAATAGAACAAAAAGGACTCGATCTTGGCGAAATAGTTAAACAGCAACAGGTAAAAATAGAAGAACTCACTTTATACATCATTGAACAGGATAAAGCCAAACAAGCACAGCAAAAACAATTAGATGATCAGGCAGCCTTGCTAAAACAACTGCAATCACAGTTACAGCAATTACAAAAATCAGCACGCTAACCTATCATACACCACCCATAAAAAACAGGTATGTCCAGGGCTAACACAAAATGGAAGCAGGGAATAGTATTACCAGCATTACTGCTGGCAGCTATTGCCGGTATGGCGCCGGGCAATGTACCCAGTAGTAGTACAGGCGCAGGTAACCAGGGATATACCAGCCAGTAGCCTTGAAATTGCTAAAGGGATGAAGGATGCTGAAGATGAAGGGCAGCCCGCATACGGAAAAGGAAATAGTTATCCATAATAATTAGAACTCTTAAATAAGCTATGAAGATAATTTTCTTTCGACAGGCTGTGTTTCTACTCTTTATTCTGTTCAGCTCATGTGGGGACATTTTTGAACACAAGAAAAGGATAATAGGTAATTATTGTACAACAAGGCAGCAGAAAAATATAATGCTTGCACAAATAATAAGTGTAAAGACAAATCTTTTGGAACCATCTGCTGGTGAGCAGAATCAGCAATGATAATCTATATTTCTATTTCAAAATAAGAAATATGTTTTTTCAAACGTAGCAAAAAACGGCCATCATACAGCGATCCTTCATATCCTAAATGGCGAAGTTTTATTTTTAATTTCCTCTTAGTGAATGAGGAAATTAAGCACTAATGGAGGTTCATTCGGCTGCAGTTATCCCTTAATGAATAAATATTAAAGCTTAGTAAATTATGAGAAATGAAATTGTTCTGGATTTTTGCATTTGGGATTTTGATAACATTACCCATGACGACATAACGAGTAGATTGGGCATTCAACCTAATAAGATTTATGTAAAAGGCCTTTCAGTAAACCCAAAGTTTCCTCTAAAAAAAGCAAACAAAAATGGTTGGCGGATGGGCACTTCATTAGATAGATATTCATCGTTCGAAGATCAAATGAATCAATTGCTAGATGTAATTGAACTGAAAATAGATTTATTTAAGCCACTCTGTGAAGAATATTATTGCGAGTTCTCTTGTGCATGATTTGTATATTATGACAATGGAGAAAGTACACCGTGGGTACATTTAGGCTCAAGATATAATAAACTGACCAAAGAGCTAAATATTGAGTTCGATATAGACCTTTATTGCTTTCCTAATAAAGAACGCTAGTGGGAAGTTGCACCAGTGGCGAGCATCTTATTTGCGGAAGCACAGCGTCTCTTTATAACCTGGTAGTCTAGCTTTCGCAAGAGGCAAGTCATGAATCCCGGGTAATCGCCTAACGCCTCAATCATGAACCAGGGATCGCCATTCCCCACCGTCATTGAAGAGGCCCCAGCCGACGAAGCAAACTTTTACTACGGAATGGCATTATCGATTGTACTGTTGCTTAGGTCTGTATTTGTTTGATAAGCTTGCTTCTCTCGCAATGAACCATGTACTGGTAGCAACAGACCGTTTCAACCACTCAACCACTCAACTAATCAACCACTCAACCAATCACCCACCTACAACGCCCAAATCGCCAGCTCATACCCATCAGGATCGGTAAAATGGAAGCGCCTGCCACCGGGAAAGCTGAATATATCCTTTACAATAGTACCACCGGCTGCAATAACCTTTTGCAGGGTGGTGTCGATATCATTTGAATAAAGGATCACCAAAACCGTGCCCTTTACCGGTTCACCCTTGGTGAATCCGCCGTCTACAAAGTCGCCTTCAAAAGCGGTATAATCCGGGCCATAGTCGGTGAACTTCCAGCCAAAGCTTTTGGTGTAAAATGCCTTGGCCCGTTGCAGGTCTTTCGACAGGAATTCGATATACTGTACCTGCTCATGTTTCAACTTGTTTTTAGTTTGTGTATTGGCCATAGATATAAGCTTTGGGCAAAGGTATTGAACCCCATGATTGCCCTTTTGGAAAAACACGACAAAACGAACGCATTTTGTAGATGCCAACACGTATCTTTCATAATAAAACAGGTATGTTTTTATTGATCTATCAGGCAAACAGCATTCGTTGCTTTTGTAAGCACTACTGCCTGCCCGACGATAGGCATCATGCTTTATTACAAGACAGCTGAAAACAACGCACATGATCAACACCTGGCAGGCCCGTTTATTCCGCCATACACAGCTCGAACTGGGGGAGGGCGCTTACTGGCATCCCCAATGGAATAGCTTTTTATACGTGGATATTAAAGGTAAAAAGCTGGGTCGTATCAATATTCACACCGGACTACTGGAAGAAAGGCAACTGCCACAATATCCGGGTACTGTAGTTGCCACTACCGGCGAACAATTGTTGCTGGGCCTGCAGGGTTCTCTCAGCCTGTTCAATTTTGAAACAAATCATATCACCACGCTTATCGCCATCGAACCAGGCAAGCCTGATAACCGCTGCAACGATGGCAAATGTGATGCTGCCGGCCGGTTCTGGATAGGCACCATGCATATAGATGCACAGCCACAGCAAGGTAGCTTGTACTGCTACGATGGCACCATATTGCAGGAAGTGCTTACGCATCGCAGTATATCCAACGGCATCTGCTGGTCGCCGGATAATACAGTGATGTACTATATTGATTCTGCTGACCGCTGTGTAAAAGCCTATGATATTGATATCAACTATGCCACATTATCCAACGAGCGGGAAGTGGTCAACATCAATACCCCACAGGTACTGCCCGACGGTATGACCATCGATAGCGAAGGCATGTTATGGGTCGCTATCTGGGGCGGCAGCTGTATCAACAGGTACAACCCACACAATGGCACACTTATCGGCCAGGTAACCTTGCCGGTACCGCATGTCACCTCCTGCGCTTTTGGAGGCAAGGGGCTGCAGCAATTGTTCATCACCACCGCCCGCAAGGAGTTTAACGCAGAGCAGCTTACTATATACCCCCTAAGCGGTTCTTTATTCATTGCCGACGTTGGCATTGCAGGTTTACCTCCACATTTTTTTAAAGCACCAAAACTTCGATGATGGCAGCCTGATTGCGGATGCAGTGAAACAACCTTCACACATAAACAACTTTCCCTACCTTGTATCACATAAAAACCGCACACATGAAATGGCTAATCGCATGCCTGCTTCCATTGATGCTCACCGCCTGCAGCACCAACCACTCACCGGTTTCCCTAGCTGACAGACAGGCTCTGGTAAACACCACACAAGCCATCAGGGAGGCCTTCGCCCGTGGCGATGTCCCCGCTATTGTGGCATTGCATCATCCCGAAATATGTAAATATTTTGGCGGAAACAATGTAGTGAACGGTCGTGCCGCATTGGAAAAAGGATTAACCGATATGTTCAGCACCACCAGACTGGAATTTGTGGAACACAAACTCGAAAACCTGGTATTCACCGGCAATACGGCTATTGAAACCAGCATTTTCGGCATCAAAGCCACAGACAAAAAAACAGGTAAAACCACTTTATCAAGAGGGCGGGCAATGGTAGTATATGTACGTTACAAAAACAGTCCTACTGGCTGGGCCTCCCTTCGGGAAATGGCACAGGCAGCGCCGGAGGATTGAGGGGAGGGGTGGCTGCCTTCCGTCATGGAGAGCGAAGCAACCTCATCACCACTGCATAATACAAGCCTACCTCAACGGCTCATACTCCAGGATGAGCACCCCATTGCTCAGCGTTCTCGACTGTTTAAGCCCGAACTTCTTCAATTCCAGGTTATCATCAAAAAGCCTTAATCCACCACCAACAGAAACGGGATAAACCATCAGCCGTAACTCATCAACCAGGTCGTGGTGAAGCAGCGATTTAACCAGTGTGGCACTTCCATAAACCAGAATATTGCCTCCATCGGTTTCCTTCAGTGCGGCAACATCCTTCGCCACATCGCGAAGAATATGGCAATTGTCCCAGTCTGTCTTTTGCAGGCTCCGGGATACCACATATTTCGGGTACCGGTTAATACGGTCGGCAAACTCATTACCCGTTTGGGTAGGCCAGTAGCCGGCAAACTGTTCGTACGTATTCTTGCCCAGCAGTAAGCTATCTACAGAGGTCAGCTCATCCACCTTATATTGCCCGGATTCAGGCCCCCTGTAACTAAACTGCCAGCCGCCATGGGGATGAGGTGTTTCATTGCCGCCGGGCGCCTCAACAACACCATCCAGCGTGATGAATTCGGTTACAATAATTTTCCGCATGATCTTTTTTTTGTAAAACTAGCAGATGTTATTTGTGTAAACGGGGGAAAAAGCGACTTTAAACAGGGGCAAATGCGCAGCAGAGGCAGCTGGAGTATATTCGCATTTTGGTATGACGGTTGGGAGATTATTATGCGTTATAGATAAAATTTTCAGAAAGTATTCGCTAGTGGCAAGTTGCGCTGACGCGCCGTGAATCGCGAGTTCGACGGTAGCGCATGGGATGCAGTACTACCCACTGGCGATTCACGGTTGCGGTGGCAACCTCTCGCTACTCGCGCATCCTCTACTGCATTGGAAACGAAGCAAGCCTATCAAACAGGTGTACATATAAGCAACCTCACGGAAGTACCCACTAGTGGCAAGTTGCGCTATCGCGCCGTGAATCGCGAGTTCGCCGGTGGCGCATGGGATGCAGTATTACCACTGGCGATTCACGGTTGCGGTAGCAACCACTCGCTACTCGCGGTTCCGTTACTGGGAAACGAAGCAATCTTATCAAACAGGTGTACACATCACCAACCTCACGGAAGCATTCGCTAGTGGCAAGTTGCGCTATCGCGCCGTGAATCGCGAGTTCGCCAGTGGCGCATGGGCATGCAGTATTACCCACTGGCGATTCACGGTTGCGGTAGCAACCACTCGCCACTCGCGGTTCCTATACAGCTTAATATTACCGGCCATCGCGAGCGCAGCGAAGCCCCCACAATAACAGCGGCCGGTTACATTACTCCGCCTGCATCCACACCATTTGTCCTGGCAATACTATTGCCTCCGCAAAGGACACAACATGATCCGCCAGTTTTCCCCGCTGTGCGGCAACCGTTTTACCGTTCACACGCACGCGGCTGAAGCTGCCTTCAAATTCAGCACGCCATACAATAGCCTTCTTTCCTTTATTCTCTATGGTTGAACGGCGCTTGTTTTCATGTTGTATATGCAGACGGGTTTGTAATACGGGCAGGTTGTCCAGTTCAACTGCAGGGGCTTTTTCTGCTGCATTGCGGTAAACGGTGGTAATACGATGGTAGCGGGCATCGGCATGTACGCCCATCAATCCCTGTACAAAACCTTCTATGGCACCAAAAGAGGCTTCGGGGTATTCATGCCTCGGGGTGGCAGGGTTGGAGAGATGCAGTGTATAATGCAGCGCTTCTTTCCAGTAACCATTGTTGTACAGGATCACCGGGAAATAAGACAGGTTTTCGATATTCCAGTCATGCCCCAGCAAATGCGCCAGGGTCTGTTGCCTGCGTGCACTATCGTTCAGGGCATTGAACCATAGCAGGAAAGTTTCTCCTTCTGTTTTACCGAACTTACCGGCGTTGGAATAATATGTGTAATAAAGCCCCTCTTTATCATCCCACCAGTGACGGTCGATATGCTGCTGGTAAAGAGCTGCTTTGCGGGCATAGCTGGTGGCACCGCTTTCATCACCATTCACACGCAGTATATCGCTATAGGCCAGCAGGCCGCGATAGATAGCTGCTACCAGGTCAACACCCATTTTAATACCGGGTATGCCTTCGGAATAAGAAGGCAGGCCACGACAACGGTGAAAGGCGTCTGATTCATGAAAGGGGACGGGAGCATTGGGATAGGCAGGACGCGACAGCAGTGAATCTTCCTGCAATACCCAACGGGTGATATAATCTGTGACCGTTTTTTCCTGAAAATAGCGGAACAGCGGGGCATTGATATAACTGGTATCGCCTGTCCACAGGTAAAGGTTCCAGCAGGCATTGAGCAGGTCGAAATTGGCGTTCAGGTTATACCAGAATGCTGTATCGTTGCGGTAATCTTCCGGTGCAGGTTTGCCTGTACGGTTGATCTCCCAGTAAGAGCACCAGTCTTTGCTTTCAGAAATATTGCGGGCAAACAGGGTGAACATGTTTTTGTTTTCGGCAGAAAGCCCCAGTATTTCAGCACCAAGGCTCTGGTGCGACACATCGCGCATACAAAATGCATAACGCGGAGGCAATGCCGATTCGTACCAGGGGCCTACGGCATCACCGGGATGACCGCGGTAATGTAAGGCCATTTGCTGTACCCGCTCAAATGCATGCTGCAGCAGTGTATCGGCCGAGCGGAAGCTTAGGCCGTTTTCCTGTGCCCGAACGGCGGTGAGGCAACAGCAGAAGATATACAGGGCTAATATCCGTTTTTTCATAGCAAGGTGTTTATGCGCTGATCGATCGTTGTGTTTGTTTTTTATAATACCACCGTAAGCGGTTCTTTTCCATCCCAGTTAAATGTTTGTGTGTGTTTGCCATCAACCATGATGTTTATTCTGGTTAGTATACCTGCCCGTTGCACTTTGATGGTACAATCATGACCAAAGGCTTTGATATGCTCCAGCGACATATTGTTCCATCCCCTGGGCAGGTGAGGGGCCATGCTGAATGTATGAAAGCTGAGCGGGTCAATACCAAACAGTCCTTCTGTTACAATACGGCAGTATAAACCGCTCTCTGCAGAAAGATGCCGCTGGTCACCTTCGGGCCAGGCTTCCACGGCATAGGGCACATGCGCACCCAATAGCCGCTGCGCGGAATAATAGCTGAAATATTTCAGTGATGTATCAGTAGCGCCGGCAGAGAACAATCCCCTGAAAGCATACAGTGTAGAACGGTCCCAGTACACTGTTGAGCCTGCCTCAGTAAGTATGCCGTTCCTGCTCCACAGGTAAGGGGAGAACAGGGCCTGTATGGTTTGTTCTTTTCTTTCATTGATACCGAACACCAGTGGCAGGCAGATCCAGGAGCGTAATTTGTCATTGCCTTCATAATAGCGGTAGGTATGAAACCCCTGCAGGTTTGCACCGAAGTATTGTTCAATGGCCTGGCGCAATGCTGCAGCCTCCCGGTTAAGCCCTGCTGCCTCCGCGGTATCACCCAGGGCTGCTGCGAGTAAGGCCGCATAGCGGAAACCACCGTAGGCCAGTACATTGGTAGAAAGATTGATTTTTCCCGCAGGGAAACGGCCTTCCAGCTCATCAGCATCAGAAGGTATTACGCCTGCTGCTGTTTTCTTTCGCCGCAGGTATTGCAGGCACCAGCTGATCAGCGGGTGCAGGCGGTTGGCTTCGGCGGTATCAGCATACAACAAGGCAAACCGGGCGGCACCATAGGCGATCATCGCCTGGTCGCCGCGATCCCCCGCACCCTGCCAGGTACTGTCGCCCTGCGCTATGATAGAGCTGGGTATAGGCCGGTAAGCAGGATTGGTATAGGTAGCAAATAGCCGGTAACAGTTTTTGGCCGATTCATTGCCTTCTGCATTGCCAAGGAAGGGAAAGAAAGGACTGATATATTCCGCCTGGTCATTGGCCCAGATAGCTGCATAATAATCGCCGCCGCCGGGGCCATGCATCAATCCGCCCTTGGTGGCAAAAATACTTTCCGCTGCCCTGATCTTTGCAAAGGCAAACATGCGGTTAATGGTATCATTGGGTGTTGTGAGTACAAGTGCAGACTGTAACCCTTGCAGGAAAGCGCTGCGTTTTTCCCATTCATAGGCTGCGGAGATATAGGGTAATGGTTCATTCAGTTTACGGCCGCTGGTTATTTCTGCACATTCATACCACTGGCCAGGCTGCAGAATGGTATCGGCTGTACCGTACACCTTGCTGCTGATGACATAAGCTCCGTCTACACCTTTGCGGGCATCTGTTTGCCTGCTTTGTTCTGCGGCCGGTATATGTAGTGCCAGCGGCGTATTGCTGTTATTGGTAAAACGGAAGGTTTCCACCCAGGCCGCTTCGCCGGTAGAAGGGAAGGCCCTGTGGCTGATAAGCAGATCGCCGTTGGCATTGCCTGTTGTAGTTATATAACCATCGAGGTAAAATGATTGAAGCTTTGCCGTTAAAGCCTGCCCATTGATGCGCACCACATCCAGCATATTACCGGTCACAGTTGTTTTCAGGCTGCCGCGGGTATCGTTGGGCAGCGTACGCAGCAGGGGAAATACCAGCTGTTTTTTCCATACCAGCCGCCCGGTACTGTCTGCACCATAGCTGAGTATCACCGATATTTTTTTCCCGCTCATTTCTATATGATCCGCAAAGGGCTGGTTGGGTTTTACCTGCCGGTAAATACCACCGGAAGGTTTCAGTTGCCAGCTCAGTGCCTGGGCAAAGGCAGTCAATTGTAGCGGCACAAGGGCCAGCAGCAGCCATACTCTCATTCTGTTCTGTTTAAAACAGCCCGTATAACAGGGCTTGTTTGATTATTCTATTCTGTTCTGTTCTGTAATTGTAAAAATAACGGATATTGTTCAACGGGCAAGACCGGCTTTGGAAAAAAGCAGGAAAAGACCCGCCATCACCAGCAGCAGCAGTGCAGCTGCTTTGTACCGGTGCTTCCAGGGTTGTATATTTATCTGGCTGTTCCATTGCCAGCGAAAAGGTTCGGGCTGCGGGCGTAATTTCCCTATAAGCCACATCAGCGCCAGCGTAAGCACAAACAGGATGGCCAGTATATGCAGAAAATGAATACCCGTATCCATCAGCAGCTGAGTACAACCGTAGCTGGCTATAAAAAAGATCAATCCAGCTTTGGCCGCAACCGGCGGCACACGTTTAGAAATTAAACCCATGAACAGTATCACGAAAACAGGCACATTGAAAAAGCCGTTCACTTTTTGTATATAGGTATAAAAACCACCACGCGCCAGTAGTATAAACGGTGCAATGCACATAGCACCCAGGCTGGCTGCCAGTTCAAACTTTTTGGCAGAACGTACCAGTCTTTTTTCTGATACATCCCTGCCTTTGCGCTGCAGCCAGGGTTTGTAAAAATTCAGTATAAACAAGGTACCCGAACTGTTGAGCCCTGCATTGAAAGTAGAAATACCTGTGCCCAGCATCAGCGCGCCCATATAACCGGCCAGCAGCGCAGGAGATACGGTGGCCACCAGCCGCGGAAATACTTCAGTAGCATTAGACAGGCCTTTGAGTATAAACACCGCCAGCAAACCAGGTATATTCAGCAACAGCGGCGACAATAATTTGCCGGTGCAGGCTACCGCAATCCCTTTCTGGCAATTGGCCAGGTCTTTCGATGACAATACCTGTTGTACAATATATTGTTCAGTACCCCAGTAATACAGGTTTACCACCAGCATACCGGTGAAGATAGTACTGAAGGGAACAGCATCATGCGGGCCACCAATGCTGTTGAAATGCGGCGACCCTGAAGCCAGTACAGTATGCAGCCCTTCTGCTGCACTGCCCGAGCCGATATGCTTCAGCGCCCAGTAGGGTACCAGCACACAGCCGGTAGCCATGGCCAGGCCCAGCAGCACATCGAAAGTGGCCAGCACTTTCAATCCGCCCAGCGTGGTGTAAAGACAGCCGGTAATGCCCATCAGCCATACCAATAGCCAGATGGTGAGTGTATAGTCCAGGTGATAATACGTGGAAATACCAAACAGCCCATTGATGGCTACGGCACTGCTGTACAGCACAGAGGGAAGCAGGTTTACCAGGTAACTCACCAGGAAAATACCGGTTACAATATGCTTGGTGGCTTTATCGTAACGCAGCTCTAGAAAATCGGGTGTGGTAAGTATACCGGTGCGTAAATAAACCGGCATAATAAATTCTGATACCAGCAGCATGGCCAACACCGAGCTTACACCCCAGGCCATTACCGTCATATTATTGGTGTACACCAGTTCATTTTCGCCGATGGTAGTGGCAGTATTGATATTGGCGAACAGCAGGGCACCTCCGGTGAACAAGTAGCCCAGCTTTCTGTTGGCAAAGAACAGGCTGTTCAGGGTAGCAGGTTTTTCCCGCGGTGCTTTGTATACAATAAAAGCGATGATAACGGCAATAAAAAACACAAAGCTTATAATGGCAACAGCATCCATATTTTTTACAGCGTGTTTCTGCGGGCCAGCGTGGTGGCAATGGTTTCCTGCACCGGTTCACGGTTCATCACAGCCTGGCCTGCACGTTTACCCATCAGCGAAAAATCGGTGGAATAAGTAGTGATACCGATGATCTTTTTGGCCGGCTCATCATTGTGCGAAAGTATACCCACATCTTTGCCAGGCTTTAGTTTTTTCTGTTCACAATCGCCCATGATTTCCCATAGCGTATAATTGTCCAGCGTGAAATATACTTTTCCTTTTTCCACCGACCTCGGTCGGTACTCTTTTTCCACGCGGCCTTTAATGGAAAACTTACGCAGGAATTTTTTAAAAGAAGTGACAATTTCCTTAGGATCGAGCGAATCGGGTGAATGATAAAAGATCATTTCATTGAACCGGCTGATAGCCGGCGCCAGCTCGGAGAACACCCGGAAGGAAGATTGGGCAAACTCCTGCGTTATATGATTAAAAGGCCCATCCAGCGGCTCGTACCGGTCGAACAGCAGCAGCTTGTTTCGTGGCAGCATATCGAGCAGCTCTTTGGTGGCAGGGTTGGGTATGGGTGCAACCACATATTGTCCGTAGCGTCCTTTGATACGCGAAAGAATGGTTTCGAATATTTCCATATTACCGTGATGGAAATAGGTATCCAGGTGCACATCCCTACCCAGTTCCTGGCGGAAATTGCGGTAGAACTGCTCTTCAAAGGTATCCAAGTTGTACATGAGCAGCGCCACTTTCAGCAGTTGGCCGGTATTGTTATTGGCCACATAATATCCCTGCCTGCTCTTGGCTTCAATGATGCCGCGGCTAATCAGTTCGCCCAATGCCTTTACAACAGTATCGCGCGATACATGCAGTTCGCGTATCATCACATTCACCGAAGGCAGCATGTCATCCTGCACAATCAGTTTTTCATCTATGGCATTGATGATGCCCTGTACCAGCCTGTCGTGCTTGGAATAGGAGGGCACCTGCGCCAGCTCGTTCACTTTTTGTACAATGACCGCTGTATTGGAATCTGATATTTTTCTCAATGCTGCTCAATTTTATCAACTGTGGTCATGGTAAAATATTCTTTACCATTTTGCTTTGTATACCGGCAGGCATACTGCCCATATTGGTGCATGCCTGCCTGTTCAACCTGCTTCCACAGCGGGGTGAATTAGGTGCATAAATATAAGCTTTGCAAATATAGCAATCAGTTATAGCCTGCATTCTGTGTAATAGCCGGATTTTTCTGTATCTCCGTACGAGGTATGGGATAGTAGTAAAAACCAGGCTGCCAGGTTCTGTCCTGCACCACCATACGCTGGTAGGTGAATGATCCGTCGGGTTGTTTGCGGATGATGATACCGCCTGCATCTTCCGATCCTTTTTCTGCCATACCCCACCTGCGAAGGTCGAAAAACCGGTGTCCTTCAAAACACAGTTCTATCCTGCGCTCGTGCCGTATTTTATCCATCAGTGCAGAGCCTGCTGCTGTTACGGGTGGCAGCCCGGCTTTTTGTGTGCGTATTTTATTCAGGTAGTTCAGCGCTTCGCCTTCTTCACCCAGTGCGGCACAGGCTTCAGCATAGTTCAGGTATATTTCCGACAGGCGGAACACCACCCATTGTGAAGCGGCATAGTCCTGTTTGTTCCAGTCAGTTTTTTCATCCACCATTTTGCGTACACAGTAGCGTGTTTTAGAGGCATTCCAGGGTGAGTAGGGGCTTTGCGGTGAATCGTCACCTCCTTCATAAAACTGTGTAAGGCGGCCTTTGAACTGTTGGTTATTGGCCAGCACATCGGCATAAAAACGGGGCTCCCTGCCGGTATAGGGTGCACTGGCCTCAACTGGGTTATTCCAGCTGAAAACACTACCATCGGCCATTTCAAAATCATCTACCATCTGCTGCAATACATTGTAGGCACTATAGCCATTGTAACCATTCGGGCTCAGGTCGCGGCTTACGGTATTGTACCGGTCGGCTTTTACCAGGCCACTGTACACACGCGCAAAGATGATTTCACTGTTGAAAAAATCAAGAAAGGTATTGTTGTAAGTGCCTTTGGATGCGTCACCATACAGGCTGTACATACTGCCATTGTAATCGATCACCGCTTTAGCAGCATCCTTGGCCTGCTGCCATAACTGGCGGTCGTTGCTGGTATTGAAATAGGGGCTGGCAGCATACAGTAGCAGCCTCGATTTCAGGGCCAGTGCAGCGCCCGCTGTTATGCGGCCTTTATCGTTATCACTGGTATAGGCGAATGGCAGCAGTTGCAATGCCTGTGTAATATCGGCCAGGATAAAATTTTTCGTCTCTGTCCAGCTGGCTCTTTTTTCTGTAAAGTTTTTATCGGCCACATCGTATACTTTGGTAATAAGTGGTACACCACCAAAACGCTTCAGCAGTTCAAAATAGGCCAGGGCCCGTAAAAAATACACTTCCCCTTTCATGCGGCGCACCTGGTCGCCATTACTGCTAGTATCCATACGGCCGATATTGCTGAAAAAAATATTGGCATAACGGATAGAGGTGTACAACTGCGGCCAGAAATTGAGTGTATTGGAACCCTGGTTATCAGGCGTAGCTTCCCCACGCATATACATGTTTTCATTTTCCCAACCGAAATTGCTGTACAGCTCATCGGTTTGCGCCGACCATCCCATACCTCCATCTTTATAACCCAGCACGGTTTGATCGTAAATGCCATTTACAAATACTTCCGCCAGTTTGGGATCTGTCCACACATCATTGCCTGAATAAGCATCCAGCGGTTGCAGGTCCAGTGTTTTTTTACAGGAAGACAAAAGCATCAACAGCCCGCATACCAGCAATACCAGCCCTGCATGGTTTTGCCGCCGGTGCAGGCTTGCTGTTTTGATTTGAACAGGCTGTTTTGTATGTATAGTGTTCATATGAATTTCTTTTTCGGTTTAAAAACTCAGGCTGGCGCCTATATTGATCACACGTTGAATAGGATAGTGCTGGCCAACATCGCTGGGATTTTCCGGGTCGAGCGATGGACCGAATTTATCGATGGAGAAAAGGTTGTTGCCGTTAATATAAATGCGCGCACCCTGTAAACTCAGTTTTTTCATCATAGATGCCGGTAGGGTATAACCCAGTTCCACATTCTTCAGACGGATGAACGCTGCATTGCGCAACCAGAAATCAGAAGGGTAGGTGTTCACACCAAATGTTCTGCCCGTAGGGCCATTGAAATTGCGCGGGTAACGGTTATCGCCTTCTTTCTGCCAGCGCCCATCGAAGAACTCGCTCAGCATATTCAGTCCTGCAGGCGCCAGGTAACTTTTTGCCCTGGCCTGTCCCTGGAAGAAAATACTGCAGTCAAAGTTTTTATATGTACAGCTGAAACCGGTACCAAACATGATCTCCGGCGTTCTCACCAAAGGGGTACGTACTTTATCAAGATCATTGATCTGGTTATCCCCATTCACGTCTTTATAACGGATATCGCCGGGTTTGGTACCTGCAGGGTGTGGACTTTTATTGATCTCATCCTGGTTCTGGTAAATACCGTTTGACTGGTAAAGGAACCAGGCATCGATAGGGATATTTGTTTTGCGCTGATAGGCGGGTACATCCTTTGCTTCATCCATAAAAATCACCTTGTTCCGCGCAAAGGTCATATTGCCTCTTATAGTAAAAGAAAAATCCCTGTTCACGCGGTTATTGTAATACGCATCTATTTCAACACCGCGGTTCAGTACTTTGCCCAGGTTTTCATTGGGCAGGGTAAGTCCTGTATAACCCGGAACCGATTCTGCGCGCGTGATGAGGATATTGGAACGCATCGACCTGAAATAATCAATGCTCAGTCCCAGCTTGCCTTTGAAGAACTGCGATTCAAGCGCTATATCTGTTGTAGTAGCCACTTCCCAGGTGATATTGGGGTTGGGCGTTGGCCCCAGCACAATAGAAGATACCTGGTGTGCATCACTACCCAGCGAATACCCGTAACCTGTACCCAGTAAATAAGTTTGCAGGTAGTTAAATGCCGATACATTATCATTACCGGTTTTACCCCAGGAAGCGCGGAGTTTCAGGTCGCTGATAACAGCTGAATGAAAAAAATCTTCCTGCGAAATACGCCAGGCTGCTGAAACACCAGGGAAAAAGCCATAACGTTTTCCCGCGGGAAAATTCTGCGAACCATCGTAACGCATATTGTAATCGAGCAGGTAGCGGTTGTGGTAATTATACGATACACGCCCGATGAAATTGATGCGTGCCGCCTGTGCCGCAGCAGAATTGTTCTGCTGCCCCACCAGGCTGCCGGCAAAAAGCTGGTCGAGGTTATTGCTGATATAGTTGATGCGCGATGCATCTATGATATCCGTAAAACCCTGGAAGCGTTCAAATGCCGCAAAGGTTTCAATTGCATGATCGCCGAATTTGCCTGAGTAACCCAGCCGCAGGTTCAGCAGTTTCTGCGATACATCACCTCGCTCTTCTGATAAAGAAGGCGTGATGGAAGAAGGGATGCGTATATAATTGCCGGTGTTCACATCATAACGGTAGGCAGGTAGTGGTGTTTTGGTAAATGCGGTGGTTTTCGATATAGTATAATCATATGCATAATAGCCATCTACATACAGGCCGCGTGTAATAGCCGGCAGATCCCAGCGGAAGCTCGCTTTGGTTTGAAGATAATTGGTGGTAAAATGCTGGTAACCGGCTTCGCCGGATGTAACATAAACCATGCTATTATCAGGTCCGCCGCCAATACCCACACCCACCAATCCGTTCGGGTACCTGGGTACAAGGTATGGATAAGCCAGCCACAGCTCCCTGAAAATACCACCCGCATCATAACCCGGTTTGGCTGCATTGCGGAATTCATTGCGGAAAGATACATCCACGCCCACTTTAAAATTATCGGTTACATTGATATCGATATTGGCCCTGGTTTGCGCCTGTTTATAAAAAGCAGCATTCTCGCGGTAAATACCATCCTGTTTTTCATATTGCCCCGAGAGAAAATATTTCAACTTATCTGTTCCGCCACTGAGCGTAACCACATGGTTCTGCTGGAGGGTCCAGGTTTTCATGATCGCATCCCACCAGTTGCTGCTGGGATGACCCAGCGGGTCGGTGCCATCTTTGAATTTCTGGATATCTGCATCTGTCCAGGTTTGTTGCTGGCCTACCAGTGCATCGTATTCATTATTGGCGACAGCATATTGGTATGCATTCAGCATTTTAGGAACACGGGTGGGTTGTGTTAACCCCCAGTTGGTGCCTGCAGTAAACGCAGTTTTCCCTGAACGACCGCGCCTGGTGGTGATGAGGATAACACCATTGGCCGCGCGTGCACCATAAATGGCGGCAGTAGCATCTTTGATCACGGTGAAGCTTTCAATATCTGCAGGGTTCAGCCTGTTAAAACCGCCGGCGCGGTCGGGTATGCCATCTATCACTACCAATGCACCTGTGCTGCCCAGGGTACTTTTCCCCCTGATAAACACATCGGCATTGTCATTACCTGGTTCACCACTACGGCTATTGACGATCAGTCCCGGTACTTGTCCTGCAATAGAATTGGACAAGTTGGCAACAGGTGATTTTTCCAGTTCCTTGCCGCTGATAGAAGCTACAGAGCCGGTGAGGTTGGCCTTTTTACGGGTACCATACCCGATCACCACTACATCATTGAGCAACCTCGATTCGGGTATCAGCTGCACATCCACTGTACTGGCTGTACCCAGTGTAATTTCCTTATCGGCATAACCCAGGTAGGAGAAGAGCAGGGCTGCATCATGCGGATCAATAGGCAGTGAATAATGGCCGGCAGAATCTGATAAACTGGTTTTGCCGCTGCCCCTGATCACGACAGTTACACCGGGCAATCCTTTCCCGTTGTTATCTGTTATCCTGCCGGATATTTTTTTCAGGGTTTGTCCCGAACTGTGAAGGGAGCAAAACAGCAGCCATGCCCATAAAAGTTTACGCAGGGCTGCATAAAAAGCAAGTCTGGCATGCATAACGTTAGTTTGGTTTTTGAGTGTTGAATAAACGGTACGGCAAGCTTAAGGAGTGTTTAAGCCGGCAATGAACAATCGACACAGAGCAGCATTTGTTTTATTCTGTTCTGTTCTGTTATGCTGTAAAAATCTATATCTTTTTTTATACTGCCAAATATTTTACAACCTTTTGCCCGGCAGGCGCTGAAGGATATGAAATGGTAAGTGTAGATGGCGCGAGTGGTAAGTTGCGCTATCGCGCCGTGAATCGCGAGTTCTCCGGTGGCGCAAGGGGATGCAGTACTACCCACTGGCGATTCACGGTTGCGGTAGCAACCTCTCGCCACTCGCGCATCCTGTATAGCTTAATATTACAGAGGTAACCACCCAGAAAGCGGCCGAAATACCGGGATGTTCAAGGCCCCATTTGGTTAAGTTACTGGAAGAAGGAAAGATTGAATACACTAAAGTAGGAAAACACCGGAGGATCATGCTTGAGGATGTTCTTCAATATAAAAATTAAATGAAGGAAAACCAAAAGCAACATATCATCAATATGATGCATTCAGACGAAGAAACAGGATTGTATGATTCATAGTGTCCGGTTTACAGCCGTACTGGATACGAATGTCATCTATCCAGTTATAAGCCGGGATTTATTGTTCTGGTTTGCCCATATTGCTAAACCAGTACAACGATAAATAACACCCCCATTAACAACTCCCATTGCAAGGCACAAGATTACTTCGCCGGCTTAACCTCCCCACAATGAACAGTGCACAGCAACAAAATCACCTTAAACATTAAACCTTAAACCTTAAACCCTGAAACATTGAAACCCTGGAACATTGAAACTCTTGAAACACCTATCCCCCTTATTTCCCCTCCCTCGCCTGCGCAATATCATATTCCAGCTCGGGATCTATACTTTGGGATTCCACTTTTCTTTCTTTCTCCATCAGCAGGTCATGATTGGCGCGGAGCCAGGCCAGTTTCTTTTTTCCATAACTCAACCTGGTGAACAGTACAAACAGTACCGGTACAATAAAAATGGCGATGCAGGAAGATGCCACCATACCCCCCTGCACAACAACACCGATGGTTTTGCGTGACTGGGCGCCGGCACCTTCTGCCAGTACCAGGGGCATCACACCAAAAATAAAAGCGAGAGAGGTCATGATAATCGGGCGTAACCGTAAACGAACGGCTTCTGTGATGGATTGGATCAGGTCTTCACCGCGGTCTACACGCACTTTGGCAAATTCTACAATCAATATGGCGTTCTTGGCAGACAGGCCGATAAGCGTGATCAGTCCGATTTGTGCATACACATTATTCGACAATGCCGGTACAGTGGTCAGTGCGAAGATAGCACCAAAAGCACTGATGGGCACGGCGAGCATCACAGAAAAAGGCACCGACCAGCTCTCGTACAATGCTGCCAGGAAAAGAAAAACAAAAATGATGGAGAACAGGAAAATATACACCGTCATTGATCCGGCTTTTATTTCCTGGTAGCTCAGTCCTGAAAATTCATACGTATATCCCTTGGGTAAAACCTTTGCAGCAATCTGTTTCAGTGTTTCAATACTTTGTCCTGTACTATAACCCAGTGGGGTAGAGCCATCTACTTCGGCAGATCGGAAGATATTGAAATGCGTGATCAGCGGCGCAATGGAAATAGGTTTGTAATTCACCAGGGTGCTCAAGGGCAGCATTTCCCCGGCAGCATTGCGTACATAGTATTTTTCCAGGTCAGATATCAGGGCACGTGTCAGTGTATCAGACTGGATAATTACGCGATAGGTACGGTTATACAGGGTAAAATTACCCACCAGCCGGCTGCCCATATAACCTTGTATGGTGCTGAATACATCTGAAACATTAACACCCATTTTCTGGCATTTCTCCCTGTCGAGCGACAAGTCAAAAGCAGGTGTATGCGCGGAATAATTGCAATAGGCAGTGGCAGTAGCCGGTTCTTTTCTTAAAGCAGCCACAAACCTGTTCATCACGGTTTCAAACTGGTGAATATCATCGTTGGTGTTTCCCTGTTCTATTTGTATGCTGAAACCGGCTGCTGTACCCAGGCCCCGGATGGGAGGAGAGGCATTCACTTTCACATCTGCATTTTTGATACCCGCTGCCGTAATCCTTTTCCTGATCACGTTCATAATACCCGGTATCTGCGTTTCAGGTGTGGGGCGTTCGTCCCAGGGCTTCAACATGCAAAAGATACTGGCGCCGTTGGAAGTAGCGCCGCCGCTCAGTACATTCATTCCCGAAATAGCATTGTAATGCAATACACCAGGGGTTTCAGCAACGATCTTCATGATCCGCTGCAATACAGCATCCGTTTGTGTGTTGGCAGTTCCTTCCGGTAATTGAATACCGATCATGATCCGTCCGCCATCTTCCGAAGGAATAAAGCCCGTGGGCTTTTGCTTGAACAGGAAAACAGCGCCTATACAAATACATGCCAGCACTATCACAACATACCTTGGTTTTTTGATACAATACCTTACACCATTGGCATATTGCCCGGTGATCTTATCCACCCAGCTGTTAAAACGGAAGAAGAACTTATCTAAATGCTTTGATTTTTTGCTGATATGTGTAGGCCTTAATAATAAGGTACACAAAGCAGGCGTGAGCGATAAAGCGATGAATGCCGATATCACCACCGAGATGGCAATGGTAATGGCAAACTGCTGGTACAGTTTTCCGGTGATTCCCGGGATAAAGCCCACCGGCACAAACACCGATGCCAGGATAAGCGCAATGGCCACCACCGGTGCGGATATTTCTTTCATGGCATGGTATGTGGCCTCCTTGGGCGACATGCCTTCGTTATCAATAAAATGCTGTACCGCTTCCACCACGATGATCGCATCATCCACCACTATACCGATGGCCAGTACAAAACCAAACAGGGTAAGGGTATTGATGGTAAAACCCAGCGGGATAAATAAGATAAAGGTACTGATGATGGATACGGGTATGGCAATGATGGGAATCAATGCAGAACGCCAGTTCTGCAGGAAAAGAAACACCACGATCGCTACCAGTCCCAGCGCTTCAAACAGCGTTTTCACCACTTCGTTGATCGATACCCGGATGATGGTCACGTTTTCAAACGGAACAGAATAATCCACATCTGGTGGAAAGGATTTTTTCAGTTCTTTTAGCGCGGCATACACGTTCTCGGCCGTTTGCAGGGCATTACTGGTAGGCGACTGGTATACCATGATGGTGGTGGCGCGTCTTCCATCGGCATAGCCTGCATTGGAATAGGAGAAGGTGCCCAGCTCCACCCTGGCAATATCTTTCAGGTAGATCATTTCACCTGTACCCTGTATGTTTTTGACCACTACTTTTTCATATTCCCCGGGTTTGCTCATGAGGCTGTTCACCGTAATGGTATATTCATGGGTTTGTGTGCCATGCTGCGGGGGAGCACCAACTGAACCACCAGCGATATACACGTTCTGTTTTTGCAGGGCGGCTAACACATCTGCAGGCATCAAACCATAGGAGGCCATTTTTTTAGGGTCCATCCATATGCGCATACTGAAAGGATTGCCGCGCGACTGCACATCGCCCACACCCGGTACACGCAGCAATGCATCTACAATAAAAGTAGAAGCATAATTGTCCAGGAACCGGATATCATGTGTGCCATTGGGTGAGAATATCGCCAGGTTCATCAACTGGTCAGGGTTACGTGCGCGCACAGTTACACCCAGCTGGCCAACCACCGATGGCAAGATCGGTGTGGCAAGTCCTACACGGTTTTGCACATTGAGGGTGGCTACATTTACATTGGTACCTACATCAAAGGTAACACTGATGTTGGAAGAGCCGCTTTGTGTATTGGTGCTTTGCATATAGGTCATACCCGGTACGCCATTCACCTGTTCTTCTATAGGTATGGTAACGGTTTGTTCTACTGTTTGCGCATCAGCGCCTGTATAGTTGGCTGAGATACCTACACCTGGTGGCGTGATTTTCGGGAACTGGTCAAGCGGCAGGTTTACCAGGCAAATAAGCCCGGAGATCGTGAGCACGATCGATAGCACAATAGCTGTAACAGGTCTTTTTATGAACGTATTCGCAATCATCCGTTGGCAGGTTTATGAAAATCCTTTGACCGCTGTATTTCAAACTCCAGCTCAGGATCGATATTCTGTTCTTCCATTTTTCTTGCTTTCTCCATCAGGCTTTCATGGTGTTCTTTTAACCAAGCCAGTTTGGCTTTGCCATACGACAACCGGGTGATGAGCACAAACAATACAGGTACAATAAAAATGGCGATGGTAGATGCGGCGATCATACCACCGAGTACAGTATAGCCAATGGTTCTGCGCGAGACCGCACCGGCACCTGTGGCCAGCACCAGGGGCAATACACCCAGGATAAAAGCCATGGAGGTCATCACGATTGGCCGTAAACGCAAGCCCACAGCTTCTAAGGTTGCGCCTACCAGGTCTTCACCTCTGTCTACACGCACTTTGGCAAATTCCACAATCAGGATAGCATTCTTGGCAGCAAGCCCTATGAGGGTGATGATACCGATTTGTGCATAGATGTTATTTGTAAGACTGGGCACTAAAAACAGCGTAAAAATGGCACCGAACACACCCACCGGCACCGCCAGCAAAACAGAAAACGGTACAGACCAGCTTTCGTACAATGCAGACAGGAAAAGGAAAACAAAGGTGATAGAGAAAATAAAAATATACACAGTAGTGGAGCCAGCCCTGATTTCCTCATAACTCAATCCTGAAAACTCGTAGGCATAACCTTTGGGCAATACTTTGGCCGCCACATCTTTGAGCGCTTCTATGGTTTCTGTAGTGCTGTAGCCTGCGCCGGATGTGCCGTCTATTTCCGCCGAGCGGAAAATATTGAAATGGGAAACCAGCGGCGCTGTTTCCACGGGTTTATAGCTGATCAAAGTACCCAATGGCAGCATTTGTCCTGCCTGGTTGCGCACATAATATTTATCCAGATCGCTGATCACATTGCGGTAAGCCGTGTCTGCCTGCACCACTACATGGAATGTACGGTTATAAGTGGTGAAATCGTTGATGTACATACTGCCCATAAAAGCCTGGATGGTCGTGAATACATCACCTACATCTGCACCCAGTTTTTCGCATTTCTCCCTGTCTACCGTTACATTGTAGCTCGGCGTATGTGCATTGTAAAAACTATAGGCGCCCGATATGGCTGGGTTTTTATTGGCTTCCGCAACAAACCGGCTTACTACGTTTTCAAAAGCATGCAGATCATCATTGGTGCTGCGTTGTTCTATCTGGAAGCTGAAACCCACTGTTGCCCCTACACCCGGAAGCGGTGAAGGCTGCACCACTTCTACATTGGCATCGTTGATCTCTGCATCGGCTATCCGTTTGCGCAGTTCGGTAACAATACCCGGTACTTGTTCGCTTTTTTTATTTCGCTCATCCCAGGGGGTCAGCTGGATATAAATAGTGCCGCAGTTGGAGTTAGTGGCATTGTTGATCACATTCAGTCCCGACAAAGCGGCAATATGGCCTACACCCGGTGTTTCAGTGACCACTTTCATCAGCCTGTTCATCGTTTCCACGGCACGGGCAGTGGAAGAGGCGGGTGGTAATTGAAAGGTGACATACAAATTACCATCATCTTCTGACGGAATAAAGCCTGAAGGCTTTTTCACAAATAAGAACCCCGCAGCCACGCATATTAGCAGCAGCAGCACCAGTATATAAGTAGCGCCTTTGATACTTTTAGCAACCCCTCTTACATAACTTTGCGAGATACGCTCGAACCAGGTATTGAACTTTTCAAACAGTTTGCTTAAGCCCCTGGCTTTTTTATTGGGATCGGTGGGCTTCAGCAGTAAGGTGCAAAGCGCCGGCGTTAAGGAAAGCGCGATAAACGCAGAGATCAATACAGATATAGCAATGGTAATGGCAAACTGCTGATACAGCCTTCCCACAATGCCGGGGATAAAGCCCACCGGCACAAACACCGCTGCCAGTATCAGCGCAATGGCCACTACAGGAGCCGAAATATCTTTCATGGCATAATAGGTCGCTTCTTTGGGCGACATGCCTTTTTTATCCATATAATGCTGAACAGCTTCCACCACGATGATGGCATCATCCACTACAATACCTATTGCCAGCACAAAGCCAAACATGGTGAGGGTATTGATGGTAAAACCGAGCGGTATAAAAAAGCAGAAAGTGCCGAATATAGAAACGGGTATGGCCAGTACCGGTATCAGTGTAGAGCGGAAATTTTGCAGGAACACAAATACTACGATGGCCACCAGTGCCAGTGTCATCAATAACGTAACCACTACATCGGTCATGGAAACTTTAACCACGGTGATCGATTCAAAAGGCACTTTATATTCCACATCGGAGGGGAAGAACTGTTTTAATTGTTCCAGCTCATCATAAACACCCTGTGCTGTTTTCAGTGCATTGCTGCCCGGCGACTGGTAAACCTGCAGATAAGATGCGCGGTGCCCGTCAACAAAAGAATTGCTGGAAAAACTGAATTTACCCAATTCAACCCTTGCCACATCTTTTAAATAAACCAGCTCACCGGTGGCAGGGATGGTTTTCACAATAATGTTTTCAAACTCGCTCACTTTGCTTAACCGCCCGTTTACCAGTATGCCCAGTTCAAATGTCTGTAGTTTGGTTTGCGGCGGCACACCTGCTGAACCGGCTGCCACCTGGACGTTTTGTGTATTGAGCGCGGTGATGATATCCTGTGGGGTAAGACTGTAAGAGGCCATTTTTTCGGGGTTCATCCAAACACGCATACTGAAATTATCCGCAAAGCTGGTGATGGTGCCCACACCGGGTACACGCAGCAGGGCATCCCGGATAAATATGTTGGTATAGTTGTCTAAAAAAGTAACATCATGCGTGCCATGGGGTGAGTACAGTGCTACCATCATCAGCATACTCGGGTTTACCGCGCGAACCGTAAGCCCCAGCCTGGTAGCCGCGCTGGGTACCAGTGGGGTGGCAATGCTTACACGGTTCTGCACATCAAGCGTGGCAATATCAATATCGGTTCCAATATTGTAGGTAACAGTGGTTTGCATACTGCCATTGGCAGAGCTGTTGCTCTGCATGTATTCCATACCCGGTGTACCATTGATCTGTTCTTCAATAGGAGTGGCAACAGTTTGTTCCACTGTTTGTGCATCGGCTCCGATAAACTGCCCGTTCACCTGTACTACGGGTGGCGTAATATCGGGGTATTGGTCAATAGGCAAATTAAGAATACACACCACACCCGTCAATACCAATACAATTGATACAACGATTGCGGTTACCGGCCTTTTAATAAATGTATTTGCAATCATGAGATGCCTATATCAATTTTATGCTTCGTAATATTTTGTGCGGCAGGTGGCTTATTCATGTTTTCCCTGCCTGGCCGGATCGGCACCGCCGGGCTTTTTATTGCCTGCCGAGATGGGTGAGCCATCGTTCAGTGATTGTATGCCGTCTACCACTATCCGGTCGCCATCATTCACCCCTGATAATACAATGACATTCGGCCCGATGGTTTGCCCCAGCTGAACTTTCCTTTGAATGGCATGCAGTTTAGGTGTATTGTCCTGTTCGCCTTTTTCAGCAGATCTGGCGCCAGTGCCGGTATGTGTGATCACCGTATCCTTTGCCACATACAAAAAATATTCCCCCATCTGTTCCACCACCGCCTTACCCGGCACAACCATTTGCGGCGCTGTTTCCTGGTTGCGAACGCGCACAATACAGCTCATCCCGGCCTTTAATATGTTCTTAGGGTTAGGAAAAACAAGTCTTACGCGAATGGTACCCGTTTGCGGGTCTACAGCGCGGTCTATCACTGCGATTTTGCCTGGATAAGGATAAAGCGAATTATCGGGCAGCTGCATGGTAAACAACGAATCAGGCATACCCTTGCTATTCCGTTGAAATTGCTCAAAAGAGAGCAGCTTTTTCTCATTCACCAGAAAATCAACCGCCATCGGGTCGTTGGTAGATATGGTGTTCAACACCGTTTGCCCGGCAACAGCCACATTACCCAGCCTTACCGTGCTGATGCCGATAGTACCATCAAACGGTGCATAAATATTGGCGAAGCCCAGGTTGGTTTTTGCTGAACGCAATGCTTCCTGTGCTGCTTTGGTTTGGCTTTTGGCATTCTCCAAAGCGATCACTGCATGGTCATAGGCTTGTTTGGCCACGGCATGATACTGATTCAGGTACACATAACGGTCAGCATCCTGCTGTGCCTGTACTTCATTGCCCTGCGCCACTTTCAGGTTGGCAGCTGCCTGGTCGTAGGCTGACTGGTAAATACGTTTATCAATCTCGTACAGCAATTGCCCCTTGTGCACCTGGCTTCCATCAGCAGCAAGGATACCCGTAACATAGCCCTGTACATTTGAAACAATATTTACCTGGCTCAATGCCTGCGTGGTTGAGGGGTATTGATCATAGTATAGAACAGGCCTGCTTGATACAGTATATAAATTCACAGGTATAGCCGATGAAACGGCAGCGGGCTTCTGCTGGCAGGAAAAAAGCGCTGCACCACTCAAAAAAACAATACTGACTATTACTCTATTCATTGAATAGGTTTTTATGCGGAATAATGTTTAATACTGAATATCACCCATCGCTTTCTGCCAGTCGATTTTGCTGGACAGCACCTGGAACAGAGCATTCAGATAGGTTAATTCAGAAGTTCTCAAATTCGATTCGGCCGTGATAACATTCAGGTAGGGGGTAAGGCCCTGTTTGTATTGCAGGTCAACCACAAAATATACCCGCCTGGAAAGTGCTACATTGTCTTTCATCTGCTTCAGGTTATAAATATTGCTTTTATAATTTGCCAGTGCTGTTTTATATTCTGAATAGATGGCCGATCTCAGGTTCACTTCGGTCCAGTCGAGCATTTGCCCCTGCAGTTTAGAACGGCGCAGGTTCTGCACGCGTGAAAACCCTGTAAACACAGGCACACTTAAGGTTAAACCGATCAGTGAATTGGGATAGGCATCGGCATACAACTTGGAGAAACTGTTGTTTTGAAAAGCATAATTATAATTGTAAAATGCCGATAGCGTGGGGAAATACGCCTTCTGGTAATATTTGGTGAGCTGCTGCTGCAGGCTTTTTTGTGTGGCCAGCTGCTTCAGCTCTATGCGTTTATCGTATTGCAGCTGTTCAGCAGTATCGATATCAATGTTCTTCAGCATTTCAGTGCTGTCGTAGTTTACATTGAATTGCTGTTCGGGCGGGTATCCCATCAGCTGTTTTAATGCGGCATACTGAGGCTGCACACTTTCAGCTGCCTGTTTCAGCTGTACCATCGAGGTATTGAGTGTAACGGTTGCCTGCTCATAATCTGTTTCATCAACAATACCGCCCACAAACTGGTGGTAGGCGGTGCGCATGCTTTCGCCCAGGCGTGCTGTATCTTCTTTCAACACATCTATTTGCTGCAGCGTAAGCAACAGGCTGTAAAATGACCTGCTTACTTCAGATACCAGCTCAATTTTCACGCTGTCAGTGGCCTGCTGCGCCTCTTTCAGGTTAAGCGGTGCCGCCTTGCTCGCATATAAAAGGGAAGGACTGAAAATGGTTTGTGTAACGCCTACACCCGGTGTGGAAGTATTGACAACACTGGTTTTAATGGGCACTTCATTTCCATTGACATTAGAAAGTGCGGTGGGACGCTGCAGGTAATGGTTCAGGTTGGCAGTAACGCCTACCTGCGGGTACCATCCTGACAAGCTGATGGCGTTGGATGCTTTGGCAATATTGGTTCGTACCAGGGATTGCTGTAATGCGGGCTGATGCTGCAATGCATAGTCGATACACTGCCTGAGGGAAAGTGATGCAATGCTGTCATGGGCACCCTGGCCAAAGCCCGGTTGACCGGAGCTGAATATAGTAACCCAAAAAAATGCTCCAACAACGCCAATTCTTTTTGTCCATCCCGGTTCTTTTACTGCAAAGAAGTACTTCCTGTAATTTATCACGTTAGCCACTTTTATTAATAGGGTTGCCCCTATAGATAGAATATAGGTTAATAAAGCATGCAGCAGCGGGCATTATCAATGAATTATACAGGTTACCGATAATTACATTCCCTTTCCTTAACCGGAAACAAAAGGCCATTGCATGTTTTACCATCAGCAACAGGCTGCCGGGAAGTTTTCACTTATCGGAGTATAATTTACAAAAATAGAAATGCAGCGGGAGTGAACTTATCAAGCAAATAAAAAGCCCGGTATACCAGGTACCAGTCTTGAAGACCAATGTCCCTAACGATCCGGTGTTTAAAATAGCTTGTTCTTTGGGTGTTTTTCAATAGCAGGCCAAAATAAGGGTTTTGGATAATCGTAAATAAATTTTTTCGACGAGTAATGGCTAAAAGGGTGTTAAATTGAAAAACAACCTGTTAACACCCTGGTGAAAGGGTTGGGAGGGAGGTTGGTTTTAAAATGAGGGAATTGGGAATTTGAAAATGAGCAGGCAACAGAGGTTTTATTGCGGCGCAACAGCAAACCGGATTTTTAATATTTATAAAACTTTAGTTTTTTTGCTACCAGGTCCAGTTGGGTAATGCCGCCTCTCATTCCAACAAAAACATTCTGTTCATCCATTACTGCAATGGAGTTGGGGTATAGGCCCATCCAGAAAAGATTGCTGAACAACATTTCTTTTTGAAAATCTTTCAGTACATAGAAATTTGCCATGGTTGCCATTTTTTGAACGGTTTAAAGCATACCATAACTTGCTACCTGTTTTAAGCAGATCCGTTTCTGTAAAATTGTTTAAAATGGTCATAAAAACTTTCGTACATTTTACAATACACTGCAACATTAAACAATACACTGCAAACTAAAACAACTTTACGAGTATCCGTTCACCAACACGAGATTGCTTCGTACGCTATACATGTTCACGCTAGCAAATCGCAACAGGTTGGGTGAACGGGTACGAACACAGACCGAACCTAAGCACAATAAAGCTGCTTAAAGCCACTCTTCTGCAAACCGTGTTATCGAAAACAAGCATTATCACACATCAAATATTATCACTTTATTACAGGAGAGCATTAACGTTCATATAACTTTAATACTTTTATCTGGTATAAAATTACATATGCTACTGCTAACCAAACATCCACCTGTTTATACTTATAAACAGCCGCTTTTAATTGCTTATTCCCGCTCTTTAGAAATGCTTCAACGCAATACAAAGTGGAAAGCCTGCGTTATTGCGACCAACCATCTGTGATAGGCATGGGTATTTCTGGGGAGGATTTAACAGCAACAGACGAAGAACTCTTCTCGAGAATGAAAGCCCTTTTTGAATGGACATCCAGAGGTAGGCTCAGAACTGTAGCATTAGAAATGTTTAATAAATTTCGCAAAAATGAGGGCGGCATTTATCAAAGTTCACTTTTAAATGAGGAAGTTAATTGGAATGTCGAGTTCAGACAATGGGTTCAGGATTTTGCTGATGTATTTGCCAGGGACATTAAAATGGTTAGGGGAAACCTTACACGCCTTGCTTTGCAACAAAATATGCCGGTATTTTCTTTTGGAAATTTGATAGATAAGGCATTGGGTTTGGGCATTACTCTACACCAAGTTTACGCTTGTAAAGCAGAATTATTGAATTATGAGTTTAATAAAACCACAGGAGATTACAAGGGAATTTTTAAAATTACACTCCTGGATGATTTTGGTCTTGATAAACCTGATGTTATCAAGAATAAAAGTCGTTTTTTTGTTCCACCAAAAGGAGGCAGTGGTTTTAAAGCATGGTGGATATTGCAGCATTATCGTTGCTACAGGCCGTTTATAACGGAGATTGTTATATACAAACAGTTTTTATCGAATATAAACAGATAAGATGAGAAAGATTTTACTCGCTTTCATGACCGTTTTAATGATTGCCTGTAAGGAAAGGAACAAGTTGAAAATATATCCGCTTAGCCCTTATTCTGTATCCGATTATGCCTGGAATACCAGTGATAGCGGAAAAACAACAACTGACAGCAGTCTGCGCAGAAGAATGGATTATTATGTAATAAAAGGCTATTCGGAGCATGACACAAGCACTGTTCATCAACAGATCAGGCGTTTTACTGATACTGCCAAGGCTGTTGATTACAATGTTTACAGCTTTTATGCGATCTACTTTTATAAAGAAAGTACTTCCACAGATACCAGTTTCCGCGAAAACCGCAATGATCTGGTCGATTATCACCAAAAAGACCTGGTAGCTACTTTCCGCTGGGTTTATGGCATCCCTCAGGCAGCTTTGTACTATGCCAATGGAAAGCTGGAAGAGTAAATCATTTTTTCTTCAAGTTTCTATAATCGCAGCGCAACCCTGCCAGGCATTCCTGTTGCTCCTGTTACCAGCTGCGAATATCTGCTATGCTGTTTCTACATAACAAAGTATATACCCGTCAGGATCTGCGATATAAAACTCTTTCCCATAAGGCATCTGGCGCAATGGCTGAACTACCTCAACCTGTTTGGCTAAAAATTCCTGGTAAAATGTTTCAATGCCGGATATTGAAAAACTAATATCCAGGTCTTCATTCTGCCGTTTGTTTTTTCTTTCTTCTGCGAAGGGCACACCTGATTTAAGATGGATGGAATAGCCATCTTTGATAACACCGGCATAAAAGTCCTCATACCGGAAATCTATGCTAAAGCCTAATTGCTTTGTATAAAATTCAATCGAACTTTCCAGGTTGGCCACGATGAGCTGGGGGCTCATGTTTTTGATCTTCGGATAGTCTACTGTATGCATGGTTTATTTTATTTGGAAGCTTCAGCCTGAATATAGTTATTTATTTCAATAAAAATGAACCGGCCGGTAAGCAGATTGACAATCATAGCCGATGTTCAAAGCCAGCTTACTGCAGGCAAGTAAATACATCAGTATATTGTTAAAAAAGCCGGGTAATAGTAGAGCCACACATCCTTGTCGTTTTCTACCCCCAATTTGCCGTATTTACACCCCGCTCTTCCTGACTGGTCAAATTAATTTTACCTAAAATTCAAACAATGAAAAAACGCATACAGGTAGTATTGGTATTGATCGGTTATATCTTATTAAATACACCAGCTATGGCTGCAGATATTAACAGTATCCATCCTCAAAACGACAGCACAGGCGGTTATGCAACTGTTAATGGCATTCAGATGTATTACGAAGTACATGGCAACAATAACAATGGCATCCCGCTGGTATTAATACATGGTGGTGGCTCTACTATCCCTTCCAACTGGGGTACAGTTTTGCCAGTAATGAGCAAATATTATAAAGTGATTGCCATGGAGCTGCAGGCACATGGCCGCACCGGCGACAGGAATACACCTGAATCGTTTCAGCAGGACGCTGCCGATGTGCTGGCATTACTGCAATACCTGCACATCAGCCAGGCCGATATCATCGGCTTTAGTGATGGCGGCTGCACCACATTGGAGATTGCTATTCATCATCCGGGTATCATACACAAAATGGTGGTGATATCCTCGAACTATAAAAGAGCAGGTATGGTACCCGGCTTTTTCGAGGGATTGGAAAAGGCCGGTTTCAAAGATATGCCCAAGCCGCTGGCAGATGCATACCTGGCCGTTAACCCCAGTAAAGAAGGCGTATTGAACATGTTCAACAAAGACAGGGCAAGAAGGCTGGCTTTTAAAGACCGGTCAGATGCGGATATGCAATCCATAAAAGTACCTGTTTTATTCATGGCAGGCGATCACGATGTAATTACAACTGAACACACAGTAGCCATGTCAAAGCTGGTACCCGGTGCAGGGTTAACGATACTGCCAGGCACTCATGGCTCCTTTATTGGTGAAGCCCTGACAAAAGTAACCGGCAGTAATATGCCAGGGATCGCAACAAGCATTATCAGGGACTTCCTGGACAAGTAATCCTTCTTACACATCCATAATCCCTATTCCCCGCATATGGACCTGCATTCCTGCTACTTGCTACCAACATCCTGCTACTAATTAAACGATTGCCTGTACGCCAGCGGAGACAACTGCGTTTTTCTTTTAAATAATTTATGGAATGACTGGGGATGCTCAAAGCCCAGCTGATAAGCTACTTCGGCCACAGACAAGCTGCTACCCGACAACATTTCCTTGGCTTTTTCAATCAGCTTGCCATGAATATGCTGCTGTGCATTACGTCCGGTGAGGGAACGCAGCATATCGCTTAAATAGTCCGGTGACAGGTTCAGTTGCCCAGCCAGGTATTGTACCGTAGGCAAGCCATTGTTCAGGGCTGTGGAGCTGTTGAAATAATGCTGCAGCAAGCTATCCAGTTTATCAAGCAGGTCGTGGTTCACGGCTTTGCGGGTAATAAACTGCCGCTTATAAAACCGGTTACTGTAGCTAAGCAGCAGCTCTATTTGTGATACCAATACATCCTGGCTGAAATCATCAATGGACGACCACAGTTCATCATTGATATTACTGAAAATGTCCAGGATCACGTCGCGCTCTTTTTCAGAAAGATGCAGGGATTCATTGACAGCGTAAGAAAAAAAGCCATACTTGCTGATACTGGCAGCCAGTGGATAATTGCGGATAAAGTCAGGATGAAACAACAGGGTTTTGCCCGTATATGCTGCATCATGTGCTACCGAGATCACTTGGTTGGGCGCAGTGAACACCAGGCTGCCTTCTTCAAAATCATAATAGCTTTGACCATATTTGATTTTTCCCTGCGGACCTGTTTTATACGAAATATTATACAGATTGAACAAAAATGAAGAAGGTAGCTGGCTTTTGTTTATCGAGATCTGTGTATTGTCTACCAGGCTGATCAATGGATGCAGCGGGCTGGGCAGGCCCAGTGCCCGGTGCACTTCAGCTACCGACAGTATCGGTATTAGCGTATGTGCTGTTCTTTTCATAACCGCCGGAGGTATTAATTACCTAAAAAATTTTGCTCCATCATTTTCCTGAAAGCCTCATCACCCAGTTGCAGTCGCTGGGCATACAACGCCTGTGCATCTTCTCCTGCAAGATAGCGTAATTTCTCCTTACCGTCTGTGGCGGCTTCATACACCACTTCTGCAATCTGTTCAGCTGTGCTGAAATGGTGTTCACTGAAACCGGAAAACATCCGCTCAACCAAATGATCATAAGCAGGATGCTCCGTAATAACAGCGGAACGGCTCAGGAAATCTGTTTTGATGCCACCCGGTGATACGGTTTTAACATCTATACCCATTTTCTTCAGCTCAAAAGCCAGGCTCTCGCTCCAACCTTCCAGCGCCCATTTAGTAGCATGGTACAACGAACAGAAAGGAAATGTGATTAAACCACCGATGGAAGTGGTGGTGATAAAAAGCCCTTGTTTTCTTTCCCTGAAATAAGGGATGAATGCCTGCGTAACACGGATAACACCCAGCAGGTTGGTCTGCAACTGGCGTTCCATCTGCTCATCACTGGTGGTTTCCAGCGGGCCCATTAACCCATAACCAGCATTGTTAAATACTACATCAACATCACCTGATGCAATGGCCTGCTGCGTAGCAGCTTTGATCTGTGCAGCATTGGTTACATCCAGCGGTAGCAAGATGATATTGGGTATTTTGTTCAGTTCCTGTTCTTTCCCCGGCTGGCGCATAGTAGCCATTACTTTCCAGCCCCTGGAAGCAAATAATTGAGCGGTGATTTTTCCCAGTCCTGAGGATGCGCCTGTAATAAAGATTGTTTGCATATAGTTGTTATTTAATCAGAACACAAAGCTCCGCTGCATTTGTTGTACCCGGGTAGCCAAATAGGGGATTGTAGTAGCCAAAAGCGGTAATCAGTAGCAGGATATTGGTAGCAGGTAGCAGGAACGCAGCATAAACAAGCTTACCAGTATCTATATGCAATGCCAGATGCAAGATGTAGGATGCAAGATGTAAGACAACGATGTGAAATAAATCGAAAAGCAGTAATGATTGGAAAGTGATTAACACCCATATATTCATTACCAACTGAAGACTGCCTACTGCCGACTGCCGACTGAACCTACCCGCGGATAACAGAAAAATCAGCAAACTGTGTTTCCGGTACCGGCTCGGCAATCAGCTCTGTTACAATGGCCCTGGACGGTCCCTGCCGGCACCAGGCAATGAACTGCTGTAGCGATGTTTCATCGCCGGTTACCATCGCCTCAACAGCCCCCTCTGGTGTATTTTTTACCCAGCCGGTGAGTGCCAGCTTTACCGCCTGCTCCCTGGCACTCGCGCGGTAGTATACACCCTGTACTTTTCCTTTAATGAGGAGATGAATGGTTGGCATAAGCAAAAGTATTCAAAAATTGCATGGAGAAATGCATTCAATTTACGATGTAAGATGTACGATGTACGAAGTACGTGTCGCAGATCGTAAAGCTGTATTGAATGGATCCTGAATAATACACGACACAGCGAACTGCCGACTGAAGACAAACACAGCTGACTGAAAAACTCATCAAAAGCATTATATTTAATGTTCAAGAAAAGCTCTGCATGAGATCCCTTTTCCTTGCCATACTTACTGTCTGCTTGCCACTGCTGAAAACGACGGCCCAATCAACCCGGTACCTCGAAGAAAGGCTCAACCATTACTCGCTGCAGCACAATAACGACCTGCTGTTCCTTCATACAGACAAACATATTTATACCAATAATGAATACCTCTGGTTCAGCGCATACCTGCTTCGTACCGGTGCTGATTCGCTGCCTTTACACCGCGTATTGTCGCTGGTGCTGGTAGATCCGGAAACACAGCATGCTGCCATGCAGCAGAAATTCATAATGCGTCAGGGTTGCAGCTCCGGGTGCCTGGCTTTACCCGATTCCATTGTTCCGGGCAATTACCGGCTGCTGGCTTACACCAATATCATGGATAAGGATAGTCTGCCCCTGGCATTGTTTACGCAGGATATTTCCATCCGCTCACTGCGACCGCCACCTGCTTTCAGCGCAACACTGCAGATAGATACCGGCAACAGGCAACAAACTTATGCGATGATCACCGTAAAAGACAATAGTACCAATGAGCCCGTTAAAGATGCCGCCATACAATTATGGGCCGGTAGTAACAAACCCATCAGCGCCACGACTGACAGAAAAGGTATGCTGCACCTGTTACTGCCCCCGGTGCAGGATGATACTGCCGGCAACAGGATGATAACAGCGAAAATAAAATACCAGGGTGACCTGGTATTCCTGAAACAGGAACGGCCACGATCATCGCTGTCCGTAAAGGCCCGCATCAGGTTTTACCCGGAAGGCGGGCAGCTGGTGCAAAACACACCCTGCCGTATTGCATGGGAATCAACCACCACCAATGGTATTCCTTTTGCCGTAAAAGCCGTGCTATACAAAAACGATCTGCCGGCAGATACGCTGTACACCGATGCATCAGGACTGGGCGTTTTTCGTTTATCGCCACAGGCCAATACAGTGTATAGTATCCGTATCGGTCAATACCCGCCGGGTGTTAAGGCAGCGGATAGCTGTTATCATTTACCGGTAACCCTGTCTGCAGGCATGACATTGCAAATGGATAGTGCGGTGACAAAGACCGATTCCCTGCGCTTTCGTGTGTATGCATCAGGACATAGAATGGTGCGGATGCTGGTGCACAATTTCCACACGGTATTCGATGAAGAAATATTCACAGTTCAGCAGGGCTACCGTGATGTACTGCTGCTGCTGAATGAAATACCACGTGGTCTTGCTGCTATAACACTATTCGACAGCCTGGGCCGCCCGCTGGCAGAACGCATTTTTTTTGCGCATTACAGCAAACAGGCTGTATTACATATACAGCCAGATAAAAAAACTTATGCCAAAAGGGAAAAAGTAACACTGCAGTTTAAACTGCATAACCCGGCCGCTGCAATGGCAAACGGATTTGCTTCTATATCCTGTGCACAGGCCAATCGGTTTGAAACGGCAAGACAAAAAGATATTGTCTCGTTTGCATTGCTGGAAGCAGATTTACAGGAGCTGCCTTTCTTCAACCACAGCATCCGTGCAATGGACAATAAGGATTACCTGGAAAAAGCATTACTGGTACGGGGCTGGCGGAAATACACCTGGCAGGAGCTGCTGCATGATACCACCACTGTTCCCTCTTTTTATTCTCCTGTGATCACCGGTAGAATTGCCGGCCCTTATAAACAGAAAAAACCTGCTACGCTTACGTTGATCGGTGGTGACAACATGTTCAGTGAACAGCCGGTAACAGGTGCCGGTGACTTTACGCTCGATTATAGTCAGCTGGAAATAGCGCAGGATAAAAAGTTATGGTTAACTGCCAGAAGCAATAAAAATGAAATGCTGCCACTGGAAATAACAGATCCTTTTGTACAGATAGATACCAGGCTGGCTGCCGGTGCCCTACCAGAGAACAGGAGCCGTTTTGCCGCCTATTCGCGGGAGCTCGCCCTGCAGGATGCCAACCTGGTACCCAGTTTACCCGTCGTGGTGGTATCAGCTAAAATAAGAAAAGACAATGCTTTGTTTGGTGGCGAAAACCGCTGCGGCGATTATGTATGTGCATATAATATCCTTAATTGCCCCAATCACCGTGTAGCAATGGGCAATCATCCGCCGGTGAAAGGCAAAACATACAATTCTCCGGGTGGTGGAACTGTTGTTTACTGGGGCTGTATGGAAGAAGCGAACCCGCGCAGCCTGGTATTGCAATACGATGGTATTAAAGCAGGAAAGGTATTTTATGCGGAAGATTTAAGCCAGCATACTGACGGTAATCCTGAATATATTTCTACCCTGTACTGGTCGCCTGCTTTACAGCTGGACAGTACCGGCGGGGCAGAATGCCATTTTTATACCGGCGATATCAGCGGCCGTTTCCGCATTGTGGTGAATGGTGTGGCAGAAAACAACCTGTTTTTTGCCACCGGAACATTTGATGTGGAGTAGGGGATGTTACTGCTGTTATTGCGATGAACCAGGCGCTTTTATTGATCAGTGGATGATTCATCTGCTGGCTCTTCCCCATATGCCAGTTCAATATCAATAAACTGGATGAACAGTGAACAGATCGCCCCGTTTTCATCATAACCCAAATAAACAGGATAAGTGCCATCACCAAAACCAGTGGCAAAAATCGGCATCTGGTAGTTGGTACCGGGAATGGTCCAGGCAATCCAGTCGCCGCCACTCCGCTGAAGTGCAGGTGCAGCCTGGTAGCTTTGTACAAACAATTCCGCGAAATAATCATCATACATATTCCCGTCCGGGTGTTCACGGTGAAATTGCTCACTAAAATCGCAATAGGCATCACGCACCCGCAGGTCAACGATGGCAGCCAGTCCGGCGTCTACATTAAAACCGAAAAAAGAACCATCTTCCAGTCCATCCAGGTTTTCATGGCCGATCAGTGCTTCTTCCTGCCGCACACTGCGCTGCCCGGTGAAAGCTACTTTCACAGCGGCATAGCGGACTGCATCATCTTTAGGACGAACAGCCGCAATGGTTACCGGGAATTCACCCGCAGGTACTTTGATAAAATAAGGTGCTTCATCCCGCCGCAACCAAACCAGCGGATCACGCACGAGTATATCACCGGTAGGTATAGATACAGTGCCTGCCTGAAAACGGAACAGCGGCATGCCGCTGATCTCAGCCTCTTCAAAATACGTTTCCAGGTTATAAGGCGGCATCAGTTTATGCCTTACTTCACTAAGCTGCTGCAGCCACTGTGGTGTTGGGTTCATATAGTATGCGATATTTCAATTGAGCGCAATTTAGTGTAATGGACACTGCTTTAGCGTTTTAGCCTATGCCAATATATCATAATACTATGATAATACGCGTGAATAAGGCTGTGCAATTTTTAACTTATTTACAGTATACCTTTCAATACCAAAAAATTCACTACTATGAAAAAAAACTACCTGCTTTTCGTGTTTGGCCATAAGAATACCAACCCCTATAAACCAGGCCCGCATTAAGATGCAGCGAAATTATTTTTCCTAAGCTGCCCATACCTGGCTTTCGAACCCTGGTTGCTGCTTTTCTTTTCATCAATGCTTATTGCTACAAACGGCTGCCTGTTCATGCAAGCCGAATGGAATATGACATGTCTTCAAAATAATATTCCGCCCCTTCATAATACGCTAAAGTACCCGCCCCGTTCCCCCGTTGAAAATACCGGCTAAGCCGGTTCTGCCATGGATACAACAAGTATTGCTTTATTCTAACCGTTGTCCTGGCAAACAAAGTTGGTATTTCATTACACACTGAAGCTTATTTAAAGCAACAGCAAACCCTGCTGCTTAAATAAGTTTCCTAAAAACTGTTTGCTATGAAAAAAACATGTAGCCTTGCCATGCCTGTGCCGGGCAAAAAACGGCATCTCCTGCTCTTTTTTATCCTTGCAATTTTATTCGCCTGTTCTGCAGCAGCACAGGAAAGCCATCCCGTTAAGATCAGCGGTACCGTTAAAGATTCCACAGGTGCCGGTATTCCCGGTGTAACGGTGAGGGAGAAAAAGACATCCAACACAGTGCTTACTGATTCTTCCGGTCATTTTACGCTATCAGTAAAAGATGCATCAGCGGTGCTCGAATTTTCTTCTGTCAGCTACACAGCCACTGAAGTAGCGCTGAACAACCGCACCTCGCTCGATGTAACATTGCAGGCCCTTACCGGCAAGCTGGATGATGTGGTGGTGATCGGTTATGGATCGGTGAAAAAATCTGATCTTACCGGCTCTGTTGCTACGGTGAAATCAACTGATCTGCAGGAACGGCCGGCCTCTTCACTGAACCAGAATCTATCCGGCCGTGCAACGGGTGTCAATGTATCGTCTAATTCCGGCAGACCTGGTGGCCGTGCCAATATACGTATACGGGGTACCACTTCCATCAGCATTTCCAACAACCCTTTATTTGTAATTGACGGGGTGATACTCAATACCGCTGATCTGCAAAACGGCAGTACGCCCATTGACTATATCAACCCGAACGATATTGCTTCCATAGAAGTATTAAAAGATGCTTCTTCTACTGCCATTTATGGTGCCAGGGGTGCCAATGGCGTAATACTGGTTACTACCAAACGCGGTACCGCCAGTGGCGGGAAAGTGAGCTATGATGTGGATATAAGCCTGAGCAAGGTACCCCGGGAAATAGGTGTACTGAACTCCGAAGAGTTTTTAAAGGTGGAAGAAATTGCTTATGCCAATGCACAGAAATATGACCCGATAGGCTGGGCTTCCGGTACAAAATATGTAGACCCGAAAACAAAAAGAACCAACCCCAAATTATTCGATAGCCAGGGCAAGCCTTTGTACAATACCAACTGGCAGGATCTGATGTTCCGCAATGCGTTTACGCAAAACCACCAGCTGGCATTCACGAACGGCAATGAAAAAGGCAGCTATGGCGTGTTCCTGAACTACCGTGATGAAGCCGGTGTGGTACGGGGTTCTGCTCAAAGAAGGTATGCCGGCCGTTTTGTATTCGACAGCCAGATCAAAGACTGGCTGAAAGTGGGCGGCACACTGAGCTATACTGATCAGAACGATAAACAGATCGATGACCTGGGCAATGGCGGTATCGTGGTGATGCGCCAGGTACTGGAAGCACTGCCCATCATTCCCGTTAAATATGCCAATGGCGCTTGGGCCAGCAACAGGGACTACCCAGGTATGGAAGGCGGCGATAACCCGCTTCGCCTGATAGAAGACAGGCTGTATTACCTGCGCACACAAACCCTGCTGGGTAATGTATACGGCAATATCCACCTGGCAAAGGGTTTGGATTTTAAATCGATCATCGGCGTGAACGTTATTAACCAGCGGAAAGATTATTATGCCGACAGGGACCTGAAATATATTTCTGATGTGGGTGATGCTTCCATCACCAACGACCGGTTCAACTCATGGCAGTTTGAAAATTATCTTACCTACAATAAAAAGTTCAGGGATATTCATGCGGTAACAGCAATGGCCGGTGTATCCTGGCAGCGTGTAGACAGGTTTCAGAACATAGCCAATGCACAAAATTTTACCGATAATTTTTACCGCTTCTACAACCTTGGTGCAGGCGCCAATCCGCAGGCCTCTTCTTCATTCGGACAGGCTTATTCACTGCAGTCTTATTTTGCCAGGTTGAATTATGGTTTGAAGAACAAATACCTGTTCACTTTCACAGGCCGTATGGATGGCTCTTCCAAGTTCGGTACAGCCAACCGGTATTCCTTTTTCCCCTCTGCAGCATTTGCCTGGAGAGCGTCTGATGAAGATTTCCTGAAGAACAGCAGGGTTATCTCCAACCTGAAATTCCGCACCAGCTATGGCAATATCGGCAACTCGGAGATCCCCGCTTACCGCTATTTTGCAGGCATGAGCAATTATCCTGTCATCTTCGGCAACGACCGTGTGATAGGCGTGGGCATCAACCGGATGAACAACGATAATTTGCGCTGGGAAAAAACAGAACAGTTCGATGCAGGCGTAGAACTGGGCTTATTTAACCGGATTAACCTGGAAGTGGATGTATACCGCAAGAAAACAGTGAATATGCTGCTTGATGCACCTGTGCCTTCCAGCAGCGGCTATAGTTCTGTTACACAAAATGTGGGCAGCATGGAAAACAAGGGTATTGAATTTTCTGTCAGCTCTACCAATATCAGTACAAAGAATTTTACCTGGACAACATTGTTCAACCTCTCCATCAACAAAAATAAAGTACTGGCCCTGGCCGGTGGCAGCGATATTTTTGTAGGCAATACCGTGGTACGGGTAGCACAGCCTGTAGGCTCTTTTTATGGCTATGTAAGCCTGGGCACCTGGGGCAGCAATGAAGCGGCGCAGGCACAGAAATACGGTTTAAAACCCGGTGATATCAAATACCTCGATCTGAACAATGACGGCAAGATCAATGACAATGACAGAACCATTATCGGCAAAGGCATACCCGACGGCTTCGGCACTTTCTCCAACACATTCCGCTATAAAAACTGGTCACTGCTGGTTGACCTGCAGTTTATGTATGGCAATGATGTGCTGAACAGGAGCATCCATTCACTTGAAGACAGGCAGGGTATTGCCAACAGTTATAAAACAGTACTGGACGCCTGGACAGAAACCAACCAGAACACCTCTATTGCCCAGATACGGCCGATAGCTGCTTATTATACCACCAACAATGATACGCACAAGATAACGGATGCCTCATTTATCCGCGGCAGAAACCTCATGTTGTCTTACTCATTCCCGCGAACAATCACATCCCGGATGAAACTGGACAGGTTAAGGACTTTTGTTTCTATACAGAACTTTTTTGTGATGACGAAATACAAAGGCTACGATCCCGAAGTTTCCAATTCGGGCGCAGCTTTCGACCAGGGTGTTGCGTTGTACGATTATCCCAGGCCCAGGATATTCATGTTCGGATTAAATGTTGGTCTCTGATCTGTAAAACACAAAACAAGAAGAATGAAAAAAAATATATTCAGCACCTGCTTGTTGATCATAGGCAGCAGTTGCACAGTCCTGCTAAGTGGATGCTCCAAATTCCTGGACGAACAGGATCCGTCTAATTTCACTACCGGCACGTATTTTACCAAACCCCAGCATGCGCAGGCCGTGGTAGATGCCACTTATGCATCGATGCGCGACCCCATGGAAAGCGGTTTTGGTGGTGGCGCATGGACCATGGTTGAATTTGCCACAGGCCAGTCAGGCACTGACCTGGGACAGGCCGTTGACAGTTATTATGTAAAGGATTTAAAAAACACTTCAGACAATGGTTATGGTCAAACCATATGGACAGCCTATTACCGCGGCATTGCCAATGCCAACCTGGCCATTACCAAAATACCGGGCATAGACATGGACAAAACGCAAGCACAGAAATTAATGGGGGAAGCTTATTTTTTAAGGGCCTGGTACTATTTTCAACTGGTGCGGCTATTCGGCAATATTCCTTTGGTGACCAAAGTGGTAGACCTGCAATCAGACCAGCTGAAACCAGCACCCGCCAATCCGGAAGATGTGTATAAACAGATTGTCGATGATCTGAAAAATGCAGAATCAGCCGGTTTGCCCTGGACCGATCCTTCGGGGAGAGTGAGCCTGGGTGCGGTTAAATCATTGTTGTCAAGTGTATACCTTACCATGGCTGGTTATCCACTGCAAAAAGGAGCGCCTTATTATACACTGGCAGCCGACAAGGCCAAAGAAGTGATCAATGCCAACCAGTTCACCCTGTTCACCAGTTACAACGACCTGCATAACCCGGCAAAGAAAAATACAGGGGAGAATATTTTTATGATCCAGTACAAAACACAGGTGATCCCTTCCAACTGGCAGGTGCTCATCATTCCTTACAATAAAAATATCTCTGCTTATTCCTCTGAAACCGGTGGCATATATCCCACGCTGTCTTTCGTACGGTCTTACGATCCCGCCGATCTGCGTACAAAAGAAAAACAATTCTTTTTTACCAAATTCACCAACGAAAACGACAGGAGCGTGGTGGTAGACCTGGGTGGTTATTTTCCTTACAAGCTTTTCGATTCTGTAGCCCAAACCAGCACGGCCAGCAGTGATCTTAACTGGCCACTGCTGCGGTATGCCGAAGTGCTGTTTATTTATGCCGAAGCTTCCAATGAAGTGAACGGCCCCACGACTGATGCTTATAAAGCGGTGAATGATATCAGGCAAAGGGCACAGCTGCCGCCACTGTCAGGATTGTCGAAAGAGCAGTTCAGGGAAGCTGTCTGGAAAGAAAAAGGCTATGAACTTTGCTTCGAAAACAAAACCTGGTTCGATATGGTGCGTACACGCAAGGCCTTTAATGAATCAACCCAAACATTCGATGACTACGTGGGACATAAATTTTCTTATGGTCCTGTGCTCAGCGAAAGGGAATTGCTGTTCCCGATACCCACCGCAGAAGTACGGAACAATCCCCATCTCAAGCAAAATACTGGCTATTAATTTTTCACTGGTAAATTTTCAACAAGATGCTTACATTCAAAAAAACATTGTTATCACTGATCTTACTGGGAGGGCTCTACCAGGCATCTGCCCAAACTAAATCAATACTGGGCGAAACACCCGAACAAAAAGAGACGCGCATGAAATGGTGGACAGATGCCCGTTTCGGCATGTTTATCCACTGGGGCCTGTACGCACTGCCCGCACGGCACGAATGGGTAAAAAACCATGAGCGGCTGACCAATGAAGCGTACCAGAAATACTTCGATCATTTTAATCCCGATCAATTCAGGCCCGCAGAATGGGCTAAAAAAGCCAAAGCCGCCGGTATGAAGTATGCTGTATTGACTACCAAACACCACGAAGGCTTTTGCCTGTTCGATTCCAAATACACCGATTATAAAGCCACCAATACACAGGCTAAAAGAGACCTGGTGAAAGAGTTTGTTGATGCCTTCCGTGCCGAAGGTATTAAGATCGGCTTTTATTATTCACTGATCGACTGGCATCACCCGGATTTTACGATAGATGGTGTGCATCCCCGGCGTCAGCCCAAAGACAATAACGACCCGGCTTATTACGAGAACCTGAATAAAGGAAAAGAGATGAGCCGTTACAGGGCTTATTTAAAAAACCAGATCACTGAGCTGCTCACGCATTACGGTAAGATCGATATCCTGTGGCTCGATTTTTCTTATCCTGGCAAAAACGGGAAAGGGCATGATGACTGGGGTTCTGTAGACCTGCTGAAAACCATCAGGAAACTGCAACCCGGTATCATCATCGATGACCGTATGGATTTAAAGGATTTTACCGATGGCTACGATTTTGTAACACCTGAACAGGTAAAGCCAGCTGAGCTGCTGAAGTTCAAAGGCAAATACTGGGAAACCTGCCAAACCTTCTCCGGCTCCTGGGGCTATCACCGGGACGAGAACACCTGGAAAACCCAGCACCAGCTGCTCGACCTGCTCATTACTTCCACCGCAAATGGCGGCAACCTGATACTGAATGTTGGTCCTACGGCGCGTGGCGAATTCGACTACAGGGCCAACAGGGCGCTCGACAGCCTGGGCTACTGGATGCATGCCAATGATCAGTCTGTTTACAATTGTACTTACCCGCCCGATGAATACAACCTGCCGCAGGAAATGAATGTACGACTGACATACAACCCGTCAACCAGGAAACTATACCTGCATTTGTTCGATTATCCTGCAGATGGCAAACTGGTATTGCCGGGTTATAATGGCAAAATAACCTATGCCCAGTTCCTGAACGATGATTCGGAAGTACTGATCAACGCCGCAGAAGGAGGGAAGGACCTTGTACTGACATTGCCTAAAACAAAACCGCCGTATGAAATACCAGTAGTGGAATTATCACTGAAATAGCTTATACCGCTATTGGCAGGTAAAAGAAAGATCCGCGTTACAAACAGATAGCGTATTTTCAGGTGTCATCAATCATACCACATGCGGCCTGCTTACTGGATATATATTTTTCTTGCAGTGACGGTTGTTTATTTTACCGGCATGGCACTGCATCAGGATACCATCCAGTTTTGTTGTAAGCCTTTACTTGTAAGTACGTTGTTGGGCTACTTTATCGCTTCAACATCCGGCCAAAAGCCGGCATATAAGAAATGGGTTATTGCTGCCTTGCTTTTTTCAATAGCAGGAGATACATTCCTGCTGTTCGCAGGCAGCAATAACCTGTTCTTCATACTGGGGCTCGTCGCTTTTTTAGTAGCGCATATTGGTTATATCGCCTGTTTCTGCAGCATAAAAAAATCTGCCGGGATACCGGGTAAATGGTATCCGGCGATAGCCGTAGGTTTGTATTATTTCCTGATGATGCACCTGCTCTTGCCTCAGCTCGGTGCACTACAGTTACCGGTTCTGGTATATGGATTGGCCATCAGCCTCATGCTGCTCACCGCGGCATGGCTGTTCCCGATGGCAAACCGGCAGGCAGCGCAGTATTTTTTAACCGGCGCTGTTTTATTTGTATTATCCGATTCTGTACTGGCCATCGATAAATTCTATCGCCCCCAACCCTGGGCCGGCTGGATAATTATGAGCACCTATGTACTGGCACAATGGCTGCTTACCAGGGGATTTATATCACAAGTGGCATGGGTGCTAAAACGCCATGAATTGCGATAACCTTACAGCTTAGCGTAACAAACAGGCATACCAACTATCCGGCCTTACCTGCAACTTACAGTACCTCTGCTACCCAGGGGCTCTTTTTATTCGTTAGGAGATCTTTTGCAATGGCGATCATACCGGCATTGTGCGAGCCTCCCCATAAAGCCCGTCCAATGATATAAGCTTTGGAAAAATCTTCCCAGTTCCGGTAATGCGCTTTGGTGCCGGACAGGGCCTCCTGCAGGTAGTGTTTGAGACCGGCTTTGCTGATAAGATCTTTCTCATAGCAAAGCCTGGCAATAAAAGACAGCCTGCCGTAGTCCCAGCCGTCTACGCCGTATTTCTTCGTATCCTCAATCTTGTCTATTACCTTATTCTCTATCAGCATGGCCGAGGAAGCACGCAATCCGCGGAAAAACTGTACAGCCCTTTCCAGGTCGGCCTTATCAGGAAAAGCATGTTCCAGGTATTCTGCATAACGATCCTTTTCAGTGGTTACGGCAGCATATACCTGGTCAAAATAAAACCGGTGCCCTTTTTCAAGAAGATAATCCAGTGTTTGAACAGCCTCTCTGCCTGAATGAATATCCCAATACTCCTGCAAAATGGTATTTATATCAGCAGGCTTTATCCCTGTTTCATAGCTGTTCAGGTAAGCGCTCTGCTGTTCGGCATAGATGGCGCCAACCAGTACTTCTTTTAAATCGGTGCCATACAACGGGTGTTGCGTGTTCATCCGCATGCTTACAAAAGCGGCATTGAATAATTTTGAAAACAGTCCCATAAAGCTGGTATGATCATGTTAGGGTGAATAGTGATAAACGATCAGGCAGGGAAAGCCGTTGGGGTTTTCAGTCCTGGAACTTTATCACCCAGCTTCTTTAAAAAATAATTGCCTACTACAAATTTCTTCACCTGGTTTTCTGTTCCTGAAAATGCGCTGCCTACACCATTTGACAGATCGGGCATGACCATATTGAATAACATGATCGTAATATCTTTTCCATCTGTTTCCAGGCTGAATTTATAGCGTTTGGTTTCAAAGCCGGTCATTTTTGATGCCATGCGCTGTGCACTGGTAAGCGCTATTTCCTCTATCCTGGAATTTTGCAAACGGAATTTGTCGAAGATCAGGTGTTTGTCAATATCGCCATCTGTATTGGTATCAAACAGGTGCAGATCGTCACCACTCAATACCAGGAATTTGGGAGTTTGTACAGTAGTGAATTTCACAGTACCCAATGTGGCAAGCCCTTTCAGCGCATCCTTTGCCATATCCTTTGCCTGGCTTTTGGCCGTGTATTCAATACTGGCTATAGTGAATGCATCTATTGGCGAGCCATTCATCTGTTTTCTCAGAAAAGCATATTCCCGGTCGATCAGTTCGTTTTTATACCCTTCGGCATTGGCAGCTTCGGCACGCATATCAAGATTACTGAAAGCTGCTTTCAGTTTTTTGCGCCGCTGCATGGTATAGTAAAAAATACCGGCATAAATAATTACAAATCCGATGATGATGTAGATGACAGTTGATGACATGATCTGGAAAATTTAAGTGTGTATAGTTTAGTTTTGATGCTTGTTTTTCAAGCCCGGCCTTAGCTGTATTAATCCTGTGCGCAGCCGGGTTCACCAGTGTTATACAATTTTGGGTTTTACCTCTTTTTTATTTTTATCGGGAAGCAGTCCATACACAATCAGTGCCAGGATGAGCAACCCCATTAGCTTTCCACCGTACCGGGTATAAAAACCCAGCTTCAGCAGTTGGTCTTTATCCAGTTTGTTTTCTTTTAGTATTTGCTGCAGCTCATCTTCGGGCAGTTCATAGTACTCATTTTTACCCTGAACATAACCCACCAGGCGTGGTTCTTCTGTAATCCATAGGGGCAGTATCCAGGCGATATTGAATTCACCGTGCAGGCGGGCCAGGTCAATATACTGGCTGGAGTTGGCTGAAGCCCTGTATTCATTTGTATTGGGAAGATCGGCTACTTTGGTAAGTACTTCACGATTGCCGAACGGAATTTTAAGCCTCGCTTCTGCACGCTGTACAGTACACAGCAATAAGGTTGCCGAGGCAATCAGGTTTCTGAGGTGTAATATCATAGCAGTCGGGTTAGACATTGTGTTTTCGGGTACCGGAATAATAAATAAGGCCAGGAACTATGATGCATCGTGATCATGGCTGTACACAAAGCGGCAGCCTGGTATATAACCATTGTTCACAGGCACCTGTTCTTGCCCGGGTTTTTACTAAATTCTATTGGATGGAAAACACTACTGTAGAATCAAATGTAAAAAAAATTGATGAAGCTGCACAAACAATCGGGAAAATATTGAGAGGGAAGCACGATATATTACATAAAATGCATTTTACAGCGCCCTTTCATCCTTCATTGGCTTTCGTACTATTGTCTTATATGCTTATTTAATCACCCCAATCGCCGCCTCCAGCTGGAGATCCCGGCCGGAAGACAGTGCGGCAGCATTGTACCGCGCTTCAATATCGGGCGGAAATCCGGTGCCCTCATATATTTTACCGTCCCTGTATTTGAACATGGTTGAAGTGGTGTATACCGAAACAAATTTGTTATTGAACTGCCCGCCATTTAAAAATTTATTGCCCAAAAGGGGAGAAGTCGCACCCCAGGTACGCTCACCTACAAAATGTCCATTGGGTAGTGTTTTGATAGCCATTGTCATCATTTCAGACATGCTGATGGAATACAGATCGGCCAGCGATACAACGGGTATTGTTACTGCTTTATTGTTTTCCTGCGGCGTTAGGTAACCTTTGATCCAGGGAGTATAGTCCAGGCGGCCATTACCGCTTTTGCTACGGGTATAACAAAAATGCACCGGCTTATCAAGAAAGCTGCCTATGAGGAAATCAAGATCTTCCAGGCTACCGCCCTCATTACCGCGCACGTCAAAAATAACACCTTTGATATCAGGTGAGCGAAGCTGGACGAAGAAATATTGCAGTACTGCTTTTATATCATTGTCGGCACCCTTGTACAGGTCCTTCATCGCAAAACCGGAAAAGTAGAGATAAAGAATATTGTTGTTTATCGTGCCGGAAACAGCAAGATAATTGGAACCATCGGCTGTTGCAGCAAAGCCTATGCGGGCGCCATCGTCAAGATAATTGGCTGGAATGGTTTTATAATAATGGTCGTAAGGGATAGGGGAATGGAAATCCGGTCTTCTTTTCTGCCGTTCATAGGCAGGCGCAATATTACCAGAATCTTTCAGGCTTGGATCAGTAAACCCCAGAGCATAATGCCCATCTACCAAACCTGCCGTCATCTCTTTAAAATAGCTGTATGATTTTCTTACATCATTGGAATCGGTCAGGTTCAGCCTGGCAAACAGTGGCTGATACTTGCGGTATATGGCATCCCAGTTAGTGGTATCAATATCCCAGTACAGGTAATTGTTGTTCATGCCGGTCCAGAAACTCTCGAACACCTGGCTGAAACTGCCCAAAACATATTGCTCAGGCTGGTATAGATCGGGCATTTGTTTACGGCAGGAGAGCAGGCAGCAGGTAACAGCTATACCGGTTAGTATTTTTTTCATTGTGCAGCAGTTTTAAGGTGTTGAGAATGTTGAAACCTGATAAGAAAAAGATAACCGACCTGTAATGCATAGGTATCATTGTAACGCGGTATCTGGCCGATCATATAATTTTTCTGCTGATCGGTCATAGCCCTGTAATAATGTGCTTCTATAAAAAATATCCCTTTACCACAGGGCGAATAGCTGATGCCGGCACCAGTGGCCAGTCCCAACTCCAGCCGGCGGTCGCGGCGGCTGTCAAATGTGTATTGTTCATCGTAGGAATAAGGTGTATTAAGGTCGAGGTAACGATAGAGCTGCTCATTGTCGGGAACATTTTTTAAAGGACTGAAAACGCCGATAGTCACACCTTTTGTACGGCCACCTGCCCAATATGCAGCATAACCTCCAGCATCAAAATAACCTCTCAGTTTTTGTCCGCCGAAAAAAAAGCGGCCCATCAGGGATAGCTGTATATAACTGTTGCAGTACTGTTCATAAATACCATCAAAGAACTGTGTGCGTTCCAGCCGGTAATTTTTTTGTATATAGCTTATACCTGTTTGTATCGCCAACCAGTTATTGAACCGATACTGAACAGGCATCTCGATAGAAAAGCCGTTTACGGGCTTGTACCGGGTAAAAGTGCGATAGGCTGTGCTGGTATGGGTTTCGTTCCTGTTCCAGCCGGCTTCAAGGCCTGCATATAGCTGGGCCCTCGCAGCATTGGCCGATAGCAGCAGGCTGAACAGCCATAGGTAGCATTTGCATAATTTCATTGCAATGGTTTTAAAAGCGTTTAAAGTATGGGTAGTATAAATAAAAATGCAGTGGTTGTATTACAGGGCATAGGCTTGTTCCTGCGCCCGCACTTGCAGCGGTGCACGGCAGATGCATTGTTCCAGCGCTTCTTCGCCAGAGCTGAGCAGGAATAGAAAAGTTTCCATTGCATGGTGACAGAAAATAGACCTTGCGATTCTTGCATCGCTCATCGAATTGAGGGCAATACCGCCTATTGTTTGTACATACGCTTCGCTCAGTGGAAGGGAAGAAATAATATCAGGCTGGTTATAAATGCGGTAACTGGCCGATACCTGCTGCTTGTATAAAGCGGCAAAACCGGCATCACCTACTTTGGGCGCTGCAAAGGTGTACACAATAGGGGTGGTGGTATAACCAGGAAAGAAAGGGCAGTCTACAGCAAATAGTGTTGCCAGCACAGCACCCAGGCTATGACCGGTCACGGTAAGCGCTGCGCGCTTCCTGGGCCATGGCAGGTGGGTATGTTCAGCAAGTACAGTAAGCAGCCTGCCTTTTTCACCGGTATGCGGGTTGTTTGCAGTGAGGGAACCATAAATAACCTGCCATCTTTCTGCTATCCAGGCTTCCTTATCAGTACAGAAACTGACCAGCTGATCTGCAAAATCATGCTGCCATTCTTCCAGTGCCTTACACCCCCTGAAAGCTACTACTGTTTCATAGGGTGCAGATTGCTGCCTGGCAATAAAACCATAATATGCCGGCCTGCTGTTATGTGTAAAGAAATCGTTCACCTGGATGTTCCAGAGCAACTGGTACCCTGAAGGAAAATGCGGATATTCATGTTGAACAGGATTGCGGTTATCAGGATGCTCTTTGTACACATCATAGGCTGCTTTTACAAACAACCCATAACGCAGGGCTTTATCAGTTAGCTCCGGTGTTAGCATGTATATTGAATTTAAAGGCTAAGGAATGATCAACCTGCAGCCGGGTTTCCAACGCAAAGGAACGCTATTGCAGCAAGCGGTGCTATCCCTATTTGGGGGGATCGGGGTTCAGGGATTGGTAATTAGAGTTTGGGAATGGGGAATTGGAAAAAAAAAGGACATATACTAGATGTTTTTTATAACAGGTCTTCGACGTATTTCCGCGCATTCCGCGAGAAACTATTTTTTACGCGTATAATTTCCTTTGATCAGCGCATGACGACTGTTCACTTCCAGCTTCTGGTAAATATTCTTGATATGCGATTTCACTGTTTCGGTAGAAATACTCAGGCGTATGGCCACCTCTTTATTGGTCAGTCCTTCTTCGATGGCTTGTAATATCTGCGCCTCCCGCGGTGTTATTTTTTCCTGTAGTTCTTCTGTCGACTTAGGGTTGAAATAGGCCACTACCTTGCGCGCGATGCCCGGCGACATGGGTGCACCACCTTCCAGCAGTATGGTCACTGCTTCTTTAATTTTCAGCAAGGGTGTCTGCTTCAGCAGGTAGCCTGTTGCACCTGCACACAATGCCTGGAATATTTTATCAGGATCATCATATACCGTCAACATCATTACCTGGCAGCGTGGTGCACGTTTTTTTATCAGCGGCACAGCTTTAATACCGGAAACAACGGGCAGGCCAATATCTGCCAGCACAATATCCAGCCGAAGCTCCTGCGGCCATTGCGCAAGAAAAGCTTCCACAGTGGCAGCAGATACTTCACAGAAAAAACCTGGCTGGTTCGCGAAAAAAGCGACCAGTGTTTTCCTGATTTCAGGATCATCTTCCAGTATGCCCAGGTGTATCATAATTACAAAGGTGTATGGATCTATAACAAAACGTACTCCCTATTTAGGGGGAGCCCTGTTGTTCACCGGGGTACCTCAAGGTATACCACAAATTGTGCAGCATCACGTTTTACCTGCAGGTTACCTTGTATTTTTTTGGCGCGCAGCTGCATGTACTCCATGCCCCTGCCACCCTGGTAGTTTTTAAAACGCGATACTGTGTCGCTGGCGGCATTACTTACCTGCAGGGCTAATACAGTATCGTCAAACGATAATACCACTTTTAACTGCCCATCGCTGCTGTAACGGGCGGCATTGCTGACCGCTTCTTTAAAAATAAGATAGAGGTTCTGCCGCAGCACCTGGCTTAAGGGCCTGGAAGTATCCTTTCCTTTTAATTCAAACATGCACACAATATCCAGTTCATCCTGCAGTTTGTTCAGGTAATCTTTGATGCGGTTGATGAGATCGGTCACCGTATCAAAACGGGCATCGATAGACCATACCATATCACTCATCACGCTGAGCGCTTCCCTGCTGGTATCGGCTATTTTCCGCAGTGGGGCAAGCAGTGGTGTATCTTTCTGTTGCATGCCCAGCACATCTGCCTGGAAATAAATGCGCGTAAGTGTGCTGCCTACTTCATCATGCAAATCACCGGCAATCTGGGTGCGCAGGCGCTGTTCTTTCAGCAAATGTTTTATCCTGTAGCGGAATATCCCTATGACTATACACAGCAATGCCGCTATGCACAGCAACATAAACCACCAGGTTTGGTAAAAAGCCGGCCGTACATGCAACCTGATATCCGCCATAATGCGGAAGGGGGCTTTACCCGGCAATGCAGCAGCCACCTGCAGCCGGTAGCTACCTGGTGCCATACCGGCAAAGCTCAACTCATGCTGCCGGCCAATTTCCTGCCAGGCTTCTTTGTCTGAGAGGCGGTAATAATAATTCAGTTCTTCCACCCCCTGGTCAGTGCCACCGAAACGGAGCGAGAAAAAACGCGTGCCTGCACTGATGTCCAGTTCATCGGGCCGGCGATAGGTAAGGGTATAATCAGACCACAGCCCATACCGGTTGCCCTGGATGAAACTGGTAAAATAGAGGGCCGGTATCCTGGCCTGGTAATTATATTGGGCAATAGTGGCCGTATCGAACTGTGTAATACCGTTGATGGTGCCCATATAAATCCGATCGCCATATATGCAAACTGCAGAGTGATTGAATTCATTGGATGGCAGGTTATCCAGCCGGGAATAATTATGTATCCGGCCCGTATGGATATCTATAACGCTCAATCCCTGTCCAGTACCTGCAATAATGTAATTGCCCAGCTGCCGGATGGAGTACACCTCATTGCCTGCCAGTCCACCGGCAGTATTTATTTCGCGCAGCAGATGCCAGTGGGCATCCATTACCAGTATACCCCTGCCATTGGTGGCGGCCCACCATTCGTTGTTCACCCGGCGAAGATTGTAGAATGAAATACCGGCATAAATAGTGTCTGCATCCCGCGGCAACCGTATTACGGCACCTGTAGCGGGTTGTACAGCAAAAAGGCCATTGCCTGTGGAGAAATACCTGTTGCCGCCTGCCGCCTGTATATCATATATTTTAGCCTGGCGGAATGCATCGGCCATGGCTCCTGTAAAAGGTCTTTTTGCTTCACCGGTGTACACATTAACGAGGTAAGCACCTATATAAGTACCTGCCCATATCATTGAATCATTTTCATGCGCCAGGCTGGTGATATATTTACCTGGCGGATGCAGTTTGTTGTCGCCGTCATTCATGCCTGATACAAGCGGCTTCAGCAACCCGGTGGCTGTATCGAACCATTGCAAGCCATCGCCTTCTGTGGCCAGCAGCCATTTCCCTGGCCGCCAGGGCAACAGTGTGTATACAAATTTGCCTGATAGTTTTGTTTTTTCACCGGTTGCTTCATTTAACCGGATAAAGCCTTCTTTATAGGAAGTGGTATACAGCAGACTGTCCGAATTTTTGTATATATAGCGAATGCTGTGCGGGGCTTCTTCAGAAGAAGCACTGTACAAAAAATTGACAAAAGCCGTGCTTACCAGCTGCAGCTCTGCAATGCCTTTATCGAATGTGATATAGTATTTTCCATTGTTACCAGATACACAGGTTACACGGTAATGAGAAAAATTATCAGACAACACCGCTTCCGACTCTTCCATTTTCCCATTACTGGTGTTATACGTGAAGAAAATATGTTTGTTCACCAGTATGCCCAGCCGGTTGGCTGCAAGCCGCATAAAATGTGCCCTTCCCGCATGGACCAGTGAATCGCCCCAGGGATATTACCAGCCGGGTGGCCTGGTGTGCAGCATTGCCATCCCAGGTGTAAATGCCCTGCCGTTCAACATAGAATAATATTTTGCCTGAGGACAGAAAACATACCTGGCTGCTGATCTGTCCTTTCAGTGTGGGCATAGGATAAAACGCCGCTTTGGTGTACCCATTCTTATTTTTCCGCAGCAGAACAAACCGGCCATTGCATACTGCCCATAGTGAACCGGCTGCAGGTTCTGTTACCAGGTCAACAGGTATACTGCTTTCCGCACCGGGAAACAAGTCATGCAAATCGGCTGCCTGCACCAACCCGTCTTGCTCTACGCGGTACACCAATGCATTGTCTGTGCCGATGTATATAGTACCATCCAGTCCTTCATTGATGGTTCTTACCGATAAGGGCCGTGTAGTAGCAGCACCTCTTACCGCTACGGGCTGTATCCTGCTGGTGGTCCAGCTTTTCAGGTCGAAACGGATAAGACCATTTTGTGTGCCTATCCAGAGATGATCGGTCTTGTCAGCATACAAATGCACGATCGAATTTTCCAGGACAGAAGGCTGTGTTACGAGGTTAAAAGTAAGCAGCTGCGCCCCGTCGTAACGGTTCAAGCCATGACTGGTATAAAACCAAAGCATACCATGACTATCGGCCACTGCTTCATTGATATTGGCATCCTGCAATGCTTCCGGCAGGTTAATATAGCGGAATAGGAACCCATCATGTGAGAACAAAGGGTATGGACACAAACAGGCAAAACAAATGAGCAGTAAACGGTACATGAGGTTGATGCGGTAAACAAATATAAACTTATTGTTCAACGAAAGCGGGTGGGAAGGCGATATTAAACATTAAAATGCAGCATACATGTTCTATTTGTAATAATAATACCAGTTGCCACCGTAATGGGTATCAAAATTTTCCTTGCTGTCGAGCAGGATAGAAAAATCATCTTTCTTGAAATAGCCAAACTCATCAAAAGGCTGCAGCAATGAAAAATACATGGCGGCCCATTTTTCCTTTACGCCGTTATTGGAATATTCTTTCACCTGCTGTTCAGTATGCAGGAAGAAAACAGGCAATAGGCTGTACCGGTTGGTAATAAGCCAGAGCCGGGTATCAGCGATCTGCGCCTCAAGTGCTGCAATAGCATCCTGCGGAACACTGGTATTGGCCTCCAGTTTGGCGCGGGATTCAAAAGAAGCAAAATCCACCCATAGCGCATGTGTAAGACAAGGGGAGAGCTTTGCTGCGGATTCCGGGTTCTCTTCTATTATTTGTTGTACAATCGTTTTAAACTGATCGGCCACAGCCTGCTGCATTCGCTTACTGGGAATGAATTTGCCTTTTACTTCAAATTGCAGCCGGTCTGCTTCGCTGTCAAGGCAAACTGTCAGCAATACCTTTCCATCACCGGCGGCCTCTGGCAACCGGCAGATAATATCAGCCACCCGCACCCGGTAACCATGGCTGATCCATTCCGCCAGCAGGCGCGCTTCTTCCTCCATCGCCAGCATCCCCAGCTTTACCAGCCGCGCATGTTTGTATTCTTCCCCTGTCAATAACATACTACTGCAGTATTAAAACAAAAGCACTACAAAACCATCCATCCATCAACCCCTTGAACAATCAAACCCTTGAACAATCAAACCATAAAATAATCAACCCCTGAAACAATTGAACTCTTGAACCAATTGAACCCTTGAAACAATTGTCCCTTGAACTCCTGGAACAATTAACCCCTGGAACAATGACACTACCGGACACTACACCCAAACGCCTGTATCTTAGGTTCAGCCTCCGGCGAAAGCGTGAAACTGATCACCAGCTTACCCCTGGTACCGGTTATTTCAAAAGCGCCACGCAGGTTATTTTCCGGTACTATGGTGCCTGTTGATTGTATGGTGCCTATGGCAGCAAAAGCCTGCTGTGTTTGCCTGCGTAGTGGTTCGATCAGGTAATCGGCAAAAAAGTTTTCAGCGAACACGGTACTAGCTTCTGCATTCTTCCAGTCTGGCAAAAAAGCGAGCAATTGTTGTTGCCTTTTTACCAGTATAGCCGAAGGCGGTACAGTATATTTAGGCAGATGGGCTGCGCGTATTAGTGTATCAAGCACCCGTACATCGATCCTGCTCATGGGGGCATAAGTGCCATTACCGAAAGCAACAATGCCCAGCTGGTATTCAGGCATAATATACCAGTGACTGCCAAAACCGGGCAGGCCGCCTGTATGACCGATAAAGGTTCGGTCTTCTCCGTCTTTTGTCCAGCGAAGACCATAGCTGTATTGTGCCAGGGAAGGAGAGCGGCGCCCGTCGCTATAGGTATTGTCAGGATTGAAACTGCTGAAATTTTTAGGCTGCTGCATTTCGCGTAAAGAACTTCTTTTCAACGGCCCTGTTTCTGCGCCATCCCGTGCAGGCCAGGCCTGCAGGAACAGCAGCATATACCTGGCAAAATCATCGATGGTGGTGATCAGTCCGCCCATAGCCCCGTAAGCGCCATCATGCAGCATGGGCTGTTCAACCCAGGTATTGTTGAGCCAGCGGTAACCATGCGCCAGCTCATCAGCGGGCACTTTACTGTATTCCCAGTAAGTATGGTTCATACCGAGGGGTTGCAGTATATGATGTGTAATATAGTCCTGGTAAGCTTCGCCCGAAACATTCGTGATGATCTGTCCCAGGATGGTAAAGCCCAGGTTGCTGTATTCATAGGCCTCTCCCGGTGTATGGGAAAAAGAGACGCCTTTTTGCAGAAACTGTTTAAACTCCTTTTCGGGTAAAGACAACTGGCGGTCGCCCCAGGGATTGTCTTCAGGAAAGCCCGCGTTATGCGAAAGCAGCTCACGTACTGTGACGGGTTCAGCATCTGTTGTCAGCATCTTCCAGTGGTGCATTTCAGGTACATAGGTATAAGCAGGTGCATCGAGTTGCAGTTTGCCCTTATCCCGCAATTGCAGGATGGCCATGGCCGTAAAACTTTTGCTCATAGAAGCAATACGGAAACAGGTATTGCTGCCGGCTGCAATATGCCGGCTGATTTCTGCATCACCGTAAGCCCCTGTTTTGATCAGCTGCCCGCGGTAAACAATACCATAGGCTACTCCCGGCAAATGATTTTGCACAGCAAAATCCCTGAACATACCGTCTATCACTGGCAGCAACGGCTGTAGCTGCGGTGCTTCTTGCTGCGCAGCGAGTTTTTTTGCCCCGGATAAACAACTGCCCAGTAACAAAAGCAAGTATAATTTTTTCATCGGCTTATTTTAACATAGCATTTATGATCGCAAACACGCCGGCGAATATACCGCTATCTGCTGTAAGAATTAAACATGCAGACACAATGTACAACTGCCATGGGTTGTACCGTACATCATACATTACCCTGCATCTTCAAAATTTGCCCTATATTTGGTTCAATGCCCTGCTTGCAAACTTTTTGTGTGTAAGGGCTAACTATTTGTCAGCTATATTTAGTTTATCTGCCCATGTTCAAACGTCTGTTGCCAATTCTTCCCGTGCAAAATATAGAAGCTGAAATAGCTTTTTATGCTGCGATGGGCTTCACCGCCCAGAAAACAGTAAGCGGGTTTATTGCGGTACAGTGTAACCAGGTATTGTTTGGCTTGCAGAAATCGGCAGAAATGGTGCCACCGGGAGACCTGCACTGGCAGATGGAAGTAGACAATATACAGGCCGCCTACCGAAGGGCTGCGGAGCAGGGACTTGAAATTATAACACTGCCGCAGCCACATCCTGCCGGGTTCTGGATGCTGCAGCTGGCCACCCCCAATGGTTACACGCTCACACTGGAAGGTCCTGAAAATGGCAGGCATGTACCCTGAATGACAATACCGGCCCCTGAAACAGCATAAGCCTGTTCATTTTATTGGGCAGCTATTTTTTACCGTTCATTTAATCAGCCATGATAATGAAATACAGGAACTTTTCAGGTGTCATCCTGACAGCAATTTTGTTATGGGTGTTTACTGCTGTGCATGCACAAACCAATACCTACCGGCCTTTGTATCATTTTACCACAGATTCCAACTGGATCAATGATCCCAACGGGCTGGTTTTTTATAAGGGGCAATATCATTTATTCAGCCAGTACAATCCTTACAGCGATAAATGGGGGCATATGAGCTGGTCGCATGCAGTAAGTACAGACCTGTTTGCCTGGAAACAGCTGCCTCTGGCCATACCTGAGTTCTCCGGCAAAGACAGTTCTGTTACCATGATCTTCAGTGGCAGTGCAGCAGTTGACAGTTTCAATACCACCGGCTTTGCACCCGCCGGCCGTATGCCGCTGATAGCGATGTACACAGGTCATGTAGACAAAAAAGGGGAACACCTGCTGCAGCATCAGAACCTGGCTTATAGCATTGACGGTGGTTTACACTGGCAGCAGTACACAGGTAATCCCGTGCTGGATATACAGGCAAAAGAATTTCGCGACCCGAAAATCTTCTGGTATGAACCGGGTAAAAAATGGATCATGGTTGTGGTGAAACCAGACCAGTATAAAGTAATGCTGTACGCCTCTGCCAACCTGAAGCAATGGCAATACCTGAACGAGTTTGGCCACAAAGGCAATGTGCACAATATATGGGAATGCCCCGATTTATTTGAAGTACCAGTGGAAGGAAGCACAGAAAAATACTGGGTGCTTACGGTTTCAACCGGTCATCCGCAGAAAGATTATACAGGAATGCAATATTTTGTAGGGAATTTTGATGGACAGCAGTTCACGGCACTGCCACAGGATTACCCCTTGTATGTTGATTATGGAAAAGATCATTATGCAGGTATTACCTATAACAACCTGCCTGGTAAACCGGTTATGATCAGCTGGGCCAGTGACGGACGCTACGGCGGTGATATACCTACCAAGGGCTTCAGGGGATTGTATACTGTGCCCCGCACCCTGCAATTGCGCAAGGAAGGCAGCCATTACTACCTGTTACAATTGCCGGTAAAACAGCTGGAACAATATGCACAGCCACTGAATACGCCAGCCAGCTTTACTTTGCAGGAAGAAGAAAGAACATTGAACCTGCAGGCTTCTTCCGCTGAAATTTCTTTTGACCTGGCTGTTTCTCCGGGTGCAGAAGCTGGTATCTCTGTACTCAAAAGCGGGGAGGAGCAAACGAAAATCAGCTTTCATCCCGATACCCGGCGACTGATAATTGACCGCACCCTGTCTGGCCGTACAGATTTTAGTCCGCATTTTTCCGGTACAGATAGTGTCATGCTCCGCCAGGCAGCAACAACACTGCATGTAAAAATACTGGTAGATCAATGCCTGGTAGAAGTATTTGCCGACAATGGCGCCTACACGCTCACCAACCTGGTATTCCCACTGCAACAGCAGGGCAATATTGCTTTGTTTGCCCGTAAAGGGAAAGCGGTATTCAGCCATTTTTCTGTAAAACGCATACGGAAAACATTACATTGAGGTATACCAGGAAATAGTTTACCATTCAACTATTCTCTGCAATATCAGTAGCTTTGTAAACAGCATAAAAACAAGGTTATGACTATTGCGTATGCACAACAGGAAGACCTGCAATGGCTGCTGCAATACGACGGGCTGCTGTCCGGCGATATCCTGTCAAAAAAAATACAGCACAATGAAATACTGGTTGCCTTTTCCGGTGAACCTGCAGGATGGCTACGGTATAGTTTTTTCTGGGACAATATTCCTTTTCTAAATATGATCTATGTACTGGAACAGTACTGGAACAGTACCGGAACCAGTCACTGGGCACGCTTCTGTTACAGCATTGGGAAAATGATATGCGGAGGCTGGGTTATAAACAAGTGATGACTTCCAGCCTGGCGAATGAACTGGCGCAACATTTTTACCGGAAAAATGGTTACCAGGATATTGGAGGTTTTGTTTTGCCGGAAGAACCGCTGGAAATTATTTTTTATAAATCACTGGCCGAAAGCAATTGATCACAAATAATTAAAAAAGAAAATCGAAAGGCTGTCATAACTTTTCAACTTCTTTTTACCATCAACCTGGATCTTATGTTCCGTAATGCTATTAGCCTGTTACTGCTGCTATTTATTATATCCGGTACTACCGGCTATGCCCAGCCTGCAAAGGATACACGCAAAATAACAGTACCCGATATACCGGGCTACCGCACCCTGAAATGTGATCTTCATATGCACACTGTTTTTTCTGACGGACATGTATGGCCCAGCTTCAGGGTGCATGAAGCGGAACTCGATGGACTGGATGCTATTTCCCTTACCGAACACATCGATTTTGAAGGTTATCCCGATGAAATTCGCCGCGACTATAACCGCTCTTTTGAAATTGCCCAACAAGCGGCAGGTGACAGCGGCCTGCTGATAATACGTGGTGCAGAGATATCCCCACGCGTGCCGCCCTACCACAACAATGCGCTTTTTATTACCGATGCCAATAAGATCCCTTCTCCTTATATGAAGGAATGGAAGAAAAAGTTCATCATGAAAGACCATATCACCCATGATGAACTGATGGCTCCCTTCCTGGAAGTGCAGCGGCAAAATGCGTTCGTGGTGTACAATCATCCCGGCTATGCCTGGTGGGATAAAAAAGACACCAGTATATTCACTTCTTTTCACAAAGCGTTACTGGATAAAAAAATACTCAAAGGGGTAGAGGTAGTCAATTCTGGGGTGTATAATATCATTGCGCACCGTATCGCTATGCAATACGATCTTACCATGTTATGCAATACGGATGAACATTACGATATGTATGCCCGTTACCATGCCACTCACCGGCCGGTAACACTGGTATTCGCAACAGAGAAATCGTCAAAAGCCATCAGGGAGGCGCTGGATGCAAAAAGAACAGCCCTGTATTTCGGTGATTATATCGTGGCAAGGCAGAAAGAAGCCGAAGCATTCTTCAAAGCCTGTCTCAATATAAGCACAGAAAAAATTACCCGCAATGGAGAGCCTATACTGAAAGTGAAAGTATTGAATCAGTCAGATATTCCTTACAAAGTAAGGGCTACAGCCGCTTATAATATAGAAGGCTTCCCACTGGGGCAGGCCACCCTTACACCACATGATACCACCACTTTTATACTAAAAGCCATCTGGCAATACCCGCCAGCAGTTGAATTGAAGATGGAGGTATACAATGTACTGGTTTCACCGGATGAAGCGTTGCAAACCGGGTTTGTATTCAATCCCTGATCATCCCGGTTCTGTTCAACATCCCATTGGTATGAATGCAAAGAAGCCTGTAGACACAGGCTCCTTTACCAAAACCTACTGTTCATTCAGCCAGTTTGCTGAATTATTTTTCTTCTTTCTTTTTAATGGATGGAGGTATCAACCCATAAATAACCGGTGTTACTACCCTCGATAACAGGGTTGAGCTGATCAGTCCGCCGATAAGCACAATAGCCAGTGGCGAGATCAGCGGGTTGGTGGAGATCGCGATGGGAATAAGCCCACCGATGGCTGTTAGCGAGGTAAGCACAATGGGCAAAAAGCGTATCTCACCCGCTTCGCGGATGGCTTCCTGTAATGATTTACCCTGCTCGCGCAACTGGTTGGTAAAATCAACAAGCAGGATGGTATTTTTCACTTCGATACCTGCCAGCGCGATCAAACCGATGATCGCTACAAATGAAAGTGAATTGCCGGTTATCCATAATGCGGTGGCTGCACCCACAATACCCAGTGGTATCACTGACAATACGATCAGTGTGCTCCTGAATGTTTTAAACTCCAGTATCAGCACGGCAATGAACAGGAACACCGTAACAATAATGATATTCAAAAAGCCTCCGAAAGAATTTTGTTTGGATTCCACTTCGCCGCCCATTTCATAACTATACCCTGCAGGCAGCTGCATCGCATTCATTTTAGCCACCACATCATCTATCACGCGGCTTACCAGGAAGCCTTTTTGTACATTGGCCTGTACAGAGACCACCCTTTTTTTCTCCTGGTGGTTGATCACCGCAGGTGAAGCTTCCAGTTTCAGGTCTGCCACCTGGTTTAAAGGAATGGCGTTGCCCTGCGCATTGTTGATATACAAGTTGCGGAATGCATCAAAATCCGGCCTGCCGTTTTTGGTGCGTGTTAGCAGTACATTGTAGCCGTTTTTATTGTCGTTGTTGTAAAAAGTACCGATATCCAAACCTGTGACAGCCATACGAACGGCCTGGTCGATATTCAGGGTGGGCACACCCAGCAACTGCGCTTTTTCTTTGTTCGTAGCCACACGGATATCGCTTTTCAGCAGGCTTACAGGATTGTTTACATAGAGCGTACCCGGTGTTTGCTGCAGCAGCTTTTCCACGCGCAATGCGAGGTTACGTAACGTATCCAGGTTATCGCCAAACAACCGTATTTCTACAGGCGCTACTACCGGCGGACCCTGTTCAAAATTTTTCACCTCTACCTTGGCGCCGGGATAGGGTGTCCATTTATTGCGCAGCTGTTGTATCAGTGCTGTTTTATCTGCAGGAGATACCTGTTCGTTCAACTGAACAAACAGCTGTGCATAATCACTGCGGTTGTTTTCGGGTATCTCGTTGTAATAAATACGCGGGTTGCCCTTGCCCACATTGGAAGCATAGTATTTTACCTGTGGCATCCGGCGTAGCTCCTGTTCAATAGAACGTGTGATACTGTCTGTATAAGACAGGTTCGACTGGTTGGGTGCCGTGATGTTCACCAAAAACTGTGGTTTCTCTGAAGAAGGGAATAAACTGAAGCCGATCACCTGCAGCAGGAACATAGCGCCTGCAAACAAGGCCACGGCAAAAGCGATCGTGAGCCAGGGGCGTTGCAATGCCTTATCCAGCAAACGGGCATAACTGCCATGGATCAGTTTTTTCAGCGCACGCATAAATAGGTTGCCTTCAGGATTACCGATATGCTTTTTCAGCAGGCGGCTGGAAAGAAAAGGAATAATGGTAAGCGATACCAGCATGGAAGCCAGTACGCAAAGAATTACTGCCATGGGCAGGCAACGGATAAAATCACCGGCACCTTCAGGCATAAACACCAGCGGCATAAAAGCGATGATCAGGGTCACCGTACAACCTGCCACGGCCATGCCTATCTGTGCTGTGGCTTTCAGCGTGGCTTCGAGCCTGCTATGGCCTTCCAGCATCCACCGTTCAATATTTTCCACTACCACGATACTATCGTCCACCAGCAGGCCAAGCGCAACAACCAGGCCTACAATGCTTAGCTGGTTAAGGTTAAAACCAAATAACTGCAGTAATACAATGCCAATGGCCAGTGAAAGGGGGATAGAGATCATCACGATGATCGCCGGTCTTGTACCCAGTGGTAGCAGGGTGATGGCAACCAGGAGAATGGCGATGATAAAATCATGGCTCAACCCTGTAAGCCGCCTGTTCACATTATCAGCCTGGTCAAAATGTGCCACCAGGTCAATATTGGCCGGCAGTGTTTTTTTGAATGCCGCCAGCACTGGCTGATAAACAGTTTGTGTTTTGCTGATGTTCTCACCCTCTTTCTGTGCAGCAGTTACAAACACACAACGATGGCCATTGAGCCGGGTAATATGTTTTTCTTCTTCATACCCGTAGTAAGTTCGGGCAATGTCTTTCAACAGTACATTTTTACCACCGGCTGCATACACAATGGTATTGTTCACTTCATCCAGCGAGCGGTAATCATTGGTTTTGATATTGAAGGTTTGGTGGGCAGCGTCAATACTGCCACCGGGCACATTGGCCATTTCGCTGTGCAGGCTGTTGATAACGGCTGAAAGTGGTAAATGCATCTGTGCCATTTTTTCAATATCCAACTCTACACGTACCTGCTGCTGCGGCAACCCGAATATGGATACTTTTTTGAGCATGGAAATTTTTTCCAGTTCATCCTGCAGCTTTTCTGTGTAGTATTGCAGGCGGTTGCGGGGTGCATTCTCCGATACCAGTGCCACCTGGAGTATATTTACATCAGAAGGCTGCTGTTTCTGGATCTCGATGCTGTAAATGTCTGCAGGCAGCTCGCTTCGCTTGCTGTTCACTTCACGTACAATTTCCTGGTATTTCGATTCTACATTACTGCTGTACTTATATTCTACCCGCAGCACAGCTACTCCATTGGAAATATTGGTTCGGATACGCTTGATATCATCCAGCCCCCAGATCGTTTTTTCCAGCGGGTTGACCACCCGGTCTTCTATATCGCGCGGACTGGTGCCGGGATACACCACGATCACCGTGAAAGCAGGTGCATGCATTTCCGGATCTTCTGACCGTGGCATGTTCAACACCGTGGTCAATCCCAGCACAATAATCATGATAAAGATCACCAGTGTAAACTGGCTGTTCTTAACGGCATAATCAGACAGTTTCATTTGGCAGGAATTACAGGTGATTGAATGGAAATAGGACTATTATCTGTGAGATAAGCTGAACCGGAAACGATCAGTGAAGAAGCATCCTGCAGCCCGTCTGTGATGGTTACAGTGTTCTGTGTAATACCGCCCACAGTTACTTTTAGTTTGTGTGCGGTTCTATTGTCGTTGGTCACAAATACATAACCGGTGCCGCCGTCACCATCCAGCAATGCCTCATAAGGTATCTGCCAGCCGCCTGTACCTTCGGCAGGTGCTGCCGGGTGTATCACGGCTTTGCCGAACATACCGGCAGCGATGGCTTTGGGCTTTTGCGCTGTTAACGTAATATCTGCAGTGAAAGTACCGGTGGCAGCATCCACACCTTCTGATTTGCGGCTTACCCGGCCTTCCCATACCTGGCCGGGCAGGGCTGTTGTTTGCACAGCTGCGGCATCATTCAATTTCAGCATAGCCCATTCGCGGTCACTGATGCCTACCCGCAGCAACCATTTGCCAGAGCCTGCACCATTGGTTTGCAACACTGGTGTGCCGGAGGATACCACCTGGCCCACATTGGCCAGTTTATGCAATACATAACCGTCCTGCGAAGCACGGATCTCAGAATACTGGCGGTTGAATGCTGCGGCATTCAGCTGCTGCTCGGCCAGTTGCAAGGTGGTTTTGGTGTTCTGCAATTGCTCCAGCGTGGCAACACTGTCGTTATACAGGTTGAGGATACGCTGATAGTCACGCTGTGCTTTTTCGCGGTTTAACTGGGCCTGCTGTACTTGTGCATTTATTTCAGTGAGGTTCAGTGTTGCCAGCAGCTGGCCTTTTTTTACAGCATCTCCTTCTTTTACCAGCAGGCTGTTGATAATACCACCTGTTTTAAAAGAGAGCATCACTTCATCATCAGTAGTGAATTGTCCTGATACCGCGATGCCGGCACTGCTGTTCTGCCTGTTTAATGCGATCACCTGAACAGGGATGGTATCATTGCCCGGCTTTTTGCCTGCAGCTTCGGTATGTGAGGTGCAGCCGTAATACAACGCTACGCACAGCAGTACGATAAAATAATAATATGCTTTCATTGTTGTCGGTTTTAGTAATGATTGTCGAGTGGGTAAGTGGCCTGGTCACGTTCAAGTTCGGCCTGGGCTATCTGCAGGTCGGCCTGGGCCTGTGCCAGCTGTAGCTTTGCACCGGTCAGCTGATCCTGTGCATCGATCAGTTCCAGGTAAAGCAACTGCCCGGCTTTATAGGCTTTTAGCTGGTCGTTATAATATTTGCCTGCAAAATGAAGTTGCGCAACCGCACTGCTACAAGCAGCACTGGCACTGTAGTAATTGTTGTACGATTGTTCCAGCTGCAGTTTGAGGGATTGCTGTGTTTGATCAAGCTGTGCCGTGGTGGCGCGCAGGCTGGCACGCGCCTGTTCGGCTTTGTATTTGCGCTGGCCACCCGTGAACAGATCCCATTGCAGGTTAACACCCCATAAATAATACCTGGTTTTATCGTTCACTTTTACTGCTGTGCCCTGTGAGCCCAGGTCAAGAAAAGTACTGAGCTTGGGAATGATATTGGATTGCTGCAGTTTGGCATCCAGTGTATGCACCTGCTGTAAGGCCTGCAGTTGCTTCAGTTCTTCCCGGTTGCCAATACCTGTACTGGTATCAGGCGCAGGTGAAAGATGGGCTAAAGCAGCAGAATCTACCATCACCGGATCCTGCAGGGGCCTGTTCAGCAAAAAATTGAAATAGGCTTTTGCATTGCTGGCATTGCGCTGTGCCTGGATAAGCAGTGCATCTGTTTTCCGCTGTTCGGTTTGTGAGCGCAGTAAGGCAGTGCCGTTACGCACGCCATTGCGCAGCATACTTTCATTCACACGGATGTTTTCATTGATCAGCTGCAGCGCGCTTTTGTAGGTGGCAATGCCCTGTAATGCCTGGTAGTAGCGGTAGTACGCTGTTTTAATATCTTTTACCAGTGCTCTTTTATATACATTCACTGCCGCCTGCTGGCTGGTGATAAGCTGTTGTTTGATGCGTTTGTTGTACCTGATTTCTTCATTGATCAGTGGGAGGGAGGTGCGCAGTTTTACATCATAAAAATTATCGGGATTCAGCAGGAAGGACTGGTTACTGAGCTGTGGGAATTTAGTGGACGATGTCAACTGGTTTAATGTGCTGTACACGGGGTTGAGCATATCGCCGATAGGTACATCGATGGTACGGCCACCTTCGGCCCGGGTATAGCTGCCCAATACACTTACTGTGGGCATGAACATGGATTGCGCTTCTTTGAGGGCGTACATCGACTGTTCCAGGTTAAAACGTTGTTCTTTTACACCCTGGTTTTGTTCAAATGCCTGCCGGATATAGCCGTCGAGCAGCGAATCGGGCTGTTGTGCCTTTGCAGACAGGCAAAGAAGTAGCCCTCCTGTTATAAACAGGTATTTTTTAGTAAATAATGTATACATAGTGAACAGTGTTTAGTATAGAGGCAAAAAAAATTTTACCTTTTAATGAGCAAAAAATATTCGTTCATAGCCGCATTGATCACCTGCTCCAGCTGTTTTTCATCCAGGTTCATCACTTTCAGCCTGCAGCGGATATTCAATGATACCAGTCCGTGCGCCATCGCCCAGCACTGCAACCCGCTGAGCATCGGGTCTTTCATGCGAAGCAGCTTCTTATCCATACATTCCTTTAAACAATCCACCAGGTAAGCAAAAGCCTGGTCGCCGTTCTCTTTGTGTTTTTCATCCACATTTGTGGGGGCCCTGATAATAAACATCAGGTCGTAGAGCTCTGGGTTGGCAAAACCAAATTCAACATAGGTATGAAAAATCTGTTTCAGCCTTTTCAGCGGGTCTTTGCTGTTGGCTTTGGTTTGAAAAGCTGTCAGCAGTTTATCAAAGGCCTCACGCTGTACTTCATATAACAATTCATCTTTGTCTTTATAGTACAGGTAAATTGTTGCCGGGCTGTACTCAATCGCTTCCGCAATATTGCGGATAGATGTTTTGGCATATCCTTCTTCCAGGAACATTTTCAGGGCAGCCGTCAAAATCAGCTGCTGCATCTCTTTTTTCTCCCGGTTCTTTCTGTCTGATATGCCCATTATATAAGTTAAAATAATTACACTGCAAATATACTGAACAGTGTTTAGTAGTTCCAAATTTATTTTTTGAAAAATAAAAATGGCTGCAAACCGGCCGCAGCAATGGTTTTCTGTGAGCAGTACACATCCCGGCAGCCGGCCTGCAGCCCTTAACCTTTAATGCAAGGTAGGATCGAAGCTACCACCCCAGTCTATATTCTGCTGCAGGTTTTTATTCCTGCCCAAAACGCTTTGCGGTATGGGAAAGAAATAATATTTATCTGGCAAAGAATTCACTTTTACGCCAGATTGTGGTACCTGCAATACCGAATACCGGAAATTGGTTTCTGTGAGTGAATTGCTGCCGGCCAATTGCTTTGCCTGGGAAAGAGGCATATCGGCGCCACCTGGTAAAACAGCAATAGATTCAACACCGTGTTTGGTGCCATTGTCCAGCACACTCAGCATCCGCCAGCGCCGGAGATCCCAGAAACGTTTTCCTTCAAAGCAAAATTCAATATTGCGCTCATCCATGATGGCCTTACGCATATGTTCACGGCTATCGGCCACAAGACCATAATTACCATCTGCGCCGGGTTCTATGCCTGCCCTGCGGCGTATCTGCTTCACCATATCCAGCGCTTCGGCCATATGGCCGGTTTCATTCGCTGCTTCTGCATAATCCAGCATTACTTCGGCAAAGCGCATCACGATAAAATCAACATCGTATTGCTGTACCTGTGCCTGTGTTAAACTCAGCTTGGTGCTTTTTAAAATAAAAAAGCCGGTGTAGCGATCGTTATTGGTTGATTTGTCGGTGGCATTCGGGTTAATGCCATAGTTATCCAGCGCGTTCGCAATGCCTACAGAAGTGTATTGCCTGTATCCTGCGGGCGTACCGGCAACAGGGTATTGCTTGGCATTCCATACAATAGATTTCTCAAAACGAGGATCCCTGTTTTGCCAGTAAGATTGCAGCAACTGGTTTTCACTCACTGCATATTTTCCTGTGGGGTCATTGTATAGTTTACCATCTTTCATCGGAAATGCTTTTACCAGTTCCCATGTGGGGCAGGCACTGGCATTGCCCCTGCTCAATGAACCGGGCCTGGCACCATTGTCCCAGTTGGCTACTTTATTGGGATACAGGTTGATCACAGAGAAAACCACTTCCGGATTACGCTCATTTAAAGCGATATTGGCATAATCATCAGCCAGCTTGTATCCCTGCGCCAGCAAACTGTCGTATGCTTTTTTGTTCACGGTATATGCATCATTCCAATAACTGTTGCCCCAGGGATTGGATGGATTGAATTGGGGAGAGGCTTTGTACAGCAACAGTTTTGCTTTAAATGCCAGCGCAAAATTGCCATCAATTTTTCCCCAGTCACCCGATGATGAGGGTATATACTGCGGTAGCAGGGCAATGGCCTGGTCAAGATCTTTCACCATCAGGTCGAAACATTCTTTGGTGGAATTACGGGGCACATCCAGCGTGTCTTTATACCTGTCCTGCGGTATCGTAATATAAGGTACACCACCATGAGCAATCACCATAAAGAAATAAGTATAGGCACGTAAAAAATAAGCCTGTCCCAGCAATTGATTCTTTACCAATGGCGGCAAAGATCCTTTGCCTGCATCAACAATCGCCTGGTTGATCAAACGGATCGTGGTGTAGTTCCAATTGCTGTACGCACCATTGCTGATGGTGATGGCATCCGGCGGGAAAGCGATGCCCGATAATTCATCGCTGTTAACATCGACCCCTACACTCCAGTTGCCGAAAACAGTATAAATATTGGCCATATAGGCATTGGCCAAACCGGGATCGTTCCATACCTGCTCAGGACTATAATTATTCAGGTCATCAATATCCAGCACCTTGGAACAGCCTGTCAGTGCTGCTGCGATGTATATAAAACAAATTATTTTTTTCATCGTTACTCATTTATGTTTTTACAGAAAAGGGCAGAAATCAGAACCGTACATTCAGCCCCACGGTAAAGGTTTTCATGACGGGATAAGAATCATAGTTATCCTGCTCAGGATCCTGGAATTCTTTCATTTTAGAGAAAGTGAGCAGGTTGGTACCATTCATAAACAACTGTGCCTGCAGTATTTTAAGATGTGCTATCCATTTGGCAGGCAGGTTATAGGCGATGTTCACATTACGCAACCGGAGATACGCGCCATTCCTGATCCAGAAAGAAGATGCATCGCCGCCGGCCTCCGCCCAGTTTTGTCCAACCACGCGCGGGTATTTCCCATTGGGGTTTTCGGTAGTCCATACATCCCCGGCCCATATGGGATAATAGGTTCTGAAATTACCGCCCCATTGCCGCATGCCCGGCCCATCGAGGTTGCTGATCATCCGGTCATAAGCACTTACGCCCTGGAAAAGTGCGTCGACAGAAAACCCGTTCCATGCAACATTGAAACCAAAACCAAAATTGATACGGGGTGAGCCGTTGTTACTTAACAGCTGCACATCATTCACATCCACTTTCCCGTCTGCACCGGGATGATAGCCATCGCCCCTGATATCTTCAAACAGCAATGCACCGAGATAAGGTGTTCTGCCAAATTGTTTGAATCCTTTTTGTACCAGTCCATCCAGTTGCTGCTGGGTACGGATAATGCCCAATGCTTTATAACCAAAGATCCTGTTGCCCGGATGACCGATGGCAGAACGGAAATACTGTGCGCCACCTGGCAGGTAATCAGGGCCCTGGTCAAGAATATCCCAACGGTCAACTGCATAACCCATATTACCGAACACGGCGTAGCTGATCTTTCCATGTGCTGCATTGTCTTTCCATTCCAGTGCCAGCTCACCGCCACGGAAAGATCGTGCAGCATAGTTTTCCGGTGCCAGTGACTGCCCGTAATTATCCGGTAATGTTACCGTACGGGCACCGAGTATATGTGTCATCTTGTTCACAAAAACGTCCAGCTTGCCGGATAATTTATTGTGCAGGGTAGCGAAATCAATACCAATATTGGCATTGGCAATAGTGGCCCAGGTAAGGCTGGGATTGGGTGTTGCATTCGGCCCGATGGTAGTATATAAATTATTACCGAACACATAAGTACCGGCATTGCGGTAAGAATTTCTGTAAGAGAAAGGCGATATCTTATTATTGTTCACATCAAGGTCGTTGCCGGTGGTGCCATAAGATGCCCTCAGCTTCAGTTCATCCATCCAACGAACCGATTGCCGGAAGAAAGGCTCCTGCGATATACGCCAGCCCAGTGAAGCAGAAGGGAAGAAGCCCCAGCGTTTACCCGGTGGAAACAGCGTATTGCCATCGTAACGGAAAGAAAATTCAGCAATATAACGGCTGTCATAATTATAATTGAGCCTGCCTATCCATGACTGTCTGGCGCCAATAATTTCACTGCCTGTACCATAACGGTTCGTGGCATCGGAGGAGTATACAAACATCTGGTCGATAGGAGCGATGGGTGAAGAGCCTTTGGCCAATGCATTGGTGGTGCGGTTTTGCGCCTGTTCCCATACCACTAGTGCATCGATGGTATGTTTGCTGAAGCTGCGGTTATATGTAAGATAACCATCTATCTGGTAGCTCCAGCCTGTTGAAACGCTGTACTGCAAAAAAGGACTGTTCTGACTGAACGTGAATGTATTGGTCTGATTGGGATCTGGCGGACCGGGAATAAACCGGTTACCACCTGGATCGGCCTGGATAAATACATAATTGGTTTGATAAGTAAGAAACCATTTACGTAAATAATCATCGGCCTCATAGTTAGCCATGAATTTGGCTGCCAGCCCCGGAATGAATTTATTCAGCTTGATATCCAGCGTGGCAATGGTGTTCAGTTGCCTGTTGCGTGTTTTAATATAACGGTTGCCTACTGCCTGGTCAATCACATTCCAGGCCTGCCAGCTGCCCATGGGTGTTTGTACCGGGTATTTGGTGATATGATTGGCGGGTGTACCATCTGCTTCCAGGTAAAAAGGATACAGCTTGGGCCAGTTGAAAGTAACACGGTAAAAATCGCCTACATTATAATCATCATCACCGGTAAAAGGCCAGTAAAATCGGTCAGGGTTTTGCTGCGCTGCAGAAAGATTCAGGTCAAGCTTGATATCATCGGTGATCTTCGCTGTTACATTCGAGCGCAGGTTGAATTTTTTGTAGTCCAGGTTAATATACGATCCTTTCTCACCTGTATAACTAAGCATCGAATAATACATCACCCGTTCGCTGCCGCCGTTCACGCTCAGCATGTATTTCTGGGTTTGGGGACTGCGCCAGATCCAGTCATTTACATTGTAGTTCCTGGTTTTAAAATAATCAAACTCGCGCTGCCCATTGGGGATGGAAGCTCCATTGAATTCTGCTACACGGTTCTGGTAAATGAGTTCATCAGTGGCTGTGGTTAAATTGGACAGCAGGGTTTTGGTGGGAGAAGCGGTGGTATAAGAAGACTGCAGGTTGAAAACAGGTTTTTGTGCACTGCCTCTTTTCGTGGTGACCAGCACCACACCATTGCCTGCACGGGAGCCGTAAATAGAAGCAGTGGCAGCATCTTTAAGCATGCTCATCTGGTCTATTTCATTGGGATCAAGTGCATCAAATGCGGCTTTATCCCGCAGTATCCCGTCAATCACATACAACGGGTCGCCAAAACTGCCTCTTATCCTCACAGAAGAAGAGGCACCTGCCAGGCCGGATGTGTTGGTCACATTCACACCAGGTGCACGTCCGGCAAGTGCATTGGAAAGATTGGCCACTGGTATATCGGTGAGCTTGCCCATATTCACCGTAGACACAGCGCCGGTAAGATTGGCCTTTTTCTGTGTGCCATAACCAACCACTACCACTTCGCTCAATGCATCCTGTGTGGGTTTAAGTGCGATGGTAACAAACCTGCCGGCAGTTACATTCACTGTTTGTGACTGGTATCCCACATGGTTTACATCCACTGAAGAACTGGAACGCTTTAAGTGCAGCGAAAACTTTCCGGCGGCATCAGTGATCACACCACCGCCTGCAGTTTCTTTTACTGATACCCCCGCGATAGGCGTATTGGCAGAATCGGTAACAATACCTTTCAGTAAAACACTGTCTGCCTGCTGGGCATTACTTTGTACAGGAATGCAAATGAAAAAAAATACATACAGCAGCAAGGTGGAAAAAAGCAAGCTGCTGTGCTGCGCAGCATGGGGCAGGCATGTTCGCCTGCCGCTTAAACAGGGATTCTCTCTCATATCTGATTTGGGTTTTATTTGGTTGCATTGATGCAAATGGTCAGCTGCCACGGCGTAACAACGCGTGGGAACGATCAAGCAAAAACTTCAGCGGGCAGAAGTACAAGAATGCAATAACCAGCTGGTTTAAACCAGTTATGTTTACCTGTTTTCGGGGAAGGGTTACCGTCAACACACAACAACAAACGCTGCATTTCCGGTGTGCTGCATTTTTACAGCATTGTATTGAATAGAAAAACACCCATAGCATTGCCATCAGAATGCATATGGGCAGTTCTTCCTGGGATCTTTTTCTTGCTTACTAACTGGTGAAGTGTATACTGCATCGGGTATTTACCTGCAATTGTTGCACTGGCGGAGGCAGTCGTTCGTTGTAAAAAAAGTGCATGTATAGCTTGCGCTGCTAATCCTTTCATCGGGTATAGCGTTTTAGTTTTGGTGTAACTAAACTATAGCTAAATTCTCAGAATAAATGGATTTAGCATATGCAGGTATAAAAAAAGAGCAAACGTTTGCGTTTGTATAGACTTAAAACCTGGAAATAAATTAACGGTGCATAGATGAATAGATATATGCAATGACACAGCAACCGGTTAGCTATTGTGTCATTGCATATGTCGGCATCATTGCTCATGGCAATAATAAAGGCATTTTGTTTATCATGGTTCACCTGCACCATTCAGTATCCATGCGAGATTGAATTTGTGAAACTCGATCGATTTATTGCTGGTGCTGCTGTTGTGTACATCTTCATTGATCTCAATTAAAGCAGCCACTGCATAATCGGCTGTTTTGATCATACTGGAATAACCGCCTTTGGCAACCGTGATAGGAGTGTAGTTACAGGTATTCCAGTTATATATACTACGGCTCCGGGCCCAGGTATTGCCTTCATCATAGCTGATGCGTACCGTCATATTACAACGTTTGCTGTCGTTGTTGGGGTTAAGAAAAAGAATACGTGCAGGTGCATCAGTGTTGTAGCGCATAACAGAAGCTTCGCATTTGGGGTCGGTAAGGGCTGCATCAGTTGACCAGCCAGGAAAACCATTTTCAATAGAGCCTACTGATTTACGCCGGAGCTTCGCCGTATTCCATTCGGTGGTACCCGGGCGGTCATTGCGCATAAGCGAACCATTCAGCAGTTCAACAATAGTGCCTTCATCTGTACCACCGGGAATCAGCTGGTATTGCCAGGAAGCTCCATGATCATCACTATAAATATTGCGGCCATAAGCAGGGATGATCAGCCTGCCGGGATGATCTACATTTGTTTGAATACCGATACCCGGCCCCATGGCATCCCAGGTATAACCTGGTGGCAGCAGTGTATTGGTCATATCCTGTGGTGAAGACCAGGTGACACCATGATCATCACTATAACTGGAGAATACCCGCCTGTCGCCCCAGGCTTTGATAGAACCGTAGGAAGTTTTGTTTTCGTCATTCCAGGACATAAAAAGCCAAACCCTTCCATTAGGCCCGGCTTTCCAGTCGTACACCGCTGTAGGATTACCCCAGGTGCCTGCGCCGGATGCAGCTACTTCACCCAGTGCCGACCAGGTAGCGCCATTATCTGTAGAGCGTTTGAATACAACATTGATATCCCCAAAATCAGAAGGGCTCCACCGGCGCCCTTCTGCAAAAGCGATCAGCGTACCATTGTTTGTTTTAACAATAGAAGGAATACGGAACGAATGATAAATACCTGTACCACCATCAAACAGCAGGCTGCTGTCGTGCAGTGGTGCAGCCAGCTCCGCTTTGCTGCCGGTATCTGTTTTGTTTGATAAAAGCAGGGTTGTTTTTTTAGAACAGCCTGTGAGCCAACCGCAGGTAACGATCAACAGGCATACGGTCATCCACATGCCGCAGCATGCGTTGTGAACATTTTTTTGTCGCATATGGCAGATTTAAGTAGTCAGGTAGATATGTAGTACATATAAAAATACTATTTAAATCCATCCATGCAACTATTACAGCCAAATTATTTTTCCTGGTTGCTTCATACAAGGTCATTACGACTGGAGATTCACGGATAATGGTGAATTTGAAAATTTGGCAATTTGAAAATTTGAAAATGAGAGAGAATGACGAGTGGTTGGAGGAAGTGTGCCTGAATGGGGAATGTCATTGCGAGGGGCTGAGAGGTTGTTGCCCAGCGCTCGCAATGACGATGATATGTGGGTGTGTATGACAGTGGTGAGTGTGTGCTGTGGATCGGTACCGTTATTGCGAGCGCAAACAGGTGTACACATCACCAACCTAAGGAAGTACCCGCGAGTGGCAAGTAGCGCTGACACGCCGTAAATCGCGAGTTCAACGGTGATGTAAAGGGATGCAGTATTACCCACTGGCGATTCACGGTTGCGGAAGCAACCACTCGCCACTAGCGGCTACTATAGCCACAGGCACGTAAATTGCAGCATGCTGCCAGTTGAAGTTGAAACAAGCATTATTTTATGAGCAAACTATTGATCCTGTTATTGTGTCTTGGTTGTTTTCAAATAGCAACAGCACAGTTTTCCGATTCGGCACATTATTATTTCAATTATAGTTCAACCGGCTCTATTAATCATACGAACGATGGCAGCTCGTACCTGCTGAATAATGGTTTTAAGTTCAGTGTACGGAAAAAACGGATGGAGATGAACCTGAACAATGCCTGGATATACGGCAGCCAGAACAGCAATCTTACCAACAACGATTATGCCGCCGGCCTGGATGTGAACCTGCGCAACAAACACAACCGGCATTTGTATTACTGGGGATTGGGTAATTACACCACCAGTTATTCGCTTAAAATAAAGAATCAGCTGCAAACGGGGTTAGGCGCTGCATACAGTTTTTTCGACACCGCCAGTGCATACCTGAATATCAGCGATGGCATTTTATTTGAATCCAGCAATCTTTTTTTAAACGATACCACACACGATGTATACCACACTTTTCGTAATTCATTACGGCTGCAGTTTAAGTTTATTATCAGCAAGCGTATTGAAATAAACGGCAGCAATTTCTGGCAACCTTCGCTTACGAACGGTAATGATTATATACTACGGTCTAATATTAACCTGGCAATCAAACTACAAAAATGGCTGAGCATCACCACAGCTTTCAACTACAATAAATTCAGCCGCACCCACCGGGAAAACCTGTTATTCACTTACGGACTAACCTTCGAGAAGTATTTTTAGTCCTCCCTCGCGATTCACCACACGTTATCACCACTCGCCACTAGCATACACAATATGGCATAATTGACAAATAAGCAGGCCAATATTGCCATACAGCTTTCTTTACTGCCGGCAAATGATTACCTTGTATGCAGTTAAAAAATAATCACCCGTTTATTGTATGCGTATCGCTATAATCAACTATCCTGATGCAGTGCCCACCTGCGTAACCGGTCCTGCAGATATCTGGAACGGTATGGTGCGCATGTACCCGCTGCTTACAGGTATTGCGCTGAAAACCTCTATAGAAGTGGATTTTGTCACCTCTTCCGGTACAGTGATGTATGCTACACCCAGCAGGGCAGAGGGACAAAAAAAACTGCGTCGCACCGATGTATACCAGCTGGTGATCGTGCCGGCCATGCGTTTTGAAAAAATAGACCTGGTATTGCAGCGCGAGCAGGCCATGATCAAATGGCTGCAGCAACAATACAGCCAGGGGGCAGAACTGGCCAGCATTTGCGTAGGCGCTTTTCTACTGGCGGCCACAGGCTTGCTCACCGGAAAAAAGGCTACTACCAACTGGCTGTTTGCCGATCGTTTCCGCAAGCAATACCCGATGGTGGATATGACAGATGACCGGGTGATTGTTGACCAGGGACGTTTATACTCCTGCGGCGGCGCTTTTAGTTTTACGAGCTTTATGATTTACCTGATAGAAAAACTTTGCGGCCATGAAGAAGCCATAACCGCATCAAAGATTTTGATGATCAATGTGCATGAGCAGCCACAAAGCAGCTTTTCTATTTTCCGGTTTCAGCATGAACACGCAGACGATGTGATTGCCCAGGCGCAACAGTTTATTGAAAAAAACTACCGCCAGGCTCTTACACTGGACCTGCTGGCCGCGCGTTGCAATATGAGTGTACGCAATTTTATCCGGCGTTTTGAACAGGCCACTTCCAACACCCCCCTGGAATACCTGCAGCGCGTTCGTGTAGAGGCAGCCAAGAAAATGCTGGAAAGCCGCAAGGGTGGGGTAGAGCAGGTGGCTTCACGTTGCGGCTATGAAGACAGTGATTATTTCCGTAAGATCTTTAAACGCTATGTGTCCATGACACCAAGAGCCTACCAGGAAAAATATGGGAAAGAGCGGGGGCGGTTGATAGGGAGGGGGTGAATTTGAAAATTTGAAAATGGGGTGATGGTTAGATTGTTTGATGGTTAGATTGTTTGATGGTTGGATGGTTTGATGGTTGGATGGTTTGATGGTTGGATGGTTTGATTGTTTTGAGGGAATGTTTTTATTGGGGGATGGGGAGCTTGTTGAGTTTTAGGAAAGATAGTTTGTCCCAGTAACCGCGTTGAAAGATGATCTGGTTGTTTTGGATATGAAAAAAGCCGCAGCCACGAAGGCCATTAGGGTCTTTCCATTCCAGGATGGCCCATCCACCATCTTCAAAAATATTTTCAGGAATACAAACCATTTCTGCAGCAGCAAACTCGCTGGTGAACATTTGCACAATAGCCGCTTTGCCTACAACAGGCTCATTGGCTACCTGGTGGTTCACCGCCTCTTCGGCATACAGGTTGGCCATGGCAGCCGCATCGGCCCTGTTAAAAACATCGATCCATTGCAACAAAACTGCTTTCGGTGTCATACCATTTCTCTTTATACCCCAAGATACGCCTGGCTAAAGCAGGCTACTATTAAAAAAGGACAACCTGGATATACAGCTGATATACAGCATCTGGCAGTTCTCTTCTGCAGTTACCGCTTTTTCCACGAAAATGCTTTCCACTATCGTACTTGTGATAAAATATTCATGTGTATCCTATACCGCATCACCCGCGATTATTAAAATTGAAAAGAAAACCGAGATAATACCTCTTTTTGTAAGTTCTTTATTATTTTGGGCAGGCATGTCTGCCGCAACAGCGGTCCATGCTTTCAACCATCACCTATGCGTACACTATTATTGCTTGCCTTTGCAAGCGCTACCTGCTTCACAACCGCTGCTCAAACCTGCCGGCTCAACATTCATGATACCTGGTATTGCCGGCGGGAGGAAAAACAACTCAGCAACGATTACAATATAACAACCATCAGCGATTACCGCTTACAGGTAACCGGTAAAGACAACCAGGGCAACTACCGCATCTCCTGTACGCTGCTGAATATACGGCAAAATGGCATTAACACCGGCAGTCCGGTTAATTTTGATGCAGCAAACTGGAGCAGTTTATCGATGGCTAGCACAAGTATTTTCGATAATCTTGTTTTACTGCAAAAACCTGTGGAGCTGCTGGTAAACGACCGCGGAATACTACTGTCCGTGAATGGCTGCCAGCAGTTAGTGAGCGCTGCCAGTAAACGCTGGGTACTGAAGAAAAAGTTCGGCGAAATGTTATTGGCCAATTTTTCGGAACAGGGGATAAAAATCCGGTTACGGCCTTTGTTCCCTGCGCTGGCTGAGCGGCAGGAGGAAGGTTTTTCCTGGCATGCCGACAGTGCCGTTTATATTGTACAGAACAAACAGCCCGGCGCCATCACGATCACAGTAACAGGCAATACCTCCACGCATACTTCTTCTGTTGTGCATGGCGCAATAAGCGATGCTGTAGTTGTGGGGAGGAAGCACAGCAACTATACCGTAAATAGCAGTACGGGAATTGTGCAACAACTGTCTTCGGGCGATAGTTCTTTTTTTGATATCGTGTATCACCAAAAAGGGCAGGATAATTATAAAAAGGATACCATCATTAACCTGCTCACCATACAAACACAACTGTCTGCATTACCACGACCTGCCATCAACTGGGAACGCCTGAACCAGGCAATTTACGCCAGTTACTGGAGTGATAGCCTGCGCAACAAAGATGGAGGCCCGGATGAAAAAAAGCTGGCTGTTTACCTGGCTGCCAACGACAAAAAATACCATGACAGTGTTTATCTGCTACAGAAACTCGACCTGTTACTGGGTGCAAAAGATCTAAGTCCTTACCAGGCACTGGTGCGCACCGTACCATCACATTACCTGCATAGCTATGCACATATTTTCAATAAGCTGGAAAATGTGTACAGGACAGATGCCGGCAGTGCATTAGAACTTATACTGATGCTTCACAGGCTGCATCGCCTGGATGCATGGTTCCATAATGGTTTTGCCCAGCAATTTATGCAGCATGAGCCGGCAGACAGCGCCGCCGCAATAAAGGAATGGAAAGCACGTCATGTAGGTACTGAAGAGATCAACCGGATTTTAAAAAGAGAGGAGCAGGGACATAAAACGGCAATGCATTTATTGTCATTGCTAGCGCAACAACCCGATAGCACGCTACAGGCAACAGTTCATCCGCTGCAACTATGGGTGCAAGCACAACAGGCTGGTGGCAACCGGCAACAATTGCAGCAACTGGCAGAAAGGTTCTATCAGCCAAGTGTACAGCAACGCTGGCTGGGCCGTTCGGCTAGGTATGCCATGCTGGTAAGCAACCTGCTGGATAGCGCCGGTATGCCTGATATGGCCACTGCTTTACTGGACACCACTATCACCTGCCTGGCAGCCGATCAGCACAACAGTGGGATAGCCGAACAGATGAGGCTTTATATGGATACTCGTCAAACCCTGCTGGCACAGCGGCAATTGCTGGGGCATGCTTATTACCTGCGGTACAAACATACCCTGCCATACAACAGGCAACAGGCATTACAGTATCTGACCAAAGCAGCTGAACAGGCACCCCAGGGCCCCGATGAAAATCCTTATGTCAGCTTTTATGACCGTACCCTGTTGGGTTCAAAAGCTGATTACCGTGAAGAGCTGGCAAAGGAGGTTGCTGCTTCCGGTGATCCCGAAGAAACATTACAGCTGCTTTCCCGTATGGTTGTTTTTAATCCGATGCGTATAAAAGAAGTAAAAGAATATTTTACGCAACATTTCCCTGGCAGATCATTCGCTGATTATTTCGATCATACCATTACCCAAAGCTGGCCTGCAGCACCCGGCTTCGAGCTGAATGATCTCAAAGGAAATAAAGTACGCCTGTCTGATTTCAAGGGTAAATGGCTATTGCTCGATTTCTGGGGTACCTGGTGTCGTCCATGCCGGGAAGACATGCCCAATGTTGATAAACTGGCGGCATCCATCGCCGCAGGTAACCCTGCCAATAGTGCCCTGTTGTCTATCGCTTGTAACGACACTGACGAGGCAGTGGCCTATTTTATGAGCTCCCAAAAATACCATGTGCCTGTAGCCATGTCTGATGGTAGAATTCCCGCTGATTATGCGGTATTGGGCTATCCTTCCAAAATACTGGTAACGCCGGGTGGCAAAATGCTGCACATCGCTTTTAGTGCAGATTATACAACTGTACTGAATACCTACCAGGGCATAGTCGCCGGCGGGGATGCCGGCAAATAATAAATAATTGCGGGGAAAAATCAAAGCCTTCGCCAATGGCAAGTGGCGCTAACGCGCGGAGAATCACGAATATGCTACGCTCAGGCACACAGCGCGATCCATTACCTCTTTTAAACACGCAGTACCCCGCGGAATCCCCTGGAGCTGTAATAGGACTGCGCTCCGTTATGATACACAAATACATGATCATAACGCCGGTCACAAAAAAGCGCGCCGCCATGTTTTCTGATGGCAGCAGGTGTTTGTACCCAGCTGGATGTTTTCAAATCGAAACTGCCTAACTGCTGCAGCATGCGGTATTGCTCTTCTGTTAATAAGGCAATACCCATATCCGCAGCCATATCAACAGCATTGTGTTCTGGACGGTGCTCTTTTCTGGACAACAGGCCTTCCCGATCGTAACAGGTGTTCCTGCGGCCAGCCGGACTTTCTGCCGAACAATCCATAAAAATGTATTCACCGGATTTTTTATCATACTCAACCACATCCGGTTCACCGCCCGTTATTTCCATTTCATTAAGCGACCATAATTTCTCTGCGCCGGCTTCCAGCTTAGCCTGTATATCCACCCATTCAAGCGTTTTATGCCGATGAAGGTTTTCTGCAAAGCGCTTTTTTAGCGTGCTGATCAAATGGCCAGTTTGCGCCACAGACAAGGTCTTTTTATTTTTCTTCGCCATAGTATAATGGTTAAAAAGAAAGAACGTTCCAAAGCCCCATTTCTCCAAATAAACTTGCTTCACAATTTAGATGATACAAATCCCTAATTACCCAATCAACAATTCAACCACTCAACCAATCAACTAATCAACCAATCCCTTCCCATCAAGAATATGCTGTGTATATTTCTCGATCCTCGATATCCTGGTTTTAGATTGTTTGGGAGCTGCAAAGTAAAGCAGGTAGCCGCGTTGCCGGCCCGGTGTCAATGCTTCAAAAGCTTTTTTCAGGGACTTGTTCCTGGCCAGTACTTGCTCAAATTCTTCAGGCATTACAAATTCCTGCGTTTTCTTTAATTGAACTTTCAATCCTGCTCTTTCCACTTCGATGGCCTCATACACATAAGCTTTCAGGGTGGGTTCCAGCTGAACTATTTCGCGTAAGCCGGTAAACCTGGCCTGGCGGGCGGATTGTACATTTCCGGTTTGCTGTATCAGTATACCACTGGGATCGTTCAGGAGGGCCCCTTTGAAAAACAACAGTGCGCAATACTCTTTAAACACATGTATCAAAACAATATTGCTACCTTCAAAGGTATAGCAGGGGCAACCCCATTTCAGTTCTTCGGTAAGCCCGCAGTCAAGTAGAATGGTTCGCAATTGTTCTATTTCTTTCTGCCATTTAGCGGCTTTGTCGAAGTAGAAATCGACTTTGGGATTTATGTTGTTCATTTACTAAAATTAACTGAATTAAGCTTTCTGTCCGCAGGCCTGAAATACCAGGACAGCATCGTAAGCACAATTAGTAACAGTGGACCAAAAAATTCTTTAGCAGCATCTCCATGTGCCAGGTGTGAAAAAACGGCGCCTGACATCGCAAAGAAAAAGCCGGCATAAGCCCATTCTTTCAGCAAAGGGAATTTAGGCACCAGAACAGCCGCTACGCCGAGTATTTTCCAGATACCCAGTATGGTTAAAAAATAAACCGGGTAACCCAGGTGCGTGATAAAGTCCACTTCGGTTTTTATTTTGAACAGCTGCACCACACCGGTTGACAGCATGCCCAGTGAAAGCCAGAGCGTGGCAATCCAGTAGATGATTTTATTTCTCTTTGTCATGGCAGGTTATTGGTATTTACGCAGGATATCTTCCATACGGTTATGCGCCATATTAATGCCCTGGGCAAAAGGCAGTTTCAGTACCTGGTCTCTCTGTGCCACCGATTCATATACCACATGCATGCTGAGTTTGCTGGTATCAGCAGTGAGCGATTCAAATTCGTAGATCTCCAGCTGAACACCGAATGGTGTGCCTTCCATTTCAAATGTCCGGGTGATCTTTTTTTCCGGTATCAGTTCATGAATAACGCCGGTTGCCCGGAAGGCCATATTACCTTTGGGATCGGAGGTTTCAAACCGGTAATGACCATATTTTTTGCTTTCCAGCTGCAGTACCTTGGTGCCCATCCATTGCTCAATGATGCCGGGCTCTACATAAGCTTTAAAAAGCAGTTCCAGTGGCAGATCAAAGTCCCGGGTGATCGTTATTTCCTGTTTGCCATCCTCGGCATGGATCTTCGTTTTTTGTTCCATATGGGCTTATTTTTTTGATTTGTAATTTTTCATAACGGCTTCCAGTTTATTAAACCGGTCATCCCACATCTTGCGGAATGGCTCGATAAAATCTGCTACCTCTTTCATTTTCCTGGCATTGAAATGATAAAAAATTTCCCTTCCGTTTTGTTCCTGTTCCAGCAACTCGCATTCAGTGAGTATCTGCAGGTGTTTGGATACGGTAGGCCTGGCTGTATCAAAATTGGCTGCTATGGCGCCCGCAGTCATCGATTGTGCCGCTACCAGTAAAAGTATAGCCCGCCTGGTAGGGTCGGCTATCGCTTGAAAAACATCTCGTCTCAGGTTCATTATGAAGCTATTTGACTACAAATATATGTGTAGTTATTTAACTACGCAAATTTTAGTCGCAAGATATCAGTAGCAAGATGCATGACAAAGCCCAGGCCCCAACATTGCCTCTAAGAATGGAACAATGAAACCGTTGAACAATGGAACAATTGAACAATTGAAACACAAAACTCCCCCAGCAAACAACTTTAAACCTTAAACATTAAACCTTAAACCTTGCGATACACCTTACCGAGTGCAGTGGTATAAGCCTTTACAATGGCATTGATCACCAATGGGGGATTGTCGTTGAATATAAAATGCCCGCAGCCGGATGCCAGTATACCTGACCTGTTGGATGATAGTGCAGCGAATTCCCGGTGACAGCGTTTCCAGTCTTTGATATCTGTGCTATCCCCGAAGGGAGGATGATCCGAAACAAAGTCTGTTACCTGAATTGTGGCAGGAAATGGAAATTCTCTCATACGCTCAATATTGCTGCTGAAATCTGCCCCCTGGTAATAGATGCCGGGGTTTGAAGCTTTTAGTCTGTCAGTATTTTGCTGGTTGATCAACTGTTGCGTTGCAGAAAGCCTTTTTTCATTGTAGAAGCAGGTTGTTGTGACATCGATCAGTACTGCGGCTTTAACTTTATCAGGATGCCGGGAGGCGTATAGTTGAGCGTACAAACCGCCCTGCGAGTGGGCAACCAGTATGATATTGCCATCATAACCCAATTTTTTAAGCGCAGTTTCCAGGGTGATCATTCCATTCATGATCCCATGCCTAGTTGTATCAAATGTACTTTTGCCAAAACCCGCTCTGTCATAAGTGATTAAAGTAGTTGCTGTGCGTTCTGCAATGGGCCTGATAATTTTGTTCCATGTTGTAGCATTTTCGCCGCCACCTGCTTCAAAAAGTATGGGTATACCTTTACCCTTAAAAATAGTAAAATGCAGTTGGAATCCACCTACGTCAACCAGGGTATCGAGTGATTGCGCTTGAACTGAAAGCCAATTGAAAAACACGAATGCCAGCATAGCAATTGTTGATGCTTTCATGATGTTTGAGGACTTGAAATTGTAAGATACTACTATAAAAAGAGATTAACGCTCCTCATCATAGTGCTTAAAGCCGATTTTATTCCTGGGCAATGCTGTTCTCTGTTTTTCAATCAGCTCCTTTAGTACAGCAAAGATATTCTCAATATCCCGTCCATTGCCTTTTACATTTTTTTCCAGTTGAGCCAGTTGCCGTAATATATCAGTATGGGTAAGGGTATATTCCCTAAGCTTTGTAAACACACGGATGATACGGATATTTACCTCGATAGCAGTTTGGCTATTTAAAATACTGGATAACATCGCCACACCTTGTTCTGTAAATACATTAGGCCTGTAGCGGGTGCCGCCCCAACTTGAGGTCACAAATTGTGACCTCAAGTTTTCCCATTCTTTTTCGCGGAGACAAAACATAAAATCTTTAGGAAAGCGCTCAATATTTCTTTTTACACTTTGATTAAAAACCTTGGTTTCTACACCATACATTTGAGCAAGGTCACGGTCAAGCATCACTTTTTGTCCGCGTATAACATAAATATGATTCAATATCTTTTGCTCCGCTACCAGCGTTTGCAGTTTGTTTTTGGCCATAGGTATAAAGGTGTTTAGCCAGTCTCAACATCCTTTTAAAAATAGATAAAATATCCGTTGTTTTTTTTAAAAAAATCAATTAGCCATTTAGGTACAAAATCTTATCAAATGACAGATAGGAGAGCAGATCAATGATATTTTCCATTTGGCAAAAAAGCCCTGTATAATTGTCATTTCTGCCATTCCTGGTTTCTTTATCCTAATACTAATTTTGTTTGAGCAGACTGAAATCGTCAGGCATCATTAAACAATAAAATTACCATTATGGAAAAGCAACATTTTTCCACCGCCTACCTGGTAGAGCAAACGCCAAAAGAAATATTTAAAGCCATCAATAATGTTCAGGAGTGGTGGACGGAAAATCTTACAGGCAAAACCCATCAACTGGATGATGAATTCGAGGTGCATTTCGGGGAGGTGCATTATTCCAAACAAAAGCTGGTAGAGCTGGTTCCTTTTCAAAAAATTGTTTGGCTTGTTACAGATAGCCGGCTCAATTTTGTGAAAGACCAAAGTGAATGGAATAACACGAAAATTGTGTTTGATATAGCAGAGAAAGATGGCGGCACACAATTGCGTTTTACCCATGTTGGCCTGGTGCCGGCATATGAATGTTATAGTGCCTGCTCCAATGCCTGGAGCGATTATATCAACAATAGCCTGCATAGTTTGATCACTACCGGCAAAGGTCAACCCACGCCAAGGGATGCAGCAGAAAAGGCTGCAGAATAAAGACGCAAAAAGCTTAGTAAACAAATGGCTTATGTATCTTGTTGCCCGGTAATAGGGCTAAGGTGCATAAGCCATTTGTACATATGATAAATCTTGGTATGAATGCAGGTTTTCTGCATAAATTTTGTTTGTAATAAATTGAATTTCATTGAATAATTTACTATGTCTAACTTTTAATTCGAGATGATCAACACCGAACATGCAAAAATTATCAGCAGAGTTGCGAAAAAGGTTTTCAAACCTTATGGATTTACCCAAAAGGGCCAGTCCCGGCTTTGGTTAGATGATCAGGGCTGGTTTACAATTCTAATTGAATTTCAACCATTTATGGGTAGAAAAGGGACTACGTTGAATATTGGCGCTAATTTTCACTGGTATAAACAGGAATATTTTTCTTTCGACCTGGAGTATCGCCAGGAAGTGGATTTTGTTGCATTTGAAGAGGAAAGGCAATTTTCGGATGAAATTAAACATTTTTGTAAACTGGCAGTAGATAAAGCTGTGCAAATCAGGAAAGACTTGTCCAACCCGGAAATCGCCCGGGAATCGATTATAGCCTGGCAATTCACCAGTGCGCATTTATGGGGCAATTATCATAAAGGAACCATCTGCGGACTTACCAATAAGTTTTCTGAGATGGAAAAATTTTACAGCCAGCTTATTAATGATCCACAGGATCCAGGCGCTGCGCAATGGATCGTGGAATTAAAAAAGCAAACTGCCTTTCTTTTAAGTCTGTCCAAAAAAGAATTCCATTCAGCCATCCTGGACATCATCAGGGAAACCCGGCATCTCAAAAAGCTTCCTGAAACAGCATTAATGATATGCAGCTAAAATTGTCCAGGTCTTGATGCTTGATTTTGGATCTATTATTTTATCCTATAATTAATATTATGTTAAGTTAACTTATTCTATTTAACAAGCCTTCCCACTCCATAGCTGGAATCTCATGGTTTGCAGCTATAAAAGCTTCAAGCCATACGCGCTGAGCTACACGGAATTTATCTCGCGGAACACGCAAAAAACGCAGAAAGGAAAATAATTTTCAGGCGTTGTTAAAAAATATTCTCCCTCAGCAACTATTCCGCGTCTTCCGTGCATTCAGCGAGAAAAAAATTGTAGTACCAAATCCATCTACAATATATATACAACCACAACTAAAAGGCAGAACATCAGTCGAAAGTTCAACTGGTTTTTTATTTTTGCCATGGCTTTGTAGAGGGATATATGATCTTGCTAACCATGAAAAACGATGCCCTGGTTAAAACAGGTATCGCTTCTCCGGTTACCGATTATAGGAAAATAGCCCTCTCTTCCCCAATGCACCCTGGTGCTTGCGCTTATACAACCTGATAAAGCAATTCAATAACAGAAATTTGACTTATGGAATACAAGTATTACAAGTATGAAGGAGATGGCTATGTTCTGCAAAAGCCCATGGGTTTCCTGTATTTTTCAATTGTAGTCTTCCTGCTGCTGGCTGCGCTGGGGCTATGGTATTACCTGGACAAGCATGCTTCCGGCGGACTGCTGTGGTTTGTATGCTGCCTGGTTTTTGCCGGATGGCCATATTACAGGCAGAAAATGCAGGTCATCTGCTTGCAGACCTCTACCCGGCTGGTACAAGTTAAACGTGGCTCAGTGGTAAAAAAGCAATACCCTTTCAGCGAATACATGAATGCCAAAATAACCCGGGTACGGGTCAATGGCATCACCTCCCAATACCAGGCTTCCATATTTATGAATGATAATGGTAAAAACAGAACCCTGTTGCTCGGTATCGTACTGCGTGAGAAAATAGCACAACGCCTGATCGCCGAAACCGAGGCGATACTAAGCGAAGGATTACAAAGTACCCCAAACAATACTGTCAATATCAACGGTGGTTATAACAAACCCACTTCTTTCTAAATACATAACCAGCTTAACCATGGAAAACAGATTCGCTGAGCAAAACGGTGTGCAATATACTATTGATGTTTACCGGAGTAAAAAAGCCTATTATAGAAAACTAGCCTGGTACCTGGTGCTGCTGATCGCTTTCGGCTGGTGCTTCTGGGACGGCAGCGGTCATTTTTTTACGGAAGATTATTATTATCCCAAAATCGTAGTGATCATGCCGATAGCCATTATCGTTATTTTATTTCTGCTGATCAGGGACTCTGCGCTTTTCCTGGGAAAAAAGCCCCTGTTCACGCTTGACCGCCAGGGCATACAACTGTATGAAAAGCCCTGCAGCCTGGCAGGCCAGGTACGCTGGCAAGACCTGGATGGTTACCGTGAAATAGCGCTTGATGGACGAAAAAGAAAGATTGTATTGTTTGCTAAAAACCCCATGCAATACATCGATGCTATACCGCAGACCAAAAAAAGAAAACAATACCTGAAAGCCTGTGAGGAAAACAGCGGTGGTTTGTTATGGATAGAAACCAGCGAAATGGAATACGACCTCGATCAGCTGAAGAAAAACCTGTCTGCCAGCATGAGTTCAGTGGCATAGTGGAATAGCTTATTTTCCTTCACTCAATATCCGGAGGTCGCTGAGGGCCAGTCGGTAACTGAGCTGTGCCGCGAGCAGGTCGGCGGTCGATTTGGCAAGGGAAGCCTGTGCATTCAGCAGGTCAGCGGGTTTATTGAGCCCGGCAATACGTTTATCCTGTTGTATTTTCAGTTCTTCCCCTCGGTACCGTACCGCTTCTTCCGCTACATTGATCAGCGCCCGTGTTTGTGAGAGCTTCCGGTAGGCTTTTTCCAGCGAGGTTTTTACCTGCAGTTGTGTATTGAGCGCATTTTCTTCGGCCTGCCGCAACATGAAATTCCGCTGGCGGAATACTTGTTTATTAGACAAGATATCCTGCAGGCTCCAGCTGAGCATCAGGCCCGCAAACACATTGTTGGCGGGATATATGGAAAAGCTTTGTTGGTAAGTATAACCGGCAGTAATGCCAATATCGGGCAGGTAGCTTTGCTTTGCGGCTTTTATCGCCAGTTCACTTTTGGTTTTACCGAGTTGTGCCAGTAATATATCATTGTTGTTTTGTGCCGCCGATACCTGGTATTGTTCCAGCGGTGTTACTGGTGGCAATGTTGTATCTGCGAGTTGCAGTTGCAGGCTGTCAGCAGACAGCTCTGTAAGCTGTTGCAGATCGGCGCGGTAATCCTGCTGCTGGATATCCAGTTTCAGCAGGTTCTGTTCTTCATCAGCTTTATTGGCCAGCAGGGCTGTTTTGCTTACAGTCAGTGTTTTGCCGGCCAGCAGGGCGCTCTCTACATCGTACAGCTGAATTTTAGCCAGCTCCAGCCTGGCGGTTGCTTCCTGTTGCTGCTGCTGGTTAATGAGTATTCCATAATACAGTTTTTCGATAGCCTGTGTGATCTGTTCAGCGGCTTTATCTTTTTCTTTCCGCGCTATCTGCACATCGGTTTCATCTATTTTTAAACCGGTATGTATTTTACCCTGCTGTGTAAGTGGCTGGTAGAGCGATACGCCTGCTACAAAAAGATTGTGCTTACCCAGCTCGTACGATTTAGTGGTATTGGGCAATGATATAATATTGCCCGGCCCCAGCGGCAATGAACCGAAAGAACCCTGTGGTATCACCAGCTGCCCTACTTTGGCGTTGTAGCTATAGAGTGAATGCAGGTTTACGGTGGGATACTGTTTTACTGCATCTTCTTTTATTTTAGCCTGCTTTTCTTCTACCTGCAGTTTTTTTGCTTTCAGCAGATGATTATTCTGTAATGCAGCATCAATGACCTGCTGCAGGCTGAGCGGCTGCAATTGCTGGGCCCTGGTGCAAAACGGCAGCAGCAATACAAAGGCAATACCTGGCAGGTGTATATGAGATTGTTTCCTGATCATGCCTGTTCTGTTTTAGATGAAAGCAACATGTTCTGGTCTTTCGGTTTCATCCAGAAAATATAAATGACCGGAACAGTAAGCAATGCCATAACCATGCTCCATACAACACCTACGGCTATTACACTGGCCAGCGGGCTCCACATGGGCGATCCTGACAGTATCATGGGTAATACACCGATAGCTGCCGCCATCGCCGTAAGAAAAATGGGTCGAAGTCTTCGCTTGCCGCTTTCTACTGCTGCAGTACGAATATCCATGCCATGCTGCAATAATTCATTGGTGTGATCAATCAGGATGATGGCATTGCGTACTACAATGCCCGAAAGACTAATCAGCCCCACAAAAGCAGTAAAGCCAAAATTATTGCCTGTTATCACCAGTCCCAGCATAGCACCAAACAAGCTCAGTGGAATGGTGAGCATAACGATGATCGCTTCTTTCAGATTTTTAAACTGGAACAGGAGGATAAAAAAGATCAGTACCAGGCTCACCAGCAGCACGATCACCATCTGGCTGAAAGTTTCCTGCTGGTTCTCATATTCACCGCCATATTGAATGTGGTAACCGGCTGGCAATGCCAATTGTGCCAGCTGTGGCCGCAGTGCGCTGAGCAGTTCAGACGGTAATACATCTTTGATGGTTTCTGACTGAACGGTCAATGTTCTTACCCCATTGCGCCGCACAATTTTGCCGGTATGCCATGCCGGCTGAATATTGGCGATCTGCCGAAGCGGGACACTGGCGCCGGTAACCGGTGAGCTCACATACATATTTTCAAGATCGGTAGAACTGCGGCGTTCGCCTTCATCCAGCCTGAACACAATGTCTACAGGTGTGCTGCCTTCATACATGGTGGTGATGGTAGCACCTGAAAAACCTGTGTATACCATTTTGGAAATACTTTCGGTAGTAAAACCCAGGCGTTCAGCCTCGCCACGTAAATGGATATCGATGCCATAATAATCTTCCCTGAAATCATTGCGCACCAGGTTACTGCCCCTTGTACGCTTGACAATGGCTTCCACCTCGCGCCCTAGCTGTTTTAAGCGTTTGATATCGTCACCGATGATACGCAGTTCTACCGGTGCTTTTAAGGAAGATCCCTGCTGCATCAGTTTTACCTGTGGCATGCCTTCGGGAACAAGGCGTTCAACCCGGGTGGCCAATTCCTGCGAAAATATTTCTGCCGTATGATCATCCGTGGTATTGATCAATATCTGTGCATAATTAGTCACCGGCACTTCGGGCGCAAAATTGTAATAAAAACGCGGTGCGCTGGTTCCGATAAATGTGGCATAGGAAGTAACCCGGCTGTCTTTTTTTACCAGGTCCTGTATTTTCAGGATGGCCTGCTGTGTTTTTTCAAATTTTGTTCCGGTAGGCATCCACAGTTCCACTACAAACTGGTTGCGTTCAGCTGCCGGGAAAAATTTTTGCTTGATGAACGAGGTGTACAGCAAACCTGCAAGCGCTACGGTGACCAGGCTGCTGAGTATGGTCAGTACAGGATGCTTTACACTCCAGCCCAGTGCAGCATTGTAGGCATCCTGCATTTTATCCAGCACGCTGAAATGTTTTTTCTTTTGGTTGGTACTGCTATGGTCGTGCAACCCTTTTTTGATAAATGTATAACACAGCATGGGCGTAAGCACCATGGCTACCAGGAAGGATGAAGCCAGGGCTATAGCTACTGTGATGGGCAGCGCTTCAATAAACTCCCCTACCGATCCGGTCAGCAGTACCATTGGCATAAAAGATGCGATAATGGTCACCGTGGCTGCCAGCACAGGTATCACCAGGTCGCTGGCACTTCGCCAGGCGGCCGTCCACCGGTCAACCCCTTCATCCAGCAGCTCTACATAATTATCGGCTATTACAATGGCATCGTCTACTACCATGCCCAGTACCACAATTAGTGCGGCCAGTGAAACCTGGTGTAGCTCGATACCCAGTATTTCCATCATGGCAAAGGTCACTGCAATGGTCATAGGTATGGCCATTGCTGCAACGGCGGCAATACGCAGCGGCAACAGCAGTATCACCACTACCACTACAGAGACGATAGCGATAAAAAATTCCTTTATAAAATGAGAGATATTCTCATCCACGATCTGTGGCTGGTTAACAATGGTGGTAAGCTGCACACCAGCAGGAAATGTTTTGGCGGCATCATTCAATACCCTGCTTACGTCATCGCCGAACTTGACAATATTGTTGCCTTCCAGCATTTGTATGGCGAGGATGATGGATTTTTTCCCATTGATCAGTGTACGGCTACTAGGCTCAGCATAGCTGCGCTGAAAACTGGCCACATCACCCAGCCGCACAACTTCGCCGGTTTTGGATGAACCGATCACCTGGTTGGCGATCTGCTGTTCCTTACCGTAATAGCCTTTAGTGTACAATGGAATTTTACTGTTATCGGTTTTGATATCCCCTGTGGCATTGATCATGTTTTGCGATTGCAGCAGTCTTACTACATTTTCCAGCCTGATGCCATATTGCGCCAGTTTAAACGAGCTGGCACTTACCACCACCTGCTCCCGCTGCTCACCAATCCGTTTTATTTTGGATACAGATTTTACAGTGCGTATCCGGTCTTCCAGTTTCTGCGCATATTCCTTCAGCTGGTCATACCCGGCACTATCGCTTTCAATACCGATGACCATTGCTTCTGTATCGCCAAAATCAGAATTTACAATAGGCCCTCTTACACCTTCGGGAAAATCGATCTGTTTAGCCAGCAGCAACTGTTCACGCAACTTGCTCCAGAAGATATCGGGATTTTTTACATTTTCATTCAGTTCTACATTCACCACTACCATACCATCCTGCGTGGTGGAATAGGTTTTGTCTTTCCGCACTTCTTCAAACTGGAAAAGGTATTGCTCCAGTTTTTTAGTAACCTGGTCTTCCACCTGTACCGATGTTGCCCCGGGATAATAAGCCAGTACCAGTCCCTGCCTGATGGTGATCTTAGGGTCTTCCCTTCGCGGCATATTGAGCAGTGAATTAACGCCTACCACGAACAGCAGTAACAGCACCGGTATGGTTACCTGTTTGTATTTGAGTGAAGCTTGTACAAGGTTCATGGCAGTGTTATTGGTTGATGGTAATGGAAACACCGTCGGTCAGCTTCTGCTGTCCTCCGGTTACAATGATTTCACCGGCACTGATACCTGAGGTGATCTCCACTTTATTATCCGCCAGCTGCCCCAGGGTTACTTTTCTTTTAAAAGCTTTGTGCTGCCCTGCATCAGCAATAAACACATAGCTCTGGTCGTCGGTATCGCGCAGCACCGCCTCGGCCGGAACAGCCAGCACACTTTTATTTTGCCGGGTAGGCAGTTTTACTTCAGCTATCATGCCCGGACGTATATACAAATGCGGATTGGCCAGCTCTATTTTGACGGTGAATGCCCTTGAATTGGGATCTGCGGCTGAACCTACTTCTACTACCCTGCCATTAAAAGAAGAATCCAACGCCGATATCTGTACTACAGCCGGCTGCCCCAGTTTTATTTTTTGTATTTCGCTTTCGGGGATATAGGCATTCACTTTTACTGTGCTGATAGCCGATATCACAAGAACAGGATTACCCACTCCGGTGATCTCCCCTGTTTCGGCGAGTTTTCTCAGCAATACCCCGCTGATGGGTGCATACAGTTTGGTATAAGCCAGGTTTTGCGCCTGTTGTTTTTGCTGTGCTTTTGCCTGTTCCAGGGTAAAGCCTATTTTTTTAAAATCACTTTCACTGAGACTGTTGCGGTCGTGCATGATCCGTAGCCTTTCATATTCATCTGTCGCCTGCTTTACCTGTACATCGGCCATTTCTTTGGCAATGCTGTAATTAACAGGATCGATACTGGCAACAAGCTGACCTTTGGAAACAGACTGCCCTTCCTGGGCTGCGATATAATTGATCTTACCGCCCACCATAAACCCTATCCGCACGGTTTGATTGCCTTCAATATTACCGCTCACCGATAAGTTCCAGCCAGCGGTTACATTTGTTACAGGTTCTGTTTGTACCGGAATGGCCGCGCCGGTATGGTCTGCGGCACCAGTGGCAGCGTTTTTTGATTTACAGCTGATCAGCGTATAAGCCAGCAATGCAAATAATAAGCAGTTTTTTTGCATCATGGTGTTGGATTGAAGTATGAATAAAGCAGGGTACGGCCATCACCAGGCAGGCTTTCTGAAGGGCCTGCAGCACCTGGCTTATGTTATGGTACAGTATTCTCTGCATACGGATCAGCGGCAATCAGGCAGGCAGTTGGTGCAGCGAATACTGGTATCAGGGTGGAAAAACTATTCATAGCCAGGCAGTTTTAGGGTGCATGTTATTCGTAACAATCTTTGCCGGAGGATTGTTTAAATCCCGGCAAATTATCTGGGCTGCTTAATCCAGGTGCGGTTGTATGCAGGGAGGCCGGCTATATTCAAAAAAAGATCCCAGCAACAATGCTGGGATCTTTATAACAGGAAGCTGTATTAGTATGCCAGTGCAGTGGTGATCTTCTTGTCTTCAACAGAAGATTGAAACCAGTTGGGATAAACAGGTGATGGCGTGGTGGCATTATCCAGTAAACCGATCTCTTCTTTTGTAAGTGTTAGATTTACGGCGGCAAGATTGTCTTCAAGCTGGTGCAGTTTGGATGCGCCGATAAGTAAACTGGTGACCGCTTTTTTTGAGAGCAGCCAGGCCAGTGCAACCTGTGCCACGCTTGCCTGGTGTGCATTGGCGATGCCACGCATCTGTTCTACCAGCTGAAATCCTTTTTCTTTATCAAAAGGGATAAAGTCAAAACCGGATATCCGGTTATCAGCGGCAGAAAGATTTTCACGTGTGTATTTACCGCTTAAGAATCCCTGTGTAAGCGGGCTCCATACGGTAAGTCCCAGGCCATAGTGCTGCAGCATAGGAATAATATCGCGCTCAATATCGCGTACCAGTAACGAATAGGTCAGCTGACCATGTGTGAACGGTGCCCAGCCATTTGCTTTCTGCAGTTCACAGGCCGCAGCCACTTTCCAGGCTGTCCAGTTAGAAAAGCCGATATACCGTACCTTGCCGGCACGCACAATTTCATCCAGTGCTGCAAGGGTTTCTTCCAGCGGTGTGTGCTCGTCTTCACGGTGCACCAGGTAAACATCGATCCAGTCGGTGTCCAGCCGCTTCAGGCTTTGTTCCACCGACCAGAGAATATGGCGGCGGCTGAGGCCCGACTGCACCAGTGCATCACCGCTGCGCATACCTACTTTGGTGGCGATCACCACTTCATTGCGTTTGTTCTTGAGCGCTTGTCCCAGCATACGCTCCGAATCACCGCCCGCATAGGCATCGGCCGTATCAAAGAAGTTGATGCCGGCATCCAGCGCATAATTCACCATGGCTTCCGCCTGCCCTGCTTCTGTTTTGTAAATAGAAGGAATGCTTTTATTGCCCGCAGTAAAAGTCATGGCACCAAAAGCGAGCCTGGATACAACCAGTCCGGTGTTGCCCAATGTTGTGTATTGCATATAGATTGTTTATTAGAATATGAAGGGTTAGGGGGATGTACGAGGTACGATGTGTGATGTACGATGTGTAGGTGCGGAGGCCTTACTATTCCACTTCAGTACTTTGTACTTCGTACTTCCAACTTGCCTGTGTTTTTTTAAAAGTACGAAGTACCAATGACGAAGTACGGAGGCCATACCATTCCACTATCGTACTTCTAAGTTATTACAGAAAATCTTCCCGCAGGGGGCTGAAGCAATCTACCAGCATACCTGGTTCAAGGCAAATGCAGCCATGCAGCACATGGGGCGGAACATAGTATCCATCACCCTGCCGGAGTATCTTTTTTTCATTGCCGATGGTCATTTCAAATACACCGCTCTCTACATAAGTTACCTGCGAATGCGGGTGTTGGTGTAAAGTACCGATCGCATCTTTCTCGAAAAGCACTTTTACCAGCATCACTTTATCGTCATAACCATACAATTGTCTTTTGATCCCATTGCCAAGGTCTTGCCAGGGAATAGCTGCCGAATACTGAAAAGAAAGACTGTGCTGCATATATTTTTATTCACGATAAATATAAGATGGGAAGCGGAATAAACAATTGAACGGCAAACACAAACACAGTCAGGGCTATTCGGCCCATCCCCAAAATCGAGTAGGAGGATAGCCATTAGTTGGCTACCCGTCCTCTCACACCACCGT
>CBJLMB010000021.1:0-99988 GCA_966424055.1 uncultured Deminuibacter sp. | reverse complement strand
CCTATGTATTTGTGCTGAAGGTGACAGATAACCAGGGTGCCACTGCAACGGATACAGCGCGGGTAACCGTGCTGCCTGCACAGAACAAACCACCAGTGGCCAATGCCGGTAAAGATGTTACCATGAGCTTACCGCAGAACAGTGCTACATTGGATGGCTCTGCGTCCTCAGATCCTGATGGCAGTATTGCATCGTACCTGTGGACCAAACTAAGCGGCCCTGCACAATTCACGCTGAGTGGCAATACCACTGCCAAAGCCAGCGCGAGTAACCTGGTAGCCGGCACCTATGTATTTGTGCTGAAGGTGACAGATAACCAGGGTGCCACTGCAACGGATACGGCGCGGGTAACCGTGCTGCCTCTGCAGAACAAACCGCCGGTGGCCAATGCCGGTAAAGACATAACGCTTGTATTACCTAATAACAGCACCGTATTAAATGGTACGGCATCCACTGATCCCGACGGGAAGATTGTTGCCTATCAGTGGAGCTGGCAAAGTGGTCCCACACAGTTCACTTTAACTGCAGGCAATACAGCGAATGCGGGCTTATCGAACCTGGTGGCCGGTACTTATGTTTTCGTACTCAAAATAACAGACGATAAAGGTGCGACCAGCACAGCCACAACGAATATCAAAGTAGTACCTGACACAAACGGGGGCAATCCCGGCAGCGGCAATCCTCCGCCGGGCGGAAGCGATGGTAATACCGGCAGTGTACCACCTGTAGCCAATGCGGGAGCCGATATTCACCTGATATTGCCAGCCAATAGCACTACGCTGAACGGTAGCTCTTCAACAACAACCAATGGCAGTATTGTAAGTTACCAATGGAATAAACTGAGTGGCCCCGGACAGTTTACGCTTACAGGCGAAAACAAAGCGCAGGCCAGCTTATCGAACCTGGTAGCAGGTGTATATGTAATGCAGCTCGCAGTAACTGACAGTAAAGGGCTTTCTGCTAAAAGTACGGTAAGCGTTACTGTAACGGGCCAGCCTGGCTGTGCGGGCAAAAAGATCTATCTCAAGGCCGGTGCCGATAAGGGTATTTATCTCAATGGTACCCGCTTCAGCTATCAACCGGGCGATACACTGGTGGTGAAAGGTGGCCCATGGTCGTATGTGTCACTGGAAAACTTTTATGGAACAGCGACCTGCCCGGTCACTATTATTAACGAAGGCGGACAGATATCCCTGTCCAACGGCTTTGCACTGAACAACTGCCGCTATATTAAACTGGCGGGCACTGGTGGCGGTACTACATACGGGTTCCATATCCAGGATCCGGGGGCAAGAGGTGTGGGTGTGGATATATTCGGGCGCTCTTCCAATATAGAAGTGTGCAATATCGATATCTACAATAAAACCTATGGCTTCTGGGTAAAACAGGATGCTTCCTGTATCGATTCGCTGCAATACCCCAAATGGACCATCAGTCATATCTCCATTCATGACAACCGTATTGTACATGTAATGCAGGAAGGTATGTACCTGGGTTCAACAGACCCCAACGGTACAAGGGCTATGAACTGCAATGGAAGCACCACCTATCCCAAGCCGTTACGGTTGGGCGATATAAAGGTGTACAGCAATATCATCGACAGTACCTGGCGTACAGGTATACAGTTATCCAGCGCATCGGGCGGTTCCAGTGAAATTTACAACAACCGTGTAACCAATTGTGGTTTTGAGATCAATTCAAGCCAGGGCAATGGCATCAGCCTGGGCGGTTATACCAGGGCTTATGTACATGATAATTTCATCCAGAATACCTATGCTACCGGCATTGTATCGCTGGGGTCTGGTACTATCAAGATTGATCACAATACCATCAGCAACAGCGGCAGGCTGGGCAGCAATACGGTGAATGGTATAGACGGCATTATGGTAGATACCCGCCATACAGCTCCTGTAGATAGTGCAAAGCTGATTGTTACCAATAATACCATCAGTAATTATACTGGTACAGGCGTGCGGTTCTATAAAACCTTCGACACCTATGCCAAAGGCAATATTGTTTGTAATAACACCGGAACAGTGAATATAGCAGCAGGCATCGACTGGAGCAGCAACTGCGTGGTTAACCAGCCGCCGGTGGCAAGGGCCGGTAGTGATATTGTTATTACGGCACCGCAAAACAGTACCCGTCTCGACGGATCTGCATCATCAGATGCTGCCGGCTATATTACCCATTATCGCTGGGCTAAAATAAGTGGTCCCAACCAGTTCACCATTGTTGCTGATTCTACGGCGGCAACCGGTTTGCAAAACCTGGTGACAGGCGTATACCAGTTTGAGCTTACAGTAACGGATAACAACAATCTCTCTGCAAAGGATACGGTACAGGTAACCGTAAGCAAAAAGCTGAACCTGCTACCGGTTGCCGTGATTGCAAACAAGGATACCACATTAACGCTTCCGGCAAACAGCTTGCAGCTCAATGGCAGCAGCTCAATGGATCCTGACGGACAGATTACAGGATACAAATGGTCTGTTATCACCGGTCCTCCCGGAGCTGTTATACAAAGCCCGGATAAGGCTGCTACCGGCATTACAGGGCTTACTGCAGGCGTTTATGTTTTTGCACTTACTGTTACCGATAACAGCGGTGGCCAGGCATCGGCCAGGATCACAGTTATTGTTGTGAACAAAACCGATGATAGAAGCAATCAGCCTGAAGCACTCAAAAGCACAATCTATCCCAACCCTGTGCATGATGTGCTGAATGTGCAGCTGGCAGGTAAGATCGTTGGTAAGTTTAACCTGTCGGTTTTTGATGCGATGGGTCATGTGATGTTGTCAAGAACAGTGGTTAAAAATGCTACATCGATGGTGGAAACACTGAATGTGCAGTCTTTTGGCCAGGGTACCTATTTCCTGGTGATCTTTTCACAACAGGAAAAAACAGTGCTGAAGTTCATCAAGTACAAATAAACAGCACGGCTGCTATTAAAAAGGAAAGTGGAGGAATGATCCTCCACTTTTTTTTTGAAAAAAGCCCTGGTTTTTCAAGGACGAAGCTCTATATCTTTTACTGTTAGTACAGCTGCTCTTTAAATGGTTTATAAAAACTTTCTGTGGCCAGCGATAACATGGGCAGGTCATCGGGCGAATCGCCATAGGCGTATATCTTACTGTAATGTGTCAGGTTGTATTTCTTTAAAATATGCCGCACCTTTTCATTGCCATGGCAGTTGCGGCCGGCTATTTTACCGGTAATCCTGCCGTCTCTCACTGCCAGCCTGGTGGCAATGCATTGGATATTGAACTGCTGGCACCAGGGTTGTATCCAGTTCTCGGGCGAAGCAGAAACGATCACCACATGCGTATTATTCTGTAAATGCCGCCTCAGCTCGCTCAGGGCATTTTTCCTGAACAGCCTGGGCAATCTTGTCAATGCAAACTCTTTGCAAAGTGCATTGAATGTTTCCACCGGCATGCCTTTCAGGTAATGGGCCAGCATTTTTTCCTTTGCATACTGGTTAGACAGCAGCCTCATTTTATAAGCCATCAATACAGGCGAAAGCGCAACAAGGCCCAGGTAAAACCTTGGCCGCCCTTTGGCAAACTTTAAAACTTCTATCAGCGTATCCTTTGATGTAAGGGTGCCGTCGAGGTCAAAAAAAGCAATGGATTCACTTTGATAGCTGCGCATAAATAATAGATTATAACTGCATTTTTTTGAACAGGCTCTCCGGGATCAGTTTAATCGATAACATGATCCACCGCCACATCCATTTTACGTATACGATATCCTTTTTTTTGTTGATGGCTTTTTTTACTGCTGTTGCTACCTGTACCGGCTCGGCAGTAAGCCGGGGTGGTAATGGCAGGTCGGCTGTCATCCGGGTATTTACAAAACCCGGTAATACCGTGATCACATGTACACCATGTTTATACAGCCTGTTGCGTAGCCCCGACAGGTAAGCCGTAAAACCAGCTTTGGAGCTGCCGTAGATATAATTACTCTGCCTGCCTCTTTCACCTGCTACTGAACTGATACCGATGATGGTGCCTGTTTTACGTGCTATATAATTTTCTGCCACGATGTTTAAAATGCTCATGGCGCCGAGATAATTGGTCTGCACAATATTGGCAGCTTCCTGCCAGTCGGTTGCAGCTTTCTCCTGCGAGCCCAGGTAGCCAAACACACAAATAGTGATATCCGGTGTTTGTGGAAGCTGACTGTAAAAAGCAGCATGTGTTTCAAAACTGGTGGCATCAAAGTACAGTACGGCTGTTTTTACTTTATAGCGTATCTGTAAATCGGTGCCCAGTTCGGTGAGCTGTTGAGTATCTCTTCCCGCCAGGTATATATCAAATTGCTCTTCTGCCAGCTTTCTTGCAATTGCTTTGGCTATATCCGAACCAGCTCCGAGTAAAAGCACAGACGACATGTAATAGAATTTAAAACAAATGCGGTGTGAGCATTCTATTTTTCAGCGTATAATTTTTTCTTTATTAATCTGTGATCGCCAGTCTTGACGACTGTTTCGACCTGAATTTTTTTTCAGGGTCATAGCGCTGCAGCAGGGCTGCAAACTTCTGTGACTGTGAATAGCCCTGCCAGAAAATATGTGATTTCATGCGCGCATCTTTCGACAGGTAAATACGGCCACCATACTGCAGTACCAGCTGGTCCAGCTGATCCAGGAACTCGAACAGGCCTTTCCTGACGGGAAAGTCGAGTGCCAGTGTGTATCCGTGCATAGGGAAGGAGATAAGATCATCCTGCTTCCCGAATATCTTCAGTACAGCAAGAAAAGATCCCCAGCCCTTCTCGCTGATCTTGTTCAGGATAGCGATCAAACCCTCTTTCTGGTCCATGGGTATTACAAACTGGTACTGAACAAATCCTTTTTTACCATAGCCCCTGTTCCAGTGCAGTATGGCATCCAGCGGGTAAAAAAACGGTTCATAGGGTATAAGATGGCTGCTGGATTTTTTTTGGTTTTTATGATAATATAAAAAATTAAAAGCCCTTACAGTATAGTTGTTCAACATCCAGGAGGGCAGTGTGATGGGAAAAGAAATGGCATGTGGTGAAAAGATGGTTAACGGCCCTGCGGCTTTTTGCTTGTCGTTGAGCTCGTCCACACCGGCATGCTCGCCCAGCAACAGGATGCTGCGGCCAAATCCTTTTCCTTTTTTCAGGCAATCTATCCAGGCAACAGAATAGGTGTAGTGTTTATTGGCTTCAAATAACTGCAGCAATTCTTCCAGGTTATCAGCCTTTATTTTTGTTTGACGGATATAGACCGATTCTATTTTTTTCAGCTGGAAGCTCACAGTTACAATCACGCCGGTTAAGCCCATGCCACCGCAGGTTGCTTCAAATAATTCAGGGTCGTTCTGTTTGCTGCAGCTAACCACTTCTCCATTGTACAACATCACCTGCAGCTCCTGGATATGCTGCGAAAAGCTACCGTCTATATGATGGTTCTTGCCATGCACATCAGAAGCCACCACGCCCCCGATAGTGACAAACTTGGTTCCCGGGGTAACAGGCAAAAACCAGCCGGCAGGAACAATTACACCCAACAGCTGGTCAAGTGTAATGCCCGACTGGCATTCTATGATCCCTTTTTCAATATCGAAATAAAGTATTTTATCGTATTTCAGTGTTGAGATGGTCACATCTGCCAGCGAAGCATCTCCATAGCAACGGCCATTTCCCCTGGCAATAGCAACACTGTTATTGCAGATGATCTGTTTTAATTCTGCCAGGGTGCTAAACTGTACTTCATTGCTTTCTATCGCCGGATAATTCCCCCAGTTGGCAATTTTTTTTCGCATAAGGCGGTTCATTTAAAAATAGAGATGTCGGGTAAATAAATAATGATGTAAAAACTAACGATCCAGCCAGCCAGGGTTAATTGCAAAAATCTGTCTTTGTATAGCAGCCGTGTAGGTGAGCCGGTATTCTGTTCTATCATAGCTATCTGCAAATAGCGCAACAGGCCGGCCAGCACAAACAGGGTGGTATAGTACAGGCGGTAAGTTTTCCATCGGTTCATTATCTCGGGGGAAATAGTGTATAACAGGTAGGCAACAATAATTACAGCAGAGAGCAATGCCAGACAGGCATTGAGAAAATCGAGATTGTATCCTTTGATCGATTTGCGCATATCTACACCCGATTCCAGTTTCAGCAGGATATCATCTCTTCTTTTGGCAACAGCCATAAAAATAGCCAGGAGAAAAACCATGATCATCAGCCATTGCGAAATGGCGATCATGGTGATAATTCCCCCGGCTTTAACCCTTAATACAAACCCTATAGAAAGAAGTACGACGTCGAGTATTGATATATTTTTCAAACCCAGTGAATAACACAGGTTCATTAAAAAATACAATACCAGAACGAACAGGAATTTAGGTTTTATCAATATGCCCAATCCTATACCGGCCAGCAGGCATACCAGGAAAAGGGTAAGTGCTGCTGCTTTTGACACCGTGCCTGCCGCCAGCGGGCGGTTACATTTTTGCGGATGCAGCCTGTCGGCTTCAATATCCATATAGTCATTGAGCACATAAATACTGCTGGCAATTAAACTGAAGGCAAAGAAACCTATCGTGGTATCGAGCAGTTTATTGATATGAAAAGCTTCCCCGGCAAAAAAAAGCGGCAGGAATAAAAAAAGGTTTTTAATCCAGTGATGCGGCCGCATCAGTGCGATACAGGCTGTACCTGTTTTGGTTTTAGTATGAATAATATGGCCGGGACTGAACATGTTTGTTTTTAAGTTTTATACAATGGTGAGGTGATGGCTGAGGTGCCGGTTAATTACTTTGGACAGCTCATGAACGCTTTGCTCCCAGGTATGGCTGCGGGCAAAATCAATCCGCTGCTGTGCTTTTTCCCGGCTGCTCTCTGCCAGTGCTTTTTCTATAAGCGGTATATATTCCGCCGGCTCTGCTGCCAGGTAGGTATAAGGAGCAAACAGCTCCATGGCATTTGTTCCTGTAGCTACAACCGGTTTGCCCATAGCCAGGTATTCATCTACTTTCAGCGGATAATTGCCCAGTGTAATAATGTTCAGCAGCTGCGGGTTAATACATACATCAAATGCAGCTACATAGGCAGGCAGTTGTTCAATCGGCTTTCTTCCCAGGAAGTGTACATTGCTACAGCGGTGAAGATCACTTTTTGAAAAAACAGCGTCTTCGGGGCCTACCAGCACAATACTCCAGTGTGGCCTTTCACGGGCAATCTGCAGCAGAACGGCCTCATTCAGCCTGGCCGATTCAATGGCACCGGTGTACCCGATCAGCGGGCCTTTAATTTGTTTCAGGTCATTGGGCAGGGGATGCGGTAAACTGTAATTGAATAATTCAATATTGCACCCCTGGCCAATATAATAGGCATTCGGATTATAACGGGCACAGTAGTCGGCGAAATAAGTTGAGTTGGTCACTACCGCATCGGCTTTTTTGATCAGCCTGGGTTCCAGTGTGGTGCAATGTTTTTTCCAGTAGTCGTATCCCTGGAGAAAATCCCTGCAATAATAAATGTACAATGCAGGCTGCAGCAGTTCTTTTAAATAATAGCCATTGAAAATATCATTATCATTGAAAAGTAGTATGTTCTTGAAGTTCATGAACTGAACAGCTTTTTTGATATCTCTTGCAAAACGGCGGTTATTGATATAGTTGATAGCAGAAAATGCAGAAGTGTACGGCAGCCAGTTGATAGATTCCATGATGGATGTGGGGTAAAACTCCCATAGATTATCCTGTACCAGCCTGATATTAACGCCACCTTTTTTAATAAGGGAATAATGTTTCTCGATACCGGCATTTTTATTGACCGACAAACAGGTTTTCCGGTTAAGCGGAATGTTTACATACAATACCCGGTTATATCTTGATAATAGGGATGCAATGTTTTTACAGTTGCTGCCAATTTCATAATACCAGGGTTGCAGGCCGAAAACGACAATGTCTTTTCCTTTTATCATTGCAGCCTGTTGGTGAGGTATAACAGCATAACTGGTTGTATCGGTTATTGCGTCCATCATTTTTGGGTTTACGGTGCAAACAGTGTAGGGTATAACAACTGCTTGCTATTGATGATCTGCATCTTGCTCATTGTTTGTTGCTGCTGAACCTGCTTATGATAACCGGTGAAACAGATGAATGGCCCGCTTTCCTGGTGGAATGGCGTTATTGCGTATTCATTCTGCTCATCTGCCGCCGTGCTCATAAAACTGTGGTTGTATTGAGATGAACCATTTTCACCGGTTGCGCTGGTGTTGTTTCATCCATTTTCGGATATCCAAATTAGAAAGAAGAAAACAGCCTGACAGGCTTTTTAAGTGAACAGTAAGAATTATCCAATGTCCGTTACAATTTTTCGGGTAAACGATCTGCTGTCCGGTTCATCCGGGTATAGGACCGAAATGCCGGAAATGCAGTGGGCAAGGATCTGCCTATTGCTCTTATCATTGGTTTGCCTACGCACACAGAAAAAAACACTACGGAAGCAGGATAGGCCACTATTGCATTAATGGCCTGCTATAATTTCACTGCCCGAAGAACCCGGATGTAAATTTTTATTATGGCTAAAACTGCTAAACTGGTTTTACTGGAAAAAGGTGATCTGCTGTTGATTCTTGCATTTTCAATGCTGCCTCTTTTTATGCATTTCCCCTACCGGGTAAATATATTTTTATCCTGGGAAGGTGCTTACCGCCTGTACCTGGGCCAGGTGCCTTTCCGCGATTACGGCCTGCCTATGGGCTTTGGCTACTGGGTGGTACCGGCGCTTTTTTTCAGGCTGTTCGGGCCTTTTTTGATCTCACTGGTTAAAGCGCAGGTGTTGCTGAATATACTGGCCGGCCTTTCTTTCAGGGCTTTACTACAGAAAATGCAGGTAAACCCGGCCGTTCGGCTTGCTGCGGTGCTTACCTACTGTCTTTCTTATATCCTCATGAATTTCTGGCCCTGGTATAACAATACAGTAATTATCTGGCAGATCGTGTCACTGAATTTTTTAGTGGGCTTTATACTCAATACCCGTTCACGCCTGCGTTATCTGCAGCTGGTAGCAGCCTGTTTCTTTTTATTCTGGTCATTTTTTACCAAGCAGGATGGAGGGGCGCTGGCGCTGCTGGTAGCGGCAGGCCTGGTATTGTTCGATGCCATTTACGAACGTAAACCCGCAAGGTTACTGGCTTTCCTGTTCACCTATGCCATTATCGCCATGGTGGTTATAGCGCCGTTTCTGCACTACAGCTTTGGCTACTGGTTTAATCATGGGCAGCCACCACATTCATCACGGTTATCGCTGAAAGATTTTTCTGATGCATTGCTGGGCGAATCACAATGGCTTAAGTTTTACCTGCTGCTTATTGTGCTGCTGCTGGCAGTACGGGTACGTAACCGTAAACAATTTATGACCGATAAGCGCGAAATGCTGTTCCTGTTGCTTACGCTGGGCATGCTGTTCGAGGCGGCTATTTTCCAGGTAACCAGTTATACCCCGCCCGACAACAATATTTTCGTACACAGTTTTGCTATAGCCTATATACTGGATGGCATCAGCAGGCTTGCGGCTGTTGATTTTTCAAGATCAAAAAACCTTGCATGGCTGCTGGCTTGTATCCTTTTATTGTGGTCAGGCTCATACTGGCAATACCTTAACCGTGTGACAGACCGTATTTTCCCGGCAAAAACAGGGGCTCTGACTACAGTGGCTGCCGCGGGTGAAAATGTGATCAACCGGCATACCTACATGCTTAACCAGGATACCACGCATTATGAGGAGGAAAGCAGCTGGACAACCTTACCGGGAATGCCTGCTTTTAAAAAAGTATACCTGCCTTCTTCTACTGTTGCCGGGGTACAACGACTGATGCAGCTACCGGTGGTTAAAAACCACGGGCAGAGAAATATCCTGAATATGACAGAACTTACCCCGCTGGAACAGGAACTGGGATGCATTCCGGAAAAAGGAATGGACCAGCCGCTCTGGTACCACCTGGGTGTAAGCCTGTTTAACCGCCAGGCAGACAGTCTTTGTGCAAGAATTACACGCAGGGAATATGATATGGTATTGTTTGAAAACATTCCTTCACTGAATAATTTTTACCCGTTCAGGGTAAGAGACAGCCTGCAGCTGCATTACAACCGCATAGATTCGTTCCTGGCTCCCAGGCGGCCAACCAATGGCATTATCGAAGTGTATACCAGGCGGCCCCCTTCTGCTGAATAGCAACGGGTTTGCGCAAAAAAATGCCCGGCGCCACCAGGGCCGGGCATTGATAAGTTTTGCCGTCGTCGCACATGTGTACCGGTTTGTTTTAAAATGAAATAACCCCTTTTAACTCTGTAAAAAATACATCACGTTTCCTGGCAGAGATAGGAATATTGCTGCCATTGGTCATGATCACCGAAGCAGCGACGCCTTTTACAATTTTCATGATATGCCTGAAGTTGATAAGGTACGATTTATGAATGCGGTAAAACCCTTTCTCAGACAACAGGTCTTCAAAATCTTTTAATGAGCGCGATGTTACATAGGAAACATTGCCCAACAGTTTCACTTTGGTATAGCTGTCCAGGGCCTCTATGTAAACAATATTATTGATATCCACCACATCGTAACCATCGGCAACATGTACCACGATCTTGGAAAAATTTTCAGGCCGCCCACCCAGGTAGTTCTTGATCAGTCCTGTCAGCTCGCCGAACTTATCTTGCCGCATACTTCGAAGTTTATCGATCACCTGTATAATATCTGCTCCTTTGATCGGCTTAAGTATATAGTCCAGGGCCGCCATTTTAATAGCTTTCAGTGCATATTCCTGGTAGGCTGTTACGAAAATAACTTCAAAACTGGGGCGTGAAATATTTTCAAGCAACTGGAATGAACTATAGGGCGGCATTTCAATATCCATAAAAATAACATCCACTTCTTTTTCCCTGATATATTTCTGTGCATCTTCCAGATTGTTGGCAGCCCATACAACTTCTACTGCTTCACACTGGGTTTCGAGAATATTCTTCATGATCTGAAGATTGGGTATCTCATCATCCACCAGTGCGGCTTTGATTGATTTCATAAAAAAGAGTTTAGTTTTCTTGAATACGAGGTTTTTTTATAGGATAAAGTATAGGGCTGAGTTTATGGGGTGTAAGGCTGAACGCTATTCAGGTTGAATTGGGGCATGTTCTCATAATCATTGTTTTTTGTTTTGGAATACGGATGTAATGTGTAAGCAGTGATAAGATAATGTGTAGATTATATGATCATAAGCATTGTTTTTATAATGAATTGATGATTGGAATAAAGATTTTTACAATGGTTCCGTTCTGTGTATTGTCCTGTATGAACTTATCAATGATCTCGAGGTGACCGCTGTTGCCGTTGTATGATTTTATCAGGTTGAGCCTTTCTCTTAAAATAGTCAGTGCTGTTGATTCATGTTTAATAGAAGTAAAATCGCTGTTCTTCTTCCGCCAGCCAATACCGTTATCATCTACCAGGCATTCCAGTATATCTTTTTGAATGGAAACGGATATTTTAAGCAGGTTATTCTCTTTTTTTGGCGAAAAACCATGCTTGATGGCATTTTCCAAAATAGGCTGGATAAGCATGGATGGGATGCAGTAGCTATGCGACCGCAGTTCATTATCTATAAAAAACTCGTACTGGAAAGCATTGATAAAACGTATTTTTTCCAGCTCCAGGTATCTTTTCAAAAAGTCCACTTCATCATCCAGCGAGATATACGATTTCCGGGTGTTGGTAAGCATCTGCCGCATTAGCAGCGAAAAGTCTGATATATAATCAAAGGCCTTCTGTTTTTCATCGATCATGATCAGGTGCTGCACTGTACTAAGGGAATTGTATATGAAATGCGGGTTCATCTGGTTGGTAAGCGCTTTGGCCTGCATTTCAAGCAGCCTGTTGTTGTAGGCCAGTTTTTCTTTTTTCCTGTCGTAGATATACCTCAGGTAAATCAGTAATGCCACACCGATCAACGCTGTAACAATCAGTTCTCCGTACCAGGTGGTAAGCAACGATCGATGCACGGGCAGCATTGTTTGTAACAGGCTGGCAGCCGGATTGAAAACAGGCAGCCGGGCTTGTGTTACTGCATATTGCTGCACAACGGGACGTGATACTGCGTATATAGGTGCATCCGACAACATGTAAGCGTTTATAGTTGTACCGGGAGAACAGGCTGTGCCGAACAACACTGCAGCCAGCAGTAACAGGTACCTGATATTGATCTTACTGCAATGTTCCACTGCAAACAATATCCATCGTCTTGATAATTTTATCTGCTTTTTTTCTCCCGGCAGTTTTAAAACTGCATAATTACTTATTATGGCCGTGCACCGAAAACGCGGTAATGTTATAATAGGGGCTGGGTTCTGATCATTATTTTGACAATAAGGCAGGGTAATGGCCGGCTTGCTTATCGCCTGCAGGGCAAGAAGTAAACCAGGAGGAAAAGATACATCATTCATCGCTCTCATAGGACGTCAGCACCTTTATTTAAAGGCTTTTTAATTTCAAACAAAAGCATTTATCACCAGTCAGTTAAGGCTCAAACGGGCCACAATTCCTATAAGTGGAATTGTCGTTTAATGACTAAACATTGAAGCTGTGCAGGCGTTGATGTGCAGTGAATGTCCACCCTTGCTGCAGGCAGCAATGTTTGTTTTTTAATGTGGATAGGTGGATTCCCTTTATGAATTGATGAACCCAAGATACGGCAGGTATGTAACAGGTAAAATGTGAAAAACAACATTTTTAAACCGGAAATAAACGGATGAACCGGCCCGGTGCCCTGTTGTCACAATATACTGCTGACATCTTAAGCAGCGCTGTTGAAGAATTGTAAAGGACTGGAGGATAGCTATACTGAACTGTTTTCCCTATGTGTTTGATTAGGATTCTTTCCGCAAATGAAACTGCCCTTCATAGGCGAGCTGCGATTGCATGGTTTTAATACGCAACCGGACCCGGTCAATTTCCTGCGCATCCGGTGATTTTTTTTCTTCGCAATGCTGCAGATACTGCTGGTACAGCTGGATAGCCGTTGCATAATTACCATTGCTTTCTGCCCTTAATGCATCAGCATACAATGAGCCTGTTTTTCTCTTTCTCTTCAGCACAGCCAGAAACAGCAAAAGGGCTATGGTAACAGCCAGCCCCAGAAACGCAGATATCCCGAAAACGACACTCATACACCGTTGATTGGTTAGCCAGGTTAATAAATCAATTTAAATTCTATTTTTTCAGATGATCGGGGTTGAGTTGAAAAGGGCCAAAAACCCATATCCGGCTGCAAGATAGTGGTTTTTTATTCTGCTACTAATTGCATACCTGAGGGGCCAAGCGTAATTTTCCGTTGTTTGTACAGGACGCCCACGGCCATTTTGAATGCTTTTTTGCTCATGCCAAAAAAGCGGTAGATATCTTCCGGTGCAGATTTATCGTGATAGGGCAGGTGGCCACGGTTCTCTTTCAGCAGCCGCAGTATTTTTTCGGTTTCCCCTTCCACACGCTCATAACCCCGCTTGCCGGCCATTACATCAATTTTATTATCGGACCGTATTTTCTTAATATATCCTGTAAGCCGGTCGCCGGGTGCCAGGTCTTCATAAACCTCGTTGAAATACAGCAAACCCGTATGCAGGCCATTGATGATCACCACATAGCCTACATCGCTTCTGCGGTACACGATCAGGTTCACTTCTTCTTTTTCTTCCACAGTAAGTGTTTCGTTACTGAGAAAGCCTTCTACTTTTTCAGATGCGGCCACACGGCCGGTTTGCGCGTCTATATACAGTTTTACCAGGTATTGCCCACCTGGTTGCATAGCGCTCAGTTGCTGCGATTTAGGTACAAAAAGGTCTTTCATCAGCCCCCAGTCTAAAAAAGCCCCCTGGTGGGTAACCGTAACGGCTTTCATCAGGGCAATATCCCCTACAACCGCTTTGGGCTGCTGGGTGGTGGCAATAAGCCGGTTGTCTGAATCGTGGTAAAGAAACACGGTGAGCTCATCCCCTTCTTTTATGCCCCGGGGAACAAACCTCCTGGGCAGCAGGATACCGTCTTCTCCATCGTCCAGGTATACCCCGAACTCCACCTTGCGTAAAACCTTTAATGTGTTGTAAGCGCCTACATTAACCATAAGGCAAAGGTATTGCTAAGTAGCCAGTTAAAATAAAAGGAAGTAAAAATGTGGAACAGGGGCTTTTTGTTTGCTCAGGCTTACAGGATGGATGCGGTTTGCCAGCATTGGCACTTCCTGGGGCACTGTTATATGGGAGGACTGCTGGCTGTTCTGCAGCCTTTTACTGAAAGGGGAATAAAGTCCCTGCAAGATCAGTGACCGGACAGGCCGGATGGTCCATACCAGGCTTAATAACCGCCTGCCGGGTTGAGCATGCTGCCATTACTGGCGGATCAGGTAGGCTGCATCTTCAATCGCATCCACGCTTTCATCCTTTTTCTTCAATTTCTTAAGAATGGTTGTTGTGGCAAAAACGGCAAATAACCCGGCTATCACTCCTTTAACAAAACTGGTGTTCATAATTCCTGCTTTTTTGAATAGCCTACAAATGCAATTCATGTACCAGTTTATTACCGGTTGCAAGGGTTTATATAAATGTATTGTTATGAAAGATAAACGGCAATGCTGCAGGTACGCCTTCCCGTTATATGCTGCAGAAAAAAGTGGCACCAATTTTTGGCTGGTGCATTAGTAATTGGTTTAATATACAAAATAAAAATAAACAGGTGGGGTACTGGGGTACCGGCAATAAAAAAGGCCTGAGCCTTAGAAAAGGCAGGCCGTTGCTAACCTATGAAAAACACCTAGTTAAGTCTCTTTATCTGGAAGGGATCTGTTCCCTGATCATTCTGAGCGTAAAATTACGATGAATTTTTCTTTATTCGATTAAATATTGCTAAACTAATTTTAAAATGTTCGGTGTACACTTGCTTTAACAAAATGAAAGCTGGCAAATTGTTAAAACGCAGCACTGGCAAGGGTAAAATAAGATCTTGCGGCCTTTTCCCGTATCAATTTCCATCCATATGGTCCTATTGTTTTTTCAATAAAATCTTTTGCGGGCAAATAAGCCTGAACCTGTACAACCCTCAATTTTTTTTGATACCACACCGGTGAATAAAAGGAGATCAGCAAGGCTGCTGCACTTGCTGCAAGCAGTATAATGGAGTAGGGCTTGTACTGGCCATTCTGTTGTTAAAGGTAATAATATGCTTTGCAATATGTAAGAAGCATGTTAAAGGAACAAATATGCTTCTGCAAAATTTTTTTATACCTGTTTAACGGCAATAAAAAAGGCCTGGCCTTAGAAAAGGCAGGCCGTTGCTAACCTATGAAAAACACCTTTTTAAATCTGCTTTCGAGCGGCAATTATTTATTGCCGTTTGCTACACCAAAGTTAGCTGTATTGCTGCTGCAGTGCAATTAAATAACAAATAAGACACCTGTGTTTTTTAAAAAACACATTAAAATAAGCCGCAGTACAGTCTGTGCAACCGCTGCACAGTTATTCGCCTTTAATAGAGGGCTTGATGCCTTCCAGTATGGTTTTCCAGATAAGCCCCCAGAATGTTTGCTGCGGCTTTTTTATATAACTTACTTGTTGCTGTATAGGACGTTTGCCATTATCAGGACTGGATGATGCGAGTAAAAAATTATTGGCTATAAAACTCGCCAGTCCTTTTGCATGTGTATTGCCATCTTTATCCTTCTTCAATACTGCCACTTTCAGGTCGTTGTACGTAACGCTGGTATGTGCTTTGGCGTTTGTGTTATTGCCTTCCAGCTGCAGGCTGAATTGCCGGATATGCCCGGTTTTGATATGGTAAAGAGCCAGTGGAACAGTGGCATCATTTAAAGCCCTGGCATCCATTTCGCCCAGGTGGGCACTGATGGTAAAGATACCTTCTGCAGCCTGTTGAAGATTGAACCTGAACTGCGCCTCCAGATCACCCGCATCCATGAAAGCTGCCTGCGCGTTCACTTGCATCCAGTTATTGCCGTGTATTTTTTCCGGTATATTGGTGATGTTGGTAATATCTCCGCCTGCATGCCTGAATGCCACGGTGCCTATTTTCCCCGATAAAACATTGAATTCTTTGTAATAAACATTGGTATTTCTTACCCGTATATTTTTTAAATAAATGGGAAACGCTGTTATGGTCAATTTCTGGTGTGGATAAGAACCTGTTTTCTGTTCGCCGGAAGGCGGCAGTCTTTTATCGCTGTAAATTTCCATGTCGCCATTGGTAACAAATGCCGAATCTGCCAGTATACCCTGGTTCAACAGGAGGCTCCACCAGTCAATGTTTTTGATGGTTACTGCATCTGCCTGCAAATCGTAGCGGTCTTTGCGGTAACGCAGTTTTTTACTGAAGTCTTCCTTTTTGTAAAGCGGCTTCAACGATACACCCTGCAGGTACAGCGTTTTTTCGGTGGCAGAAAGCGTAAGTGAATCGATATGAAAACGGTAGAGATTGTCTTTGGTTATTTGCTGGTAATTATTCAGCAGCAGCCGGGCATCTTTTGCAAAAAGAAAACGGGTTGTATCGTGCTGCGTGGAAGCATCCAGCAGGATGTTTTTCAGCTCGCAGGATAATTCAGGCAGCCGCACGCGCTGGTTGCCCTGGTCAATATCATAATAGGTGAGCTGCACATGATCCAGCCGAAGCTCACCCAGCTGGAAAGAATTAAGCTGGCGGGAAATTTTTTTATACACGGTAGTGGTATCAAGCGGCCGCATGCCTCTTTTTTGGTGAAATATTTCCACTATTGGCTGCTTAATGTGTAGTGTGTTAAGGCTGATATGCTTTTTATCGAGCAGGTCGGCGGGGGAAATGCCATCCAGGTGAACCTGTTTAACCGACAGGCGGTAAATATCATCCGGGGCACGTTGCTCTTGTACCAGTTGCTGCAACCTGGCCGAATCAGGAACCAGTTGTGCATGATGCAATACTACTACTGACTGCAGTACATCTATATCCATGCTGTCCAGCTCCAGCCTGTACAGGCCATCGGAACTTTCTTCTACCAGTTGTTGCAGCTTCCGGGTGATCAGCGGGGTAAAGTCGCGGCTTTTGGTAAAATGGAGATAAAGGCCCAAACCGCCTGCCAGTACAATCAGTGAAGCTGCAATGATCAGTATTATTTTCTTCATAGGTGTTCAGCTTGTTCTACTTTCTGTGAAGAAAATCGTACCAAAACAAACCCCGTGATAAATCCGCAGACTTAATTAATGTGTTATTAGTACACATTTACTATCTTTGCACCGGTTTGATACATAAAACAGCATTTACCTTTTTTTCATATGGCAAGCAATCGTTAGAGGCCGTCCTTATTCTTAGGGAGGGCTTTTTCTTTTGGATAGGGGCTGTTGCTGCTATAGTCCTTTTCTGAGCGGCTGCAGCAGGTGATCGAGGCCATTGAGCTTTATTTCGTACATGGTTTCCAGCAATATGCCCAGTGATCCTTTGGGAAAACCCTTTTGCTGAAACCATTCCAGGTACGATACAGGTAAATCGCACAACAAGCGGTCTTTGTATTTGCCAAAAGGCATTTTCATGGTTACCAGCTGCAGTAACACTTTCCGGTCTGGTTGTACAGGTAGCAGGCTCATTGTAAATGAAGATAAAGCTGTTGGAAAAATCGGTCGCGTGTAAATGTACGATGCAGGCAGTATATATGCCAACAGCTGCATCCGGTGTGGTATCGGCTGCCTGGGTTTTACAGGAACAGCCTGAACAAACTGCCCTTACCCACTTCACTAACCACCTCTACCTTTCCGCCCATGGCTTCGAGCTGGTTTTTGGCAATAAACAAACCAATGCCTTTGGCGTTGCTGTTGCCGTGAAAAGTCTGGTACATGCCAAACAACTGGTTGCCATACATATTCATGTCGATACCCAGGCCATTGTCGGCTATTTCCAGGATGGTTTTGTTGTTTTCATTGTGGCTGCTTATCTGTATCTGCGGGTCAATACCGGGGCGGCGGTATTTTATGGCATTGGATATAAAGTTCAGCAAAATGCTTTCGAGATAAGCTGGGTTATAATCGATCTGCAAAAACGGGTCTATAGCTATTGTCAGCCGGGCATTGCTCTGTTCAATATCGGCGGCTAGCAGTTCCAGTGTCTTATCAACATAAGATTTCAGGTTCAGTGGTAACCGCTGGGTGCTGGTTTGTGTTTGAATGGAAATTACTTCATGCAGGTAGCCGATGGTTTCTCTCAGCTGGAAAGAAATACGTTGCATGCGCTCTATCAATGCGGCTTTCTCCTGCTCATCCTTGCTTTGCCTGATGAGGTCGAGGATAATTTCAAAATGATTGGAATGTGTGCGCAGGTTATGTGAAACGATGTAGGCAAAATTGTTCAGGCGGCTGTTCTGTTCACTGATGATGCGGACTGTTTCGTTCAGCCGCTGTTCTTTTTCTTTTGCTTCAGTAATATCCAGCACCTGCGCTACAAATGCTACAGGCGAATGAGAAGCCCGTGAAACAGATACCGTGAGCACGGTCCATACAATATGTCCCTTCTTGTGAATATATCTTTTTTCCAGCTGGTAGCTTTGCTTTTTCCCTGTAAGCATCTCTCTGAAATTTTCCATATCCAGTTCAAGATCTGAAGGATAGGTAAGCTCCTGGAATGTTTTTGACAGCAGTTCTTCCCGGTTATAACCCCAGATGGTGCAAAGTGATTTATTTACCTGCAGCAGTTTACCCTCATGCGAAACAATTGCCATGCCGATGGCAGAATGATCAAATGTTCCTTTAAAGCGTTCTTCGCTGAACCCGATATTTTGCTGCAACTGTTTATTCAGCCGGTCAATTTCTTCCTGTTGCTGAAAAATATCTTCCACATCGGTGATCACGGTAAGCCTGGCTGCTCTTCCATTGTAACTGGTATAATTGGATGATATTTTTACATGGAACTGCCGCCCACGGGCGTCTTTGTGTACCCATATAGATTGTGAGGTAATGGGCAGGCTGCCAACTTCCTTAATGCGCTGTTCAAGTTTGCTTATGCTGTCCGCAGGGCGGATATCGCGGATGGTGAGCTGCATAAACCGCTCTCTTGAAAAACCATACTTTTCGATAGCAGCACGATTGACCTCCAGGAAGGCAAGTGTTTCCAGGTCATATACCCACATGGGGTTGGGATTGCTTTCAAATAGAATGTCTCCGGTAATCATACGGCTGACAGCACTTACACAGTAAATGTATGAACTTTCGATATTCGCCGCAGATGTTTTTGAACAGAACTGTTTAAAAAAAGCGCGGAAGCCAGCCGCCATTGAACAAAAGCAGTTATGCTGTTTGTAAAACGGCGTCGATTCCGCGCTTTGTCTATAACAGGCTGTTTGCTTTTATACCGCGACCGTTTTCCACTTCCCTCTTCTAAAGAGGATATAAGCGGTAATGGTGATCACGGTTTCTGCAATGGGTACTGCAATAAATACGCCCGTGGGGCCCATATTAAAATAGCTGGCCATGGTATATGCCAGCGGTATCTGCAGCAGCCAGAAACCGAACAGGTTTACCCAGGTCGGCGTCCAGGTATCACCGGCTCCATTAAATGCATTGGTCATTACCATACCGATGCCATAGAAAACATAGCCGGTACTGATGATGCGCAGTGCTTTCACGGCGATCAGCTTTACCTCTTCCTGCCTGGCGAATATGGCTACGATCGGCTCTGCGGCCACAATAAGCAGCAGCGATATTGCTGCCATAAACAGTGTATTGTACTTGGCTGTTCTGATCACCGATTCCTGTGCACGTTCGGGTTGCTGTGCGCCGAGGTTCTGGCCTACCAGTGTAGCGGCAGCATTGCTCATGCCCCATGCGGGCAGGATAAAAAAGATCACCACCCGCAATGCTGTCTGATAACCTGCAGAAGCGGCACTGTGCCCGGTTTCCGCAACAAGCCTGGCCAGCACGATCCAGCTGCAGGAGCCAATGATAAACTGGAGTGTACCGGGAGATGCGATCTTGACCATAGAACGGATAACCGGCCAGTCGATGGCTACCTGTTTGGACTGAATACGGATATTGCTTTTACCCCTGAATAAATGATACAGCTGGTAAATAACGCCAACACCGCGCCCTACTGTGGTGGCTACTGCCGCACCGGTTAAACCCAGCCCCTGAACAGGGCCCAGACCGCGGATGAGCAGTGGGCATAGCAGGATATTGCAGCAGTTGGCGATCCATAAACTTTTCATGGCCATTGAAGCATTGCCTGCACCGCGAAAAATGCCATTGATCAGGAACAGCAGCATAATAACAATACTGCCTCCCATCATAATACGGGTGTATACTGATCCGATGGCAACGGTTTCTGGTTCAGCACCCATAGCCCGTAAAATATCCGGTGCCAGGATAAAACCCACTACGCTGATAACCACTGTTACCAGCAGCGCCAGCCATATCGCCTGCATGCCGGCATTGGCCGCTGCTTCAGGATTTTTTTCACCGATACGGCGGGCCACTGTTGCAGTGGCTGCCATGCTGATGCCAATGGCCAGTGAGTAAATAATGGTGAGCACCGATTCGGTAAGTCCTACTGTTTGAATCGTGTGCTGGCTGTTTTCCAGGTGCCCTACAAAGAACAGGTCTACCACGGCAAAAATGCTTTCCATACTCATTTCCAGTATCATTGGTATGGCCAGCATAAACACCGCTTTGCGTATGCTGCCACTGGTATAATCCATGTTCTCGCCTTGTATCGCCTGTTTGATAATAGCGAAAAAGCGGCCAGGGCCACGTTTGTTATATATCATGTATTTGTTGTTAGTGGATGATTGTTTAATACGATCAGCTATGCCTGTAGAAAGTGATCACGGCATTATTATTATTATTTACTGAGTACATAACATTGTGTTTTTATAATAAAAAAGAAAAATCATACCTGCTTAATGACTGAATACCAGGCCTGCAGCCTTTTTCACCACTTGCTCTTCCTGTTCCAGTGCGGCCAGTATATTGAATATGCGGTCGTTCCAGCCGGCTATCAGGAATACATCATCCTGCAGCTGGTGCAATGGTGTATTATCATAACCTGCCAGGTCGAACAGGTATAAACTTGCACCGGGTGCCAGCTGTTTATAGCTTTTCCATAAACTGGTAAGGTGTTCGCTGCCGCGGCTGTTCCACAAGGGGCAATCGGTGAACAGCATTATTTTATCAACCACTTTCTGCTGACGCAGGAGGTAATCGATAGCCAGGTAGCCATTGGCTGCATAACCCACTTCGCCTTCCCTGCGGTAAAATGCTTCAGTAGCTGCCAGGGCGCTGCCTGCAGGCAGGTGAATGGTTTTCCATTTATCACCAAATAGGCCAGTGGTCAGCTCATCGCAATGATGCCGGAGTAATAAAGCCAGTAGTGGGGCAATATCAAAATTCTGCACCTTGCTTTTGATACTTACATGCCGCAGCATACTGCTGCTGACATCGGCGGCCACCAGCACTTTTGTATCCCTGTTAAATCCGGGGATGTACTGCATGCTACGCTGTGCTGCCTGTTCCAGTGCGGCCAGCAGGGGAGTGGTATAAATACCATCCTGCAGCAGCAGCTCCCTGTAATGATGCAGGAAACAGAATGGAGACAACAGGGGATTGTCGATCGTGCCAATACGGTTATACACGGTTGTCATTGTTCCGGCACTCAATGGTAGCCGGGCAATGTTCTTAATGTATTTCAGTAAAGCTGCATCGGTAAGGTTATTACTGCGTATCACCGCTTCCCATTTTTCACTGAAAGCGGCTTCTCTTGTTTCGCGGCTGTCAAATGCCTGTTGTTTCAATATTTCCAGCTCTGCTTCCCATTGAACATGGGCTGGTATTTCACTGTTCACTATACGGGCAAACAATTGTGCCTGTGCTGCATCTTTGGGTTTGGGTTGTATCAGTTCAATAACATCTTTTAATTTTTCCCTCCATTCCGGTGCACAGCTCTGCAGCCAGGGTGTATCAATACGGTGGCAAACGGCTTGCAGGCCTTTTTGCAGTTGTTTGCTTAGCCGCCCGGCCTGTTTCATACTTTTTTTGTTGTGTGCTAGTGTATAATACTGTAGCAGTATAACCAAATCTGCTGCCTGTTGTACCTGTTTCTCTACCAACGCGCTAATCAGGTTATTGCTGCTGTATTGCCGGTCCATTTCAATGATCAGTAAAAAGCAGATATTCCTTAAAACAGGTATGGAAGCCAGCTGTGTCACCAGCCCTGCGATAAAAGCGGGATCATTACGGGCAACCAGGCTGCGCAGGTTTTGCAGCCGGGCATCTTCTACTGTATAAAACTGGTCGTTCAATGCAGCGGTTACCACAGCCCTGTACAGTTCCCTTGCCACTGCACCGGCAGGCTCCTGCGGGGAGTAATGATGCCTGGTTAATCTTTGTGATCGTTTTAAAAATCTGATTTTCATGGTTGCTTCCTCCTTTTTGCCGGTATGGGCCATTTATAACCAGGTACAAAAAAGCCCGGTTGGATATTGATTCCGACCGGGCTTTCCCTTTTTACTGCTGGCGTTAATTACACGCCGGCTTCAGCCACGGTCGGTGATAAATCTTTATTATATCAAAAGCGTATTTGGCCATTGCCAGGTTAACATCAGTTTCATGCAGCTTCAGCATGGCCGGATATACAGCAATGCTTGCATATCCTGTACGGCTGACTGAAGAGAACTGCTGGTTAATTTGCATGATGAAACTGGTTTGTCCGGTGATGGTTTTTAAGAACGGTGAAAAAAAAGCCCCGGACTTTCTGCCGGGGCCGTATATAATCAGTTAGTCTGTTTCAGAATTAACTTTCCATATAGCCTGCCCCGCAGGTGGCAAAATCCACAATAGGATTTGACCAGCCTTTTGCCTCCATCTGTAGTACTGTGCGTTGCATAATGCTATTTTGTTTTATAAATTCTTTAACAATGCAAAGATGAAGATATATTTTTTACGTCCAAATATTTTACACCTTTTTTTGAAAATAATTTAGTCCTGCAGTGGCATCGCATACTATTTATACCGTACAATACCTGTATTGAAAGCGGACAGTGCGTATTGGATAGTTAAAATTAACTAGCTGTTTATCAGTGTAAAATATAAATGGCGCTTTTTATGATGCCTTTGCCGGGAACTATTTTTTATTGTTCAATTCAGCTTATGTTCAAAAACTATTTTAAAACAACGCTGCGTAATCTCTGGAAGAACAGAACGTATAGTTTTCTCAATATTGCCGGGCTGGCTATAGGAGTGGCCTGTGCCGGGCTTATTTTTTTATGGATGGAAGATGAACTGAACTATGACAATGTATTTCTTAAAAAAGACCGCCTGTATTATATCCAGGAAAACCAGACCTATGATGGTATAACCCGCACTTTTGGTGCAACACCGGTACCATTTGCCCCTGCAATAAAGGCTGAACTGCCGGGTATTGCCAATACCTGCCGCACCTTATCAGAAAATTACCTGTTCAGCATGGGAGAGCAATCAGTTTTTGAAAATGGCTGTTATGCTGATTCATCTGTTTTCAGCATGTTTACCCTGCAGTTTGTTCAGGGGAAAGCCGCGAATGCCCTGCAAAGGCCCGATGAAATAGTGATCAGCGAAAAAATGGCCGGCCATTTTTTCAGAGGAGAAAAAAATGTGATCGGCAAACTGCTGAGAGTAAATAATGCGGAAAGCATGATAGTGAGCGGCGTGATCAAAGACCTGCCGGAAAATAGCACCCTTCATTTCAACTGGATCGCTTCTTTTGATAATTACCTCCGCCACAGTGATAACGCCACAAACTGGCGGAACAATTGTATTGTTACCTATGCTGAGCTGCAGCCCACTGCCAGCGCTGCATCTATAAACAAACAGCTGTATAATTTTATAAAGAAGAAAGATGCTGGGGCTATTGCCAATCCCTTTTTATTCAGCATGAACGACTGGCGCCTGCGTTCGCGGTTTGAAGATGGTAAACAGGCTGGCGGCCGTATCGAGTACATCCGCCTGTTTGCCGTTATTGCCTGGATCATCCTGGTGATCGCCTGCATTAATTTCATGAACCTGTCTACCGCACGCAGTGAAAAAAGAGCAAGGGAAGTAGGTGTTCGCAAAGTGCTGGGTGCCGGAAGAAAACTACTGCTGTTGCAGTTTATGGGCGAAGCCTTGATGATGTCAGTACTGGCCGTGTTGCTGGGCGCTGTTATGATATGGATTACGCTGCCATTTTTTAACCTGCTGGTAGAAAAGCAACTGGTATTGGCGCTTAACCGACCACTGCACTGCATGGCACTGTTAATGATCGCATTGCTTTGCGGACTGGTTTCAGGCAGTTATCCTGCTTTATACCTTTCCTCTTTTAATCCTGTGCATGTATTTAAATCTGTTTCCCTGCGGGCATCCGGTGCGGCGTTTATACGTAAAGGGCTGGTGGTACTGCAGTTCACTGTTTCTATTGTACTGATCGTTAGCACCATTGTTATTTACCAGCAAGTGCAACATGTTAAAAGCAGGGATCTGGGGTATAACCGTGATAACCTGCTGGTAATGGATATGCGGGGCGATATGCAGAAAAATTTTGCAGCGATTAAACAAGACATGCTGAATACCGGTGCAGTAGAAAATGTGGCGCTGAACAGTTTTAATACACTGGACATTGGTAATAATGGTGGAGGCCTGAGCTGGGAAGGAAAAGATCCTGGTAAGGATATCCTGTTATCATTCCGGCAGATCAGTCCTGAATTTATTGCCACCGCAGGTTTGCAGATAGCCGAAGGCAGGGGATTTAATGCTGGCAGCATCGCCGCCGACAGCAGCAATGTACTGATTACCGAATCGCTGGCCAGGATGATGGGCAAGGGATCTGCTGTAGGAAAAATACTGCGCGAAGATGACCAGGCTTACAAAGTGATAGGTGTGGTAAAAGATTTTGTGTACGGGGACATGTACGGGCAGAGCGACCCCGTGGTTTTTTTCTGTAATCCCAAAGAAGCCTCCCTGATGTATGTGCGCATAAAAAACAATGTTACCACCGAAGCTGCGCTGGCTAAAATAGGAGCGGTAATGCGGAAAGACAATCCTGCTTACCCGTTTGAATACAATTTTGTAGACGATCAGTTCAATGCCCTGTTTAAAAGTGAAATGCTGATAGGGAAACGAAACTGTCGCGCATATTTGCCGCGCTGGCCATCGCTATTTCCTGCCTGGGTTTATTTGGACTGGCTGCATACACTGCAGAGCGCAGAACAAAAGAAATAGGCATACGTAAAGTGCTGGGCGCATCGGTGCAGGGCATTGCAGCATTGTTATCGCGCGATTTTCTGCAGCTGGTGACTGTTTCGGCCATTATCGCTTTTCCGCTGGCATGGTGGGCAATGCACAGCTGGTTGCAGGGGTATGCTTACCGCATAACCATCAGCTGGTGGGTATTTGCCATAGCCGGACTGGCGGCATTGCTGATTGCCGTACTTACCATCAGTGTTCAGGCAATAAAAGCAGCGCTGGCCAACCCTGTGAAAAGCCTGAGAACAGAATAACTGCAGGTGGTGTGGCCTGATTAAAAAATAAGGCCCGGCATTGCCGGGCCCTGTTCAATAAGTTCCGTATTTGTCTCGTTTACTCTTTTTTCATGCCCTTCATTTTCATGTCGACAATCTTGCCGTTCATGAAAACACATTGTCCGTCTTTCAGGGTCAAGGTTTCACCGCCTGATTTTTTAACGGTGCCGTCTTTTGTTACCACGGTTCCATCAGACATGGTCATGTCCTGGTCCATCGCCATGGTCTGGCCTCCTTTCATTACCACCATTTTACCATCCTTCATCATCACGCAATCTTTCATTTTGTGATGCATCTTCCCGGCCTTGTTGTCCATTTTGTTCATGGACGTGTCTTGTGCATGCAGCACAAAACCCATCGCAAGCAATGCGAAGAGAAACAATAGCTTTTTCATAGTTATTTGTTTGAATTTGTATAAAAGTTACGAAAACTCCGGCCGCTTTCCGAATTGAAATCGCCATAGCAGGTAGCGTAAAAACAATCAATGCATTCGGCATGCACAAATTTTGTTATGCCAGATGGTTACAGGCAGCCGATAAAATACACTCTATATCTTTGAAAACCGCTGATCGCTCTTATGCCGCCAGTAATTAAACGACTTGCTTCCATTGATGTGTTCCGTGCCATCACCATGCTGCTGATGGTATTTGTGAACGACCTCGATCCTGTTGAGAAAGTACCCTTGTGGATAAAGCATGCTGCAGAAGGAGAAGACCGCCTGGGTTTTGCAGACACGGTTTTTCCTGCTTTCCTGTTTATTGTGGGGCTTTCTATTCCACTGGCTATCGGGCAGCTACAGAAAAAAGGACGGTCTTTTAAAGAGATTGCCAAGCATGTATTGTTGCGTACACTGGCCCTGCTGGTAATGGGCTTTTTTCATGTGAACCTGGAACAGTATACCAGCAGTGCAGCATGGCTGCCCAAGCCCATATGGGAAATACTGGTCACCGCTGCGTTTTTCCTGGTATGGCTGGACTATCCTTCTTTTTTATCCAAAAGCAAACGGTACCTGTTACAAGTATCGGGCATCGTGCTGCTGCTGATCATGGCTGCAGTATTCAAAGGCGGCGATGCAGAACATCCTGTTTGGATGAAACCATATTGGTGGGGTATACTCGGGCTGATCGGCTGGGCTTATTTGATCTGCGCAGGTATTTATTTACTGTCACGGGGATCGTTCGCAGTACAGCTGGCCGCAGCTGTTTTCTTCCTGTTGTTCAGCCTGGGAGAGCAAGCCGGGTGGCTGGAATGGCTGCATCCCATAAAAAAATACATATGGATAGCTGGTAGCGGCGCCATGCCTGCTTTTACGATGATGGGTGTGGTTATTTCCTGCCTGTACACCCGCCTGGCGGATAAAAACAAAATAGGTTGGTTGGGGGTAATATTGCCGGTAGCTGGTACAGCACTGATCGGCTGGGGTTTTTGGGTGCGGCCCTATGGCGGCATCGCCAAACTTGAAGATACACCTGCCTGGGTAGGCATTTGCACAGGCATCAGCATACTGGCATTCGGTATACTGGTATGGCTGGTAGATTGGCGGAAGAAGCAGCACTGGTTTTCCCTTATACTGCCGGCAGGCACCAGTGCGCTTACCTGCTACCTGTTGCCTTATTTTCTCTATTCATTTTATAAACTGGTGCATTTTACATACCCGCTTTTTTTGAATGAAGGAACTGGTGGTATGATCCGCTCTGCCCTGGTGGCCTGTTTGCTGGTATTGCTCACCGGCTGGATGGAGAAAAAACATATCCGGCTGAAAATATAACCTGCCTGTATTTGTACGAAACGCCTGATAAACAGAAAAGCATAACTCATGTATACCATCGCTAAAAAAACTGTTGCCTTGCTGGCAGGTTGCCTGCCCTTGCTGCTGCCTGCGCAAAAAATCACCGTGCTCACCAATCACATAGGGTATGAAACCACAGCGCCCAAAAATGCGGTAGTGGAAGCCGACCGGTTAATAAAACTCCCGGCTTTCCAGGTTGTCAATACTGCCGATGGCCAAACTGTTTACTCGGGTAAGCCGGTGTACAGCGGCGCAGTATCACAATGGAAGAACTGGCAGTTCTGGACGCTTGATTTCTCCGCCCTGCGCACAAAAGGTGCCTACCGTTTAGTGGTCAATACTGCTGATGGCAACACTGTACAATCTTATCCGTTTGTTGTTGAAGACAACCTGCTGGAGCAACATACTGTTTCGGATGTGGTGTACTATTTTAAAGGGCAGCGCAGTTCCGGCTTGCTCGATAAAGCAGATCGGGCGCTGCCATTTTCCGGCAAGCCGGGTACTGCAGATGTACATGGCGGATGGTATGATGCCACCGGCGATTACGGCAAGCATCTGTCGCATCTTTCTTTCTCCAACTATTTCAATCCACAGCAGATCAGTTTAACAGACTGGGGATTGTTCAAAGTGTATGAACTGCTGGCAAAAAGAAACAATCCTTCCTTCAGGCAATACCTGCGCCGGATACTGGATGAAGCATTGTATGGCGCCGATTACCTGGTAAGAGTGCAGGTGCCCGGAGGGTCGTTTTACCGCTCGGTGAATGCGCCGGGCCCCGGCAAGCTGCCGGCCGACAGGCGTATCAGTACGGAGGGGAATGGATTTATCATCAAAAAATCCAGTGATCAAACATTGCAGGCCGATTCATTCCGCCAGCATGAAGCAGCCGCTTACCAGGTAAGTTTCCGGTCGGGTGGAGGGGTGGCTATCGCAGCACTGGCAAAGGCTTCCGGCTTCCCTGTATCGGGCGAATACACTGCTGCTGACTACCTGAAAGCTGCTGAAAAGGCTTTTGCTTTTCTTGAAAAGAACAATCCTGCAATGTGTACTGACGGCAAGGAAAATATACTGGATGATTATTGTGCACTGCTGGCGGCAACAGAATTATATAAAGCCACAGGCAAAGAAATGTACCGCAGCTATGCAGAAAAAAGGGCTGCACAACTGATGGCCAGGCTGGCTTCCTGGAAAAATTACCGGGATTACTGGCAGGCAGGCAATGGAGACCGTCCGTTCTTTCATCCTGCCGATGCGGGGCTTCCGGTGGTTAGTTTGCTGGCCTATGCTGAGGTTGCCGGTGATGCTATGCAGGAAAAAATTCTTGCCACGGTAAAGCGTTCGTTGCAGCATGAATTGCAGATCACAAAAGAAGTCGGCAACCCTTTTGGTTATAGCCGGCAGCTGGTGCAGGATACAACCGGGAGCAGGTACAGCGCTTTTTTCTTCCCGCATACTGCAGAAACCGCACCCTGGTGGCAGGGCGAAAATGCACGGCTGGCTTCTATGGCAGCTGCTGCGCGCATGGCATTGCCTTATTTTAAAACAGATACAGTGTTCAGTCATCAGTTGCAAACCTTTGCCTGGGATCAGCTGAACTGGATACTCGGCCTGAACCCCTATGATGCTTGTATGCTGCAAGGTTCAGGACATAACAATCCGGTCTATGGTTTCTTTGGCACTTTTGAATATACCAATGCGCCCGGCGGTATTGTGAACGGGATCACTGCAGGGTTGAAGAATAAAGATGATATCGATTTCAATCTTTCTTATCTCCAAACAGGGAAGGATGATGACTGGCGATGGGCCGAACAATGGCTGCCGCATACCACCTGGTACCTGCTGGCGGTAGCGATACCTGGTTAACGAATGGAAGAATTGGTTTTTTAAGAAAAAAATAAAACAAGTCCATCTTTTAACATAAGTTAATACATATCAATTAATTGTATGTGATTATTGCCAGGTATGATCGATTGCTTTATCCTTTTTGCAGTACTATCCGGTTCCCGGGAAGAGGGAACACCGTGAAATCACCGATATATTTAAGCAAAAACTTATTTATTTTGCAGCAGCATATTGATTTCAACCCCATCCTCCTTAAGTTTATTTAATTGTTACAAACAATCTGGACCCGTAAACGCTAAACCTATGCAGCAACGGCTACATGTCAACATCAGTATCGAAGATACGCCTATTGTGCACTTCGGTAGTTTCACCCTGAAACAGCAATTCAACGGACACCATTATTTTGAACTTCGTTTTAACCATGACCAGATAGGGATGCCGGGGATGATCACCCTGGACAAGTCGCGTGGTTTTATGGGCAAAAACATCTGCGTGGAATTTGGCCTGCTGGGCGAAAAAGAGCAAACCTTTATTGGCAAAGTGACCAAAGTAGAACTCAGCCAGAGCCATGGCTACCATGGTGTGCTGATTGTAAGTGGTTATTCGCCCACCATCCTGCTCGACAGGGGGGCCGACCTGGGTTCGTACCTGGGTAAAGACCTCTCCACCATCGTGAAAAAAGCGACTGAAGACACTGCTTCCAACGACCTGAACCTACAGGTTAAACCGGTACGCACACAGCCTATTGACTACCTGATCCAGTACCGCGAAACAGATTTTGCCTTTATCAACCGCCTCTCTGCAGAGTACCACGAATGGTTTTACTACGATGGGGTTAACCTGCATTTTGGCAAACCCGATAACCAGGAAGAAATACCTGTGGTATACGGCAAAGACCTGCACAGCCTGCAATACGGTATGAACATAGCGCCCTTGCAGTACAATCGTTTTGCCTATAAAGCCAGTGATGATCAGCTGCTGCAATCCGGCAGTATGGCAGATGGCGGTTCGCGCCCCGACCTGGCGCATGCCGTACAAACATCCAACCAGGTGTTCAGCAAACAATACAATCAGCCTACGGCTATCCGGGTAGACAGCAAAGCAGATATGGATGCTCATGTAAGCAATGAAGCCAAGGCTTTGGTGAGCGACCTGCTGAAAGTAAATGCTGCAGGTGATAACCCCGCAGTGAAACTGGGTGGTATTGTCAACATCAGTATGGCTGTAAGGCAGGGCCTGGGCGATTTTATTACAGAGCCGCTGGGTAAATTCCTGGTCACCTCAGTTTACCATGAAATAGATGGTGTAGGTCATTACCACAATACATTTGAAGGTGTGGTAGCCGATACAGAACGTATACATGTTCCGGAATTTGTGAAACCACAGCCGGATATACAAATAGCCACCGTGACCGACAATGCCGATCCACAGGGCCAGGGCCGGGTGAAAGTGCAGTTTAAATGGCAATGTGGCTGTAATGATATCACCGAATGGCTGCGTGTGGTAACACCCGATGCAGGCAGCAGTGACCGCGTGAACAAGAACAGGGGTTTTGTATTTATCCCCGAAAGAGGCGACCAGGTACTGATTGCTTTTGAAGAAGGCAATATTGCGCGCCCCATTGTAATGGGCAGCGTGTTTCATGGCAATAACGGCGCTGGTGGCGGCGCAGAAAATGTTACCAAAAGCATCTCTACCCGCAGTGGTCATACCATAGAACTGAACGACAATGGGCAGAATGGTATGCACATTATCATCAAAGATCCTGCAGGCAATATTATCCACCTCGATTCGCAGGGAAAAAATATTACCATCACCGCTCCCGAAACCATGACCTTTAATGCGAAGAATGTGGTGATCAATGCGGCGGAAACGGTTACCACCAATGCGGGTAAAAATATCAGCTCCACTGCCGGTAAAAATGTAAGTGTATCTGCCGGCAGCAATATCTCTCACAATGCTGCCAGGGATCTTTCGCTTACTGCGGAAAATATCATGGGCACTGCAGAGCAGTCACTCACCCATAATGCCAGCTCTATTACCAAGCGCGCCGGTGAAATTCATGCAACCAGCACTGATGAAAACTTTCAGTTGTTCAGCAGCAAGCAGATTGTGAATACCAGTGGTGAGAAAGGTAAATTGTTTTAATCTCCAATCAACGTGCTCATATGGGGAACATTGTATTTAAAGCAAAGAAAATTGTAGAAGTATCCAAAGCTGCCACCTGGGTGGCAGATAAAGGACTGCTGCACCTGGGGGCGGAAAAGGCTACAGTTTTACAAAAAGGTACAGATGGCGTTCGGCTGAATATTGGCCCGCCTCCTGAAAAAAAAGATGCCACACTCCCGGAAGTGGAGGAAATAAAAATACTAACACCACTGGAAAAAGGCCTGGATGATGGAGGCGCAGAAATAGAAAGCATGATATATGGTGGCCGCTACGAATTTGAAGTGGTTAAATTTAAAAACGGCCAGTTGCCACCGAACCCGGATGTTATTAAATGGGCATATGAATATGAAACTGTTGACGGGCAGAAAGTGAGCGAAGTTTTTCCGGGTGCTTCAGGTAAGCGTATCGCTCTCACCATTCATGCAAAAGAAGCCTGCGGCAGAAAACTTATTATTAAAGCATTCATCAGTAAGCCGGAGAACGGTGGCGCATACAATGGCAGGGTACATTACCGGTTCCGTTGGTTTAAAAAATGCCAGCTGAATGAAGAAATAAATAAAAGACAAAGTACCCCAAGCCTGGTTAACCAAAACGTTACTTCGCTTTGTGGCATGGCCTGCATATTTTATCTGCTTGCCAAAAATAATTTTGCGGGGTACAAAAAGCTGGCAGAGGATCTTCATCAAAAAGGCGAAGCCACGCTGAATAATTATACCATTACACCAAATGAAAAAATGTTTGATGTAAACCCCGAGACTGATGAAAATTACCCGGCGTATAGAAAATACAGCACAGGACAGCCGATTAACCCGCCGGATTTAATGCCATATGTAGACTGGATTACAATGGCATCAGTACGGAGTGGAGATAGTTTCTGGGGATATTCTGGTAAAAACGGGCAGGATTTCTCTGCCATCAACTGGCCCTGGCTGATGACGGAACTAGCTGAAAAATTATTAGGGTACAAAGAGGTCTCCAGTACAGGAATATATAACCCCATAATTGCGCCGGTACATACTGATGCAGGCATCCGTAAGAAAATTGATGCATTAAATGAAGCCAGAAAACAAGGTTATGAAATAATGATGATGATAGATTCTGACCTCATTGACGACCGGTTCAGCTGGAGCCTCGATTACCACTGGGTGGTGCTGGAAAGTGATATCACATGGGATTATGAGCCGGGCTTTTTTACGGCAAAAAAAGACGAGATCAATTTTTCAGTGTTTACCTGGGGAACAAAAGGGCAATACCTGCGGAAGCCCATCACCAGCACACATTTTATTCATAACTATTATGGATTTATTAAAGTGAAATGAACAGGAAAGCACTTATTGTGGCAATCTCTGCCATAGCGCTATTGTGTTGCAACAACCCGCAGACAGACAAGGCAAAGCAACAACAAACTGAACAGGATTGTGCAGCAGCACAAACGGTAGGCAGGCTGAGTATAGAATTGCAGGGGTACCCGTATGCAGAAATTGATTCCATTAATATTTGTATAGAGCATGGCGGAAAGCAAAATTGCTATAAGCAGAAAGTGGATGAACGGATAAATGATTCGGCACGGCTTGCAAGAAATATAATGTTTCAGCAGCAGTTTAATACAAAGGACACGCTGACTATCCAGCTCAAAAATGGAACACAATACAAAGTATACGGTTTTCAATACAAAGTGCAGCCACATAACTCCATGGGCAGCCATGAATTTGGTTGTGATCTGTATGAGTTGATGGTGAACGGAGAACGCCAGGACGGCGGTATTGTTCTCCTGATAAGAAAAGGGTTCGTGCCAGGCAAATAATGTTGTATGAGTTAAAGAGGGTGATGGGTGATGGCATGATTGAACCAGTAAATGAACGATTGATCCGATTTGAAAGTATACAATGGCTTGATTAAGTATTATTTTTCCTTATGAACACCTACCAGTCAGCTAATGGTAATAAAATAATCCGCATACAACCTTCCGGTATGTGTAAAACATACGGTGCTGTGTTCAGGTATGACAATAATACAACGATTCATTTTGAGCTGGAGCTATCATGCCTGCAGGAAATGCCCGGCGGCAGGTTTTTATTCGAATTAAACAGAAAGCAGGTATACATAAATGAGCAGGCACCGGATAAAGTGGCAGACAGGCTGTCCGATGATCTTGGTAAGGTGGTCTACCCACTGCAGGTGATCACAGATTATGCGGGAACTGTAATAAAGCTCGCCAATATAAAAGATATCCAGCAACGATGGAGTACTGCCAGAGCACAAATTGAACAATATTATACAGGGGATATAGTACAGCAGGCAATAGATGCAATGGATATGGCCCTGGACAGGGATACCCAGGTATTCAATGCCGTTAAGAATGACTTTTTTATCGCGTTGTTCTTTTCAGGTATTTATAGCCTGGATCACTACGATTTTCGCGAATTAACAGGCTTCCTGTTACCGGTTATTCCCTATGGACCGCCGGTAAAATATGCGGTTACCAGGGAAATAACAGCCCAGCATACCGAAAGCAAATGCCTGATTGTTTGCTGCAAAGGAGATGTTGGCGAAAAAAGAAGTATTGAAGATATTCTAAAAAAGAACCCGGCCCCCTTATATCATGCCTTGCACGGCCAAAGCACACCTGCATCAGGTAATCTCTATGTTGAATATAAATTGTATCACGAAGACTTTTCGATAAGATCGGTGATTGGCAGATGTACTTTGGATTTGCCGGGAGATAAAGAAAAAGTAGTGGCCTTTGAAATTTATCATATACCGGAAAAAGACAAGCCTTTCGGGCAAAAAGAAGAAAGCATAATTGTAGAAGATACACCTAAACCACCTAAACGTTTCTGGTCCTTATTTAAATAGTATACTATGAGCGAAAAACACCTGGTATGCAACGGCGCTGTGTGTCAGTGCAAATTTGGTACCACCCCTGACAAGCTGAAAGTAAAGCAGCAGGACTATTATATCAATGACAGTGAAGGCGCGCAAAAAGCGATTGCCAATACAAAAGATATTGGGCAGCCCTTTGAGGCCAATACTTTTGGCAGTTGCAAAAAAATGAACAACAATGCCTGCAAGCCCTCTATTACAGAGTGGAAAGATGTGTATGAAAATGTAACACTGCAAAATGGTGGTAAAATATTGCTGGAGAGTAGTAAAGCGATATGCGCTGTGGCAGGAAACCCTTGCATAGATATAACATTCCATGGTCAAACCGCTGCAGTTACACAGCAACATGCAGATGGGGCAAATGAAGCAACACAGCAGCAGCTTAATCCACTGATAGATATAAAGCAGCAGGATGTAACACTGAACTTAAATTTCCCTGCGTAAAAGTTAAAACTTGAGGTATGCCAACAAAAAAGCAAGTGAAAGCACAGGTAGTTCCCAATAAAAAGGGTACTGGAATATACCAGGAAAATGTAGACAATGGAAAAGTGGATGAAACATCTCATGTTATTGCATTGAAAGAAGCCGGCAAGATTTCAGTGGCTGTTGTTGACCTGGATCCCAAGCATCCCGAAAAAGAGGCTTTTGAAGTAGCCGAAGCAAAAGCGCCCAAGGATATAAAACCGCAGACCGCGCCTGTTCAGGAACCGACCTATAAATGGATCTGGCAATTATTGCATGGGCTGCCTGATTTTGACGAAACTGATGCTAATGTCGGTATTGGACAACAGTCTGCCGTTTCACCATTGTTCCCTAAAGTGGCTGAAGGAGGAGGTATTGCCTGGTTAGAGCCATTTTTGCCCAATGAGAAGCCTAAAAACCAGATACCAAACGGGTACTTTATATCTGCGAAAGGAACACCAAAGATATTGTCAGCTGAATGGAGAGAGTATAAACCAACAGGTGATGGCAAAATCATCACCAAAACGGAGCAACAATTACAGAATTCAGTTATTCTCGACATATACACCGAGGGCTTGTATGGCCAGGAAATAATTATTGAACTGCTGGCCGATGGTGATAAGCTACCGCTTTACGAACCGGAATACACCAGCCCGCAAGCCGAAGCCGAGGCTAAAGCAAAGCAGGATGAAGCCTCAAGGCAAAATGCAACGCAATTGCAGGAAATTGTTATTACTGCATCCCGCACACCAGGTCCTAATGGAAAAAATAATCAACCGCAGGCAGAACCAGAGACCTCTGAACCAGCGTCTCCGGACATTGTAGTAAAAAAGCCGCAGGTTATAGGATCGGTCTTCAGAAGACAGGTGAGCATCAGCAAAATTCTTCAGGATGAAACGGGACGCCCTGCAAACCTTCAGGTATCCAGTTCCAATATGGTGGTTCCCATAGGGCAAAAGAAAAAAGGGAAGAAAGCACAGTATCAAACTGCAACCTATGTACAAAAGCTAAGCTTATTTGTTTTTTTAGATGGAAGATGGTTTGAAAAACCCGAGGATAGGGATGTAAAGATATATCCAAAAGTTACCATTCCCAGTGTAAAGGACGACAATACAACAACACTGAAAAAGGCGTACCTGAAAATTGCAAGGCAGCTCAGCTCCCAACCCAATTTACCCTACAGTGGTAATACCCCCGTACTTGTTGGTGATGTGCCTACCAATCCAAAGCGTTTCGCCCTTTGTAAATATAACCTGATAAGGATTAAAGATGGTAAAGATGAATATGTGGTATTTGATGAAAGCAAACCCGAAAAAATACTTGGGCCGGTCCTGGTGCATGAAGTGATCGCAGGGGAAGGTAAAGCCAAACAAACAATTTCGGTGAACCTCGAAGTCGTAGTAACAAAAGACGATGACTGCACCAATAATCCAAAACACAAAAATCATGTAATTGACATCGACGAGTTGAAGAAAATGGGATATGTTGAGGAAGATGAGAAATCCAAAAGAAAAAATGAAAAAGAAGGTGGGCTTGTAAAAACCGAAGTCAAAAAAACGACCACCGGGCCAGGTAAAAGTTCGGCAGAATCAACCAGTAAATCGGAAGGTGAACTTTTCTCTAATATTGTAAAGCATTCTGATAATGAAGCAGTATTTGACGTGGCATATGTATATAAGGCATTTAAAGATGATGGTTCGGTTGATTGGGGCAGGTTATGGGGCTATTTCTGGCTGCCTTCGGTGAAAACAAACAGCTTTACTATTAAAACGGCTACCTGCAGATGGAATCATGACATCAAGTTTATTGTATACCCTGATATCAAATGGTCGCTTGTTTTTGGGTTCAATGTAGAAAAGGATCAGCTGACCAGTCTTTTCCCGGGTTGGTGTTCAGATAAAACAGTAAAATCTTTTGAAAAGATAGGGGAAAAAGTACAGGAAAGAATTGATAAGAAGCTGGATAAAAAACTGCCGCCCGCAATGAGTCAAAGCGACCGGGATGCAATCAATGAAGGGATACTGGATGTGTACAGGAATGGCAGAAATAAACCGGAAGAAAAACCGAAAGAAGATAAGCCGACCAAGGGAAAGCTGAGCACCTTGCTGGAGATCATGAAGAAAGTGGATATCTCGCTTAAAACGGAATGGAATGGCGGCGCCGAAAAGCAGGATCTTACCAGTGAATATGTCAAAAGCCTGTTCCGTTCTACGAAAGATATTTTTGAACTCATGCATCGGGCTGTAGAAATTATTGAAGGCAAGCATGATCAAGCTGAGAATAAAGCGGAAGGCGATGAAAAGATAGCCGATTATATAAAAGAAAACGAATGGAACAAACGGTATAGCCACCTGGTAGAAGCGTTGAAAAGGCCAGCTCAGGAAGTAGAAATTCTTTATCCTAAATTCACGGTGGGTGGCAGCTGGCAATATGAAACGGTTGTTGCAAATAATAAGCCTGAATTAGAGGGCCGCAAAGGACTGGGAATAGATCTGCAGATTGAAGCTGCTCCTTTAATAGGGATACAGATAACCTGGCATATATTAGACCTGTTGTGTCGCCGGCATCCGGTTGCTTATGCAGTACTGGCTGCGGTAAAAGGTTTATTGGCCGCGCTTGGCGATAACCCGGATGGCATAAAAATTGACCTTTGGGTAAAAGGTAAAATTAGCGGTGCTATTGATTTCCAGCATAACTTGCTTGCCGGGTTCAAGGAAATTACAGCAAAAAGCGCAACCAGTATACAGGCAGGCGTTGAAATAAGTATTTTAATTAAAGGCGTTGTAATAAAAGGTAGATACAAAGCAGTTGCTCAATTAGGCTTTGGTGCTAAAGCACAGGTTGGAATGGGAACAGAGGATCTATATGGAGTGGATGACAAAGGTATTTTTATACAAAAAAAGCTAATATTTGAAGGTATTCAACTTTCCTTTGAAGGAACTGCTTCTGCCAATGTGTACAAAATTAAGTATGATGAAGATACCAAAGAGACAAAAGATGAAGAGTTGACTGGCATAGGCGGGAAAATAGAAGGACAAATCACCATTGGTGAGCATAAGTTTGAGACAAACCGAATTTACTTAAAAAAATTTGACGGATGAAACGTATTTCCTTTTTACTTCTCTTTTTCTCTGTTGCATTCGGGCATCAAGCTTGTACACAGAACAATAAAAATAAAGTTGTAAACCAGAACAATAATACTATGGATGGTGAATACATAAAGAAAATGCTGAATGTTCATGCTGAAATAAAAACATTCGACTATAATCCAACCTACCAGATACGGGTAAATGCCATCGCCTGCACTTATGAAGTGTATGTCAATGATATGTTAGCCGATTTTTCGTTCGGTGCAGGTAATACTGCGGGGGAGCAGAATGTAGATATTCCACAATACATTTTGAAAAGTGGTAAACAGGCTATTAGAATTAAAGTATATCCCAAGGCGCTAAAAGCAGGAGAGCCTGCCGTAACCCTTGATCAGGATGCTGCTTTTTCTGTACGTGTCATGTACGGGGAATATGGAAAAGAAAAGCCGGATGCATTTAAGCAGGTGCTGAAATTTGAAATGCCCCATATATCGCATGCAATTCCGGTTTTTGAGCACGAGACAGTATTTGAAGCCAAAGTGCCTTATACATTGAATGGTTGGAGTAACGGGGTGGATCTTTCTAAAGAAGATAAGGATGTTTTAACCCGTGAAGTAAAAGCTGTTTATGACACATTCGCCCATATTTTTGAAACCCGCGATCTTGAGGCTTTTTCAAGGCTCACATATAACCGGCGGAAAGAAGTGTCTCAGGCCTATTTCTTTAAAGAAGCGTCAAATGATAAAGAATGGTTTGATGAAATGCAAACCACAATGAAAAACTTTGTGAGCATCAAAGAACTGAATGATAATAAACTGACGTTTTACGGCAATGGCAGGGTTGTTGGCCTGGTTGTAACCAGCGGGCGATTTAAAGATAGAACGGCTTTTGCTGTTAAAGTGAGTGACGGTATCGAATTTTACCCAATACTACTTTATCGCCCTAAAGCTGGTGCGCCTCTGGAAGTAATCCGCTAGTGTAAATAACCAGGTAAAAGATCTACCTCTTCCCAAGAAAAAATCTCCTGGAAATACCAAAATTGTTCTGATTTCCATATTTTTGCGATCCCTTAGGATAACAGCAAATAAATGGATGTTATTCAATAACCGGAAAACCAGCCGGTTATCTACAATATTGAAGAATCCTGCGCAAGCAGGATTCGGGCCTATAGCTCAGCTGGTTAGAGCACCTGACTCATAATCAGGGGGTCCCTGGTTCAAGCCCAGGTGGGCCCACAAGGCTGAAATGCAGTCGTAGAAACGGTTTCAGCCTTTTTTCTTCTTCATTGCTTTCGCAGCATTTTGTCAAACGTTACCAAAATCGTTACCAAAATGAAGCGCAGAAAGAAAGATGCCGCTTACTCGATGCGGCAATTACCGGGAAACTGCCGTATGGGCAGCATCAGTATCCATCCAGAAAATTGGGAAACAGTCAAGGCCAAAGTCAACATTATTTGGTACGTGAAGTACCGATTCTATGATGACAACTTGGGCGTGAATAAACAGGTCGTTCTGAAGGGAATGAACGATTATTTCACACTGGCTGAAAAGCAAGATGCAGTTAGGACTGTTTTAAAGGATGAAATTGAATTAATCGTACAGAAAGGGTATAACCCGGTAACCAAGACATATTATAACCAAGAGCAATTTCCTGAACAGGAGACTGTTAATTTACCGGATCCTGGGTCAGAACTTTATTTTTCAGAAGTAGAGGATTTAACACAGAAAACTCCATTTATTGAGGCCCTGTATTTTGCCCTCCCCGAAATAAAATGTGTGTCTGCAACCCACATCGATATTGCCAGCGTTCTAAAATATGTGCGCATTGGTGCAATGCTGCTCGGACTGGATAGGCTGCCAGTTGGGCAAATAAAACGGAAAAATATAATCGCGATCTTTAAAAAGGTAGGGGAGGTAAAATTGCAGCTGCGGAAGAAATTGCAGGAAGCAAACCCAGACAAGACAATTAAAGAGAATTGGACGGCCAACACTTTCAACCAATACCGGTCACACTTACAAATGGTTTTTAAAGCGTTAGTAAAGTTGGAAGTTATAGAGATCAACATTATAGAGGGAATCGATAAGGAAAAGCATGCAACTGCTATCCGGGAAACATTGACCCCTGAACAGCGGATCACTATTAATGGATTCCTTTTTCAATATCATTACAATTTCTGGCGGTTTCTTCAAATGTTCTTCCATTCTGGTACTAGAATTATTGAGATACTCAAAGTTAGAAAGGAAGATGTAGATCTACTCAGACAGCGTTTTAAAGTATTGATTAAAAAAGGGGGAGCCTACCGGTATGAGTGGCGTACGATTAAGAACATCGTTCTTCATCTATGGGAGGAGATACTGCAGGAGACCGGCGAGGGACAGGTGCTATTTAGCGAAGGGCTGCAACCCGGTGATCATGTAATACGGAGAGAACAGATAACGAGGCGTTGGCGCCGGCATGTGAAAGAACGTTTCAAAGTAATTGCTGATTTCTACAGCCTTAAACATCAGAACACTGAGGAGGTTATGGATGCACTTGCTGCACTGTACAAACAAATTGAAGAAGCTGAATCCGCTGTTGTTAAGATGAATGGGCATACGTCACCGCAAATGCTGAGAACTGTATATGATAAGAAAAACGCATTGAGAAGAGCAAACCTTGTGAGAGAAGTAAATAATGAATTTGCTCCTGGCGGAATGTTAGGAGTTGCTTAATCAAGCTCGAGACGGCATTTGCTTTGCCAGATAATCCTGTACCTCCTGGCTTTGAACAGAAAGCATAACCAAATCAAAGCTTTTGAATTGATGCTCTGAAATAGCCTTTTTGGCCTGGTACTCGAAGTGTTGCCAGGCTTTGTCAATATCCCGGATATCACTTTCCCGGAGACCAGTAAGAACGCCTTTGTCGCGTGTAATAACCGTGATTAAATAGTACGGCATGAGACAAAGGTAAAACTAAAATAGTTAGCAATTTATAAGAATAACACTTTATCTTAGCCCTGTTTTTTAAGGGTTTAGGGTTGAAAATTAAACCGCGGTATATCCATACCGGGGTTACTTATTGAATTACTTTCGCGCGATTATGAGTATAGAAGATATTAACTACCTGGAAGCCTGGTTTGAAGCGATGCCCAGGCCATTACCTGATCCGGTACCATTTCGTCAGGGGGAAACGATGCATAACACGGAAGAATCTATTCGGAAACATTTTGAATTTGTGAAGGCAAATTTGACCATCCCGGTTTTGTATGAACCGGCGATGTTGAGGCTCCGGCAGCTGAAAGAATGGTTAACTAAAAACGGATATACAAAAGAAAAGCCACAGTAGATACTGCAGTTTTTCTAACCTATGAAAACACCAATTTTAGTGCGTTTTATTGAAAACGTAGACTTCACCACCTTTATAAGTAGTGTCTTGTTTGATAAGCATTCCATTATACTTAATTGTGTGCAACACATATACACAGCTGGTGGAAGGGGATGGCGATTCATAGTCCGCATACAGCGTATCTTTGGTAGCGTCTGGATATTCGATAAAATAAGTCTTTATACCTAGTCCGGCGCTTGCGGAACCAATATCGCGAGTGGTCATGATACCAAGCGCGTTCCACTCCAATCCCGCATGGGTAAAGTCAGTTAAATATTTTTTATTCCCATCTTGATAATAGCTAATTTTTGTATAATCAAGAATTGAATCGGGCAATCTCTTACCACCTTGTGTGAGTAATATAAACAGTGAATTGGGCATTGAAAAATAGTGGCAAGCGCTACCTTTTTTACACCCTTCATCGAATAACAAAACTGCAAAAACAAAAATGCTAATAGATAAATAGATTCCTATTCGTCGCATGTTATATATTTTTATGGATGAATACTATAGATCATGTCAGCGGCATATTTTTTAAAATCAAAAGTTCCATCATTTCTTACAACAGTCCAGTTGTCAAATTGAAACCATCCGTTATAATCGTTTTCACCGTATTGCTCATGCCAGCCCCAATTCATGTGCAACATCAATCCGCTTGAGCTAGCGGGTTTGCCACCAGTACAATACCAGGAAGTAAATGACTGGGTACCGTCAATCACCCATTCATGACAATTTTTAGGAGTATAAAAGAATAGGAAAGAGTTCTTTTCTGCACAGCCTCCAACAAGAGCGGGCCAACCTGTATTTACATTAGATGATATTGTTGCGTAAGAGCCTACGTCATAGCCTGAATATGTTGCAGAGCTAAAACCAAAAAACTGTGTAAGAATTACAGGTATCTTCTGATTGTCTCCATCAGTTCCGTCACATCCGTAATTGAGTTGTGCCAGTGTTCCAATGTTTTTCATGAGCCGTTGCACTTCACTATTTCCCAATGCAACAGGCATTGAATTATAGTCATAGTTTGCATCGTAGGTTGTTGCCGCCTTCCAATAGCGTATTATTTGCGCAGTACTGGTGGCTACACACCCGGTAAACGCACTTGTATTACCGGTACAAGGTCGCGGGCAGGACATGGCCGGGCATAAGTCATTGTATGTACAAGACTGCCCCCAAGTGATCGGCAATAATGGTCCTGATGTGTGGGACGTAGGAGGTGGCAATGTATTACAGTTAACAGGATGATCAGGATCACCCATTATCGCTTGTCCCCGTAAAGTTTGCGTATTCCCTGTGGTTCGCGTTGCATTATTTACAGTGCCTGTTATCTGCGCATCCCACTGCACTTTGGCTGCCGCCGTATTATCATACCAACCCCGGCGAACTACTTCAAAATTTTCAATCGTCTTTTCAAGCCATATCATTAACCCTCCCGGAATCGCCCCCTTTTTAAACTCTCCTTGCTCTATAAATGCTACAATAGTGTTCATTTGGTAATCTGCTGACACTAACAAAGAACCTTGTGCATTATCATAGTTGTAAACATAAATTGCAGGTGTGCCATAAGTATCCGGTATAATGTAGGAACTTTTAATTTGATTGTTTCCGCTAAGTTTACTGTGTACCGGTGAATGATTTAGCGGATTGGAAGCATCAAAATAACTGTTTGGCAGGAAGGATACCGCAATACTCCGGGCTACATCTTCAGGAACCAGCTTAATTTGAGTTTCAGGGTACTTTTCGTTAATTGATGTAGAGGTGTTTTTCGCCTTTTGGCAGCTCCAAATGATGAGGAATAAGCAAACTGTAACTGATACAGCTAGTAATGGTTTTTTCATAAGTGAAGGGTTTTTGGTAATTAAAAGTTATATCAAATATTTGGCACTTCTAGCTGTCTTTGCAAAGAAATGGTGAATATTTTTTTTTATAATTCATACTGTGATCAGGATGCATTATTTCCTATGTCTTTTTTGCATCCTAGTTAAATGATCAGCCAGAGCCTTCCAACCAGCATGTAAGGAGTTGGATGATCGTAGTATATCACTGACACAAACAGGTCCCTATTGGTATCATCATATGACTGGTACGGCTTGATTATGATGTCTTATATTAAGCCATTTTAGCCCACTCCTGATACTGAAGGACATTTGTTGCATATTGATCAGCTCGGTTGCCGGTGCCGTTGTATGCCTTCACAATGCAGCGTAGATTAGCCTGCTGCTGAGCTTTCCCATTTAATTCCTTCACCAACTGGGCCACGCAGTCAGCCATATTGTACCATTTTTTTTCACGAAAAAACGTGTCATTTGTTACGATGTTCTGCAGATCGTTCTGGAATATACCGTATCCCTTGTATAGGTACTGCGCCGGCCGGTAGCCGCCTGGTGCGTCAGCTTGAGGCATGGCCCGCTGCAGGTTACCTTCCGCAACCAGCATACCGCCTAATTCCGCTCCGTACCTGGCTTCAAAGGCCTTCCGGTTAACTGGGAATGCACTGCGGCTAGTGCCCGGCATATCTCCGCTGGCGTCAAACACACACCGCTGTAAAACAATGTCCGGGGAATATTTATCTATCCACAACAGCCACTTATAAGCTGTCTCCTGGCAGGCGATGGCACACACCAGGTCAATGCTCCAGGGCGTGCCTTGGATGGCGCTGCTGATCGCTGCGCTAAAATTCGTTTTCAGCCACCTGGTGGCCTTTTGTGCTTGTGCAAGGGATATGGGGAGTGCCATTATTTACGTTTAAAGAGGATGTATAAAAGGGTTACTGCTGCGCCCATCACAACCAGTACCGTCCACAGCCACCGGGGGGTACTACTGGTTTGTTTGTCCTTTACTTTTGATTTTTCTTCAACCTGCAGATGGTTACTATCTGACAGATTCCGATAGCTACTGTCAAATGTGTTTTTGCGGGTAGCCCCGACCGAGGTTGTGCCAGTTCTATCCTTCCGCGCCTGAGCTTGTGTACCTGAATAACTCAATCCAACAATGCGGCGACCACCCGGCCGCAATATGAATGAACCATCGCCCCGAGGTTGCAATATAACAGGACTGGTGCTACCGCTGTCTTGAAATGTCACCTGTAGCTGCTGACCGGCAGCAGATGTGCGCTCTGTCGTCTGGCTGGTAGCTTCTCGAGTAAATGCCGTACTGTCTGACCGGTTTATCTGGCCAGCATTAGCACGGTGTACAGTGGCGCTATCCACCTGCCGGCTGGTTTTCTGTATGTCGGTTTTCATTGAGCGGCAGCCGCTGGCCAACCAGGTCACCATGATGATCACCAAGGCAAGCCAAATAATGGTGAAGCGGTTTATTCCCGAATAGTTCATGGTTGTTGCTTTTTGTCCAGGATGTTTTTGTTACGAAGGAACTCACCAAGCTTGTCGTAAAACACGCCAATCAATAGCGCAACAAACTCGGTGATTTTGTAACCGGTAATCTCAGTGCAAAACCTGATGGTTACAACAATCAGGATAAGGTTCAGTATTACCCTCTGCCAGTTATCCCTGATAAGAAACCAGAAGTTAAACCGGTAGGGGGTGTTCATGCTTTCTTTGTTCCGGTTACTGGCATGAATTAATAAACTGATAACCGCCCCTGTCATTGCAAAGAATACGAGGGCGAAGAAATAAGGCACATCCATGGTGCCCAGCAAGTGCTGCAAAAATTTATTCATTGGTTATTATTTTTGATTTGTTTTCAATCGTTTTTTCCAGCTTGACAACTTCCTGCCGTAAGTGGTTGTTTTCTGACTTCAGTTCGATAACCTGTGTTTTAAGCTCCCGGCATTCAAGTGTCAATTTTTCAACCTCGTTCCTCAATCCGTCTGCAATCTCCTGCCAGATCGCTGATGCTTTCTCCAAGTTCTCCAGATGGATATGCATTGTTTCAGCGCGAATCTTCTCGATCTCAGCTCTGGTTTTATTCCTCTGAACAAGCCATGTGAGTAGTGCAGCGGTGGCAGCCAGTAAAAGTGGAGCGAACAGGGTTGCGAACATGTGCTTCTGATTTTACTTTTTCTTTTTGTCATCCACAGACTGCATCTGTGCCCGAAATTGCGTTTCAAAAATCTGTTGCAGCTGCTGCAACACAGACCTTGCGTGTTTAGCATCTGCACCCTTTTCAGTTTCCCAGTCCTGCACAATATTCTGCAGAAAATAGAACCCTTTAAACAGATACATTGCTTGCTCAGTAGTTACATTGAGCGTAAGTGTCACAGTCTTTACACTGTCTTGTTTTGCTGTTTGTTTTTCTTGTGCAGCAGCTGACAAACAGATGCTTGCTGCGATGATTGCGAATAGTTTTTTCATAATTTACATAATTTGGTAACTCATTTGAAACTGTATTCTTTTAGCACCGCCTCCCCCAAAACCCAAAATATCGTTGTTACTAGCGGGCGTTGTTGTATTTGTGCCTGTCATACCCACCCAATAGGGCTGACTACCGTTATATCCCGTTTCATAGAAATACATTGCAGTTGTTGAAGAAGATGTGTTAAATAACTTGCCTGTTGTTGTAATGCTTCCTACAGGGCTACTGCCAAAAAGTGGCATTCCCGATATGTAAAAATTTGTTGTCCCGGCAGATGTTGTTGCACTGGAACTTATTTCTAATAGTAATGTAATTGTCACAACTTTCCCACTTTTAGCCCAACTGGCATTAAAAACAGTATATCCCGTTACATTTTGTATAACAGGTGTCCATGTTCCGGATGTGGTATTTGTTGCGTTGTCAACATAATTTTTAGTTGTAAGATCACTTGAATTTATTGGGTCTGAAGCTTTTACTCTACCGCCAAATTCTGCGGTTGTACCATGTGTCATAGGGTAAAAATTAACAGCTAAGGTTGAACCTGACACTATTGTTGATAGGCCATCCCCGAGTGTTAAATAATCTTTTACTGCTGCTCCCACATAATTTTGTAATACAGTTGAACTATTAGAATAAAACAAGGCGCCATTATTTCCCGCGTTGTTTCTCCCACTCCCGGAAACAATTAGTGCATTACTTGTTTGATTTGCATTAGGGTTGGCGGAATTGCCCGTTATATAATCTAAAGTCAACTGTTGTTTGGCGACTAAATCAGTAGCGTTCACTGCATCTGATGCGGATACTCTTCCGCTAAATGTTGCTGCCAGACTTCCCCGAGAAAGAACCAATACATCTGTTGCATTGTTCATTGCGTCATTCGTATAACCGAACTTTAGATTTTGTGAAGCATTAAACATACGCCACCTTTTCAAATCTGTTGGCTGTGAAGCATCGGTCATCAAAAATTCAACAGCTCCATTATTCCATTCTTCGATTTGCCGTGCGGGACTAACTGTACCGAAACCGACATTACCGTTTGAAGCTATTGTGAACCGGTCTACGCTATTTGAACGTGCGCTGAATATTTGACTGCCTGCATCAGTTGCAGCAGTATTTACAATTAGACCGTAGGTATTTGCAACATTGTTAGTGTTGTTAATATATGCTAATGCTGTACCAGCCGGTTGACTTGCATTAACTTTAAATGTATTGCTTGATGTTATGTCTACTGTGGGTGATACTACAAAGCTTCCAGCTTGTACCGGCCCATTGTCCCAAATCGTAAATGCTGCTCCTGTATTACTTCCGCCATCCGCCGCATATTTCCAAAATTTCAAACCATCGCCGTATGCTCCTGTCATATTATACAATACCCATTGTGATGCAGCAGTGCCAGTCTTTGATGTATTTTGAAGATACAATGCTCCGCCTTCTGGTACGTTACGATTTGAAAATAGTGCGGCGTTTGAAAAGATAATGCCATCGGCATTAATGCCACCAGCAACATCGAGCTTTGAAGTCGGATTTATTTTACCGATACCCATGTTACCGCCCTTAGGATTAAATATTAGGTTGTATGGTGTCGCTGTTCCATCACTTCGCCCCGCTTGCATCCAAGTATTACCGTCAGTGTTCACACCGGCATCTAATCCGTATTGGCCGTCTATATTCGCCAATCTAAAGCCGCCACTGAATTGCCCTAATGTCGGGTAAGCAGCAGGCGTACTACCCCCGTATATCGTTAAACCATACGTGCCAGCTGTCGGCGACCCGACAACAACAGAACCGCCATAAGGGTTAATATCCAAATCCTGCGGCGACGTATTGGCTGCATTATGCGATTGAATAGTAGCACGATTGTTTTTCCCTTGCACAGTTATATCCAAACCTTGATCCCAGGCCGGGTTCGGTGTGGCAAACGTAATTCCCTTTGTCGTAAAACTCCCTCTATTAGTAACGCTTTGCAATGTCTCACCTCCTGGATTTATAGGAGGTAACCCGAGCCAATTTAATACCGCGGTATTATTCCAGTAACGGGCAACATCGCTACCGTCTATGCCTATTAAATATTTCGGTGTACCAGACGGCAGCACAGCAAAGTTTTGCGGCACTGTTCCCCATTGAGATGAATTGTTAGATGTTCCCGAAATATTAACGGGCCATGTTCCTGTTGCATTGCTGCCGTCTGCAAGCGCGATAGTACCGTTCTTATCCGGCAATAGTATCTCTCTATCCGCTGTCAATGTATTAGCAGTAACACGCGCACGATAACTACCGTACCTGAATGCTACGCTGTTCAACTTAACATCACTGCCTGAAATATCTGTTCCAATAGTACCGTTGTCACCTACGAAGACGTGAGCTGTACCGCCCGAAAATGTTTCAAGTTTGAGCTTATTAACTCCATCACTTAGAAAGTTGACTGGGCCAGTCATCGTGCCACCCGTATAAGGTAGATAAAATGAAGAATAGTCATTTACCTGTGCGGTGATTGGCCCAACACGGCCAAATACAGAGGTAATGAGGTTGTTGTTATCTACCTTATCCCATTTCATTCCGTTGCTAATCACCCAGTCATTTTTATTCAAGCTTAATCCCTGTTGTGAACCTGCTACATTGACGATATAATACCAGCCTTTATTTGATGCATCGGCGGCCGGTAGCGCAGGCGTATTAGTTGAAGCGTCATAAACATCAACATATTTCACTGACCCAACCAGAGCATCAGGTATTTGCGTCATCGGTATTTTACTCTGTGCATCCAAAGTAGCCACACCGTTCGCTACCGCCTTATCTGTGATGGGGATGTAGTTTCCAACGGCGTTATCGATATCAGATTTAAGTGCTATGGTGCCCGAACCACCTGGTAGTTGATAGTCATAATTAGCGCCAGCGTTGCTTGGCGCAATGATTGAAGCCTTAACGTCAGGTTGACCAACAGGTGCTAAATGAAAATAGAAAGCGCTTCCGTACTGGCCAAAGCGGCCGGTGGTATTCCAGTTGCCTGCGCCGTCGTTAAAAATATTCGCTGCTGATATTGTTGTCGCATTCGCATCAAACACAGCCAAGGCATTTGCCTGACTAAATGTTGATAGCACTATTTTGCCGTCATAATTTGGCAGCACGTAGTTCCTTGCAGAATTAAGACCTGAATTATCAAACACAAATGATCGATCGTATTCTGAACCTCCGCGGCTGTTCCATGACATTTTACCACCTATACTGTAAAGCCTTGCGCCATTCACCGGCGCTCCCGCGAAACTAGCATCACCGAAATATGCAAACGGATCAAGTCCATCAATTGATAGATTGCTAACAGAGGTAGAAGCAAATCGCACATTATTTGTAGTGCTCAGTCGCTGGTTTTCTAAGGGTTGATAAAGACCGTGGTGATCACCCCAACCGTAAGCCGCATTCCAGTTGTTAATCATCTCTGGCGTGATACCGGTTGCGCCGCTTAGGTTTTTGTGCGTTCCGTTTGAATACAACCATACACTGTCGTTCTTAACATAGATCTGCGCGGTTGGGTCATTGGTGTCAACTGAATTTGCGGTTTTTACAGGCAGGTGTAATACGATGCCGGGTCGGATCCTGTTGTATTTTATGCCATACAATCCCGGATTGGGATCTGAATATATCTGGCATTTTGCGTTGTAAGCTAAAAATATTAGTAGTAATAATGATAAATATTTTAGCATTGTATTCGATTTTGTAAATATAGAATTGTTTCTGTTTAAAGTCAGCTTTATACGAATAAAAAGCTGCGGGTGCGAACCCCTTTTACACGCGTCTCTGTCACTCCTGACTGTGTTTGTATGGATAAGGGGACTGTAACATCTTGTTGGCCTTTCACGGGATCTGGATTCAATACAGGTGGGTTTGTCGGTACGCCCAGTACCAGGATTGAATTAGCAGTGCCGCCCTTTACAATAATTTTTGCTGTAATAGTCGCGGTGGTTGATCCCTGCGGCAGATAGACAGCATCTCCTTCGTAATCCCCAGGAGTAGTGCCGCTGGCATTTGCCCGCTTTACCATGTCGCGGCGATCAGGAATCCTGAAGCGATTGGTTACAGGGTCTTTGAAAGAGAATTTGCGAATATTGGAGCCGATCGCCCACTGATCATAAGGAACAAGCTGCACAGCTGGCAGATTCAATACATGGTCATTATATATCCGGGCATATTCATTGGCATCCAGTCCGGCTACGCCGCCCCCATCTTCCTCAACTGCATTGAGAACACTTGCTGCATCGCTGAAGAAAGTGCTGCCCACAAAACGGAAATTGCCGTCAGCATCATGGATCCGCCACACTGAAGTGGTGGCATCTATTCTTTCCTTGTAAATGCTCATGTTCTCAGTAGGGCAGATATACATTGTGCTACGGTTACCGGTGCCCCAGTCAAAGACAGTGCCGGCACCGCTGCGGATGGCAACACATTTATGGTTACCTACCCCGCTTTCAATAAACAGCAGCCTGTTTTCCACCACCGAGGCGATATCAGGTAGCTGCAGCTCAAAGTAAGTGCCGGTTCCCTTTAACACCAGCTTGGTGCCGAAGTCGGCCGGAGCCACGTTGTAGTTATCGGTGATGGTCTTCCTGGAGCGGAACAGTTCGCCCGATAGATTCACACTGCCGCCTCCGGTTTCAACGATTGGCTCAAACTGAAAGAAAAACCATTCACCCCCACTGAATTCGTCACCATCTTTTACCAGTGTAAATCTACCAGTCTGAATATCGTAGCTGTAGTCTACTCCTCGTTTCAGAGTGCCACTGCCGATCCGTTCTGGGATGATCTCCCAGCCGACCCAGCTTGGTACGGTCACAGTATTGCCACCTGCAGGAAAACCATCATCAACACCGAACTGCACCTGCTGCGGTGCTTTGTATCGGAATTCGTTATTATCCGGGACGATGGTAAAGCTGTTCAGCTGCCGAACCACGGTGGTGCCGGCCATCTCCAGTATTTTGACCAGATAATTACGGCGGTCAAGACCAAGAAAAGACCACTGTCTTTCCGGGTGCGGCGCCGGCTGCTGTTGGGCGGCAACCTCTGCCAAAGGATCCTCTGGCTTATAAAGGGCGACCTTTATATCGTTTGTTATCGTGGGATATCCCAGTGTATCTAGGTATAGTGCTACGGTACTCATCCTTATTCATTTTGCAATTCAACATTAATAACTCCAGGTGCCTGGCCGAACGCTGCGGCATCCAGTGTGTATACAACAGAATCCACATAGTTTGGGGTTGAATCGTCACGGACAGACAGACCGGATTTGTTTTTGGCTGGCATCACATCTACGGAATAGAAGTCCATGGGATAGCCTACCCGTATGGTCGGCTCCAGCTTGCTATCTGTGGTGCGCGTATAGTAATCACCGTCAATCTGCAGGCTACTGGTGAGCAGAATATCATTCAACTTCAGCACCAGCCAATCAGGTAGGCCGCTGGCATCCCCTAATAACAGAGTGCGTTTGCCAAAACTTACTCCATTCAACAACTCCGCATTTTTCGGCTCATCTTCGTAAGCAACGAAATCACTATCCGGGCGCCAGGGCATGAAAAGTGATTCTACTCGGATAGAAGGAGTAAGGGCACCAAAAATGAAATTCTTCTTCGTGTAAGAGTGCCGGTACTCATACAGCATTGTTCCTTCGTGATATTCCTGAATGTCCTGCCATTCGCTTATTGCAAGGGCTACACCTGTTTCTTTGTTATACAGTACAAACAGGTACCGGCCTTCGTAAGTTCCCAGATCAACAACTTTCTGCTGCAGTATATAAGGTAGCGGTAGGGCAGGAGTGGAAACGATGTCCATTGTGATTCGGTCCACCTCAATGGCTTCATCATTGTAAACAGCTATTTCCAGGTTGCCCAGGCCGGCGGTGATAAACTGGAAAACAATGCTGTCATGTTGCTCCCACTTCTGATGATAGAATGGCTGCTCGACAAATTGCTCCATCCGGTTCTCGAACCAGTCCTCGTACAGATCCTTATGGTGGTATTTTGCATGCTTTTGGTAGTTATAGAGCACAAAATGCACCGGGTTATAATCGGAGATAAAAACTGATTTATTCATGTCTTCCAGGAATAAGCCTGTATTTGAAAGTGAAAGAATGGTGCTCAGGGATGTTTTAGGGCTCATCAGCAAGCGCCACTCCTGTGGCTCCTGCGTGGCCGGCTTCGCTTTCATGCTTCCAATGGGCAGGCCGTATAGAATACGACCATTTTTCCGAATGGCGATATGCCCGGTGCCGATTTGGGACATGGTTTTTGCAAATGTGTAGGGTACGGGGGCGGTGAAATTCAGCCACAGCGGAATAAATATCGGGTCGCCCAGCTGGCTCACAGGGACATCTGTTTTCTCGGCAGTGGCCACTCCACCGGATACCGTTACCAGCTCTTTGTTTTTAGGCGCCGTGCTGAGCGAAATTTTGTCGGTGGGCAGATGGTAAAGCAATGACCGTAGATAGGGGCCATGAGCCAGCAGCTGGCGCTTCGGCGTCATCTCCTCAATGTTGTACACGGTATTATCCTGGACACCGGTAATGCTATCATAATTTTTACGCCTTACCAGGTAGGTGCTATCTTCCTGTGGCTGGTCTTCAATATTGACAAGGAAAACATCATTGTCGCCTGAACTGTCAGTTATGTCTTTTTGTGTCAGGGTAGTGCGGATGAATTCAATGCCGAAGCTGTCGCCACGGTACTTACTCGACCAGTCTAGGACTTTGTTGGATACCGTTACCGGCAGCTTGAATTCGGACAGGGAGTTGTATTCGTATTTTCCTGCCCGCTGATCGTACTGCTGATCCGGGTAACCCATTTTCAAACTCGTGCCCAGATATTCGGATGCTACATCTATTTTCAGGTCGGAAACTTCGCCCATGTCGAATATTTCCGCATCATCTTTATACAGGTCGGCTTTCCGCTCAATGTAGAGAACGTTATCAATGATCTTTATGCCAATATCGTATATGGCGTTGTAGGACTGGAAAAAGTCTTTGAAAGTGGTTTTGATCAGGTAGTTTTTTATGGGGGCGTTGGCTGCGGTCCGGTCAATATTACGCAGCGCATCCCCGCAGGTTGTGGGTATGTTATTGTGCGTGCGAAATAAGGAGCTGTCAGCTGTATATTTCCCATTGGAAATTTTGCTGACCAGGTTCTGCAGTAGGGTGAGCGGTCGCAGGGCATACGCGGTTGATTCCGGGTTGCGCGTGCTCAGGGAAACAGAAACATCAGTCTGGTAAAACTTAATTTTGTGCTGCTGCGGCCCGAAATCATAAAGGATCAGGAAATATTTATTATTGGGAATTAAATTTCGTTGTGCATTCAGAATAAATGTCTTGTCGGTATTTGCAGGAACCAGATCCTCACCGAGCTTATCCAGGTTATGCGTTGCTGTATCAATTAAATACAGAGTGAATACTCTGCCATCATCTACTGCTCTGACTTTTATTTCCCCCTGCAGCCTGGCATTGTTCACTTGGAATTTGGATGTGATAAAATAATTCTGAGAATTATCCACGTAGTTGAAGTAGTCGCCTGGGTTTACAACGCGGAACTCATCATAATTCGGGCTGCCCGGGGTCAACCCAACACTATCACCTTCATTGTTGATGTAGGTAATGGGGATAACATAGGCAATCCCGACGCCCTGTGTCGCGGCCGTGAGATCCAGCTCAGACGTCTCATAATTCAGCTTATCCGACAGGTTGACACCGTTGAATTTTATTTTAATGACGTCTGGGTTAGTCTCGTCGCAGGGGATTTCATAGGTGGCGCCTTCATTGGCGTTTAGATCGTTCACCAGGCCCCCCTCAACAGTATGCACAGAGACGCCGCCATCAATCTCATTGCTTGCGGTGCTCATATCTACCTTTGCTTTATATTCCTCTTCAAATATGCCAGTATCCCGGTTTTTACGCATGATCAGCAGGTACACCTCTTCCTCGAACCCACGGCCTTTAAAATACAGCTGCCGAAGGATCTCTGCGCCATCGTCCACAAACTTGTTGTCCAGGCTCAATGACCTTGTAAGCCCGAAATAGGTATCAGCTGCCCCAAATTCCTCCTCCAGGTCTTCCCATCCATCCGGCGTGGATGATAACGGCCGCGGCAATGCCGATTTCTTCACCACACCATTGTCTAGGTAATAGCTACGGTTTTGGTTGTCAAGCAGGAAATATGCCCATATTTTTTCACCTACACTCATCTATTGGAAAATTGTTTTGGTTTTATAATGGTGACCGTCCAGACCGATATTGATCGTACCACGCAGCAGCACATTTTTATTCGATTTGCGGAACATTTTTTCCATGCTATTCATCTGCCAGCCGGCTATTTTCCAAGCCTGATCAGCATAAGTGCTGTTATACGCATCCATCAGCTGCAGCTGCCTGCCGGTATTCCTTACCATAGCGGCATGCATGCTGTCGTTGATGACATCACCGGTAAGCGGCGTTACCCGGGAGTGTTTCGGTAGGTCGATCATCATTGCATCTGTGGCAATAAATGGCCGGTAGCCGGGTCTTTCTACCAACTCAGCATACTTGCCCTCACCAACGATACCGGGGCCGTCAAAAGCCTTGTCTTCCACACCTTCAGCGTATTGTGGAACCTTTACTGCCAGTGCCTTGGCAAGCTGTGCGGCGCCCAGGATACCAATAGATAGGGCCAGGGGGATGTTCGGAAGCGCTTTAACTACAGCCGCTGCTGTGCCAGCAATGATGTTGGCGATATTTATATCTCTGTCAAATTTTGCCTTCTTGTTATCGGCTTCCCGCTGCCGGCGATCATTCTGCTCTTTTTGTGCAGCACGCTGGGATTCCAATATTTTCAGCTTGTTTGCTTTATCTTCTTCTGAAAGGCTGCTATTGTTGATGTTCTCTACCTCTTTCTCATAATTAGCCTGCTGCTGATCTTCCAGTGCCTGCAGCTCTGCTTTCTGGTTTGAGTAGCCGATATCATTTATGCTGCTGAGTGCGCCAGTAAGGTTTTGCGTAATTGCGGCAATGCGGCTGAGCTTTTCTGCCAGTGCGTCCAGCTCAGGATGCTTCGTGCCCAGCTGGGCAAGCTGGTTTTTTGCATCGGCAATAGCCTTTTTCAAATCCACCCACGCCTTAGTGCCCGGCGACAGTAGCTGTAGCGTTTTTTCTGAGGTCGTAATCAGGCGCTGCAGGTTCTCCTGGGAGTATTTTATCTGCAGCTGGGCCATTTCCTCCTGGAACTGTACCGCGCTAATCTTGCGTTTATTGTACGATTCAATCAGCGCCGTTTGCTCATTAACATACTGCGTCGAATATATGGTTGCCATATCATCAGCACCGGATTTGATAATATTCACCTCTTCCTGGATTCGCTGATATCTACTGTTGGCGATTTGCTTTTCAACCTCACCTCGCTGCCGGTCCTCATCCTCCAGTTTGTTCTCTATTGCACGGCGTTCCTGCAGTTCCTTCGTATAGAAATCAGTGCGGAGTTTCGCCAGTGCCGTATAGCCGGCCAGGCGTTCATTATAGATATTCTGGGCAGCCTCCTTTTCAATATTGGCCCGCTGCTGGGTGGTAAGATTATCAGCTGCCAGCTGCCGGTCGCGCTCTACTTGAAAAAGGGCAATCCTGTCTGCAGTAGCTTCCCGTTGTGCTTTCAGCCGCATCTGGAGGCCCAATGATTCACTATCGGCCAGCGACTGCTGGAACTTCTCATCATTCAACAGCCGAATTTTCTTACTATCCAGGTCATCCTGGATCTCTTCTATATCGATTTGCTTTAGCTTAATTGCTGTTTGCTCAGCCAGTATTGCCTCCTGGCTGCGGACCTGGTTAAGGTCGCCATTAATCTTATCAATGCGTTCTTTCTGGTTTTTATAGGCATCCACTATCTTTTTTCCGGAGTCTGACAGTTTGAAATATGCATCATCAATGTTGTCCTGGTAGGTATTCCATATCTTTTTGTCATCATCAGAAAACTGCCTTAAGGCATAATTCACCAGGTTAGCCAGTCGCACCTGCTCGGTTTGTAACTGGCCCTCCAGTTCCAACCGTTTACCGGTGAGTGCAGTTGCATCGGAAACTTGTTTCAGGAAATCTTGTGTGAGGCCGGTGCCAAGATTCAAGTCTATTTTCAGTTTGGATAATTCAGACAGTTGTTCCATTCTGGATATTACCTGATCCAGCGCCTTCGCATTCTCTTTGGTTTCCCAGGTAAAATGGTTCATGTCGATGGTAATATCCTCCAGGGACTTCCTACCGGTGGCTAATAGTGTGAGCCATTCGATGAATTTGGCGCCATACGCAGTTAACAGTGTGATGCCTATGGATAGGCCCACTTGCCAGGAAATTATTGCCTGGCCGATTTTACTCAGCAGGGAAGGGGCTTCCTTGCCTTCAGCCTGCAGATCTGCAATTTGTTTCCTGGTTTTGGCGATTTCATCAAAAACAATAGGGAGGTTGTTCGATATCGCCAGGAAGAACTGCTGTACGCTTATTGTAAGTGATGGCAATTCCCGGGCAACCTGTGTGAATGACATTTTCAAACCATCGAACGCGCTTTTGTAATTACCCACGTTTCGTTGGTACTGACCTACCGCGGCATCCACCTTTTTCAGCAAGTCGCCCATCTGCTTTGCAACACGTATGGCTTCTTTCGTTACTTCGTTGTCTTCTCCTTTTGTAAGTATGAGTATTTTGGCTTTAAGGGCCGCATCATTGTATGCCTTGCTCAGCTGGGCATAATCGTTGCTAAGCTCATCAACCAGTTTTTTCTCATTGGTATAAGCCTTCTTCAGTGCCTCTGCATTCTTCAGCTGGGAGGCCTTCAGTTTTTCCTCTTCGATCTGCGCTTTTATCGATTCCAGCTTCGCCTTTGTGTTTTCAGTCTCTGCCTGTGCTGCTGCGCGGGCAGCCTGTGCTTGTTTTAACTGCAGTTCGGCCAGCTTTGTCATTTGTTTGATCAGCTCTTCTATCGTGGTACCTGCCGCATCGGCGGCAGATTTGAAATCGCCGAAACCTTCAACAAAGTTTATCTTGATTTTGAAGCCATCTAGTTTTTGAGCCAGGTCCAGCACCTCCTGCAATGCCTTAACCACGATCTCCTTTTCGGCGTTCGTAGCGGCATAGTCAAACCCGAGCTCGATTAAATCCTTACCGGCCATTTCGTTTATTTTTTGCTTCAGTAATTGCCCGCTGCACCTCGTCGAAATAATCCCTGATCATCAGGGCGAATTCTTCAACAGTAGTTTTGTCCTTGTCGATTGGAAAGCCGTGCTTCTGCAGGTTGTTCATCAGGGAAATGAATGCCTTCCGTTCGCTTTTTTTATTTCGGTCAGGATCTGCCGGGGTATCCCGGGTATTATTTTGCTTGAGTGCCTCCAGCTCTTTTACCTTCCTGTCTAGCTCATGAGTATACCGTTGTTCCTTGGCTTCTATCTCCACCAATTTCTGCAGGATCGATTCTTTGTCCGGTCTTTCATTGTTCCAGTACAGCCGGTGACCATACTTACTGAGCAGGGCAAAGCCCGGCGTGAACGGTTCGTCCATCATTTTTATTGCTACCCGCTGCATAAACACACACGATTCAATTGTTTTGATTCGGATATGCAGGCGCTGGATAGCCTTCAGCAGGCCGAGTTCCTGGCTTTTGGCAGTGCCAGAAAGGTCCAAGTATTCCACGTAGATGTCCTGGAATGCCTTCTGTAGATCGGCTTCTTCGGGTGTGCCGGCAATTGTGAGGACATGATAATCCTCATCAAATAAGCAGGCGATAAACGCTTTTATGTTGCAATCCGCAGCCCTGCGGATAAAGAGGTTTTCGGTTTCTTTCATCGTCTCGTTATTTGAAGGCCCAGTTTTTCATTTACTATCCTGGCAATCTCAGGCCTGGTAACACCGTCAATAAACCGTTCCCTGTATTCATCACTTAAACCAATGGTCCATTCCCCGCTGCGTTTGATCATGTACCCGAATTTGTCCAGCGGTGAGGTGATTTCATATTTGCCACCTACGACTTGGGCACGCAGGCTTTGATAGAGTTCTCCGGTCATATAGAATGTTACCCTGTCGGTAATGGACCCCAGTCCTCTGCCATGCTTCCGTTTATACTCGATGGTAGATTCTGCGTATGGCGGGTTGATCTGCTGCCCGGCAGAATTAACACCATGTGACAGCTGTTCGGCTTGCAGGTCAACTACCGTCGATTCATTTGCGTCCACAATGTGTATCAGCTCCTGTTCAAAGTCGAACTGCTCCAGTGCATTGGTTATATTTCTCAGGTTGTCGAGTGCCATAAAGAATAAAGGGCGGTCATGCCGCCCTGTGTTATTGCTGTGGTTCCTCCGCAGGGGTATCTACCTCTGCCTGGTTACCCAGGGCTTTCCAGAGTTCGGCAAAGGCTGCATCACGCTGATCCACGGGTAAAGTGTCGAAAAGGCGCCTGTCTTTTTTCAGTACTTTCAGGCTTTTTACCTGTGAAAATTCATCTGCGTTGATACCCCAGCCGGCTATGATTACAACTTTCATAAGCGATTAGGGGATGGTGATAGAAATGGCTTGCGCGGCCTCATATCCTTCAACATTCAAGCCCAGCCATACCGAAGCATCCGCTCCGGAAACTGATAGTATATCTCCGGAGGTCTGTGCTGCAACGGTAATCTCCCAAGCCTTCAACATGTCGTTGGTTGCTACTGCTGTCGGTACGATGGCGGCGCCAGCTTTCGATACTTTCCACGCAGTCGGCACTGCAAGCTGGGTTTTGAACATGTCGTACAGGTCTGTGCCACCGCAATCCGTGGATGCTTTGACGGTCAATTTGGTCGTGGTAGCTGCTGCTGCTGACACCAAATCAACATCCAAAAGACCAATGAAATCAGTAAGGTCGGAAGCGTCCTGGAAGATGGCTGCGTTCTGAATGTACTCCTTCACAGTAATCGACATAATCAGCTTGTTTTTAAAGCTGGCATCGAAAGTGGTAAGGTCGGGGGAGCCGCCATACAGGTCACTTACTTTCAGTCCGGAGAATGTGCCATCGATGTTTTTTCTCACTTTAAAGCGGCTGGCCACATCAATAAGAATCGGCCGGTAACCCATCTTGTTAAAGGAAAGCAGGGCCTTAGCCAGACATTCGCCACCCTCTGCGAACGAAAGTGTGAAGCCATAGGCGCCCAAGCGGGTGAGCTTCGATGTGCCGTTGGCGAAATTCTCTACCTGGTCACTTTCTTTGTTTACTTCAAAGTTGACCAGGTCAGAAAACACCGGATACCATCTGTCTGATTTTGTTGTATGCAATTTCTGCTTAACAAAAGCAGGGAAGTCCTGCATATTTGCTTGCGTCCATTTGGCGGTGCCAGGCACCATGATGACGCCTGCAGGAACGTCCAGTAACTCTGAACATTCAAAGCCGGTATTTAACACGTTGCCAGATGAACATGCTTTTATAAGTGCCATTGAATAAAATTTAGTTGGTGAATGATTAACACTGGTTCAGGGTTGAAAAATTGACCTGTAGGTCGAAACGGAAGCAATGCACCGGATGCATATCAACGAACTTCAATCGTTCGTCCCGGTAGCTTCCCGGATATTCTCTGAGCACATTCTCGATACCAGTTATCACTCGAACCGGAACTGCTCCAAAAATGCGTTTGTTCAAGAGCCACTGCACATCCTGTCTCACTTCCTCATCCGCCCGGGTTGATAGCTGCGGTTTCAGCTTCCGCAGGTTTACAAAGAACACTAAGTGAACCTGAGCGGTATTATCTACTGCGATTTTTGTGACTGGGTCAACTCCGAAGAAGGAAACAGCGTCCTTCCTATCATCCCAGTAAACATCTCTGTATTCGGTGCCACCAGTGAAAACCTCTGCCACATAGCCGTTGTCTTTTTTGTTACGGTAACAGCGACCGTAACAATCCCAGGCGATTGCGTCCCATGCCGGCAGCAGCTGGTTGTACAGTTTTGTCTGCAGCGCCTGAATCTTTATATCAACCCCCACCGGGTCGGTCTTGGTGTACAGCATGTGAGAGATACGGTTTGCGGTTTCTGTTTCGGAGTAAATGCGTCCTTTACCTGTTTTACTTCTGCCTCTATCTTCTGCAAGAGCCCTTTTACCTTTGGAGAATCACTGATTGGCGCTGCGCCCGTCAGATCCAGCTGGATGCCTACGCGGTCCATTTGGTCTTTCAGGACGCGCTCGTTCCCGTTGGACCGAACGGCATATACCATCTTTTCAATTACCATGTACGCCATGTACAGGCCGATTAGCTGATCGAACAACGCTGGCTTTTTGATAATTTCCTGTGTCCAGTCCTTGAAGGCCGATATCTCCAGGTTAATGCCAGCAGGTAGCCAAGGATACATTTTATTGTTCCTGTCAAAGTTCAGCGCGTTGGCATGGGCGTAGAATGGAACAGCGCCGAATACGGTTGTTTTGTTCCAGTCTTCTACCTGTTCCTGGATTGCCCGGGCGGTCCCGAGCTCATCCTGGAAGTAAACCAGGTAATACCGGCTGCCGCGGCTTGTTGCTGTGCTGTAGCTGATATATAAATCCTGCAGGGGAATAATGGTGCCGGTATTCGCATTGGCCTGTACAGTCTGTTGCCATACTGGCGCCTTCTGTCCATCCTTGAACAGGAATAGGGTAAACTGCACATCCTGGTCGAAGTACAACACGGCATTCTGCACCTGCACCGTAGTATCATACCGGCTGGCTACCATGATCTCATATCCAACAGCATAATGGTTATTGCTGAGTGGCATTTCGTTCATCGGGTAGCGTTCGTAAACCATGGCCTGGCTGATCACCTCCGGATCCTTGAAAACATCCTGCAGCGCCCGGAGAATGGCGGCCTTTTGCAACTTTTGCAGTTCATCATTGATTTGTGCATCGGTGGCTTTCGGATCTTCCATCGATGCTTTGATGTTAACGGGCGATACGATCGCATGGAAGGTGCCGTCGTTGAAATAACGGCCGCTTTTGCTGTCTTTATTCGTAGTATCTAGAACCGGCGCACCCTCAACAGTCGGCTGCTGCCAGCCAAGCCTGCCGAGGAGCGCTTCTATTGTCTTCTGGAGGTCGAACCCGTTTGTATATTGAAAAGTTGCGTTTGCCATTCTTTCGAGCTATTACGCGGTCAGCTGACCTACCAGGTGAACAACAGAATCACCGGCGACGCTCAGCGGGGGCAGCGCATAAGCCATGGTCAATGTCAACTCCCACTGATCAATGATATCCTGGGTTGAGCCGCCGGTAGTGTTTGCGCTGGTATCTGCACGTTTTGTGTACAGTGAGATATCTGCCACGGCGCCTGATCCGAAGGGGTCAGCCTGAGTGCCCATGCTGCCAACTTCGTTTTCGCCAGAGTTTACACCGGTAACATTCAGCGGATCATTCCAGTACATGCCAGCGAACATACCAGCGGGCAGAACAAGGGCTGCACCACCAGGATAATTGCTGCTTATAACATCGCTGGTGCGAGCAATGTTCAGACCGTCAAATTGCCATGCATAGTTTGAGGCATTACCTGCTCCTTGGTTGGCAGCAAAATCCATGTCGCCGCCAATCTGCAGGTCTGACACGACGTCGTAAGTGCCCTGATAAATACGAGCCTGCATCAGCTGTTTAATCCGTTGTGCGAAGCGATTGCCATCTGTTTTTGATACTTCCAGCGCGAAGTTGGTTTCATTCCATGTGCCAGGGTTAGCTGATGCAATCTGCGGATTGATTACAGCCGCAGCCAGCTGGCAACGGTTGGCGATCAGGAATGCCAAAGCAGAGTTATCGTGACGAGTGCGAAGGTTTTTCCACTTCATCTCATACAGATTGGTAAACATCTGCTGGTATTGCATGATATTGTTTTGTGCAATCTTTCTCGGCAGGCTGAGGGTTTCCACATGAGTTACATATACCAGCTCAATTTTTCCTGCATCGCCATAGTTGCCGGTGTGGAATGCTGCTTTTGCTGTTCCTGTGCCGGGTGCTATATCATTGAAATAGTTGATTTCAACCGGCCTTTTTTCGGATTTTCTTAAATCCGGAGCATTGGGGATACTGACTTGCTGATTGCGCAATGCCAGTTCCATGACGGTCGGTACTTTACGCCTTTGTTCAGGTGCCTGGTACTTTGCAGTAACAACAGCCTGACCTTTGGCGAGTACGCTAAGCGCGTAGTTTGCCATTGTAGAAGATTGAAAAAAGTGTGAAAGAAAATTGTTGATTGCTTGCCGATACCATCGAAACAAGCGGGGGATAGGAGTACCACTCCCAATATTGGCATTCGAGTACCACCCACGTAAGCCCACGTATCCCGCCACAGGTACCACCGTATGACGTGACGATGTAAAAGTAAAATGCCTTTCCCGAAAAAACGAGAAAGGCACCAACTTGCTATTACCTGTAGTATGATTGCTAACTAATTATACATATCGAAGTTCGGATTGTCCTTTGCAATGCCGTTTACATAATTTGTGAAATCATCACTGACAACGTTTTTGCCGGGGTTGTCTTTAATCCATTGTGCCTGTGCATCGCTCATTTTGGTGATGCCTGCCCCTCCGGGACCTGGTTGCGGATCATCGTTACCCCCACGGCCGCCAGGTTTTTGTTGCGCTGTGATCCATTTCTTTTCAGTAAACAGGTCTGTGATTGCCTTACTCACTTCTACAGCATTCTGAGAATTATTATCCCGCAATATCGTGCCATTGCGTTTTACAACTGTTTTACCGTCCTGTTCTTCAAAGGAGTAATTCATTTTCACCAGTGCCAGTCTTTCCTGATCAGACAGGTCACTGGAGCGGTTGCCGGGGAACATAGCAATCAGGCTTGCATCGAACGCGGCCTCTTTAGCCTTTTTTTGTTCCTGTTGCACCTGCGTCTGTAATACTTCTTTGTCCTTCTGTAAGAGTGAGATCTGTTCGCGTAGGCCTGCATCACCTGTGGCCAGCTTTGACAGTGCTTCTTCAGCCAGTTTTTCGGGGTCTTTAGTCTCACTTTCAATGCCCAGTTTCTTTTTAATTGCTTTGATGGTAATATCCTTTCCTTTAGTTTCACCTGTCTTCTCGCCATCCCGCTTACCTTCTGCAATTTTATTGTTATCACGGGCTTCCAGGTCATCCGGGGTCATGACCACACGCTCAGGAACGTCATAGTCAACTTCATTTTCTTCTTTTATTGCTGTGACCAGTTTTTCAACATCGAGGCCGTATGCCTTCAGTTTATCCTTCGTTGCTTGTTTGAGTGCCATTTTCGTTATTGTTTGATTGAGAGAATGGGTTTTCTGTAAATAACGACACAGGCGGCATGCCATGGCCGTAAATTGACAGGTAAACCTGTTTGGTTTCTACCACTTGCTGGAGCTCTTCATCGGAAAGCTGCCAAACTGAAACGATACAAGGTGATCCATCCGGCCACTGACCTTTAAACACGGGCAGAGAGCTGCATTCATCATCCGTCATGCTCTCCGGCTTTGTGAATACGCAGTTTTGCTCCGGAAATGATATCGGTGTCATTAGAATGGGAGTTTATGGACAGCGCTCTGACTTTGAAAGTACTCAGCGCATAACGCCTCGTATTCTTCCACGGTGAGGGTGCTGCAGAATGCCTGTCCAGTAGTTAAGTAAATAAATGTGCCCCATACATAGCCTTCATGATATGCCATCACGCTAGTCGGATCCAGCTGACAAGGCACTGCTTTATCAGGATTATCACCATCCCCGGGCAGCGAGATGGGGAGTGTTATGAATCTTTGGTTCATCGCTACTTTTTGAGCAGGTAGTAACGCCCTGTGTTGCGTACCTGAGCGTTCATTTCCTTGGCTATTTTAACGGTGATATGGGTTTTGTGTATCGGTGTGTCATTCACGATACGAATGCCAGAGAAGTCTTTCGGAGTGCCTTCCAAGCCGGGATAGCGGTCAAGAATTACCGGTTCCACCTTGTAAACCTCGAAGGTATAATGATCATGCAGCATGAGCTGGTTCACAAACTCCTCATAGCGCTTGAAGTTCTCCCCAGTAAGGCCCTTATAATTGAACTGGCCCAGGTCAAGCTTTTTTTCTTTTTCCGGTTCAACAGGTGCCTGGCTGCTGGTATCTACATTATTGGCCGAAGATTGCCCTACAGGAAGACTGTTTTTCTGTTCGTCGGGATTGCTGTCGCTGTCATCGGCAAACAATGCGGCCAGGATCTCTTCGATATCCTCTGCAGCATACCCTTTTTCATCCAGGGCCAGCAGTTGGCTGATTTCTTCGCGGGTTTTACCCTGTTCTTTTTCTGCGGTGTATTTGCCTACCGCTGATTTTTTTTGTGTGTGATGTAAGGCCATCGTGATAACTGTTTATGTTATAAATGATTGGTTAGTTTAAGATAGGATTGACTGGCTGCGGTTCTTTCAGGCCCTTTGCCTGCACATAATCCCGCAGCTGCTGCCTGAGTTCTGTAGCTGCCTTTATCAGTATTTCAGCATCTTTCAACGTACTGTACCACTCACCGAAATACAGCTTACAGTTGTAATCGGTGAAATCAGTAACCAACGTTTTTGCCTGTGCGATAGTCAGGTGTGGGAATGGCTCTACGTCCAGCATCTTCAGGGCAATGGCAAGCTCAGTGGGGCTCGTCTGGTATAGTGCGTGAAAATACTTTGTCAGTGCTTCATCCAGTACGAAATCAGGGGCGCCGCTGGCACGTAAGCTCTGGTATATTGTCAGCAGCTCATCAGGCGATTTCAGTATGTAAAACCGACCGTATGCAATGGACGACTTTTTGAAAGTCGAGCCAAACCAGTACTGGCCAATAAACGTGGCAATAAGGTTCTCTGTTTTTTCGGCCCAGTCAGCTGTAGCATTAAGCCTGGCCTCTTTGGGCGCCATGTTCTCCAGAGTTTTGGTAGCGGTCTCCTGCATCTGATTGGTGCCCTGGCCACTGGTGCCGTTATTGCTGGGACCGGTTGTCTTTTGCTGGGCTGATGCTCCCCAGTAAGTTACCTTCATCAGTTCCTCCAGCGCTTCCAGGCTCATGTCCTGCTTATTCCAGCTGGCGATATCAGGGGTAACGTAGCCGAAAATGCGTTTATAGTCGAAATTCCCTTCTTTCAGTATATCGAGCGGAAATTTAGCAACGTCCGCCACCTTTGTTTTCAGCTTAAAGCCGGTTCCTTTATCGCCGCCGGACGGCGTACAGTCAGGGCATGCTTTTCCTCCTACATACCCATCACCGAAGCAGGTGGGACAATCCAGCATCGGCTCAATGGCTTTGGCAAACCCATGATATTTTTTCTGCAGGTTGCGCACAGAGCGGTCCTCCAGGTAAGTGTCGGCCAGCTCCACCACATAATAGAGCGGGGAAACCAGGCAGGCCGGATCATCAAAGCGCATTAGGTCGCTTACAACAAATGCAGGCACGCGGCCCCATTCATTAGCGATGGGGTTCACCCTGACATTTGTGGCCACCATCACGGTATCTGCACTGCTTTCACCAGTTTGTGGGTCAGTAGTGCCCGCAATCACCACGATAATATCCTTTTCGTCATCAATGAAGCGGAAGTATTTGGTTTCGGCATCCGGCTTCATATCCTTGAATGCAGGATCCTGGACGCCGAAGCTGATTGCCTGGGCAACGGTTAGTTTAAAACACACATACTCCAGGCGCCGGCCAATAGGCAGGTAGTCGTGGATGCTGTATGTGCTTTTGTAGGTAGGGTAGGCTTTCGGGGTAGTAACCGGCTGATCATCCACAGTTGTGACAGATTCAATTTCCATCAGGATAATGCCCATAGGATCGGACCGGTATGCCTGCAGTGCGAATGTCTGGATCCATTTCCGCAGGGACATGTTATACCGGATGTCATCGAGTAAGGCATGCATCGTCTTTTCGTTTTCTTCAGAGAGGCCGAAAAAAGACGAGCCACCACGTGCGGTGAATACCATGTCCTCCTTCTGCAGCAGGCGGGCGAATAGGTCTATGTTACTGATTGCGCAGTCTTTCTTTGTATTGTACAGTTCTGCACTTTCAAAGTATTCCGCACGCTTCAGGGCATCAGCTGCGCCGACGCCGTGAACGTGCCTCATTAACTTGTCGGCCATGGTACGGCCCTTCTGTACAAGTTGCTTATTGGGGTTTCTCAGGATGATGGTCCCGATCTGTCCCAGATTGTATTTACCCATAAAAGTGCCCGGACTTACCCGGGAAGTTTTTACTGGTTAAAAATTATGCAGCAATACCGCGGAGGCGCTTGCGCTTGCGTTTATAAGCCTCGAAATCGGCCTTTAATACTGTTATTATCAAATAGCGTTTTGCGTCGGAAAAATGGCCGTGTGGCTCGTAACTGATCCCTTTTTCTTTGTCCTTTATCCTGGTCTTTGCAACACGTCCATCGGCATCCTCTTTGGTCAGGCAGTAATCATCGATGCTCACCCTGCAGCTGGCATTTATCTCAATCGACCAGCCATTCTGGCTGCCCTCGTAAATCTCATTTATAAAAGCCGCTGATAGACTTACCTCCGGTGCCGATAACTGTACCCGATTAACTACCCGCCAGGTCTGCTCCAGTTCGCCCAGGAACTTGTCAAAGAAACTGCGGCCCTCATCGTCTTCTGTTGATCGTTTATTTGCCGAAGGGTCGCCGTAAACAAATATCATCTCGGTAAAATTAATCTTTTCGAGCCAATTGCTAAATTTTTTGGCAGCCTTTTTTGCGGTGTTATCTGGGCTTCTGCAGGGGAGTTCGTGTATTTGCCTGAACACTTTGTTCACTGTATCTATTTGCCAAATTGAAATTGTGATATAGGGATGTACGTTATTATCAACGGAAATGTGGATATTACCGGCGTTATACGGTGGCAATGTTTTGGTGTGAACGCTTTCGTTAAAAGCCTTCCAGAATTCACTGCCAGTGCGTACTAGGCCCCACTCGCCTAAACCATATATGCGGTAATCGTTTGGACTGTGGATACGATCATATTCAAAATCATCAATAACATGTTGATCGCGGAATCCAACGTTTTGTTTTCCTGATGGATGCCCAACGACCCAATAATTATCCAGATAGGTTGTTTTTATTATCAGCATATTACCTCTGCCATTTATATTGACGTATGAATTCGTTGAGTTCAACTGACAAAATTTGGTTGGACTATCAAGAAGCGCCTGATCTAAGTGAAGTGGTATCCATTCTTCCCGGTCCAGTATCTCCGTTTTTATCCAATGGGTAGAGATAATGGGATTCCAGTCCGCAATAATTTTCTGTCCCGCCATGCCTCTTAGACGCTTTCTTCCTTGGTCAAAATCCGACTTGTCAAATAATGACAACTCATTATAATATAAATATTTAAACCCCTTTAGGCCTTTAAGTTTTTCGGATTCGTCTAGCCCTCTAAAACGCACCATTGGTCCCGTATTGAAACGAATTAGGTGTTTGATTGGCTTTTGAATTTCAGCTATCTTTAGATTTTCGCCTACTTCTTTAAAGTCGGCATATACACTGTCATCAATATCTACACTGAATTTTCTGAGCACCATGGTTGAGGCTTCTTTCTCCAATGCTTCAATACTGAGCCGCTGAGCAATAGAATACGTTTTGGCCGCTGATGATCCGCCATATACAAAAATGTATCTCAGCTGGTCATTGTTCAGTGCCCACCGCATGATCCAATACAAAGGATTAAACAGGTATGGATGATACAGATAGTTCATTAATCCTCATCAATTTTTTCATACCCAACATAAATGTTGTCTCGCCGCTGCTTATTGTCTTTTTCAAATATGCCGTGCATTTTCCCTATGTCCCGTAATGCACCATCTGCGCCATATAGTTCTACCTTTACACCAAACTGTTTGTGTTCAATTGATTTTATGCGCCCTCTTTCTTTATCTCTCGATAATGCTACCATGTCCAGTTCCACCACATCAACAAGTTCAGCGGGACCGTCCACAATTCTTTTGGCTTTCGGATTGCGTTTTAATTCGATTCTATACCTGATAATCTCATTGCGCCAATTCTCCTGCATTTGAAGAATGGTCTCCCGGTGTTCATCACTGAGTGAGGCTGCTGCCATATATTCATCTTCAAACCTGATTCGTTCTTCCAGTTCTTTAATCAATTTTGATAAGCCTTTTTCAATCTTGGAAACCCGTTCAACTTTGCGAGTCACCAAGTAATCATTCAGGTTGCTTTTCGCAATATCGCTTATTAGCTTTACAGTTTCCTTTTCACCCAAAGACATTTCAGAAAGCCTGGTTTCTATGTATTTCTTAATTTCAGGTTTCTTCAAGTTTTCACAACCAATTGAATAAGCGGTTTTCTTGGAATAACCGGCATTGATGGCAGACTTTGTTGCGTTGAAATCTTTTAGGTATTCCTCGCAAAATCGCAGCTGCTTTCCTGTTAATTTTTCCGTAGTCATATACCTAGTAATATGTTTACTGCTTTTTTTGTGGTCGGTTCAAGGGCCTGGTATCTCTCCTCAAAAAAGGAATTGGTTCGGTGCGCTATTTGGCTACGAACATCGAAATGTTCATCATTGATAAATGACATGATGTCGGAAACGCTATAAACTTTGCATATCCTAAGTAGGTTTTGCAATCCTGGCTGTGAGCGGCCTTCTTCATAAGCGCCAAGGCATGCTCTGGTAATTCCAATTAAATTGGCTGCTTTTTTCTGCGTCAGGTGGTGATACTGGCGAACCTTAATTAGGTTTTGAGTAATTGGCAATGATGTCATAAATCAAATGATTAATTGACAGCCAATTTTTGCGGTAAGTCAAGCAAAAATAACTAATAAATTTGAAATGCTAAAATATTTGGCATAATAAACCTAATCACGGCAACATCGGAAAAAGAAAATGGAATTTATATCATTTATTTGCGTTGAAGTAATAGTAAAATAAAGCCTTTGTGATTTGAGAAAGCGGTTTTTTACCGTTAATCAAAGATGATAGGGCTGTATAGTTGATTCCTGTATCCTGGGCGATATCTTTTAACCGGGTTCCGGTATCGAGCATGCGTTTATTGACCCATTCGGCATTTACTTGGTCTACAGGGTTTTCTTCGTATGGTATTGGCTGTACATGAATTTTTCTACCGGGAAAGAACTGATCAAATGTTTCATGCACAATTTCGATCAATCTTTTTTTATCGTAGTGATTACCGGCGGGGTTCTTTGCCTGTACAACCTGTATTTCAACAGTTGTTTCAGTGTATGCCTTTATTTTGAAGGAAAGGCGGGCATGCCGCCTGTGCATTAGGCCGGCATGCTCCATCTTGTCAATATCAGCCTGCTTTATATCTGTAAGCAGGCCCAATCCCTTAATTACGTTTTCCATTTTTACGACTTTAGTAGGTAAACCGCATCTCTATGCGCCTGCGGAGTTAATTTTCTTTGCCAACATTTCCCGAAAGGCGACCATCGCCAGCCATTTCGTTTCAATTTGTTTATGGTTTCGGCATCCGGTTTCCCGTCAAAATATAGCTGCAGACGGTCCGCCTCATAATTCCTCACTACTTTCACACCGTTAATTTCCATTTCCTGCTGTTCGCCAGAGGCATGTTTTGACGCCTTTGCTTCCAATTGAGCCACACGATCCTTTAATCGCTGGATATTTGCCAGATTGTTTGAGAGCTCAAATCGCGCATATCCTTTGCCCCACCAATTACCAGGTTGCTGCAGTTCCCTGGCCAGTGATTCCGATAAGCCAATGGCTATGAGCTGAGTAGTCGCGTCGTTTCCTTTCGCCTTTCGGAGAATGGCATTTGATCGCTTCATTAACTCATGGTTTTTCTCTCTGGTAGCCAGGTCATTTTTTGCCCTTTCCAGCTCTGTGAGAGGCGTTTCTTTCGGTTTAAAGCTTCTTTCAATCAGGCCTAACACCTTTTGCCTCCACTCTCGAAAGTATTTGTATTTATTTTCTTCCCACCGGTTATACTTTTCAGCCCGTTGCGTTGGGAATTTTGCAGGCCCGGTGATCATTGGACTGATGCAGTTGCTTTTGGAAGATAACCAGGCTGAAAAATGCCTTTCGTACCGCTGCTGATATTTTCCTGCGGCCTCAGTACTTTCTTTTCCGTACTTCTCTGCTATACCCTTTATGAACTGAAGGTCGTTTTCCAACTCTTCACTGTAGTTTTTCACCGTTGTTTCTCCACGCTGTTCTGGTGAAAAGGAAGTTCCATAATGGGCCCGGTTTGCCTGTTGTCTGAATTTCTCCAAAATCATGTTACATAGTTTTCTTGTGAAACAAAAAGGAGGGGGAGCGATCCCCCTTCCCGTTAATCCAACCATTTCAGGCGGCCAGTTTCCAATTGATAGATGGCAAGTTGCTCATTTCGTTTTCCTGCCTGTGTTGCTGTTTCTTCATCGAAATAGACTTCGACAGCGTCCCAGTAGAAGAGCGGGCCATCCTGCCAGCCGCCCATTGTTTTTGAGGTATTTAGTGCCACCTCTAAGGCTTTTTTTAATCCCTGTCGTCCGAAACAGTTTTGTGTTTCTTTTTTGGCGACAACCCAACCTGTTTTTAAAAACTTCAGATCAGGAAGGCTTACTGTGAAGCCTGCGGGATTCTGCGTTGCTATTTCTAGCAGCTGCTTGATAAGTAGTCTTTCCATTCTACTTGGTGCCATTTGTATTGCGGAGGCTACCGCTTTGTTTCAAAGAACTATTACATCACAAATATAGGTAAATGTTTTCTATTTGCAAATATTTATAAGACTATTTTCTAAATGAGATTTATTTTTTTGGCTATTTAGAGCCCTGTCAAACACTGCTAGACAGCAGGGAAAAGTTTACACAGTCTGTGTACAAATCCTTTTGAGTAGGTCTGAATTAAATACTACCATTGTAGCCTATGTTACGGTTTGTATTGAACCTATGATTAAAGAGTATGGCAAACTGTAACCATTGCGGTTGTGCAGTGACAGTAGTTTATGCTTTATACTACAAAGAAAAAGGGGAACTTGTGTTCCCCGTTTACCCTTCTGCGAGAGTGGTAATTTTCTATTGTACGTGCTGTCACAGACATTGGCTTCATCAGCGATGAAGCTCCGCACAGACAATTAGCATCCGTCGTGTTTAGATCGCGGCGGATGTTTTTCTTTGCACAATTATACGACATCAGCGGAATTTATCACGTTATGAAAATTAGACCTAGGTATAATTTAATAACTTTTATCTTTATTTTATTTGTTAACTGTTTGATTTTTAATTGAATAGATTGAAAAATGTGTGGACAAACGGTTAAATCTGTGGAAAAAAATATTGTACTGCCAATGGACAAGTTAAAGACTGATTTTTAAATAAAGTTGTCAGTATTTAGTTTGACGCTTCCCGGGCATGCATATCTTTTGCAATTAGTGCCAAAATAAAGTCTCTAATAGCTTCGCCTTTCTCCTGGCCGCAGGTGAATTTGAATTCGGTGCGGCCATCTGGCAGCAGCACCTGCTCTCCCTGCAGCATTTCGATTTCCAGTCCGAATTTTTCAATTATTAGGCGCTCCATCTCGGGTGTGAGCTCACATTCAATTTCGGCAAATTCATTGTTATCCATGACTGGCCTCCTTTGGTTTTTCTGTTTTCCGGTAGCCCACTACCCATACCCATGGATTGGCCAGCAGGCTTTCCTCGCCATTGATTTTCTTCCATAGGCTCAGGAATGAACTTATTGAGTTGGAGAAATACCCAATAAGTTTTTTTTTCTCCTCGCTCATAAAGTAATCTCGGTACACCAATTTGCCATTTTCGTGAGTCCATCGTTCAATACCCTCAGCGACGGCATCCTCCCTGGTTATATCGTGCAGGCGTTCGCAACGTATTTCACTGGTTCGTTCGAGGAACAGGCGGCAGGCATCGTATGGCATGTGGATGGATGGGCGCCACTTATCAATCATTTGTAAATCTGAAATGCCAAAAGAAGTGTTACGAATCCACATGTTATTCTTTTGTATGAAATCAGTCTGGTAGGCAAATCCTCCGCCCGCAAAATAGCCCCATCTTTGCCAGTTTTCCCTGACCCACAGGATATCACCCGGGTTGCCATAGGGGTTGCGTACCCTTACAACATTACTGGTTTCAAAATCATAGAAATATGCATACTCGCCATCATAGGTTGAGCCCCGGTATTGGTACCTGCTCGGCTCCTGGTTTATTTCCTTCAGGCCCCGCGTGCGCCGGGTCATCGATTTAAGCCCGGCCAGGTTGGCCCGAACCATGTCGGTGGAAAAGAGTATTGGTAGCTGTTTTACTTGCATAATTGTTGATTAATTTTTATATTAGGTTATTACTCAACCTAAATCTTTTAAAATGGCAAAATCAGGAAGAACACCGAGAGGGTATTGGCGTTACATTTATAGGGATGCTATCACTGGACAAATTGTTACTGAAGCGTATGCATTAAAGCATCCCAAAACAACTATTAAACAGAGGATTTGGGTTCCCTTAGATTAAGGGCACCTCATCCCATTCCCGGCCGTCCAGCAAACGGCCGGCTTTTTTGAATTCTGCATAAATTGAATAGGGACCGCGCATTACCAGCAGACTTTCCGCTTCTGTCTCCTACGAGTTGCATGAACTTGCTGTTATTTTGATCCCCAAAATGAAGTTTTAAAAAACTGGTTTCACATAAATTTTTTTATTCAGTTTTTTTGAATAAACATGCACTTCGGGATTTTGTCTTTTCTTATATATTCTTCTCCCGCGAGCAAATTCTAACAACGTGTTGGCCAGTTGGATTGCCACCTTCTCGTCCTCAACCCATATACTGCTAATACGGTAAGAGCTTATGACTGATATTGAAATCATGAAATTATATTTCATGAAAACAAGATAAGCAAATAGACGTGCATCATACAAGCATTCCATCATCGATTTTGTATAGTGCTACTACCTCTTTTGTATGAATCACAAAAATTGGTTAACAAATTCAATTAGTGCCCGTTCTTCGTCAGCGTAATTACCAGGTGAAGCTTGATTGATAAACTGAAAAATTTCTAATTCCAGAAAATAAACCTGCGCGCTGGTGAGTGATTCAATCTTTGCATAAAGCAATACCGGATCAGTGCCGTTGGAGGATATTGTATTTTCCAATTGCTCGGAATCTTTAAGGAGGGCCAGTAGGATTCCCTTACTGCATTGGTATTCTGGTTGTAGGAGCATCCTACCCTGGCATAATACAATACCGATCAGTTCGCTTTGGGTGAAATATCCTTTCAATTCATGTAAAGAATGTTTTCTCAGTTGCAGAATGCCTGTTATAAAGCTGTGGATTACGGATCCAGGCTGACCAAAAGGTGTAAGTTCCTGGAGCAAATCAGCATTTAGTGTAAAAGCAGTACTATTCATAAGTATATTTTTGTTTTTATTTATTGCCCCTCATAGGGGCGGTGATCAATTGGTTTCTTTAAAAAAGTCATCCAGATAGTTTTTCCATGTTTACCGGAAGTGTGGCCGAATAGTGGCAATTGTGGTAACAGGGGCATGATGTCGGAAAGTTTTACACGATGCTCGTTCCATTTGAATATTAACACGCCATAGGGTTTTAAAACACGCATACATTCGTTCAAACCTTCTTTTATATCATGGCGCCAATGGTAACTTAGAACACCATATTTCTTTGCCAAATAAGAAGAAGCCCCCAGGTTGTCAATATGGGGAGGATCAAAAGCAACCAATCGAAATGTTTCGTCAGGAAAAGGAAGTCGAGTAAAGTCAAGCCGAATGTCTGGCTTTATTTCCAACGATCTACCATCGCACAAAGTGTGTTCTTCTTCCCGTATATCGCCAAAAATGGCATCCGGATTATTCTTATCGAACCACATCATACGACTGCCGCAGCAGGCATCCAGTATAAGCTTTTCATCTTTCATTCAGTTGGTTCTTTTCCCTCCCCGGCTATTGCCGGATTGGGGGTGAGGAAATTATAAAATTGAAATAGAGCTTACGCTAATGCTTCGGCCTTCAATAATTTTTGTATTCATTAGGCGAACTGGGCACACATCTTCCAAATATTCTATATTTGTGAAAGGGTTTGTCTTAAATTTTAATACTGCGATTGTTTCAATACCGACGAAAGGGGCCCACCAAAAATTTAAACTACTATCCCCTTCTGATACAATAAGTATTCTAGCTATAATTAAGCCTGGCGTGCGACTTTTTACCCATGGAGCATATTTTGCATCCAAATAGGCAGCACCACTGAATTCATTGATAAAATCATCGCTATTAATCATTTTTCATTTTTGCCTCTCTCCGGCTATTGCCGGATTGGGGGTGAGAAATTATTTGAGTGATTCAATCACTTGTCCAACCAGCCATTCCATTGCCGGTGGAGTAACCGCATTGCCCAATTGTCTTACCTGGTCTTTGCTCGATCCCAGCACAACGTAATCACGATTGAAAGCCATGGCCAGCTTAACCTCTCTGGAAGTGAGCATTCGGTAATAGCAGTCTTCCAAAGGAGCAGGTTGTTCAGTGTAAGAAATTAATGCGTGACGATCCTTTGTGTTAACCGTGCCGATTGATTCAGTATAGTGATTCATGCTATGCCCGGTACTGTAGTAAGTGGCAATGAAAGCCTGCACTGCCGGCTCGGTAAATATTCCATGGTGTCCTTTTGTGGTACAAGCCTGCAGCTCACGCGTAATAGGACGGGAAAAACTGGTGCCCTTATTCTCAACAACCAAGGCCATGCTTTGCCTGGTTGTTTGACCATAAAGACTTTCACCTGCATGTCTGACATTTATTTGATGGCTATGCTCTGCCTTAATTATAAGAGGCATTACCAGCTTGTAATGTGGCGTTGTAGGGATGGTGCCAATGTTCTCAGCACAAGATTTTACCCGGCATTCTATCCCTGTACTATGCTGATCGTTGACAAGCATAGGGAAATCTTTGTACTTTTTCCTGCCGTATTCAATGCGCGCAATCGTGTTTGGGCTTAATGGTTTCAGTCTATCGCCAATTCGGGTACCTGGATTGCTCCAATCGATACAATTGAATGCAGCAAAATAGTAGGGTTCCACTTTAGTGCCGTCTGTCGGGCAGCAGTAGACGTACTGTTGCCTGTACTTTCCAAAACGCTGATCCGGTCGCTTCCATGTCTGTATTGCATGAACATCTTTGCCACAGGATGGACAATAGGCAAACGGTTTATAATCAAGATCAGGTGCTTTGTTCCCTTTTTTCCAGAACACCACATACATGCGATCCCTACTCTGTGGTGTTGGATGGCAATGCTTGCTGTTCAAGTAAACACATTTGTGCTCATAATTCAAAGACCGCATTGCATGCAGCCAGCTATCAAACATTACCCACTTCCTGGCGTCCACAACATTTTCCACTATGATGGCGTTGTACTGGTGGTACTCTGCAAATCGAACCACATCCCACATGGTTGCCCGCGAGCGCTCAGCTGCAGGGTCAAGCTCTCCTGAATTAAATAGATCCATTTGCTTTTTGGCGATTTTAACCCCTTTCGCCAGGCTGTGATTGGTACACTCAGGGGATGTAATTAGTATGTCGGTAGAAGGATAACGCCTGGGATCACAGGCGCTGATGTCTGTGCAGTCATGTAATGTATCCGGGAAATTGGTGTTGTGAGTTTCTATGGCCAGCTTCCAGTGGTTCATGGCCAGTTTAATACCATCCGCGATGCCAACCCGTGCTAGAGCCGCCGCCGCCCCTTGGCTGCTTCCGCCGGCGCCACAGAATTGATCAGTAACAGTTATATATGATTGTTTTTTAGGCATTGGTTTGATTTTCCCGTCAGCTCAATGGCTGCCAGTGGGTGAGTGTATCTACTATTCTATTTTTTCGATAAGTTGCTATTTAGGTTTTGCTTTTCCAGATAACACGTTCATCGGGTACATTGAACCGGCGCATCCATTCCTGTACTGTAAACCAGTCTGGGAAAATTGTGTTGTCTACCTCCAGAATAGCGTACCAGAATTTTATGAACCAAATGCTCACCCAACGATAGAGCACCACACGTGAATCGCCGATGTTTTCGTGAACAATTATTTTGTATTTTCTTTTCATGCCATTCTTGTTATTGATTTCAGTAAATTATTTTCTTCCTCCAGGCGTTGGCGTTCACGTTGCTCTTTTCTAAGTTCTATTTTAACGGCGGTGTAACAACGGAAAAGCTCTGTGTATTGATCTTCTTTGCGTAGGGCTTCTTCAGGGAATAGGGTGGTTCTTACTTTTTCTCTCAGTAAGTTCAGCATGTCAAGTTCCTCTGGATACGTGTCACACAAGCCATATATATACCTTCTGGTATGAACTACAGTTGAATGGTCTCTATCGAAGAATCTTCCGATGGCTGTTGTTTTTTCCCGACAGAATTCTGCGATTAAGCAAATTGAAATCTGGCGTGGATAGCAATATTCCCTATTCCTTTTTTTGCTCATTATATCATTTATGGAAACACCCATACTTTCTGCCACTATTTCAACAATTTTGTATTTCAATGAATTTTCCATGCTATTTTCTTTTGTAGGTATTTTCATACCTGGTGGTTGCGGTATTTCTCTTTGTTCTGAATCCTTTTTCAACTGCCCAGGCATGGTGCTGCTCGATATAACTATTACAAGCGTTACATGCAGGCTGCCCATTTTCCACATCCAGTAATTTTTCAATGGTTTCCTTGCCGCCGGCATGATTCCATCCCTGGGCCTTTCCAGTACAAACAGGGGATCGGATGCCGCACTGTTTGCCAATCCACTTTGGCCGGCTCACTCTAGCATACTCCTGGTTTTGTTTCTGCCTCTTCTTACTGACCTTTGAAATAGGCTTTGTTTGCTTGCTTTCCGGTTCTTTTCCTTCCAGTTTCTGTTTCAGCCGGAGTAACATGTATGGGATCATTGTGCCTGAATTGTTGGTAATGTGACCCGTGGAACATGCTTCCTTATCGTTCCACGACGGTCGTAATAATTGAAAGCTGTGAAATCAGCATTGTACTTCCCAGCAACAGCTGTAAGGTCCTGAGAACCGCATTTGCACCGTTGCTTTTTTATGTTCTGGCCATTTCTGTGAACCCAGGTGACCAGTTCACCACAGGTGTTACAAATTGCTGTTGGCATGATTCCTTGTTTTGTATGTTTGCTTTATCCAACTGTTACCGTGCAGCTGTCTAACCTTTGATAGATTCAGGGTTATATATCCTTTGCTGGAGGTCTTCAGCAGATCCCGCTGATTTAGTGATTTCACGATCTTTGTGCTGATATACCTGACTGGTACCATATTGCCGTAATACAGCTTGAATATTCTTTTATGAGAATGGTTTATGGTAGAAACCAAGTAATGGCCACTGAGCAGGTCCTCGACCAGGCATTTTGCATTTTCTGTCATAACTGCTATTTATATCCGAAGACTAAAAGGGCTGCATCCCGACTATGATTGCTGGTTCTGCCGGTCCAGCCTGTCATACGCTTGAATTTTTCATCATCCCATTTCGTGAGCCCGCGGCGGGGCTCAATGGAAGCGAACGCTATTTTGTGATCCTGCAGGAAGTCCTGCCAAATAGAGCAATCTCGTTTTATTGAACCGGCACCCTGCAGCGATTCGATGCTTTTGTCCTGGAACCAGGTTCGTAACCTTGCGTCTTCAAATCGAACAAAAAGGGCCTCTCCGTGCTCCTGATGGTATTCAATAACCTTTTCCATTGCAGAATGGATTTTAAGCGTCAGAATCGCATGAAATTTGCGTTCCAGAATGTCCCATATTGCAAGACCTGTTTTTGTACCGGTGTCGATTCCGATGATGATTTTATAACTCATCCTGTATTTTTTTTATGAGGGTAAGGAAGCCTTTTTTTTGTGATACCTTGAAGTATTCGCGAACAGCCAGCCGCTTTGCCAGGAACAGAACATAGCGGTTGCTATGCTTGTATTCACTTATGTAATTGATCTTTTCTAGCACATAGTTCAGATTGCCACCGGTTTCCCGAATAGATTCGTATTCCATTCTGAGCTCTTCATCTATCCTGGTAAATGCAGGCTGAAGAAACCTTACAAACAAGTTGGCTGGTATCATTTCCTGCTCTACCAGGTGGTTGTACATTTCATGCGGCCACAGATGCAGGCTGTATTTTCCACTAAGGAATTGTTGATAGGTGTACTCAATGTGCTTTGGCCAGAAAAAAGGATCTTCATTTGTTGCTGCTGGCAGGAATTTTGTTGACTCTCTTTCCAATTTTTCACGCAGACCAAGACGCTGTTTATATCTGCAGTATTCATCCAGTAATTCGCCCAGGTAATCCAGGTTCAGCTCTCCCTGCCAGTGTTTTACCCGGTTGGCAAGTTCGCCGGCAGAGTTCAGTACAGCTGCCAGCGCAGCCTCTGCAGTGGTAAGCCATTTAAACCGGCGATTATTTTGCAGGAACTTCCCAATCATCCTAAATAGGTCCTGCTGCTTTTCTTTCTGCCTCTCTGCATCGTTGTGAGTAGGGAGAAAGCACCCGCTTATTTTGCTCAGCTGGTAAGCCAATGCATTTGCAGCGGTCAGCAGCTCCTTTTCGTCCATGTTGGCAAATGGCTTTCCTAAAGCCTGAGCATCCAGTATCCGGATCTCGTTGTCAGACCAGTTCGGAGAGGCTGTCACGTAGGCTTTCGGCAGCGGTATCTTGCCCGGAGCTAAGTATATCTTTTCTGCTTGTTTTTCCAGCAGGTTTTGAATTGTTTTCATTGGTTTGTTTTTGCAGTGAACGTTTCAGCCAATCGCGGAAATGCTGCCTTACATCTGCCCAACTTTCGTATCCGTGCGTTCCGTCGAAATATTGGATTTTAAAGGCTTTCCACTGCCGGATGACATCTTCCTCCGGCAATACCTTTTTGCAGGTAATTTCGAGGTATTGGATCGCGTACAGGGCATCTTCTTTCTCCAGGTCGATCCCCATAAGCGACCGATCAGGGTAAATGGTTTTTTCTCCTTCCGCACCTTCCTCTTTTTCCTTTTCTAACCAGTAACCATTAACCATATTGGTATTGGTTTCATTTTCTATAACCATTTGGTTTTTATTTTCATAACCATTTGGTTTTTTTTCTTCCTCTTTATTAAAACCATTTGGTTTTTTTGAAGGACGGCCACCGCGCGCGCCGTTGGTTTTTAAAGTCTCCAATTTTTTTAAGCGCGACTGCCTTATTTCATCCATCACAGGATTGATGAATTCACCGGCCTCGTTTTTTTCAAATTTTTTTGCCAGGCGCGGCCAGTTTTTTCTTGCTGACGGAGCAATTCTTGTGATCTCTTCCATATCATCGGGAATGCCTCCATTGTCGAACTGGTATATGAGCAGTCTTAAGTATGCTCCCAGTTCATCATCTTTCCAACCTGTACAACTGGATAACAGCCGCTGATAATAGAGCGGGAAGTAGTAGTCTCCTTTTGCCATATATGCCTCATTTTGCTTTGAATTGAGTTAAAGAATATTCTTTCACTTTACTACCTCCCGCGGTGGTTATAAACCTGTCAAAAATCTGTATGCCAGCCTTATTGCGCAGGTCGCTTATCCTGCTATTAAGTGCTGTTATGCCCATTCCCTGTGCAATAATTGTGTTCAGAGTGCAACCGGTAAGCAGCGTGTCGTAAACCAGCTTATTCTGCCCCGTAAGCTTTTCTGAATTGAGCGGGGAACCGGTTTTGAATCGGTCCATAGGAAATTGTAAAACACCTTGTTTCATTCCACACATATTAAAAAAGTGATTTCTGAAGTTGCTGCTCTTTTGTCTTGCTCATGCTCCTGGCTCTTCTGCCAGGTACAACTATATCCTCTTTCTTCTGCTCTTCTATTGGTGTTTGTAGCATATCAATAAGCTGGACCGCGGTATATATAACATCATCTGTTTTTACAGTGAACCGCTGACCGTTCTTGTTTTCTACAATTAGCACATTATTATGATCTGCAATGATCTTCACTTCTTCACCGGCCATCGATTGGGCCCAACTTTTTGATATGTTTACTTTCAGGTATGGCACAGCTAATCTTTATAGAATGCCTGGAATCTGACAATGTCATTGTATTCCGGTGATTTAATGAGGCCATCGCCTTTTCCTGCAAGAGATTCTGCACCCTCTTCATCGATTACAACACGTGAGTCCGTCTCTTTTGGAACACGAAAGCATATCTGAACCGGGAAGTTTACCTTTGCATCCCCGGTGATTACTTTAACAGAGGCACGTTGCGTGGCTGCCATTATTCGATAACCCAGGGAGCGACCTTTCTGCAGCAGTATACGTAGGTTTTCTTCCAATGATTTAAGCTCACCTGTTTTCTGCATTTTCATTTTAGGGGCGCCTGGTTCCATAAGTCCGAACATACCTTTCTTAGGGGCATAGTTTCCGACCTGTACCATTTCTTTAATTATCAAGTCGGCGCCTTTTCGGGAATTTGCCACAGCATCTGCGAACTCGTCAAACACAATTAGTGTTTTTTTCTTTTTTCCGGTCCTTACAAGCGTTTCCATTTCTTCAACCAGGAGAGCCATTTGTTCCTCTATCTCAATTATGTCATTGAAAACGAAAATCTGGTTCTGATCATGCAGATCACGGAATTCATACTTCGGATCAAATACGATAATTTCATCAATGTCAGCCTCTTTGCCATAGGCTATTGTTGAGCGAAGACATACTGATTTGCCTGAACCTGTAGCGCCACACACCAGCGCATGAGGGGTGGAGTGATTGTCCAGGTCCCAAACAACAAGCCGCTCCAGATTGTCCCGGCCGATCGGTATTCTGCGACCCTCCAGGAGGGACGAGTCATAAATCAAATCCCTTTCTCGTTTCTTTGAAAATTCAACTGCCAGATAAGATTTTCCCTCATGCACAACCATCTCCTTTGAAAAGCGAATGTTTGCAACATCCAGGGCATTTGCCACATCGAGACGGTGGGATAATATGGAACCTATTTTTACACCAGCTGAAACTTCCAGCAGGTATGTATTGCTTGAATAACCATCGAACATGTGGGCAACCTGTACAATGATGCCGAAGCTGCGCAGCATGTGTTCTATTTTTTCTGCTTGTGTCATGTTCTTGTTGCTTAAGTCGTACTGAATAAATTGTGATGCGTTTTCTTTGAATTTTTTAATAACCTGTGGTGTGACTACGTCGATGGAAGCATCGCGTATTTTCTTAAGGCGTTTGGAGACCAATTCTTTTTTGGATGCCTCCACATTAAAGTCTTCCACTTCGGAAATCATTGTCCTTGCCCAAAAGTCATACAACTCTGCCATGTCTGTGAGGTTGTCTGAGTTGTTGATCAGGTATATGTAATCCGGGTCATTGACTGCAGCGATCATGCGTTTCAGCGGTTCATAGAGAAGCGCTTCATACAAGCGACGGGTATCTTTTGTGAGCACCACTTTGAAACAGCTGAGCTGTGGGCTTTTATCCTTGTTTTGGGAGAACTTGTTTTCAACAAACCATACCTCATCTACCTGTTGGCCGGTTGCTTCTTCAAAGCATAATACATAAGTGATTGCCTGTATTCCGATGGCCAGTGCAAGCTCTTCGTCACTTGTAAACGCGCTTTTTGATTTGTGATCGATGATGACTGTTTTGCCTTCTTTTGTTTTAACAACCAGGTCGATTACATATGAGCAAGGGAGAGGAATGTCTACGCCATTGACGATAATGAACTCTTCACCTTTTAATTCAACTGCCACTACTTCTGCCAGATCGCTTTCATAAACAGACAATTCGGCGAAGAAGTTTCTGAGTAACGCTGTTGCTGTTTTAACGGCCTTCTCTTTGCAATCAATGATTGCAGGTGTTGTTTTCTGCAGCTTCCAGTTGTTGGCGTCAATACCTTCAATGTATGCAAAGGCAGAAGCTTCCAGTTCAACAATGTCCAGCTGCTTGCCCTGTTTTTTGCTTTCAAAGTAGTATTGAAGAGCGTTATGGTATGCCTGTCCGGCAATAGTTGTAGCTGATTTTCGGCCGTAAAGACCGAAAATATAGGTCATCTCAAACGCCTTTTCATTACGTGCGAATGAAGTAACCTTTGAATAGCTCCAGCTTGTAATCAGGAAATTGCTCTGTAGCTCCTGCAACTGTTCGGCGGTGTAGCTTTTATACATACTTTCCAGTCTCATGGCATTTCTATTTTAGCGGCTCCTGATTCACTTTGTGATCGGAAAAGACCATCCTGTGGAGTTTCTTCTGCCTCTCTACTCTGGCGCTCATATTCTTCCGCAGCTTTTTTGCAGATATTTTTGTGCGCTTCCAGCTTCTTTTTTTGCGATGCAGTGAGCGTATTCCAGATAGCGATAACGCCAGCTGTGCCCATCTCGCAGGCCAAAAGCATTTCTGACTTTATCTTTTTTATTTCCTGGTCTTCCTGTTCACCGCTGTTTGCCCATTCAATAATGCGTTTTCCTGTTTCCTGTGACAGATAATTTTTGCCATCGCCGAAGGCGCTCTTCAGGAAGTATGGTATTTTAATGAATTGCTGTGTGCGACCTTCATTTTCAACCAGCAGTGAAGCGGTCATTTCAAACATGAAGTTTTTTTCGCAGGAAGGTTGTATTCCCAGGGAAACAGGCTTATCTGGATTTTTGAAATCTGTTTTTTCTCTGGCGCGAAGACAGATGATTATGTGCATGTCACTGTGCAGGAGTACATTCATAAATCGCTTGTGCTCCCTTTTGGCGCCGATCCAGTTTGCCATTTTTTTTCCGGATAGCAACGAAGCCTGTGCTATATCATCACAGCCGCCTTCACCCTCCCATTCATGGGAGCCGCTGTCAATAACCAGAACTTCAATGCCTGCATCCTGGAATTGTTTTATTGCCTGGGCGTATCTGGCGGGGGAAAATGGGGGATGCAGATCGCCAATCATGAAAGGGCCATCGAGGATATCTGCATACATAGATCCGCGTCTGTGCTCTGTATCCAAAAGGCCTATTTTTTCAGGCTTGTTGACCATGCCTCTTGCCAATTGCAGGGCGGTATAAGTTTTACCGGAGCCGGTAACGCCAGCAAGTGCAAGGAGGACCTTATTTCCGCCCCTGACTGCCGGTTTGATGGTTATAATACTCATTGTCTTATGTTTTCAATTTTGAAAGAGAAGGCCGCCGTAGCGGCCAATTTTTGTAATAGCTTCTTGTACTTACTTTTTCTTTGGTCTGCCCCTTTTTTTAGGAACACTTTGTTCAATGCCCAGTGTCGGCATTGCTGGTGTTGCATTAAACTCCGGGTCTTTTGAAGATCCAGGTACTTTTTTGGGACTTGTTTCCTTTTTTGTTTTTGCCATTTTTATGTGGTTTTGTTAGAAGTTTTCGCGTAACCATTCTTACTGCCGCGATGTTGTCAAGTGTTGTCATGTACTTTGATTTTAATGGGAGGCACTTTCCCGGCCTCCCTACAGGGCAGCACCCCGCTGCTGTTACGCTCTTGCTTGCTACCGGCTGCGCGCATGAATACCGGCTAATCCTTCGCGGCTCTATTTGGCTGTGAGGTTGTGGAGAGGGTAGGAGTCGAACCTACATTTAGGTGCTAATTTTAGTGGCGCGCCCCTTGTTTTCCAAATAAACTACCTCCCCCGTTGCCGGTCTTTCCCGGCTGTCATCCTTACGCTCTGTGCTTAACTGGTTCATGCAAGGACTAACAGGAGTATCCAGTGTATCAGAACCTTCTTTCAGGGTGTCATGCGGTAGGTTCGCAACCCGGTATTGTGTTTATGGTACACTTGCCTCAAAACCGCCTTTTGGTTGACATTTCTAGGTTCCGTCTTGAAAAGGCTAAAACCATCCAGACTCCGCTCCCGGAAGCCTGTCACCAGGACACCGGGAAAGCTGCGTTTTCCTACTTTAGACCAAGCATCTGGTAGCAGCCCAGGATTTAATAAAATGTATTGGCGCTTTTCAGGACGTACACCTGTTGAGCTTGTCCTTCACATACCGGATAACAGGCTTACCGGTGCATTTCCAATACAATAGTTTATTCAAAGAACTTTTTTAGAAGGACAGCTGTAGAAACAGCCGTCGTCACAGTTAAATGTCTCTATGGACAAAAAGTGATAGTTTCATTTTAATGCCCCGTATGGATATACCGGGCCTTTTCAACCCTAAACCCTTAAAAACAGTACCGGAGGCAGGAGTCGAACCTGCAATGCCATATTCGTCTGTCGGCTATGGCTCCCAAGGGTTGCGCCCCCTACACGCGTCTACCATTCCGCCACTCCGGTATAAAGGGAAGTGCCAGCGTAAGCACTATCGGCTGGTGTTTCTTCCCTTTGGTTAAAAATTATTTGAAAGAACTTTTTATAATCCATATTATTTCAACCATCATCAGTATTGCAAGGCATATAGGAAGACTGATTAAAAAGAAGTATGCAAAGTGCATTAGTTTCATATCTGCCCTTTTCGTTTTGCCGCGCGTATGAAGAAAAGAGCGGCAGAAATGCAGAATGCCGGAATCAGAACTGAAAACATTATTACTGTCAGGGATGACTGGAGTGCATCTGTAGCAGATAACGCGGTTGTTGTTGATAAATAAAATGGTTTCATATTAAAAGTTTTTTTACAAAGCAGCTGTGGACACAGCCGCCGGAATTTTTAGCAAGACCTGGTTGCTGCCAGGTTTCCAACTTACCTCAATAATTGACTATTAAAATATTTGACTGTTTTTACAACTGAGAATTGTGTATTATACATACCCGTGAAGTGTTCAATTCCTATTCGCTCACACTCTGACACAACCTGCTGAATGTTTTTTATGCGGAGCAAGTAGGTTGAATAATTTTCGGTAAATACAACCGAAACAATAGGGTGCATGCCAAGACATGTTACAATTAATTCTGCACGTACATTCAGGAATAAGTCATGACGCCCCATACAATCATTCTCATGCGGAACATTGTAGCTGAAGTTGTATTCTGTTGCTTTGTTCATGAAACATAATTGATGATGAAAGAATCTTGGGTGTGGAAAGTGGTGGCTTTAGCAATAAGTGGCAGCGAAAGTGATCTGATAAGTCTTTCAGCTTGCCCTGCGCATTTTTTGGCGTATCCAGATGCACATTTATAAACCATGCAGTTTGCAAAAACACTCACCCTAGCTGAGGGAAAACGACGCCTGAATATTTCAAAGGCCTGCTCTCTGGTAACTATGTCGTCCACCATGTGTTGTGTTTGAAAGGTTTCTGTGATCATTTTGATCGGTTTAATTGTTTGTGACGCCTGGCAATTAATTGGGCTTTCTGTTCAGGCGTCAGACCAGCCTTTTTTTTACTGCTTCCTGTAGAAACAGGCTGCAGCTTCTTCATTGCTTGTGCAGCTTTGTCCGCAAGTAGTAGTGCCAATGCTCTGAACTCCTGCAATTCGTTTATTGTATCAGCATTACTCATTGTAAATGCCCATTAAAGATGGTTTGTGAAAAAAGTAATTGCCCCTCATGCTCTTTCGCCAGCAGCCATCAGGCAGAGTTCCCGCATATACACGGTTCATCATGCTTTTGGCTGTTATTGGGTTCCCATCACGGCCTCGTATCAGTTTTCGGGCTTCCTCCAGTGTAATCCAATCAATTGGGTTCGATAAGCAGGCGCTAATGCGTCGGGAGGTTAACTTTTTTGGTGTTGCTAGGCTCATCTCGGTTGTTTTAGGTTGAACTATGGAACTGTTTTTCACTAAGTATTGGAATGTTCCAGTTCGGCGGCTACTTTAGTATTCAGAATAGTAGCACGGAGTTTTTGGACACCGGGAGTTTCACCATAACCACGGTAAGCGATTAATCTTATGGTGTTCTTAGAAACACCAGATGCTTCTGCAGCGCGCGTTAGGTTACCATAACCAATAATTTTCTGGTTAAGCCGTTTTTTTTCGGCTGGTGTTAACTCTGTATTGCCTTTTCTTAGTATCATTGTTTGCGTTATTGACAATACAAATATTGGGACAAATTGGACAAATTCCAAATAAAAGTCCAAATATTTTGGAAAATATTTTTTATGGCCTTCGGTAAGGAATTTAAAAGATTGAGAATCAAGGCAGGTATTTCAGCTGCGGAAGCCGCCAAATGGATAGGCGTTAATGATGAGCGCCTGCGAAAATGGGAGCAGCGTGACGCTGATCCAAAGGATTTAAATGATATTCAAAAGATTGAAGATTATTTTGAGACACAAATTGGGAAATTGGACAATTTGGACTTTTTTAATTTTTTTAATCCTGAATTACTTACTTCAGCAGAAAGAACTCAACGCGAGCGAAGAAAACAAGAGCGTAATAAAAAAGGTATGCCAGTATTTGAATCAGCCCCAGTAACCCTCACTAACATAAAAAGTATTCGTGATGAAAAACAAGGAGAACCCGATTTCTGGTTAAATATTCCACAGTATAGAAATTGCGATTATGCGACCAGGGCTAAAGGTGATAGCATGCATCCACTGATAAGGAATATGGCAATAGTTGGTGGCCGTCAGATTTATGATTTCAATGTAATAGTCTTTGGTGATATTTATATAATTCACACACAGAATGGAATTGAAACTGTAAAATACATTCATCCTGATCCTGATAATTCCGATGGCATACTGCTGGTGCCATATAATGGCAGTGCTAAATCAACTCCTCTGCATAGAAAAGATATACTTAGGTTGTATCAAGCAGAGTTTGTATTAAATCCATTGTAAATTTTGTATTTTGATCAATCCTTTAAAAAACATTTATGAAAAAGAATCTTGTTATTTTGGCGACCATGGCGTTTGTAGCCTGCTCTAAAAATGACGATGTCACAACCGTAAAAGTATCTGCTGGGATTGAAATTGCATCTCTTCCTCCCAATGGGGCAAAACAACGGAATGTACTTTTTTTGTTGGATAATGTAATCCCGGGGCAATTCAGGAAAGATATTATTGTTCAATGGGATTTGTATAATAATTCTCAATTCGTTAGGACAGTTTCTGATAGTCTTTGGAACGAATATGACCCACTTAGTAAATCAACTTCTAAGTTGAGCTCTGTTTCCGATGTTACCAGTGGGCAGGAAGCCAGAAACGTAAGAATCATTTATGCCGTGAGCTCTAACCCAAAATATCAGTTTTCCTGGTAAATCAAATCCCAAAGTAACATGGCTGAATTATCAAACTGCCCAAATTGTGACGCCAAATTGAAGGGAGGTATGTTTGGAGCTAACAATTTGTTAGAGGAAAAGTATTGCAAAATAATTTCAAAATACGGGGGAACATCTGAAAAGTATTGTGATAAATGCGGGAAGGGTTTAATGGAAAATGCCTTTGCGCAGGTTAAGCGGAAAATAAAAGATGCACAGGTGGTTATTAAAGAAAACATCATGGCTATCCCAATCGTAACGATTCAGTCGCCGGTAAATTGGGATTATCAAGTTGTAGGATTGGCAACGGGTCAGTCTACTACAGGAACGGGATTGTTTTCAGAAATAAGTTCCTCTTTTACAGATTTATTAGGATTGCAGGCAAATACCTACAACCAGAAAATTGCTGATGGTGAAAGTCTTTGCGCCGAGCAGCTCCGAAGAAAAGTGCTCAATGTGAAAGGACATGCAGTTATTGCAACAGATATCGACTATGCCGAATTGGGATCTATTAAGGGAATGATCATGGTTTGCATGAGTGGTACAATTGTCGAGTTGAATAACCCTGAAATTTTAGGGGAAACTAACTTGCGAAAAATTACAGAAATCCATAACAAAATGGACTTAATTAAGGAATCGGATGCGGATCTACAAATTTTAAAAACAGTTTCACTCAGCAATAAGAATGATATCTTTTGAAAAGATAGAACGAACTGAAGCCGCAATAAGGACGAGCCCTTTTCTGAAAAAAAAGGAGGGAGTGATTATCAAATTGGCTGGGATGGTAGATGAATCCACTATCCGACTACATCAGACAGATCACCTGGCTGCAGGTAGATCTCCGGAGCTGTGCGCTCAATTGGGTATTGAACTTTCCTGTGAGCTTATGTGCAACCGGATATGTTTTAAGGCCCGGCCAGCTGCAGCCACCTTGAACAAAGGGGGATATGTCATTTTTCACGGTGAAGACGGTGAATCCATCAAAGTGGAATTTATGCTTGGCTCTTACAAGATATTTGAAGAACGCAACCTGATGACTTTGCTATCAACGATCCAGATAAATTTCCTGGCCACCTCCCTGGTTAAGTATATTGACATCGTTGATCTGAGGAAAGGCGAAAGTACCAGGTTTACATTTGCTAACCAGCCGACTTATCAGTACGAAAGTTACCGACATGGGAGTGAACTGCTCCGGATCATGGCGCGCCGAATTCTAGGGGCAAGGGAGATATTGATAGAAGAAACAAAGCAGAGACGATGACCGTAAAGCTTTTTCTGTATTGAGTTTGCTGCGGAACGGTGACGTTACCAACGCCGTTACCAAACGTTACCAATTCTAACGAAAAGTAAGTCGGTTTTTAAAATAATTGTTGCGTAAGTTATTGAAAGAGAATAGGCCGATTATGGGTGCCCTCCCTCATAATCAGGGGGTCCCTGGTTCAAGCCCAGGTGGGCCCACAGATCTGCAAGCGCCGGATTTACCGGCGCTTTCTTTTTTAGCATTGTTTTCTTTTTTGTCCGTATAAATAAATACATCATACTTTAACGGCTATTCCTATCTGCGACAATGGCTATAGTAAGTTGTAGCCATACTTTGTACCTGATGCTTCAGCAGCAGGCTATAGATGAAGAAAGTCCATGAATAACGGCCGTCTTATCTCAGTGCAGCTGCCACGCATTTTTTCCGCATAACTACTGCAATTAAAAATTGAGCAAACGATTGTCTGGATCAAGTAATAAAAAACTGGTTTAATATTACCGCCTGGTTCTTGGCCATCCTAAGCTTTGCATTGCTGAACACATCCCGTACCTGAAAAAAATACGATCCACATTTTAGCACATTGTGCACCTGCTGAAATGAATGGTTATTGCTTTGCCCGATCCAAATCCAACCCTTTAATTAACATCATACTAAAGCAAAGAATTGAACGGCTTTGCACCTGGTACAGATATACGCCGGGTGCAGGTATTCCATATCCATTATTTACACATTAAAGACGAACTTCTTATGAGAAAAATTCAAGCCAGGCTGCTGCTTTTTATGCTGCTATGTACCTGCCGGCTGGCACTGGCACAGCAAACGGTTATTACCGGTAAGGTACTCAATGCATCCAACGATACACCTTTGCCTGGTGTAACAGTATCAGGTAAAACCAAAACAACGGTCACGGATGCAAATGGTTTTTTTAAGATCAATGTACAGGCAGGTGAATTACTAAAGTTTTCTTATGTAGGCTTTACAGATCGGTCGGTGCCTGCAACCGATAACCTGCAAATACGGCTGGAGCCTGGCAGTGGTAACCTGGATGCTATTGTTGTAATGGGGTATAGTAACAAAACAGCAAAAAGTGTAACAGGTGTTGCAACCGTGGTAAGCGAAACAAAGCTGAAAGATGTAACTGCATCAGGCGTTGATAAAATGTTGCAGGGAAAAGTGGCGGGTGTATTTGTGGGTAATGCATCCGGCGACCCGAATAAACAACCTAACATACGCATTCGTGGGATCGGCACATTAACGGCCGACAATTCGCCCCTGTATGTAGTGGATGGTGTTATCGGCGATATGCCCAATGCCAGCGATGTGGAATCGGTGACAGTTTTAAAAGATGCCGCAGCCACCACCCTGTATGGTGCCCGTGCTGCCAACGGTGTAATTGTGATCACCACCAAGCGGGGGAAGACCGGTGCCGCTAAATTTACTGCAAGGGCATCTTATGGCATTGCCAAATTATACCTCGGTCATTTTAAACTGATGCAGGGAAAAGAATACTACGATCTGCAGTATAACTATTACAAACAAACCTACACCGGTAACGATTTCAACTCGTATATAGAAACAGTATTGCCTTCGGCCATGTTGCAGAACAATACCAACTGGATAGATGAGGCATACAGAACTGCGCATATCACAGATGCCCAGTTGTCTGTTGCCGGCGGCAGTGAAAAAAGCAGGTACTACCTCAGCGGCAACTATTATGCGGAGGATGGTATACTGAACCTGAATGGTTTAAAACGCGGTTCGATCCGGTTCAATTCAGATTATAACCTGACCAAAAAATTCAACCTTACTTTTAACTCGGCTGTGCGCTATACCAAATCTGTCGATAACAGCAATGGCAGTGGTTATCAATCGTACACCAACCTGCCTTGGGATGCGGCTTATGATGCCAGCGGCCATCCTGTTGATCCGCGTGTAAGCAACTGGTATGGCAGGGATCAGTCTAATTTCCTGTACGATCAGCAATACAATAAATATGGTTACAACACTTTCGATGGAGATATGCTGATTAAGGGCGAGTATACCATCAACAATCACTGGAGCATCTCATCTACCAACAGGGTAACGGGCGATTACCAGCGCGCTCAAACCATCACTGATTCCAAAACCGCCGCTGGTGCCGATTACAATGGCCTGCTCGAAGATTATGCTGAATTCCAGTATTCTTATATCAGTTCCAACTTGTTGAAATTTAAACAACGGATCAACAGCCGGCACGAGATTGATGCCCTGGCCGGACAGGAATACCAGAACAATTATTTTGAATCGAGCGATGCACAGGGCGCAGGTATTGCCCCCAATATCAGCATACTGGATGCAACCAGTACTGCACAGAAAGTAGGTGGTACCAAGTATTCCAGCGCATTCTCTTCCTTGTTCTTCCAGGGAAGCTATAACCTGGATAAGAAATATTATTTCACCACCTCTTTCCGGAGGGATGGCTCTTCCAGGTTTGGTGCGAACAAAAAATTTGGTAATTTCTTTGCTTTCGGCGGAGCCTGGCTGGTTTCTGATGAAGCATTCTTCAAAAAAAATTCAATCATCAACCGCCTGAAACTGCGCGCCAGCTATGGTACAACAGGAAATGCCAATCTTAACGGCGATTATAAGGCCTATGGCAAATACATTGCCACCGGATCGTACAATGGCCGGCCTGGTGCTTATCCCTCGATCGTAGATGCACCCAACCTGAGCTGGGAAAAAGCCTATACGCTGAACCTGGGTATGGATATGGCTTTGCTGAACGACCGTATTATGCTTACCGTGGATGTTTATAACCGCAACAACAAGGATCTGCTGTTCGATGTACCTCTTCCGGGTACTGCGGGATATAGCTATGTAACACAGAATGTAGGTACGGTGAACAATAAAGGCATCGAGCTGAGTATCAGCGCTGTTAATATCAAGTCTAAAAATTTTGAATGGTCAACAGATTTCAATGTCAGCTTTAATAAAAACCGGATCACTGCATTGTATGGCGGTGTAAGTGAGATCAATGATCCTGCCGGGCGTTTCAGGTTTGTAGTGGGGCACGATGTGCGCAGCTTTTATATGCGTAAATGGCTGGGTGTTGATCCCGCCAATGGCGATCCGCTCTGGGAAATCAATAATGCAGATGGCAGCAAAACGAAAACCAATGTGTACAACAATGCTTCCCTGCAAACCGTAGGTACGGCAAGCCCGAACTATATGGGTAGTATCCGGAACACTTTCACCTACAGGAATATTGACCTGATGGCCTTCTTCACATTTGTTGAAGGCAACAAGGTGTACAATGGTAACAGGGAGCTGTACGACAATGATGGCGCCTATAACCGTTATAATATGATGGAACTGGATAAAGGCTGGAGCCGCTGGCAGAAGCCAGGTGACAATGCAACACACCCGTTGTATGTGGTAGGAGGCAATAGAAATTCACAAAAAACCTCCAGCCGTTTCCTGGAAGATGGTTCTTACCTGAGGCTCCGCTCTCTTTCATTGGGATATAATTTCTCCAACCGCTTTCTTTCTTCTTTGAAACTGGAGAATGTCCGGTTATCGCTCAGCGGCGAAAACCTGTTCACGTTGACCCATTTCTCCGGTATTGATCCGGAGGCAGATGACAGGGGGGATATGGGAACCAAATATCCTTATGCACGCAGGGTATTACTGGGCCTGCAGGTTAATTTCTAACAACAAAAACAAGTTACAATGAAAGTCTCTATTCGTATAGCCCTGCTGGGCATATTGCTTTATACCACGGGTTGCAGCATCAAAAAAGATCCTTATGATGGTTTTGCTGAAAACGCATTTCTATCTGATCCTAAAAACCTGGAAACAGCTACACTGGGTAACTATTCAATGCTGAAAAATGAAAATTATGTGCGCAATTACCATATTATGGTAGAATATGCCAGTGATAATGTTTCGCTCAGTGGTACCACCACCGATCCATTGTATTATTCCTATAATTATGCGCACCTGAAAAATCAGGCAAATACCAACAGCTTCTGGCGCCAGGCATATGCCGTGATCAATGGAGTGAATAAACTGCTCAAGGCCATTCCCAATCCATCTACCGATATACAGAAACAATGGATAGGGGAGAATTATTTTTTACGCGCGATGGCTTATTTTGATCTCTGTAATATTTTTGGACGTCCCTGTATTCAATCACCACAAACCAACCTGGGTGTGCCTATTGTGCTGGCGCCCGATATTACTGCATTGCCTGCACGCAATACAGTAAGCGAAGTATACGGCCAGGTGATCAGTGACCTGCTGATGGCACGCAGCCTGATGTCTGTTCAAAAAACAAGCAGCTATGCAACGGCCGATGCGGCAAAGGCTTTACTGGCCAGGGTATACTTGTTTAAAGGGGATAATCAGAAAGCATTGCTGTATGCCGATTCAGTGATCAATGCGAATAATTATTCATTGGTGGCCACCAAGGATCTGCCTGCATATTTCACCGGTAATAATGAAGATAACCCGGAAACGATCTTTGCTATCAGGCATACACTGAAAGACGACCGGGGCTGGGGCGCTATCGGATCTATGTATTATACTTCTCCCGGTGGCATTGGCTATGGCGAAATGTATGCCAGCCGTGATATCCGCAATTTATATGCGAAATACCCCAATGATGTGCGCAGCAAGTTTATTATCCCGCAGTACAAGGAAGGAACTACTGAAGTCAATACACGTAACGGGTATCCCAAATATTTTATCCTGAAATATTCCAACCAGGAAAATATCGTTACACTGAGTTCGCCGGTTTACCTGCGCCTGGCAGATATGTACCTGGTACGTGCCGAAGCCAATGCCAAGCTGGGTAATAACCAGGCTGCCATTGATGATGTGAACCTGATAAGAAAAAGGGCCGGGTTGAGCGGTACCGATCTGTACACGGTAACCGATCTGAAAGGAAAAGCAAGTGTGCTGGAAGTGGTGCTGGAAGAAAGAAGGCTGGAGCTCGCTTTTGAGTGTTCGCGCAAGCTGGATCTGTTCCGCAATAATATTGACCTGGTAAGAAATTATCCCGGTACACATGTGCCTGGCGGCCCAACGGGTTCAGGTTACCAGCTGATCAAAGCCTCTGATCCGCGAGTGGTGCATTTTATTCCTGAAAATGAAACCATCCTCAATAAGAACTTAGTGCAAAACCCTTAGTTCAGTAGTAATGGTGTATAAAAAAAGCCTGCAGGTACATCCCTACAGGCTTTTTTTATACAAGCTTCTGTTTCTCTTAAGGCATCAATCCAGGCCACCGCGGCGGATGGGTTTAACAGGTGCAGGCCATTGCATTGGCTTCCCTGTTTTAGGATCGGCAGGTAGAATACTTTTTTCACTTGAAGTGTGTGCCGGATCTTCGCTGGCCATATAAGCAAGAATGGCTGTTAAAATGGCATTGCTCCGTACATCATCAAATACAATTTTATCGTAGGTATCACGGTTGGTATGCCAGGTATAGCTGCCGTACGACCAGCTGAGCGAGGTTAAACCAAACGCAGGCGCGCCGGCTGCAACAAAAGAAGCCTGGTCTGAACCACCGGTGCTGGGCACAGAAGGGAACCGGGTTTCAACGGAATCTTTAATATACGGCGGCGCTGCATACAGCCACCGGCTAAGATATTCGTATGCATGCAGAAAGCCTTGTCCGTACAGGTATTTCACGCGCCCGGTACCATTATCCTGGTTGAATACAACTTGTATATTTTTTACAATTTCCGTATGGTCTTCCACAAAAGCACGGGAGCCATTCAGGCCTTCCTCTTCACTGCCCCAATGGCCTACCAGTATGGTGCGTTTGGGGTTGGGGTATACTTTTTTAAGAATGCGCATGGCTTCCATCATGGTTAAAGTGCCGGTGCCATTATCGGTGGCACCTGTGCCGCCATCCCAGGAATCGAAATGTGCGGAAAGGATCACATATTCATCAGGCTTCTCACTGCCTTTGATTGATGCAATCGTATTAAATGTGGGCACTACACCCAGCTCTTTTGATTCGGTATGGATACTTATTTTGGGATGATTGCCCGATTCGGTCAGGCGGTACAGTAAACCATAATCTTCCAGCGCAATATCTACAGTGGGTATCTTTTTAGTGTAGGCTGCAAATATTTTATCTACCCCAAAACCGGCTGACCAGTTGGAAGAAACAATACCAGCAGCACCTGCTTTTTCCAGTACTAGCGGCAGGGTTTTAGCAGTATAGCCTGTTTTCTTGATGCGGTTGATCCAGTTATCCTGCTGGGCCGTACGTGCTTTTTTCATGGCTTCAAAAGATTCTTTTGTTGCAAACTCCTGCCAGTTGTAATCAGGGCGGCCTGTTGGCTGCAGCATGGATATCATCACAAACCTGCCTTTTACATTGGGCAGCCATTGCTGAAAGGCTATAGAATCGGCGATATCAGGTAAAATAACCAGCTCGGCAGTAATGGTTGTCTTACCCATATCAGGGCACCAGGCCAGCTGTGTACCCTCGAGTGATTTTACACGCGGAGACACCATATCAATATGTGTAATACCCCGTTCCCAGCCCCGCCATTCACCCCATTTTTCGTTGTGTGCTGTTATTCCCCAGCTATTGTATTTAGCAACAGCCCAGTCATTGGCCTGTTTCATCTGTGGGGTGCCCACCAGCCGCGGACCGATACCGTCCATCAGTTCATGAGCCAGCTGCTGCAGTTGTGAATGCGCTGTTGCTTCTGTAATGATGTTGTCAATAACAGGGTCTTTAGATTGTGCGTAGCTATTGCCTGTAGCAAGCGTTAGCAGGGCCAGCGCCGCGATAGCTGTTGAACAGCGACCGGACTGAAGCCGTTTGTATAGTTGTTTTCTCATACAACTAAAGTAGGCATTGACAGGATAAAATGAAAGGTCCTTTGTTGTAAACGGTAACATAAAATATGGTGCTGTATGGAAGTTCACCGGCTGTAGACATTTATTGGTGTAAAAAATAGGAACGGTTTTAAATAAAGGCATAATTTAGACGCGCTTGGATCTAGCTCCGGGCATACGAACTCCGTACACTGCCGTTACCCTACCTTTCACTGAGCCAATGAAAAATACAAGCCGCAGCCGCTGCATTGCCGCGCACCATTGTGTATAAACCCACAATTTTTTGTAAGCCTGTACACCTCCGGATAAAGGTGTAATACCCGGGTTTGCCTTACCCCCAAGGATTGCCCTATTCCTGTACCCATGAATAATGGAGCGGATGGCTGTACGCAATGCAGGCACCGGTCGTATTTACGGAACAACAGTTCCTCCAGCTTTTCAGGTGCTGCGGCCACATGCTGTATGCACACGGTTGTGTAAGAATAACTGCTTGTAACATGAAAAAAAATGCACATTGTCCACGATCCTTTTATGTATTGCCCGGAAGATCGCCGCCCAGGTTTACACAACTACAATACCATAATACAGTTCTCTTTTTTCCACCATTAAATACAGCCATATGACTGCGAACCAGAAATTTCGCGTACTTCTTATGCTTATCCCGCTATTGTGTATCATCAATAGCTTTGGACAATCAGCCGAAAAAACGATCAATGGCAAGATTGTCAGCGCCGCCGGTGTTCCGCTGGAAGGTGTAACCGTTATTGTAAAAAACGGCCATGCACGTACACAAACCAGGAGGGACGGCAGTTTTTCTATCAGCGCGGCTGAAAAAGACACGCTGCAGTTTACCCATGTGGGCTATGCTGAACAGGTGATCGCTGTGGGTACAGACACCCACTTGCAGATCACACTTTCACCCACCACTTCTGCACTTGACAATGTAACCGTGATCAGCATCGGTTATGGTACCCTGAACAAGAAGGAAGTATCGAGTGCCATCACGCATCTTTCTTCCAGCGATCTGTTAAGCGTTGCCGGTAACAGTCCGCTGATGTCGATACAGGGCAAAGTAGCAGGCCTTTCTGTTACCAATACCTCGGCCGCCGACCCGAATTCAACACCCAGCATACAGCTCCGCGGTGTGTCTTCGCGGAATGCAGGACTAGGACCGTTGTATGTGATCAACGGTGTGCCGGGTGGTAACCTGGACAATATTAACCAGAACGATATTGAATCGATCGATGTATTGAAAGGCGGTGCTGCATCGGCCATCTATGGCACCAGGGGCAGCAACGGCGTAATTGTGATCACCACTAAAAAAGGCTCGGCAGAACCCCGCGCCATGTACGATGGATATGCCAGTTTTGATTATCCAACCAATAAACTGCATGTGCTTTCGCGGGATGAATTTCTTGAACACAAGCGCGGTGTAGATTATGGCGGTAATACCGACTGGCTGAAAGCAGTTACCCGTGCTCCTGCATTTTCACAAAAACATACTTTCCAGTTTTCGGGTGGCAGCAGCAGAACAAATTATATCGCAACACTCGATTACAGGAAAGCAGAAGGTGTTGACCTGCGTGCAACAAAAGAAGAATATGGCGGCCGTATCAATATCAACCACATGGCTGCAAGTAACCTGTTTTCGATTAGCCTGAATGTTGCACCCCGGTATGCTAAAACCAATCTCGCAGATTACAGCGCATTCAATTATGCACTTACCCTGAACCCGACATTATCGCCTTATGACAGTGCGGGTAGGTATGCATATATTAAAACCGGGTTCTTTGCCAATAACCCGGTTGAAAATGCTAAAACGATTTTATCCCAGCAGGAGATCAAATACCTTGACATTAGCGGTTCGTTCCGGTTAAACATACTGCGCAATCTTTATACAGTGGTTACACTGGGTGAAGTAAGCTCTTCCTTCAGGCAGATGGATTTTAAACCCTCTACCAATACAACTGTATCGCCCGCTAACGGTGGCAGCGGGCGCAGCACAGGAGCGCAGAAACTGGATGAGAACGATCAGAAAAGTTTTGAATGGACAGGCAATTATGCACTGAACCTGCACAAGCATGCTTTTAAATTGCTGGGCGGTTATTCGTACCAGCTTTTTACAGCATCGGGTTTCAATGCTTCTAATGAGCAGTTTCCTTCCGATGTACTTACCTACAATAATCTAGGCAGCGGCCTCTGGAACCTGCAGGCCGGGCAAAATGGCGTAGGCTCGTATAAGAACAGTTCGAAGCTGATCGCTTTTTTCAGCAGGCTGAACTACGATTTTGATCAGAAATATTACCTGTCAGCGAGTATTCGCCGCGAAGGTTCTTCCAAATTCGGCAAGGATAATAAATGGGGATATTTTCCAGCTGCATCAGTAGCCTGGCGTATCAGCAAAGAACCGTTCATGCGTGCCATTTCCTGGCTGAATGAACTGAAACTGCGTGCAGACTATGGAGAAACGGGTAACCAGGATTTTAGCAATTATCTTTCACTAGATACTTATGCAGGTGCAGGTTATTATGTATTCAATGGTACCACTTACCAGGTTTGGGGGCCTAACCAGAATGCCAACTACAACCTGCGCTGGGAAAAAGCAGTCAATTTCAATATCGGGCTCGATTTTGATCTGTTCAACAGCCGCATTTCAGGCAGCCTGAACTATTATATACGTACCAACAAAGACCTGCTGGGTTATTATTCTGTGCCTAATCCGCCCAATATACAACAGCAGACTTATGCCAATGTGGGTACCATGAAAAATACCGGTGTTGAAATACAACTTACCGGGTTGGCTGTGCAGAAGAAAAATTTCAGTTACACGGTTTCTTTCACAGGCGCCAGCAACAACAATAAATTTGTTTCATTCTCCAACGACCTGTTCAAGGGGCAGTCTTATATCGATGCGGTGAGCATGCCGGCGCCAGGCAGCCCTGGTAATATTCAGCGATTGCAGGAAAATAAACGAATCGGCAGCTTTTACATGCTACGGTCAGCAGGTGTTAACAGCAATGGTGCACTGCAGGTGTATAACAAAGCCGGCCAGGTGATCACTGCCGACAAGGCAAATAATGATGACAAACAGTTTGTAGGTAACGGATTACCTAAATTCACCGCAAGCCTGGGCAATACCTTCCGGTACCAGAACTGGGACCTGAGTATTTTTCTGCGCGGTGCTTTTGGCTACAAGCTGTTTAACACAGTTGCTTTTTACCTGGGCACCCCTGCCACGCAGCAGGATGCAAATGTGCTCACATCGGCATATGGTGCTGGCAAGTATGCAAAGCTGACCAGTCCGTCCACTTACTCAGCGCTGTCTGATTATTTTCTTGAACCGGGTGGGTTCGTAAAGATCGATAATGTATCGCTGGGCTATACACATCCGTTCTCATTTAAATACCTGCGTTCTGCAAGGCTGTATGTTACCGGTCGCAACCTCAAAACCTTTACGAGGTTTAAAGGAGGTGATCCTGACCTTATACCGGTGAACGGTTTGTATCCGGGCATCAGCCTGAATACTGATAATAATGGTACGCTCAATTATTATCCTGCCACCCTGCAACTGCTGGCAGGCCTGCAATTAAATTTCTAACCATCAAAATACATAAACATGAGATGGAATCGTTTTTCAACACAAAGTATCCGGCTGATGGTTGTATTGCTGCTCTTTAGCGGCAGCTGTACTAAGCTGGATGAGACTTTATATGACAAGATCACTTCTGAAAACTTTCTGCAAACAAGAGATGATGTGATCAGGGATTTTCTTCGTGCTTTTGAACATGCTTACTGGAGCATACAGGGTGGTGCAACATACATGCTGCAGGAAAACAGCAGTGATGAACTGATGACCCCCAACCGGCAGGGCGACTGGTACGATGGCGCCCAGTACCAGCGTGTACACTATCATACCTGGACACCCAATGACGGTTACACAAGTGATGCCTGGAATGCTTTTTACCAGGGCGTCAACCTTGCCACCAATTCACTGGAAGACCTGGTAGCGATTAAGCATCCTGATAAATTCAATATGACACAGGCCGAGCTTGACGATTTTATCGCAGAGCTCAAAACACTGCGTGCCTGGTTCACCCTGCGTGCATTGGATTTTTACAGGAATATTGTACTTGTTACCAAAGTAAAGGGCGAAACCAAAGGCGGCCCGCAGGTATCACCGCAGGAAGCTGTTAATTTTATTGAGCAGGAACTGAAAGATGCGATACCTAAACTGCCCACCAATGATGCACTTGGCGAAAACGCGATAGGCCGCTGGACAAAAGGCGGCGCTGCAGCCCTGCTGGTTCGCCTTTATTTAAATGCCAAGGTATACACCGGTACCGACCGCTTTGCCGATTGTGCCGCCGTATGCCAGGATATTATCAATGGCAGGTATGGTACGTATAACCTGGAAACACGATGGGATGCACCGTTTGATTATAACAACGGTAAATCGAAAGAAACCATATTTGGTTTCCCCGGCAGCTTTGGCCTTACTCATTGGCAGTATAGCAATGATATGTATTTCTGGACGCTGCCCTACCAGGCACCCCGCTATTTTGGTTTTTCTGACTGGGGCGATGCCAATCCCAAATATGCGCTGCAGCCCGGCCGCAATGTAGACAGCGTGGAATATGGTTTTGCACTGGGTAAACCATTTATAAAATTCCAGCACTACCCGGATGATTACCGGCTGAAGAAATACCGCAACCTGGGTAATAGCACCAGGGAAGGCATGTTCTTGTTTGGTTACCTGCCATACAAAAATGCTGCGGGGCAACCGGATACTGTGAGAGGCAATAAAGGCCCTTATCCTTTATTCTTCCGCGACCAGGTAGGCATGTTCCTCGATGCCAAGCCGGGTACACCGGTAGCAGACAAAGAATCAAACATGAATCATGCTGATCATAATTCCGGTTTGTTTCCTGTAAAATACCCGTATTACCCGAGTGATGACTTGAATAAAATCAGTTCTGCTTATGCCGAAATACGACTGGCAGAAATTTATTATTCACTGGCAGAATGTAAATATCGAGCCGGTGATAAAGCTGCTGCTGCTGTGCTGCTGAATGCAGTGCGGGTACGCAACTATCCTGCCGGTTCTCCCAGCCTGTATAAAACAGATGGCAGCCAGCTTACTGACCAGGAAATGCTCGATGAATGGGGGCGTGAGTTTTTGGCAGAAAGCAGAAGGCGCACCGACATGGTACGTTGGGGCGTATTCAATTCAGGCACCTGGTGGGATAAGGTACCGGATGGAGATACACATACTGCCATTTTCCCGATAGGACAAAATGTGCTGAATGCATCACCACAGCTGAAGCAAAATCCCGGGTACTGAGTGTCACGAATAAACAGCAGTCTCAAAATAGTTCTTTGAATCTGTTATTTAA
>CBJLMB010000020.1:0-102335 GCA_966424055.1 uncultured Deminuibacter sp. | reverse complement strand
GATCGGGAGTTGAACCCGAGACCTTTGGGTTATGAATCCAACGCTCTAACCACCTGAGCTACCTCGCCAATGGGCGGCAAAAATAATGGGAAATCAGTTCACTTCAAACTGTTCGGTAAAATATTTCAAAACAATCGATTATTTAAAATCCTGAAGATAGTGGCCATCCTCTTGAATCACCTGGCAGATAGCGATGAATTGCAAAGTTTGTCTCGCGGAAAACGCAGAAAAGAAGTGTTGCCGGCCTGGAGCCTTCCAGCATCTGTTACCATCCTTCCCATCTCATAGCTGAACGCTTCATGGCTTGCAGCTATGAATGGCGATGAACTGCAAAGTTTGTCTCGCAGAATACGCGGAAAACGCAGAAAAGAAGTGTTTCTGGCCTGGTAACTTTCCAGCATCCGTTACCATCTTTTCCCATCTCATAGCTGAACGCTCAAGGCTTGCAGCTATGAAGAAGCACCTGATTAATCTGCAAATTGGATTCATCCCAAAAATAAAAGGGCCCATTGTGAAAACAACGGGCCGTCTTCGATTGCTTGCCATATGAAAAATCTTCCATCCTTTACAGGATCATTATTTTGTAGTATGTTTTTTCTAAGTAAACACCTGCAAATTTATAGGCTGCTCCCTCCATTTGCTAAATCCTTATATTAATTAAACATAAAATTCACTTTTGATCACATAAAACACATTATGAATAAATCAATGTTTAATTTTTATGTTCGTTGACACAAAATAATGATTAATTATTGATAAAACAATAATATATTTTTAATTTATATGTATTCATAGACTTTAGCTTATTTTACCAGGATAAACTTCCAACGCTTTTTCCAGGCAGTCCATGGCTGCATGTATTGCCTTGGTATTCAATACATAAGCCAATCTAACTTCTTGTTTGCCCAATCCTGCACTGCTGTAAAACCCACTTGCCGGCGCCAACATCAGGGTTTGACCCTGGTACTCAAAATTCTCCAACAGCCATTGGCAAAATATATCTGCATCATCAACCGGCAGTTTGGCCATGGCATAAAAGGCTCCGCCAGGATTGGGACAAAAAACACCCGGGATGGTATTGAGCCGTTTTACCAGGGTGTCCCTGCGCTCTTTATATACCGCCTTGGTTTCGTCAAAATAATTATCGGGCAGGTCAACGGCTGCTTCACCGGCGATCTGTGCAAAGCCGGGGGGACTAAGCCTGGCCTGGGCAAATTTCATCACCGTATCCAGTAATTGCTGGTTACGGGTTACCAGGGCGCCGATACGTCCGCCGCAGGCACTGTATCTTTTGCTGATGGTATCCATCAGCACCACATTATCTTCTATCCCTTCCAGCTGCATGGCACTGAAATGGTCGCCATCATAACAAAATTCGCGGTAGGCTTCATCAGAAAACAGGTACAGCTGGTGTTTCTGTACAATTGTTTTGAGCGTTTCCATCTCCTCACGGCTGTACAGGTAACCGGTGGGGTTATTGGGATTGCAGATCACGATACCTTTTGTGCGCGGAGTGATGGCAGCCTCAAATGCAGCCATGGGTGGCAGTGCAAAACCGGTTTCAATACTGGACGTGATGGGTATCACTTTTACACCCGCAGCCACGGCAAAGCCATTGTAGTTGGCATAAAAAGGTTCAGGAATGATCACTTCGTCACCCGGGTCGAGGCAGGCCATGAAACCAAAGGAAATGGCTTCAGAGCCACCGGTGGTTACGATGATCTGTGTATAATCTATATCGATACCTACTTTATGATAGTACTGCACCAGTTTCCTGCGATAGCTTTCATTACCGGCGCTATGGCTGTATTCCAGTATTTTAAAATCAGAATGCCTTACGGCATCGAGTACTGATTGGGGTGTTTCAATATCGGGCTGGCCAATGTTCAGGTGATACACCGTGATCCCTTTTTTCTTTGCAGCTTCCGCATAGGGAACCAGTTTGCGGATGGGGGAAGCGGGCATCTGCCGGCCCCGTTGACTGATAGATAACTGTGACATGCCGCAAACCTACATGAATCGGGCAATATGCCAATCACCGGCAGGTTATTTTACCGCAAAGCAGCCTGTTAAAATTAAAAAGGCTGCGGGTTTACGCAGCCTTTTTAATTCGTTTTATTGTTACCGCTTATTTGCTTTGCGATGCCTGGTTCACCACTTCTCCATCAATAGTAAGTACAACCGGCTCATTTACATTGGCCACTTTTACATTTACATGTTTGGTAAATGCGCCCATGGCAGCTGCATTGTAGGTTACTTTGATCACACCGCTTTTACCTTTCAATATAGGTGTTTTAGGATAGTCGGGTGTGGTACAGCCACATTCGGCAGTTGCTGTTTCAATGATAGCCGGTTTATCGCCGGTATTGGTGAATTTAAATTCTGTGGTAACCGGTGTACCCTGTTTGATTTTGCCAAAAGAATGCTTGGTTGTGGTGAACTGTAAAGGCGCATTGCTTTGTGCAAAAACAGAAACACTGGTAAAAAGGGCGGCTAATACTAATAGCTTTTTCATATTGTTCCGTTCATTTAATTATTTGGTAGAGGTGGTTGCGGCTGCTTTAAATGTTTCTCCGTGGAAGCCGATAATCTTGGTTAATCCACCGGAAAAATAAACAGTTACAGATTTAGAAAAATGACCTTCTGAATAACCATTAAAACCTACAGTGATTTTAAATGACTGGCCCGGTGCAAAAGGACCCGGTTGCCATTTGGGTGTGGTGCAACCGCAGCCGGCCTGCACATTTTCAATCTTAACTGAATCTTTGCTTATGTTGGTAATGGTTACATCATATTCAACCGGTTTGCCATAAGGAATTTTGCCCATGTCATGGTCGGCATCTTTAAATTCCAGCACTTTGCTGATATCTGCGGGTGCGGTTACCTGGTTGCTTACATGACTTACATTGCTTTGCTGTGCCTGAACAGCGGTGGAAGCCGTTATAAGAATACCTGCAAAAAGAATAAACTTTTTCATCTGTTATTTATTTTATTTCAGTGGTCAGCCGCCGCCGCACTATAACATGCTGCATGAACAATTTGTGTACTGCCCGGTTACCGCTGATGAATTTGGCAGGATAAAGTTATTAATAAACTGAATATTTCGGCCAGGGGGTTCTATTTTAATGTGGTGCAATTTGTTCAGTTGGCAATTTATGCGGAATATTGGATGGATATGTGCGCAGGGATAGCGACCTTGGGCCAAAATTGGTACACCTTATCTCTAATCAATATTTTTGCCACATGGAGAATACACCAATCGACGTACAATTAAATGATGACATGTTGTCCTACGAAGGGTTCAGGGCAATGGTGCTGTCCGATTACCGGGTGGCACTGGAAAGCCGTGAAGCCAGTTTGCTGGGGCGACGGGAAGTATTGACCGGCAAGGCTAAGTTTGGCATATTTGGCGATGGAAAGGAAGTGGCGCAGGTGGCAATGGCGAAATTTTTTCAGCCTGGCGACTGGCGGGCGGGGTATTACCGTGACCAGACTTTTATGTTTGCAACAGAGCTGGCAACCGTAGAACAGTTCTTTGCCCAGCTGTATGCCGACCCCGACCTAGAGCGTGAGCCCTTTACCATGGGCCGTAACATGAACGGGCATTTTGCTACCAAGAACACCGACGAAAACGGTGAATGGGTCGACCTGGCCAACAGGCTGAACACTTCGGCAGATATGGCGCCTACTGCAGGCCAAATGCCCCGCGCTTTCGGGCTTGCCTATGCTTCAAAAGCATTCAGGGATATTGCAGTGCTGAAACCCATGCAGCATCTTTCGCACAATGGCGATGAAATTTGTTTTTGTACAATAGGTGATGCCTCTACTTCAGAAGGGCATTTCTGGGAAGCCGTAAATGCCGCCGGTGTTACACAGGTACCGCTGGCCATTTTTGTATGGGATGATGGCTATGGTATTTCTGTACCCACAAAATACCAGACCACCAAAGGATCTATTTCTGCCGCGCTGAAAGGATTTCAGAAAAAAGATGATACCAATGGTATCGATATATATAGGGTAAAGGGCTGGGACTATGCCGGTATGTGCGAAGTGTTTGAAAGCGCTTTGCTGAAAATGCGCGAAACACATGTGCCTGCAGTGTTCCATGTTGAAGAGATCACCCAGCCGCAAGGGCATTCCACCTCGGGCAGCCACGAGCGGTATAAAACTGCCGAAAGGTTGGAATGGGAAAAAGAATGGGACTGTATCAGGAAGATGCGTGAATGGATCATTGATAACGGTATTGCTACCGACACTGAACTGACCGAACTGGAAATAAATGCCAAGCATTTTGTGAGGGACAGTAAAAACAGTGCATGGGAAAAATACCTGGCGCCTATTAAAGAACAGGTGACCAAAGTGACTTCACTGATCAGGGAGATCGTGGTGAATGATATGACTGTGTACAACCGCCTGCAACAGCTAGCTGCAGAGCTGGAAAACAGCAGGGACCCGCTGCGCAGGGATGTGCTCAAAACCATATCGCTGGCTATTGAGGCTGCACCTCATTCGCCGGCGTTGGAAGATATAAAGGCCTACCGGAAAGAGCTGAAACAGCTGAACAACCGTTTATACAATTCGATGTTGTATGATGAAGGCCCGAAAAGCGCACTGAAAGTACCGGTAGTACCTGCGCATATACCACAGGATGCACCGCTGGTGAACGGGTATGAAGTACTGAATAAATATTTTGATCAGCTGTTCAGCGCCAATCCGCTGGTACTGGCTTTTGGTGAAGATGTGGGTAAAATTGGTGATGTGAACCAGGGCTTCTCCGGCCTGCAGGATAAACATGGCACGCAGCGCATTTTTGATACAGGTATCAGGGAACTTACTATTGTAGGGCAGGGCATAGGCCTGGCGCTGCGCGGCTTAAGACCCATTGCCGAAATACAATACCTCGATTACCTGCTGTATGGCCTGCAGCCGTTGAGCGATGACCTGGCTTCGCTGCATTACCGCACCGGTGGCCAGCAAAGCTGCCCGCTGATCATCCGTACACGCGGCCATCGCCTGGAAGGTATCTGGCACAGCGGTTCGCCTATGGGTATGGTGATTAATTCACTGCGGGGTTTATATGTTTGTGTACCGCGCAATATGGTACAGGCCATCGGTATGTACAACACATTGCTGAAAGGCAACGATCCTGCTATTATGATCGAATGTCTGAATGGTTACAGGCTGAAAGAAAAATTACCATCCAACCTGCTGGAGTATACCGTACCGCTTGGCATACCGGACATTATTAAAGAAGGTACTGATATCACGGTGGTTTCTTATGGCTCTACATTGCGCGTGGTACAGGATGCTGCCGCAAGACTGGATGCACTGGGCATCAGCTGTGAGATCGTTGATGTGCAAACACTGCTTCCTTTCGATATCCATCACAGTATTCTCGGCTCATTGAAAAAAACAAACCGTATTGTGTTTATAGATGAAGATGTACCGGGTGGTGCTGCTGCTTATATGTTCAACCATGTAATGGAAATACAGGGCGGTTATAAATGGCTGGATGCTGCAGCCAGAACCATCACTGCACAGGCACACAGGCCGGCTTATGGCAGCGATGGTGATTATTTCAGCAAACCCAATGCGGAAGATATTGTTGAAGTGATACAGGAAATGATGGCCGAATAAAACAGCCGTTGCTGATGCTGCAAAGCACATCCCGCAATTAATAAATCAAAGGCTGCAGGAAAACATTTTTCTGCAGCCTTTTTATTTTGCATTCTGTTCCTGTTACCTGCTACCAACATTTTGCTATTTTATAAAAAGCGCTCACTAAGCCCGGGCGACGGCAGCCAGCAGGCATCCTGTTTGCCATACCAGCGGTACCTGTTGGCTGCAATATAGCTGTACACTGCATTGCGGAGAAACGGTGGTAGGATGATAAAGCTATACAGCAATGGCCATGCACCAGTGAGGCGCCGTGCAATGCGCAGTACCGCGGTGGAACGGGTATACAGGCGGTTGTTTTCAACCAGCACTACAGAGCTGAACTGTTTTGCCCCGGGGTGTTCATATTGCTGCAGCAGGCGTTGGCCGGCAGCTGACTGAAGTGATGCAAAACGGAACCGGCCTGTAGGATCATGTTTGATCACGAACTGTACACTGCTGTTGCAAAGATTGCAAACACCATCAAATAAAATAACCGGATGTTCTGCGGTATACGGCTTGTGTTGCATAAAAAGAGGGTGTATCAAAAATAAACGAAGGCTCTGAGAATCGCCTAAACGACTGCCTGTCTCCATCAGGTACCCGAATAAAAAGAGGCTGTATCGTACTTTGATACAGCCTCGTAAAATTACTTCAAAAACACCGCAACGGTTATCCCATATTATGGAATACCTTGCTCACATCTTCATCCTGCTCAAGTTTTTCAATCAGCTTGGAAATATCTTCTGCCTGTGCATCACTTACCGGTACAGTGGTAGAAGGTATCCATTCCAGCTCGGCACTGATAGGTGTAATGTTTTTATCTTCCAGTGCTTTCTGCAGTTTGCCAAAATCAGTAAAAGCAGAACGCAGTACCAATACCGGTTCGCCGTTTTCACCGGTACTTTCGCCCAGTTCTTCCAGACCAAAATCGATCAGTTCCAGCTCCAGGTCTTCCACATTCAATCCTGCAGGGTTCAGTTTAAAAACCCCCATTTTCTTAAACTGGAAACTAACGCTGCCACTATTGCCCAGTGCACCATTGCCTTTGTTGAAATGGCTTTTAATATTAGCTACTGTACGAACATGGTTATCGGTAGCCGTTTCTACCAGTATGGCTACACCATGTGGTCCATAACCTTCGTATAAAATTTCTTCATAGTTCTCCATTTCCTTGCCCTGTGCTCTTTTAATAGCAGCTTCCACACGGTCTTTGGGCATGTTTACGCTTTTGGCGTTCTGCATGCAGCGGCGCAGGGCAGGATTGGTGGCGGGGTCGGGGCCGCCGGCTTTAACGGCTATGGCAATCTCTTTTCCTATACGGGTAAACTGTTTCGCCATCCTGTCCCAGCGGGCAAACATGGTCGCTTTACGTACTTCAAATATCCTTCCCATTCTATGGATGTTTTTATTAATGTGATAACGGGTGCACCGGCCAGCGGCTGGCCCGCGAAAACGTTGGCAAAATTAGTAGATGGCTGCGATGTGGCCAAGACGGAGTGCCAAGGCAGAAAGAAAGCCTTTTATTGCTGCCTGCTAAAAGGCCCTCCGCAGAGGGAGGGCCTGGTAATTCGTTTTTTTCTCAATGTTGTTCAACAGGAACCGGGTTCCGTTTTTTATGACCGGTCTCCGTCACTGTTTCGCAGTTTGCTGTGTTTACGGCTATAACCGAAATAAACAAACAGACCGATAAACATCCAGGCAAAAGCCACTTTCAGGGTTTGGGCATCAAGGGCTACGATCATACCGCCGCAAACCACTATACCCAGGATAGGAACAATAGGCACCAGCGGTGCTCTGAACGGGCGGTGGATTTCGGGCGATTTCAGTCGCAGTATCCATACACCTGCACTTACCAGTACAAAGGCAAACAGGGTTCCGAAAGAAGTAAGGTCACCCGCCACACTGCCGGGAACAAAAGCCGAGAACAAGCCCACAAATACAAACAATATCAGGTTGGCTTTATAGGGCGTTTTGAATTTAGGATGCAGCTCTCCGAAGGCTTTGGGGATCAGTCCGTCGTTACTCATGGTATAAAAAACACGGCTCTGCCCCATCAGCATCACCAGTATCACGGAAGAAAAACCGGCGAGGATGGCAATGGTTACCGCGGTGGCCAGCCAGCTATAACCGGTCATATAGGTTTGGATGGCATAGGCTACAGATGCTTCTTTACCGGCTATTTTAAATTCCTGCCAGTTGGCAACACCAGTGAGCACATGGCCGAATAAAATATACAGGATGGTACAAACCACCAGCGAACCCAGGATGCCGATAGGCATATCCCTTTTGGGGTTCTTGGCTTCCTGTGCTGCTGTGCTCACCGCATCGAAGCCGATGAAGGCGAAGAATACAATTGCTGCACCACCCAGGATACCTCCCCAGCCATGTTTAAAAAAGCCTTCATGGCCAGGCGTTCCTGCAGGAATAATATAAGGCACATGGTTTTGCGGGTTGATGAATTTCCAGCCCAGTGCAATAAACAGCAATACGATGGTTACTTTGATGAATACGATGATAGAGTTAACGATGGCCGATTCCTGCATGCCTTTGATCAGTAGCAATGTTAGTGCCAGCAGGATGATAAGTGCAGGACCGTTAACAATGCCGTGTGTGATGTGCACGCTGGTGGTAAGCGTGGCGGGCAGTTTATGGAACTGCAGATCGGATAAAAGGAGAATACCGTTTTTAGCGGTGCGGGCGATATCGGCGCTGAATGCGGCGATCTGGTCAATATTGCCTTGTCCTATTATTTTGTACTCCGTTTCAAACGGCGAATGGCACCATTGGTATGGAATGCTCCCCCCAAGCAGGTTATTCAGGTATTCGCTCCAGGCAATAGAAACCGTGGCGGCACCCAGTGCATATTCCATAATCAGCGCCCAGCCAATGATCCAGGCAACCAACTCACCCATGGTTACATAAGAGTAAGCATAGGCACTACCTGCAATAGGTATCATAGAAGCAAATTCGGCGTAGCAAAGACCTGCAAATGCACAGCCTACTGCTGCTACAATAAAAGACAGTGTAACACCGGGGCCTGCAGCCTCTGCCGAAGCCGCGGCAGTTCTTACAAACAAACCGGCGCCAATAATGGCGCCAATCCCAAGGGCAACCAGGTTGCCCGCTCCTAATGTTCGCTTCAGACCCTTTTCGCTGTCTTCAGCTTGTGCAAGTAGTTGTTTTAGTGGTTTCTTTACAAATAATCCCATAAATAATGAGTTGGTTTTATGCAAAAACGAGGGTGGAAAAATAAGGATTTATTATTTCTATAGAGCAATCTTTTCGCCGGAAAATGGCCAAATAGCGCCTGTTTTGTAAATATTACAGAAACCGGCAATGTGTTTTCTGTTGCAAAAACCGGTTTCGGCATGGCTTTACGCTTTAAGTAATTATATTGCGGCCATTATACCATAGCAAAATATGGAAGTTTCATCGTTACCGAAAAAAAAGAACAGGCTTACTTTATACATAATGATCGCACTGGTGCTGGGTATAGGTCTGGGCTTTGTATTGAACTCGGGTTACCTTGCTGCAGAAAATAAGAAACTGGATACTATTGAATTGAATATTGAACAGATTAATCAACAGCTGCATCAGTACCCCGACACCAGTTCTGCCATGCATCGTCAGCTGACGGCAGAGCGGAATACCATTAAAAAAGAACGAACCCTGGTAATGGCCGGGCGGGATAAAAAAGTAGAACCTTTTTCTATCCTGGCCGATGTATTTCTCCGGCTCATCAAAATGATCGTTGCCCCATTGGTGTTCAGTACACTGGTAGTGGGGGTGGCTAAAGTGGGCGATATTAAATCCGTAGGCCGTATCGGTGGCAAAACCCTGCTCTGGTTTCTGGCAGCTTCTTGGACCAGCCTTTTCCTGGGTATGTTGCTGGTGAACCTTTTCAAACCCGGTATTGCCATGCATCTCCCAGTTCCTGAAACCGGTGAGGATACAGGTATTCAGCGGGTGGGTTTTACATTAAAAGAATTCTTGCACCATGTATTCCCCAGCAGTATCGTAGAATCGATGAGCAACAATGAAATATTGCAGATCGTGGTGTTCTCTATTTTCTTTGGTATTGCTACTGCGGCTATCGGCGAACAGGGAAAAGTTATTGTTAAAGCTTTTGATGCTATTTCGCATGTGATTTTAAAGATCACCGGTTATGTAATGAGCCTGGCACCATTGGCAGTCTTTGGCGCTATGACGGCTATTATTGCCAAACAGGGACTAGGCATACTGAAAACCTATTCTATATTCATCGGTGAGTTTTACCTGGGACTGCTATTGCTGTGGGTAGTGCTCAATGCTGCTGGCGTTTTAATAGTCGGCAAACGGATGCTGCAATTGGTTAAGCGGATCAAAGAGCCGGTTTTACTGGCCTTCAGTACTGCCAGCAGTGAAGCTGCTTTCCCGCAAACAATGGAAGAACTGCAGAAATTCGGCTGCAAGGATAAAATTGTAAGTTTTGTACTGCCCCTGGGCTATTCTTTTAACCTGGATGGCAGTATGATGTATATGACCTTCGCAGCTTTATTTATTGCTCAATCCTATAATATTCACCTTGATTTTGGTACACAGCTCAGCATGCTGTTTGTTTTGATGCTCACCAGCAAAGGTATTGCCGGTGTACCACGTGCTTCACTGGTTGTGATAGCCGGAACACTGGCTTCATTTAAAATACCGGAGGCCGGATTAGCGTTATTGCTGGGTATAGACCCGTTGCTGGACATGGGCCGCAGCGCCACCAATGTAGTGGGCAATAGTATTGCCACTGCCGTGGTAAGCAAATGGGAAAATGCATTGGAACAACCATCTGCCGAATCTTCAATACATTAAACAAGCATAATGGAAAAAGGTATTATCCAACAGTTTATTGAGTGGATCATTCACAATGGTGGCCTGTATGTGCTGCTGCTGGTTATTTTCGCTGAAACGGGTTTGTTCCTGGGCTTTTTTCTACCGGGCGACAGTTTGCTTTTTGCAGCAGGCCTGTATATCCAGGAGCTGGCTGCAGAATTTTTCGGTGTGCATTACAGCGTGATCATTATCATGATCATCATTGCTTCTGTTCTGGGTAATTTTGCCGGCTACTGGTTTGGATACAAAACCGGCCCGCTGTTGTTTGAAAGAAAAGACACCCTGTTGTTCAAGAAAAAACACCTGCTGAAAGCAAAAGAGTTTTATGAGAAATATGGAAAAGCCACTATTTTCCTGGCCAAGTTTTTACCCATCATCAGAACCTTTGCACCCATTGTAGGTGGTGTGGTTAAAATGAATAAATCCACTTTTATTTTTTACAATATCCTGGGCAGTATATGCTGGGTAACATCCATGATACTGGGTGGCCACTTTTTGCAGGCCTGGGTGCAAACCAAATATGGCTTCAGCCTGAAAGATCATATCGAAGGCATTACCATTGTGATTATACTGATTACAACACTGCCTGTTTTATATAAAATATTCTTCGGCAAAAAAAAAGATACCAAAACTTCGCCCAATAGTTAATCCTTAATCCGGTTGTTTGTATATGAATAATAAACCTCAACTCGGCATCCTTTCCATACCCGTGCTGGTAGCTGCATTGGGTTATTTCGTGGATATTTACGATCTGCTGCTGTTCGGTATTATACGTGTTCCCAGCCTGAAAGACCTGGGCCTTACCGACCTGCAGGTAAGAGACAGCGGTGAAATGATACTTAAATACCAGATGACCGGCCTGTTGCTGGGCGGTATTATCTGGGGTATACTCGGCGATAAGAAAGGCAGGCTGAGCGTATTGTTCGGTTCTATCCTTTTGTATTCTGTCGCCAATATACTCAACGGTTTTGTAAGCACTGTTCCGCAATATGCCTGGATACGGTTCGCTGCCGGGCTGGGACTGGCCGGCGAACTGGGTGCCGGTATCACACTTGTTTCTGAATTGGTCCCCAAAGAAAAAAGAGGTATTGCCACCTCGCTGGTGGCGGGGCTGGGATTAACCGGTGCCGTGGTGGCCTTTTTTATCAAGGAGAATTTCCATTGGCGTACCTGCTATTATATTGGCGGTGGACTGGGATTTGTATTGCTGCTGCTGCGTATTTCTGTATTTGAATCAGGCATGTACCACGATGTAAAAAAACAGGATGTGCAGCGCGGTAATTTTTTCATGCTGTTCAATAAAGGAGAACGGTTCAGGCGCTACCTGCTCAGTATCCTGATTGGTTTGCCCACCTGGTATGTAATAGGTGTGCTGGTTACCTTTTCAAAAGAGTTTGGCAAAGAAATGCATATTGCCGAGCCGATCGATTCCGGTAAATCCATCATGGTGGCATATGCAGCTATTTCAGTGGGTGATATACTGATAGGTCTGGTAAGCCAGTGGTTTAAGAGCCGCAAAAAAGCGTTGTATCTTTTCTATAGTATCACGGCATTGTTCATCCTTTTATTTTTTACTGTTCAATACAACGGCACTGCTGCCGGGATGTACCTGATTGCTGCAGGCCTTGGCTTTGGTACCGGCTTCTGGGCCATTTTTGTTACCATGGGCGCCGAGCAGTTTGGTACCAACCTGCGCGCCACCGCAGCCACCACCGTACCCAATATGGTGAGGGGCTTGTTGCCCCTGGTATTGATGTTGTTTGAATTTTTGCGGAACAAAACAGGCGATTATATCACAGGCGCCTGGATAACCGGGTTGATTGTAATGTTCATTGGCACTGTTGCCATTATACTGATCAGGGAAACATTTGGGAAAGACCTGAATTTTGTAGAACATTAACGAAAAAAATAAAACCTTTTTCCCGCTGCAAACACCAGCCTGCTGATTTGGGCAATTCAGTTAATTCGTCTTAATTCGCATCAGAAAACCGGGCATAAGCAACGATCGTTTATAAAGATTGGTATTGATGCAGGGTTCTTTCTGACCATTGAAAAGACAAAACCGTAACAGATGAAATTGCTCATCATCCGCTTTTCTTCCATCGGGGATATTGTGCTTACCACACCGGTTATACGTTGCATAAAACAACAGGTGGAAGGTGTGCAGTTGCATTATCTTACCAAGAAGAACTTCAGTGGTATTATTTCTACCAATCCGTATGTAGACAAGCTGCATGTGTTGCAGGAGAACTGGGATGAAATGATAACCGAGCTGAAAGAAGAGCAGTTTGATTATGTAATAGACCTTCACCACAACCTGCGCACCCTGCGCATTAAACGGGCATTGAAAGGTGTAAAAAGTTTTTCATTCAATAAACTGAATATTGAAAAATGGATGCTGACGGCATTGAAGATTAACCGCATGCCGCCTGTGCATATTGTAGACCGTTACATGGATACAGTAAAATTCCTGGAGGTGAAGAACGACCAGATGGGGCTAGATTATTTCATTCCGCAAAAAGATGAAGTAGCGGTAAACGACCTGCCCATGAGCCATCATGCAGGTTATATTGGCGTGGTGATCGGTGCAGCACTCAATACCAAAAAACTGCCCAGGCATAAAATCCAGGAGCTTTGTGTAAAAATCAATCATCCCATTGTATTACTGGGCGGCCCGGAAGACAAGCTGGAAGGAGAGGCCATTGCTTCTGTTGACCCGGTAAAAATATACAATGCATGCGGCCGGTTCAACCTGAATGAAAGTGCCGACCTGGTGCGGAAAGCCAAGCTGATCATTTCGCATGATACCGGGCTGATGCATATTGCTGCCGCATTTAAAAAACCTATTCTTTCTGTATGGGGTAATACCGTGCCCGCTTTTGGCATGACGCCTTACTATGGTAAAGCACAGGTATCCTCCCGGATATTAGAAGTGAATGGCCTGTCGTGCAGGCCCTGTAGTAAAATAGGGTACAATAAATGTCCCAAAGGCCATTTTAAATGCATGCAGCAGCAGGATATCCCTTTGCTGGTGCGTATGGCGGAGGAATGGGCGGTGTAAACCATATTGACTCATGAAATAGCACAGCGGCTTTTTGCGCAGGAATAATCAATTTTATTGTTTATTTTGGCAGAGAAACATTAACTGCGCTCATGCGTTTTACCCTACCCTTGATTTTTTGCTGCCTATGTAGTTTACTGGCCTTTGCTAAAGACGCCGTACGTATAGGACCTGAGCCACGCTGGCTTTACAAAACCAATCCGGCATTACAGAAAGTGCCCAATAGCAGGGATATCAGTGATGGCTATTACCTGAACTTGTTTGATGAACAATGCAATCTTCCTGAAAAAACAACCTACACACATTTTATTAAGCAGATAGTCAACGAATCGGGGATACAGAATGCCTCAGAAGTTTCTGTTACATTTTCTCCTCAGTTCCAGGAACTGGTGTTTCATAAAATTGTAATTATCAGGGAAAATGAAGTGATCAACCAGGCGCTGCCAGAGCGCATCAAAGTAGTACAGGAAGAAACAGATGCTTCTGATTTCCAGTATAATGGTTTAAAGCGGGCCTTTGTTACATTAAAGGATGTGCGCAAGGGCGATCGCATTGAAGTGGCTTACTCGCTTACCGGTTTCAATCCTGTTTTTGGCAACAGGTATACTGATCAGTTTTATTTTATCCAGGCTACAGCCATCTGCAATTACTATAAAACAATTATCTCCACCAGTGAAAGACCACTTGTTGTTCATACAATCAATAATGCTCAGGCACCACAGGAACAAAAAGCAGGCGTTAATATCATCTATCACTGGAACAATCCGCCGCTGAAAAACTGGGAATCGCAGGCGCATGTGCCCAGCTGGTTTAACAACTATCCTACAGTGGCCGTATCTGAATACAAGAGCTGGAAGGAAGTGGTGGACTGGGGTATGGGATTGATGCATCAATACCAATACCCGTTGCCTGCAGGACTAGAGCAGAAAATTGCAGGCTGGAAAGCAGAAACCGGCAACGATAAAGATGCATTTGCCAACCGGGTTATACAGTTTGTACAGGATGATATACGCTACCTGGGTCTCGAAATAGGCCCGGGTACACACCAGCCCCGGTCACCGGCAGAAGTATATACACATCGTTTTGGAGATTGTAAAGACAAATCACTGCTGCTGGCTGTCATCCTGCGTGAAAATGGCATTCCTGCTTATGTTGCCCTTACCAGTAGTGACATACGCGAAAAGCTGGCAGAAACAATGCCTTCACCCGGCGAATTCAATCATGCTATCGTAGCAATGGAACGTTCCAAAGACCAGTATGTGTTTATTGATCCTACTATTCCCGCGCAAAAAGGCGCACTGGTCAACCATTATATACCGGCCTACGGGTATGCACTGGTGCTGAAAGAGCAGGAACAGCAATTGCGCCAGGTAGATTTGGGTAGCCAGAAAAGCTATTCAATAACAGAAGTGCTGGATGTTCATTATAACGATACCAGCCGCTTTTCAGTGACAACCACTTATGGCGGCGGCGCAGCAGACAATATACGGAGCAGCTTTGCAGAAAGTAGTGCCCGGGAGGTGGAAAAAAATTATCAAAAATATTATGCCTCACTGTTTGACGGGATACAGCTGAATGCTCCTGTGGAAATGAAAGACGATCCCAGTCCGCTGAACGATAAAGTGGATGTGAACGAATCGTATGTAATTCCGAATATCTGGAGTAAAGACGAAAAAGGTAAGCAGTTCTTTTATATTACAACAAAAGTATTGACTGAACACCTGGTATCCCCATCTTCCATGGCGGCCAATGTGCCCATGGCGCTGGCCTACCCGGTAACGGTTAACTACCATCTTCAGATCAAGATGCCTGAAGAATGGCCGGTTCGCATGACTGCATTGCACATCAAAAACGATTCGTACCAATTTGATTTTGTGCCCAAGGTTTCGGGTGATGAAATAAACCTGCAGTATTTTTTTAAAACGTTTAAAGACCATATTCCTGCATCGGCCATGGCGCAATACAAAGCAGACTATAAGAATATTGCTGACAGGATGTATTTCCAGTTATATAAAAACGGCGTTGCGCCCAATTCATCAGATAACGGGCAGCCCGCGCCGGTAAGTATTTTCTGGCCGGGTGTGGGTTTGGCCGTATTGCTAGGCATTTTGTTCTGGTTTATATTTAAAAAGCTGAATGCCCGGGAGGAAGATGTGCCATATGCAGCAGGCTCAGGTTATCCATTAGGTGGCTGGGTAATTGTACTGGGCATTACAATAGGAGTGGGCTTGCTGGTATTGTTGCTGGGAATGTTTAAAAGCAAGTATTTCAGCCATACTACATGGCTGTTACTTGGTAGCCTGGGTGGCACATGGCTGCAGGTACTGTGGTTGATTGAGTTTTTGATAGATCTGTTCAACTTCGCAGCTTTGTGTGCCTTGCTGTACTGGTATTTAAACCGGAGGGATATTTTCCCGAAAATGTTTACCTGGTTCTGCGGTATCCGTATTTCAATAAGTTTTGTTCTCCTGGCTATCTATTATACAAGTACTCTTCCTGCAGAACTGGACCAGGTAAAAACATCGCAGGCTTCACAGTTCTTCCGGGCGTTTGTTTACTCACTGATATGGGTAAGTTATGTATGCCGGTCAGAAAGGGTAAAGGCAACCTTTCTTGAACCTTACCGGCAGCAGAAAACAGCGATCACCGATAACCAGTCTTTGGAGAATGAGCAGCAAGAGCAACCGTTCTCCGATATGCAAAACATGGATACGCCACAATAGTGGCAGAGGTTAACAAGGCATGACGGTAAAAATAAGGGTACGGATATCGCCATAACATTACAAACACAAGAGACCATAAGGGGTTTTATTGTACAAACTGCTGAAACCTGCTGCCACAGCCTTCTATACAGCCATACCATATTTCAAACACACCGGGTGTTTTAAGCGTAAAATAGAAGCGGCTGCCACCGGAGCCGTCACTGTCTTTTACGGTCAGCGTACTGTCGGTAAGCCTGGAGAAACGGCCTTTGGAGCCCAATGCAAAATGCGATGGCTGCATGGTGTATGTGCTGTCTGCATGGATGATTAATACAGCACCGTTATCTACTTTTTTCCAGTCGGTTAAACTGCCTGGTGATTGATACCGTTCTGTTTCTTTCCATTGCTGCACAATAGTTGCCGGCTGGTTAGGCCCTTGTTTCGATTTGCTGCAGGAAAACAGGCTGTACAAAAATGCAGTAAGCAGGAGGATGCGACCGGCAATTTTCATGTTTTTTTCTTACCTGATGGCGCATGGCAGGTATTCGTTGCATTGTAATAAAAAAAATCCGGCAGTTACTGCCGGATTTTTTGTGTAGTATTTTAGTGAAGCGCTTACAGTGTTTTCAATACATCATTCATACTTCTTACAGCTTCAGCGCTCTTGTTGAACGCGGCCTGTTCTTCGGCATTCAGTTTGAAATCAACAATTTTTTCCCAGCCGGTTTTGCCTATCACAACGGGCACACCCAGGCAGATATCGCGCTGGCCGTATTCGCCATCGAGTGCCACACAACAGGAGATCAGTTTCTTCTGATCGCGCACAATGCTTTCCACCAGTGATGCACCAGCGGCACCCGGTGCATACCAGGCCGAAGTACCGATGAGCTTGGTGAGCGTAGCGCCACCTACCATGGTATCGGCAACAACCTGCTGCTGTTGTTCAGCACTCAGGAATTGTGTAACAGGCACGCTGTTCCAGGTGGCCAAACGGATAAGTGGTATCATGGTAGTATCGCCATGGCCACCCACCACCGCTGCATTGAGATCGGCTGCACTGGCGCCCAGGTGACGGCTTAGCTGGTATTTAAAACGTGAGCTGTCCAGTGCGCCGCCCATACCAATAATGCGGTGTTTGGGAAGCCCTGTGCACTGCAGGGTCAGGTAAGTCATCGTGTCCATAGGATTGCTGATGACGATAATAATGGCATCCGGGGAATACTTCAGTATATTCTCCGCCACCCCTTTTACAATTCCGGCATTTACGCCAATCAGCTCTTCACGTGTCATGCCGGGTTTGCGGGGCAGTCCCGAAGTGATGACCACGACTGCAGAACCAGCCGTTTTACTGTAATCATTGGTTGTTCCCATGATCTGTGTGTCAAAACCCAATAATGCAGCTGTTTGCATCATATCCTGCGCCTTTCCCTCGGCGATCCCTTCTTTAATATCCAGCAATACCAGTTCTTCACAAAGCGCTTTCCGGGCAATATTGTCGGCGCATGTGGCACCTACCGCACCTGCACCTACGATCGTAACTTTCATATGACTCCTGTATTTTAAAGAGTGAAGAAAACTTATTTGATACACCAGGCAAAGACATGCTTGCTGCGAATGATGAACGGCTATTTTACCAGTGCGATCAGCTGGTCGGGTTCTGCTCCGGTTTCAAATGTTTTTTGCAGCAATCCTTTTTTATTATATACGGCAATAAACGGCGTAAACTTAACACGGTAATAGCTGGGGATATAATATTTGGTGTCCCGGCCATACCGCACATTGGCCAGGTTATCCAGCTTGTATTCGTGCATGAAAGTATCTATAGCACCAGGGGAATGGTAGCTGACCAGGATAAAATAGGCCTTTTTCAGCTCGGTCATATGTGAGGCAATGTTTTTAGCCTCTATCTGGCAATGCCCGCAATCGGGATTGAAATACATAATAACCACCGGCCTGTTCTTGGGTATACTGCTGCTGCTGAACCAGGTACTGTCTGGTTGCAGTAGTTTGAATGCCGGGATATGTGGATTTTTTTTGTAAGGAGGAACGGTATCATAAGTCTCGCTCTGCGCCTGTAAACGGGTAAATCCAGCCAATAGGAATAAAGCCAAAAGCATCTTTTTCATAATCAAGAAAAAATATTTTACTCAAATTACCGGATTTTATTTGTCTGGTAATACGAATTATTCGTAGATTTACGAAAACTTCGTAGATATGGAAAGATTAACCAAACAGGAAGAAGAAGCGATGCTACAGGTATGGAAGCTGGATGAAGGAAATATCAAGACTTTCCTGGAACTGATGCCCGAACCGCAGCCACCTTATACCACCTTCGCCTCTACTATTAAAAACCTGGAAAAAAAAGGCTATCTGCAAAGCAGGCTGCTGGGCAATGCCTATATCTATAAAGCCGCCATTAGTGAAGACGAGTATAAAAAACAATTTATGGGCGGCGTAGTGAAAAACTATTTTGAAAACTCTTACAAAGAGCTGGTCACTTTTTTTGCCAGGGAAAAAAAGCTGACCGCAAAGGAACTGAAAGAGATTGCAGAACTTATTGAAAAAGGAGGCCGCTGATGCGCACATTATCTCCTTTCATCCTGTACCTGATCAAGGTGATTGTGTTGTATGCACTGGTGTATATTATTTACATCACACTACTGAGCAAACTTACTTTTTACCGGCTCAGCCGTTTTTTCCTGCTGGGTGCAACGGTATTTTGTTTCACCGGACCGCTGATCAATATTTCCTGTTTGCTGAAAGAACATACAGAAAGCGGGTACTCCGTTGTTTACCATATCAACGACTGGCAGCAACTGGTTACCGGCAGCCATCCAGCAGAGGTTCCCTTACAGGCCGCAGTGCCGCCGGTTAACTGGCAGCTATGGATATTGATCACAATAGCAGGCGGCGTATTGGTGGGTGGCATCCGTTTTATGCTGCAATTACATTCGTTATACCGTATTGCCCGTTGTGCACGATTGCTTAAAGTTGACAGGGGGGCAAAACTGTATGTAGTTGAAAAGCTTGTTGCCCCATTCTCTTTCGGCAACCGTGTTTTTATCAGCTTGGCCGCAACAACCGATGCTGCGATGCAGGAAATACTGGCCCATGAAATGACACATGTACAACAGAAACATACCATTGATATATGCGTGGCTAAACTGGCAGTGATATTTCAATGGTTCAATCCGTTTGCCTGGCTGCTGCAGCAGGCCATACGCCAGAACCTGGAGTTCCTGGCCGATGAAGCTGTACTGCACATGGGGGCAGACAAGAAACATTATCAATACCACCTGCTGCATGTTACCGGAAACAGCCCGCTGACATTGGTTAACCGGTTTAATTTCTCCTCACTAAAAAAACGAATCAGTATGATGAACACTCATCCTTCCCCAGGAAAAAAATTACTGCGGCTGCTGCTGCTGATACCTGTTACAGCAGTTGTATTGCTCGCATTCAGAAAACCCGCTTTTGCCGGCACCGCCGGTGATAAGGCTGTTATGGCCGGACTGGTACTGGATGCGCAAACCTTGCAACCGGTACAGGGTGCTGTTGTTACCGCAGGGGCCGTTGCTGTTAAAACCGATGGGAAAGGTTATTACAAAATTGAGCTGCCGTATACTTCACTGCCTTTAAACATGCAGTATACTATTCAAGAACCGGCGCACCGTGAATCAACCGGATCTTTCAGCATATCAAGTAAAAACGGGGAAGTAGCAGGAATCGTTCTTTTATTTGGTATAGATAACAAAGAGGGCGGCCAACATGCCTTCAACAGTCTTTATTCCCCGCAGAATGCAACTTCATTTGAATATGCCAGTATCGCGACCCTGTACGAAAAAGTAAAAAAAGACAGGTTACAGGGCAATACCCTTCATGCAGCCATGCAGGGCAATGAAAAAATCTATCTTGAAGTAAATGGCTATAGTTATGTTACCGCTGCAACCGGTGGTTCTGCCACTGTTTACGAACCGGCCAGTATTGTTGTTGTAAACGGTAAACAGATGACCGGCGACGAAATAAATGCCCGTTATAAACGCAGCGAGGTGACAGAAGTAAGTGCCGACAGCAGGGACAGTGTGGTAAAAAAATACGGCAGGGGCATCCTCGGTATCAAACTGGGCCAGCCCTCCAAACAGGAATAGTTATATAAACGGATTGTGCAGCAAAGCCGGCGGGGAATAATACCTGCCGGCTTTTTTGCAGGCTGCCGTTTGGTTGCAGGTAAGCAGGCTGACCGAACACGGTGTAGGCATTTTCAATCCGAATCCCTACTTTTGCGGGCTCCCGGGGTTTAGCCCGGTACAAAGGATATTAACCATCAACAAATTTTTTTTATGGCAACTACGTCAGATATCAGCCGTGGTATGATTTTAAAGCTGGACGGCAGCCTTTATTCAGTGGTGGAATTCGGTGAAAACAAAACCGCCCGTGCGGCAGCCAAGGTTTGGGCCAAACTGAAAGGGGTAGACAATAGCCGTACTATTGAGAAAACCTGGAACAGTGGTGAAACCATCTTCCCGGTTCGGGTGGAAAAGAAAGCATTCCAGTTCCTGTATAAAGATGATACCGGTTATAACCTGATGAATAATGAAACCTTTGAACAGATAGCGCTGGGCGAACAAATGATCGATGCCCCCCAGTTTCTGAAAGAAGGTTCTGAAGTATTTGTATTTATTAATACCGAGACCGAACAACCCATTGGCGCCGAGCTGCCTGAAAAAATAGTTGTATTGGTAACCTATTGCGAGCCCGGTTTGAAAGGTGATACCGCCACCCGTGCCCTGAAACCTGCCACTATTGAAACAGGTGCCACTGTTCAGGTGCCCCTATTTGTAAATGAGGGCGAAACCATCCGTATCAATACCAAAACCGGTGAATACGTAGAACGGGTGAAGGAATAATATGGATTAACTAATGATAATTCGGGGTGGTGAAAACCATCCCTTTTTTAATCCCTGTGTCCCTGTAGAAAAACCGAAAAAAAAGCAAAATCTAGCTGATTTTGCCTATTTTGCCACCCATTTTAGGGTAAAACAGACAAAAACTTACCAAAAACCCCAAAATATTTGTCGTATGGACTTTAAACAAATTCAGGAACTGATCAAGATTATTAATAAGAGCAATATCGGGGAACTGAGCATTGAGGAGAAAGAATTTAAGATCACGATCAAACAGAAAGAGGAGCATGTGCAGACCATTGTGGCCCAGCCGGCAATACCTGCCTACACTGCTGCTCCGCAGCAGCCGGTGAACACACCGGTCGTACCAGCTGCCACTTCTGCAGCCGGTTCGGCAGCACCTGCAACACCTGCTGGTGGCGGTGCACCCAAAGCCGACAACCTGATCACCATTAAAAGCCCGATGATCGGTACTTTCTACCGCCGTCCTTCACCCGACAAACCGATTTTTGTTGAGGTAGGCGACGAAATTGCACCGGGTAAAGTGGTATGCATTATCGAAGCCATGAAACTGTTCAACGAAATAGAAAGCGAAATAAGCGGTAAAGTGGTAAAAGTACTGGTAGACGATGCCAGTCCTGTTGAATATGACCAGCCCCTGTTCCTGGTAGAACCTGCTTAATTCAATGATGAGGCAATTTGAATAAATGGATTCAGTGAAAGCTGATGCCCTGTTCAGGTTGCTTTTTTAGTTGATACGATTGCATGTTCAGATTTAAGATTGTCAAATTTTCAAATTCAATTAATGTTTAAGAAAGTATTGATAGCCAATCGTGGCGAAATTGCCCTGCGTGTTATACGTACCTGCCGGGAAATGGGTATTAAAACAGTGGCGGTATATTCAACAGCCGATAAAGACAGCCTGCATGTAAAGTTTGCAGATGAAGCGGTATGTATTGGCAAGCCCCAGAGCAGCGATTCTTACCTGAATATTCCCCATATTATGGCTGCAGCAGAGATCACCAATGCCGATGCCATTCACCCGGGTTATGGCTTCCTGGCTGAGAATGCCAGGTTTGCGCAGATATGTATTGATCATGGCATTAAATTCATCGGGCCCACCCCTGATATGATCAATGCTATGGGGGATAAGATCACCGCCAAAGAAACCATGATCAAAGCGGGTGTGCCGGTCATCCCCGGCAGTGAAGGCCTGCTGCAGAGCCTGGAGCAGGCAAAAGACCTGGCTAAGAATGTGGTAGGGTACCCGGTTATACTGAAAGCCACAGCTGGCGGTGGTGGTAAAGGCATGCGCGTTGTTTGGGAAGAAAGCGAACTGGAAAGAGCATACAATACTGCCAAAGCCGAAGCGGCCGCAGCATTTAAAAACGACGGTATTTACATGGAGAAATTCGTGGAAGAACCCCGTCATATCGAAATACAGGTGGCCGGCGACCGTTATGGCACTGTTTGCCACCTGAGTGAGAGGGACTGTTCTATCCAGCGCCGCCACCAGAAACTGGTGGAAGAATCACCCTCACCCTTTATGACCCCCGAACTGCGCGAGAAAATGGGGGCTGCTGCTATCAAAGCTGCATCTGCCATCAATTATGAAAGTGTGGGTACCATTGAATTCCTGGTAGACAAGCACCGGAATTTCTATTTCATGGAAATGAACACCCGTATCCAGGTAGAGCATTGTGTAACCGAGGAAGTGATCAATTTCGATTTGATCAAAGAACAGCTGAAAATAGCGATGGGTGAAGCCATCTCCGGCAAGAACTACGATCCACAGATGTATGCCATCGAATGCCGTATCAATGCCGAAGATCCCTACAACGATTTCAGACCCTCTCCCGGCCGCATCAATGTATTGCATACACCGGGCGGACATGGGGTGCGTGTAGACAGCCATGTATATGCCGGTTATGTTATCCCGCCTTATTACGATTCTATGATCGGTAAACTGATCACTGTGGCCCGTACGCGCGATGAAGCCATCGCCACCATGTATCGCGCCCTCAGTGAATATGTGATTGAAGGGGTAAAAACCACTATACCTTTCCACCTGCAGCTGATGCAGAACGAAGACTTCAAAAAAGGTAATTTCAATACCAAGTTCCTGGAAACATTTAAAATGCAGTAAAAAATTACTGTGTACATAAGATACAAAGGCAGGTAGTGATAAGCTACCTGCCTTTTTTGTTAACAGGCCTCTGTACTAAGCTGCCCGCTGCAAGTTTTTGAACCCGTGATCAACAATCAAACGTGTGCTGCACCGTTGTGGTAGGATGCGTGCATTGCGCTGTTGCTTCTGCCACCTGCTGCCTGATTGTTGCTTTACTGTTCAGGGGTGAGATAGATGTTTTTTTCAGGGATAATTTGCGCTTGCCAATAGGTTTCTTTTTCATACAATAAAAGGTTTTAAAAAATAGAAATAATACTTAAGGGAAGAGTTAACAGCAGTACGAAAAATACTGCACCGGAACACCAGCTTAACAATTCAATGTGTAAGAGGTTAAAATGGTGTGCGGCGGAGAAGGCGGCAGGCAGGGATGATCAGCGATTGAATAAGCTGCTTCAGCTTTTGTACTTGTTCTTCCGCTCAGCGGAACAATGGATGTCTTTTTTAAAGACAATCTGCGTTTACCCAGAGATCTTTTTTTCATACAGTAAAATTTAAAAATAAAAAAAAGCTGCATGCAACAGGGCAAAGGGTAAGCGGAGTAAAAACAAAAAAAGGTTTTCAGGCTTTGCACTCATAGATCGTGCGCCAGCAGTTGAATGTGGCCATTGCCTGTGCTGTGGAGCCGGCTTTGCTTTTCAGGGAAGCAACAGGTGTTTTTTTGAGCGATAACTTTCTTTTGCTCAGTGATTTCTTTTTCATGGCTTAAGAGATTTAAAATGAACAATCGTTGTTTACCTGGCGAAGCCTTGGTCTGGTTGTACCCATGAAAGAGGCAATAGGCAGAAGACTTCATCCATGATAAAGAATAAATGAACAATGAATTTAAGTATAATGCCCGCGAATACAAAAAAAGATTCGGCAGTTTTTTACCCAGGAACTATTGGTTCACCGGGAGGTGCTGGTATTCAAACAGCTGTGTTGCTGTTAGGCAATCCGTAGCAGGTGGCTGAAGGTTATCTAGTGTATTATACCTAATTTCAGTAGTCTGCTTTGCTGGAACAAAACCGGTTACAGTTTGATACTGGTTGTTGTATTCTCCAATACAACACTATTAAAACAGCATGATTACGACAACATGAATACCAGGATCATTCATACATTACAGGCAATAGAAAAAGAACTGGCAGCTGTATCATCCCAAAACCCATCCCTGATGGGAGGAGGAGCTGGTATAGCCTTATACAGGTTTAATTACCTGCAGTATTTCAAACAATCTGATGAACAGGAAGATGTATTGCTGAACAGTATAAATATACTTGCAGAGCAGGCTGCAACCTGCGAACTGTCTACATTAAGCAATGGTCGCGCCGGTATAAACTGGTTATTCACCTACCTGTACCGGAATGATTTTTTATACCGGGAAGACCTGGAAGCCCTATGCAGCGATGAAGAGCAGCTCGCCGCTATTGCACTGGATATGCTGGCTGATGGCAATTACGACCTGTTGCACGGTGCAACAGGAATTGCGTATTATCTTTTATACAGGAAAGCAGGCGCGGATGAAAAATGGTTCACTCATTTTTTTGACCTGCTGCATAACTGTATGCGTAAAAGCGCGCCGGGTGGTTGTATACCTGAATACGATTTTGAAGCGCAGGATATAAAGCCCGGTATAACCAACCTGGGGCTTGCACATGGCATCAGCTCCCTGCTTAAATTATGCTGCCACTGTTATACAGAGGGTGTTTGTACTACACAGGCTGCAGGCTTTGCGCAGAACATCATCCATTACCTGCTGGCGCATGTAAACCCTGATAGTACGCAGAATTATTTTGCCAATACTACAGGCCCGGGTAAAGAAGCGGGCGGCTTCAGCAGGCTTGCCTGGTGTTACGGTGATTTGAGCGCAGGATATATTTTACAGCAGGCCGCTATGTTGTTCAGTAATACAAAGCTGGCTCATTTTGCACATGAGCTGCTGCTGCATACCACAGAACGGAAAACAGCTGCGGAAACAGGTGTGGCCGATGCCGGCGTTTGTCATGGCACTGCAGGCATTGTACATCTTTACAACAGGTTGTGGCACCTGCAGCGCATACCAGCTTTCCGCGATGCCCGTGACTACTGGATTGAGCAAACACTCGGCATGGCCTCACTGCAGGATGAGGGCACCGGGTATAAAAAATACCATCCCGCTTCGGGAGCTTACCTGCACGATAATGGATTGCTGGAGGGAATTGCCGGGATAGGGCTCGTGTTACTGAGTTATATTACAGAAGATTTTGGTTGGGATTATTGCCTGATGTTAAACGCCTGATTGTATGATGCAGTTTTTTCCTTTTGTTCTTTTACGGTCGCCCCTGCAAAGCCTTGATAAGGCTTTCGATGAAACAGCCGGTATGGCTGCGCTGTTTGCAGAAGGGCTTTATTTATCATCGCCCGAATTCTGGCAATTGTACCGCGAAAAAGAAAACCTGGCAGGGAAGAATAAAGATAAATTTACCCGCGCTTTTACCAGGTACTGGCTGCGAAGCTGCACGCGGTGCACGCCTTATGGTACATTTGCCGGAACAGCACAGGTGCCTGTTACCGCTGAAACAACCAGCCTGGTGCTGGGTGACAGTGCAACATATAAGCGCAGTGTGAGGCTTGATATGAACTACCTGGCCGAAATGGCCCGCGCACTTACACAACTGCCGGTAGTGCGTAACCAGATAAAATTCTTTATTAACAACAGCCTGTACAGTTCGCCATATGGTTTTCGGTATGCAGAATATTTTATCCAGGATAATGTACGCAATTATTATCTCACCGCTATTGAAAAAACAACCTATCTCGAAAAAATAGTACAGGAAGCGGAGAAAGGTGCCACCCTGCAGGCGCTGATCAATTTACTGGTAGAGACAGAAGATGTGGATGAAACCGAGGCGCTGGAATTCCTGGAGGAGCTTTGTGCCGTACAAGTGCTGATACCTGAAACAGAGCCTTGTGTTACCGGCCAGGATCCTTTCAGCCGGCTGGTGGCACAACTGGAGAAGCTGGCAGAAACAGAACTGCTGGTAAAACAGCTGCAGCATATCCGGCACAACCTGCGGCATCCTGCGCCGGGGGTGAGCTATTACCTGGGTATAGAACAACAATTAAAACGGCTTGACCTGGGTGTAGAGATGCCCAGGAACACATTGCAGACCGACCTGTTTTTATCCATGCAGCAGCCATGTATCAATCGCGATCTTTTGTCTGCCATTGTACAACAGGCTGCTGATATATGTTTGCTGGCGCGGAAAAACAAAAGTCTTACGCTGGAAGATTTCAGGAAAAAATTCTATAACCGCTATGAGGCAATGGAAATGCCATTGCTAACCGTGCTGGATGCTGACCTGGGTATTGGTTATGCCGGTGTGCACGATGAGGCTGCAGGTAGCAGTGCATTGATCGATGATCTGCATATAAATGGCCAGGCCAAAGAAGAAACCATCACGGTTGATTATATACAGGAATATGTTTTTCGCAAATACCACGATTATCTTCAACACAATAAACCCTGTATTGACTTACAGGAAGCGGAGTTGAAAGGACTGGCAAAGCATACGGCCGGTTTCCGATTTCCAGGCAGCATGTACCTGCTGGGCAGCCTGATGCAGCAGGAAGGGCAGCTGGATGCAACACATTTTGTATTTGACCTGGCCGCCTTCAGCGGTCCTTCTGCAGCAAACCTGCTGGGCAGGTTTACCCAGGGAGATGAGCAACTGGCCGATGCAACAAGGGCGGTGTTGCAGGAGGAGGAAAAAGAATATCCTGATGCCATCTATGCTGAAATTGTACACCAGCCACAGGCACGTATAGGAAATGTGCTGCTACGCCCTGTATTAAGGGAATACGAAATTCCTTATGTGGGCTGGTCTGGCGCAGCGAAAGATAAACAGATCCCTGTAACCGACCTGATGGTTAGTGTGAAAGGGGAAGAGGTGATCCTTCGCAGTAAAACACTGAACAGGCGTATTATTCCAAGACTGAGCGCTGCGCACAATTATGCCGTCAATAGTTTACCTGTATACCGGTTCCTCTGCGATCTGCAGGGGCAGGGGCTGGCCTATCCCAATGTATGGGACTGGGGCCAGCTAGCATCATTACAACACCTGCCGCGGGTAACCTATAAAAACCTGGTCATACGGAAAGCGCGATGGAAAATCAAAGAAACGGATATGGCTGATCTGCCTGTGGAAAGATCAGCTTATACCGCCTATTTTGAAAAATTCCGCAGCCAATGGCATATGCCTGAGCAGGTCGTGTACGCAGAGCACGATAATGAACTGCTTATTGATTTCAGGCAGGAGCGTTGTATCGATTGCCTGCTGCATTTTTTGCATCAGCATAAAACCATCCTGCTGGAAGAGTTTTTATTTACCCGCGATAATTGCATTGTGCATGATGCACAGCATGCCCCTTATACCAATGAACTGATCATCCCCTTGTTCAGACCTGTGCCTGTTGTTACAGGCAGTATCGGGCAACAGGATGTGCATGCTGCTGTAAAAAGAAAGTTCTACCCTGACAGTGAGTGGAGCTATTTTAAATTGTACGGCGGCCCTAAAACAATAGAAAAAGTTTTGCAGGAGAACCTGCAGCCTTTTATCGAACAGGGGATAGCGCAGCAGCTTTTTGAACGTTTCTTTTTTATACGTTATAAAGATGAGTTCCCGCATTTGCGCATACGGTTTTACAACAGCGATGCCGGGAAGCAAAGCCAGCTGCAGGAGAAATGGAAAGAATGGCTGCAGCCATTGCTGAATGCAGGTCTGTTTGATAAAGTGATGATGGATACCTATACCAGGGAACTGGAACGGTACGGCGCCACTGTAATAGATGAAGTGGAGCAATTGTTTTATCACGACAGTATTGCCATATTGAAAATAATACAACTGCTGGATGGAGATGAAGCCGAGCAATACAGGCTGCTGCTGGCCCTTCGCGGTATTGACTTCCTGCTGGAAGATTTTGGCGTTTCCTTACCTGATAAAACAATTTTTGCAGGATCGGTGCGGAGTAGCTTCTTTACAGAGTTTGGTGCTGCTCCTGTTTTGCAGAAGCAACTGAATGAAAAATACCGGCAGTACCAGCAGCGTATTTTTTCACACATGAATGAAGAAAATGATACACTGAACGGGATAACAGAAGCAATAGCTGCATTCAGGCGGCGGAGCGAAATGAACAGGCCTGTGATAGCCGTTATACAGCAGCAATTGCGTGACCCCGAATGGCGGGGTATTTTGCCGGCCCTGGTGCATATGTTCATGAACCGCCTGTTCATTGCAGAGCAGCGTAAGTATGAGCTGGTATTGTATCATTTCCTGGAGAAATACTATGCATCGCAGCTGGCCATTGCCAGATCTGCCAGGGGCAGGCTGCAGAACAATCCCCCGGCAAAACAATAACCCGGTGGCATAACAATTTGAAAACATACCAAAACCGCCGCAGGCCCGTTTTTTTTATACTTTGCGGTTAAAGCGAGACTGCTAAAGGGAAAATCGTATTCAATGTTATTTCGTTAAGGAAGAAATGTGTATGCAAAACGATATCATCCTGCAAATTGGCAACAGGATTAAAGAAAAGCGTAAACAAAATAAGATCACGCTGCAGGAACTGGCCGAAGAAGTAGGTGTAACCAAGGGCCTGATTTCACAGATAGAGAATAACCGGACGGTTCCCTCGCTTACCGTACTGTTAAGTATCATCAAGGCCCTGCATGTTGATCTGAACGATTTTTTTGATAATCTTTCAACCAAAGATCCTGATGAGCCGGTACTGATCAGGGCCGGGCAGCATGAATCGATTGAACGGGAATATACCAAAGGCTCTCATTATAACCGTATCATGTCGTTTAAACAAAATGGCCGGCTGGTGGATGTGGTGTTGTATCGCCAGGAGCACAATGCCAAAAGAGGCTTTGTATCAACCAATGCGTTTGAGTACGATTACATGATAAGGGGCAGAATGCAATATACCATCGACGGTAAAACCTATATACTGGAAGAAGGCGATTCTTTTTACTATGATGCACGTAAACCCCACCACACCAAATGCCTGGATGGTGATGATTTTCTGATGCTCGTGATCTATTTTTTTGACCAGGATTAACCACTGGTACCCATTTTCTGAATGTTAAAAATATTCTCCAAAAGTTTAGTATTTGTAAATTTAATTTATTGTTAAGCCCTAAAAGTTTACAATTACTTTACTATTTGTTAACCTCGGTTCTTCGTTAGGGGAGAGGCAGGCTTATAGTTTTGCTGCGTCATTCAATAATTGACATACTCTATATGAAGCAGCAAACTACCCTTCACTGCAGGGCACCATTACTAACTGCAATTGTCCTGCTTTTCTTCTATTTGCCCCTTAAAGCCCAGGATGCTTTTACTGTAAAAGGTAAGGTGACAGATGCCGTTACCGGCGAGCCGGTATTGGGCGCCACCGTTAATATCAAAGACAGTCATAAGGTGGTACTGGCCGATACCAAAGGCGAATTTTCCATCACGGTGAAAAGCGGCGCCACTTTGCTGGTAAGTTATGTAGGATACCAGGATGCACAGGCTGCCGTACAGGATAATGGTTTTTTGAATATCCGGCTTACTGCTGCTTCGAGGCAGCTGAACGATGTGGTAGTTACTGCATTGGGTGTTAAAAAAGAAACCCGCAAACTGGGTTATGCGGTGCAGGAAGTAAAAGGAGAAGACCTGGTGAAAGCCCGTGATCAGAACCCCATCACCGGCCTTACGGGTAAGGTAGCCGGTTTATCAATCGGTGCTTCTGCCGAGCTGCTGTCTAAACCCACCGTGCTGCTGCGTGGTAATGAGATCACGCTTTATGTAGTGGATGGTGTGCCTATCAGCTCTGATACATGGAATATCAGCCCGGATGATGTGGAAAGCTACACTGTACTGAAAGGCCCCACCGCTGCTGCATTGTATGGCAGCCGTGCCCAGTATGGAGCGATCCTGATCACCACCAAAAAAGGATTGAAACGCAAAGGCTTTACTGTTGAGCTGAATTCAAGCAATGTGATTGATAAGGGCTTCCTGGCTTTCCCGCGTACACAGGATGAATATGGCCCCGGCGAAAACCAGTTGTATGCTTTTGGCGATGGTAAGGGTGGTGGTTTGAATGACAATGACTATGATGTATGGGGACCGAAATTCCAGGGACAGCTGATTCCCCAATACGATGGTAAATACGATCCCAGTAACACATTTGTAACCACCTATCCCGGTGGAAAAGTGTGGAAAGGACATATACAGCCTACACCCTGGATTGCACGGGGCAAAGACAACCTGAAACGCTTTCTGCGTACCGGTTTTCAAACCACGAACAATATTGCGCTCAGCACTTCGGGCGACAATTACAATATGCGGTTTTCACTGTCACATTCTTATCAGCAGAGCATTATTCCCAATATGCAGCTGAACATTACCAATTTTAATATCTATGGCTCTTATAATCCCAGCAAACGCCTGAAAATTGAAGCCAATCTGAATTACAACAGGCAGTACACACCCAACTATCCCGATGTGGACTATGGCCCCAATAGTTTAATATACAATGTAGCTATCTGGACAGGTGCCGACTGGAACGTGGACGCCCCGGATATCCGTGGCATATGGCAGCCGGGTAAAGTGGGTACACAGTCTGTATTTGCCGAATACCAGCGTTATCATAACCCCTGGTTTATGGTGTACGAATGGTTGCGTGGCCATTATAAAAACGATACCTATGGTTATGTATCGGCCAATTATAAACTGGATGATCACCTGAACTTAACAGCGCGTACACAGGTGACTACATACGATTTGCTGCGCACAGAAAAAATGCCTTACTCTGCCCATCCCTACGGAAGAGAGCAGAATATGGGTGATTACCGCGAAGACCGCCGCAGCCTGTTTGAAAACAATACCGATCTGCAGCTGAACTATAATTACCAGGTAGCGCATTTTCTTACCCTCTCGGGCCTGGTGGGTGGAAGTGGTCGATTCTTTAATTACAATTCCAGCTTCACTTCTACCGATTACCTGAGCGTACCCAATGTGTACAGCTTCGGTAATTCGCTCAACCCGGTTCAGGCCAGCAGCTTCGGCGCTGATATGCGTGTGTTCAGCGCATATTATTCACTGGATGCCTCGCTGAGCAAATATGCAACACTGTCTGTAACGGGCCGTGTTGATAAATCATCCGCGCTGCCCAAAGGGCATAATGCATATTATTATCCCAGTGTATCCGTTTCAACAGCTGTTTCTGATTACGTAGAACTGCCTAAGTTTATCAGCTTCCTGAAACTGCGCGCCTCTTATGCTGCAGTACATGGTGATGCCACTTCCGCCACTGTTGGCATGGCTCCGTTCACAACTATCACAGCACTCGGTGGTTCACCAAAGGGCCAGAGCCTGACCGATTATCCGCTGGGTTATGGCAGCAATTACTTATCACCTTATGGCGGCCCCGATTATTCACTGGTGGCGGCTTATTCTTCTAAACGGCCTTATAATAACCAGACCGCAGCCTACTATACCAATAACCTGTACGATCCGAATATCAAAACCTTTAACCGTGTAAACTATGAAGAAGGATTTGATATACGCTTCTTGAAAAACAGGCTGGGACTGAGCGCTACTGCTTTCCAGTACGTCGATGGGCCGCAGATACTGCAAAACCCTATATCTACAGCCACCGGTTATGGCTATTACTACCTGAATGCATTGAAAACGAAGAAAACAGGGTATGAAGTGTCTTTGTCAGGTACACCTGTAAAAACAAGAACCGGTTTTGTGTGGGATGTGCTGGTGAACTGGTCTACTTACCAGGACAAGTATGATGAACTGCCGCCGGGGCAAAGCCTGTATAAAACCTTCTTCAAAAAAGGTGATCGTGTTGATAAATTTTATGGTACTGCCTTTGTACGCACCATTGACGGGAAGATCATCAACGATGCAGCCGGCAAACCGCTTACCGATAGCAGGGCTGCACAGTTCCTGGGTTATATGAATGCCGATTATTCCTGGAGCGTATACAATAAAGTGAGCTGGAAAAGCCTTTCGCTCGGCTTCCAGTTCGATGGCCGTGTGGGCGGTGTAATGAGCGATTATATGCGCAATAAAACCATGCGGGGTGGCAGGAATATTGAAACCGTACAAGGCGCCCTGGGTGCAGGCCGCTCAGCTGATAATGATCATGCAGGTGATCCTAATTACAAAGGTACCTATGTTGGCGAAGGGGTGGTGCTTACAAGCGGAAGTATCAACTATAACTCTTCCACCGGTGCAATTGAAAACTATGACCAGTTAACCTTTGCGCCGAACACGCAAACAGTACAGGTACAGGATTATGTAAGTAAATATTACAACATTGACGAAGCCAACCTGATGAGTAAAACCTATGCCAAACTGCGTGAGGTAACCATCGGTTACGACCTGCCTTCCAAATGGCTCAACAAAACCTTTATGACTAAAGTAAGTGTATCGCTGGTTGGCCGCAACCTGTTGTACTTCTACAAAGACAAAAGGTTTAAAGATGTTGACCTCGATCAGTATAACTACACCTTGCAGAGCTCAGTACTGCAGTCGCCCACCACGCGCAGGTATGGCGTTAACGTAAACATTGTATTCTAACCCAAAATTGTGCATGATATGAATAAACAATGCCGGATACTGTTACTGCCTGTTATGGTGATAATGGTATTAACAGGGTGTAAAAAAAGCTTTGACAGCCTGTATCAAAACCCCAATGTGCCTACTGTTGTACAGCCTTCGCTGTTACTGAATGGCGTGCTTAATGATATGTACGATGCACCCTATAGCATGAAAGAAAGATGGGGGCAGTACTATTGCTGTAACTACGATTACTATGGCAATAATAAATACGATTTCGGATCTGGTGATGATTACTATAATTCATTGAAGAATGTGCAGCAGATGGAAGCCCAGGCGCTTGCTTTTGGTGGTGAGCCACTGAACCCATATGAGGCACTGGGAAAATTTTTCCGGGCTTATTTCTTCAGCAGGATGAGCCTTGAAATGGGCGATATACCCATGAACGATGCATTGAAAGGCATCACTAACCTGACACCTAAGTACAATACACAAAAAGATGTATTTATACAGGCATTCAAATGGCTCGACAGTGCCAATACCGACCTGGCCAAACTGATCAATAAATCAGGTGCCAACACCGCTGAAGGACAGGTGCTGAAAGGAGATATTTATTTTAATAACAGTCTTTCCAAATGGCAGAAAGTGGTGAATGCGTATCGCCTGCGGTTGCTGGTCCACCTGAGCATGAAAGATGGCGACGGCGATCTGAATATCCGCCAGCAGTTTGCTATGATAGTGGGAAACCCTTCACAGTACCCACTGATGACCGATGCAACAGACAACCTGCAATTCACTTTTATTTACCCCACCAACCTGTACCCGAATAATCCCAACAATTTTGGTAATGATGCTTTGCGTTACAATACATCCGGTACCTATATCGGCTTGCTTACCAGCCTGAAAGATCCCAGGGTATTTGTTACTGCTGAACCTGCAGGTGCAAAGCTCGATGCGGGTGTAAGCGCCACCAGTTATGATGCCTTTGCAGGCGCCAATCCCGGTGAAGACCTTGGTGTAATGTATAACAAAACCAATAGTGGTTTGTATTCACTGCTCAACCGTAAACACTATTATGATACGTACACAGGCGAGCCCAGTATACAGATCGGTTATGCAGAGCAATGCTTCAATATTGCCGAAGCCATTAACAGGGGTTGGATCAACAGCGGACCACTGGGTGGTGCCGATGCTTATTACCAGGCAGGCATCAAAACTTCTATGGCCTACTATGGCATACCGGAAAGCGGTACCATGAATGTGTATTTCCTGCATCCCGGTGCAAGCCTGGGTAATTACGACACTTATACCGTTAATATCAGCTACAGTAATTATTATGCCCAGCCTTCCGTGAACTATGCGGGTAACAACAGCAATGGCCTGAAACAGATATTACAGCAGAAATACCTGGCGCTGTTCCGCCATTCAGGATTGGAGGCTTACTACCAGTTCAGGCGTACAGGAGTGCCGGCGTTTACTACAGGCCCGGGTACCGGTAACAGCCAGCGTATACCGCTGCGTTTCCAGTATCCTTCAGTGGAAAGATCGGCTAATACAGATAATTACCAGGCTGCCCTTAAATCGCAGTACGGAGGCAATGATGATATCAATGCCGCCATGTGGATACTGAAGCAGTAACGATGAAAGGATGCGCATGTTCAGCCTGCGATCCATGACAAGGAAATTCTCTTTCTTACATAGCATAAGCGAAGCCTTTCCAGGCTTTGCTTTCGTTTTAACCGACAAATCATTATATGAAAAATGTCTTTTTAATTGTATTGACCATTTGTAGTTGTACTGCTGCACTGGCACAACAGCGCAAAACTGAAAACATCATCGTGGTAACGCTCGATGGTATGCGCTGGCAGGAAGTGTTTGGCGGGGCAGACAGCGCTTTGCTGAATAATCCGGCCTATACAAAAGACAAAGAAGAAATTCAAAAGCAGTTCTGGACTGCGGATGAAGCAGAAAGAAGAAAAAAGCTTTTCCCGTTTTTCTGGAGCACTATCAATACAAAAGGTCAGCTCTATGGCAACCGGCATTTTGGCAACTATGTAAACGTGACCAATCCATACTGGTTTTCTTACCCGGGATACAATGAGATATTTACCGGTTACCCGGATACAGCGGTTAACTCGAATGATAAAATTATCAACCGTAATGAAAATGTGCTGGAGTTTATCAACCGGCAGCAAAACTATCACAACAAAGTAGCGGTGTTCAGTACCTGGGATGTATTCCCTTATATCCTCAATGCCAGGAGAAGCGGCATCTATGTAAACGCAGATACTGACAGTATTCCTTTTCATACTGCCAGCCTGCAGCTGATCAACGATATGCAGTTTCTTTCTCCACGCCCTATAGGGGTAAGGCCCGACCTTATCACTTATATGGCCGCCAGGGAATACTTCAAAGCGTATAAACCCAAAGTGCTGTACATCGCTTTTGATGAAACGGATGATTTTGCCCATGCAGGTGCCTACGATCAGTACCTGAAAGCGGCAAAGGCCGAAGATGCTATGATCGCCGATATATGGAATACGGTACAATCGCTGCCCGGGTACAAAAACAAAACAACGCTGATCATTACCTGCGATCATGGCAGGGGTGATAAAATAAAAGACCAGTGGCGCGATCACGGCAGTAAAGTGGAGGGTGCAGACCAGATATGGCTTGCAGCCATAGGCCCCGATATGCCATCGCTGGGAGAAGTAAAGCAGCCAGGCCAGCTTTACCAGCGTCAGCTGGCAACCACTATCGCAGCCCTGCTGGGCTTTGATTTTAAACCCGGACACCCGGTAATGAAACCCGTGAATTCTATTTCAAAAAAATAAATAGGCATGCGTCAACCTACTGAACAAACTGTTAGAATAGCAGATGAGATCATGAACTTATTTGAAAAGCATGGTGCCGAAGATTACGACGGCGAACCCGTTTCGCAAACATCCCATATGATACAATGCGCCATGCTCGCCATGAGCGAAGGAGGAGATATGGAACTGGTGCTGGGTGCTTTTCTGCACGATATAGGTCATCTGCTGAAGCATACACAGCATACCGATGCAATGGAGCAGTATGGTGTGGTGAACCATGAAGGCATTGGGGCTGCTTACCTGAAAGAAAAAGGTTTTTCTGAGCGCATCTGTGCCATGGTTGATATGCATGTGCATGCCAAGCGTTACCTGGTTGCTACAGATATCGGTTATAAAAATAAACTGTCTGCAGCCAGCCTTCAAACACTGGAATGGCAGGGTGGCCCTATGACACAGACGGAGCAGGCCGCTTTCAGGCAGCATCCGTTCTTTAATGATATCATCAAAGTGCGGCACTGGGATGAAGGCGCCAAAAGCACCCAGGCTGTACTGTTACCCCTGCAGCAATTCAAAAATCTTATTCTCGAATATTTAAATGATAAATGACATGAGATTTGGCAACATCAAACTGGTGGTATTCGATATCGCCGGCACTACTGTAGTGGATAAAGGTAATATTGCTCTTGCTTTTCAAACTGCGCTTCATGACAATGGTTACCAGGTTCCCGTTGAAAAGATCAATCCTTTAATGGGTTATCAGAAACCACAGGCCATCCGTATGATGCTGGATGAGCATGAGCCTGATGCCGGCAAGGTCACACCCGAACTGGTGGATATAATTCACAACCGCTTTCTGCAACTGATGATCGAGTACTACAACTCAACTCCCGACCTGCATCCGCAACCAGGCGCAGAGGAACTGCTGGGACTGTTAAAGGAAGAAGGTGTTCAAACAGCGCTTGATACCGGTTTTTCTTCCAATATCACAGAAGTGATCATGCGCCGCCTGGGCTGGAAGGAAAAGAAGCTGGTAGATCATGTGGTGAGCAGTGATGAAGTAAAAGCGGGGCGACCCCATCCATATATGATAGAAAAGATTATGCAGCAGGCAGGCATCAGTGATCCGCAGCAGGTGGTAAAGATCGGCGATACGGAAGTGGATGTGAACGAAGGAAAAAATGCCGGTTGCCGCTATTCCATCGCTGTTACAACAGGGGCTTTTTCCAGGGCAGAACTGGAACCCTATGCACCCTCCTATATTATAGACAACCTGGAAGCCTTAATTCCTATTCTGGAACAATAAAGTAAACTATATGTTCGTATCCCATAAACTGAAAACCAGGTTGGCAAAAGCACCTGTATGGGCGCTGTCTGCTTTTGCAGCGGCATGCTCTTTTGGTGTATACTGCTGTATGTATGCTTTCAGGAAACCCTTCACTGCTGCAGGGTATGAGGGCTTCAGCTTTTTGCATATCGACTATAAAGTATGGCTGGTAACAGCCCAGGTGCTGGGATACATGTTCAGCAAGTTTTATGGTATCCGTTTTATAGGAAGCATGCAGAATGAAAAAAGAGCACCCAGTATTGTACTGCTTATTTCTGTTGCATGGGTGGCTTTGTTATTGTTCGCTGTTATTCCGCCGCCATACAATATGGGATGCCTGCTGCTGAATGGTTTTCCGCTGGGTATGGTATGGGGGCTGGTGTTCAGTTACCTGGAAGGAAGACGTACCACTGAGTTTATGGGAGCTGTATTGTCTGTCAGCTTTATTTTTTCATCGGGCATTGTTAAAAGTGTGGGCAAATACCTGATGATAGAGTGGCATGTATCAGAATGGTGGATGCCTTTTTATACAGGGGCTTTGTTTTTTATTCCCATGCTGTTGTTTGCCTGGCTGCTGAACCATATGCCCGAACCAACGGAAGCTGATATCAAAGCCAGAAGTGTACGCAAACCCATGACCGCAGCGGAGCGCAGCAGTTTCCTGCAAAAATTTATGCCAGGGTTGTTTATGATCATTGGTACTTATGTATTGCTGACCATACTGCGTGATTTCAGGGATAATTTTGCCAATGAACTATGGACAGAGCTGGGCTTTGGCAGCCGTGCCTCCATTTTTGCCGAAACAGAAGTGCCTATTTCTCTTATTGTGCTGCTGTGTATGAGCTTTCTGATCGTAGTGAAGAACAATTTCAGGGCTTTTATGATCAATCATTATATCATCATGATGGGTTATATATTGGCCCTTATTGCTACCCTGTTGTTCTGCGACCACCGCGTTAGTCCGCCGGTATGGATGACGCTGGTTGGTACAGGTTTGTATTTAAGTTATGTACCGTTTAATTGTTTATATTTTGAGCGTATGATAGCCAGCTTCAGGATAACTGGCAATGTAGGGTTTGTGATGTATGTGGCCGATTCATTCGGTTACCTGGGCAGTGTAGCTGTATTGTTCGTAAAACAGTTCATGGGCATGCGCCTGTCGTGGACCGGCTTTTTTATAGATGCGGTAATAGGCATCAGTTTTTTTGGCATCGCCGGTACAATTGTATCGATGCTTTATTTTAAAAAGAAATATCATCACAAGCAATTAAAAATCGAAACATCTTATGCATGAAAAATCTGCCATAGTTATTGGCGCTGGTATTGTTGGGCTTGCTATGACGAGAAGCCTTGGCGAAAGAGGTTATCGTGTTACTGTTTTTGAAAGAAATGATAAAGCTGTCGGAGCATCTATCCGCAATTTTGGTATGATATGGCCTATCGGGCAGCCTAACAATGGCTTATACGAGCGGGCTATAAAAAGCCGGGAAATATGGAAGCAGGTATGCGGCGAAACCGGCCTATGGTACGATGAAGTGGGCAGCCTGCACCTGGCTTATGAAACAACAGAGCAGCAGGTGATGGAAGAATTTGTGGCTGCAAACCAAAGCACCCGTCCTGTAAGGGTATTACAGCCTGCCGAAGCTGCTGCGCTTTCACCGGCTGTTCGCACAGAGGGATTGAAATGTGCTTTATGGAGCGGTGATGAGATCATTATAGAATCCCGTGTGGCCATTGAAAAACTGCCGCGTTATCTCACAGAAAAATATGGGGCGGTATTCCATTTTAATACCGCCATCACCGCAATTGAAGGCAACCAGGTAAAAGCCGGTAAACAGCAATGGCAGGCCGATGAAATTTATGTGTGCAGCGGCGCCGACTTTGAAACATTGTATCCGGAAGTATTTGCAGCCAACCATTTCACACGCTGCAAACTGCAGATGATGCGTTTGGTTGCACAGCCTGAAAACTGGCGTATCGGCCCCGCACTTTGTGGTGGATTGTCGATGGTGCATTATAAAGGTTTTGAAGTAGCCGCCTCACACGATGCCCTGCGCAAACATTATGAAGCCACCATGCCTGAATACCTGAAATGGGGTATCCATGTTATGGTTTCGCAGAATGGAGAAGGTGAGCTCACCATCGGTGATAGCCATGAATACGGGCTGGTACTTGATCCTTTCGACAGGCAACAGATCAACGACCTGATACTGGACTACCTGCGCCGGTTTGCACAGTTTAAAAACTGGTCCCTGCTGCAAAGCTGGAATGGCACTTACCCTAAGCGCACCACCGGCGAAGTGGACTTTGTAAAAGAAGTAGTGCCCGGTGTAACCATCGTCAATGGGCTGGGCGGAGCCGGTATGACATTCTCTTTCGGACTGGCCGAAGAAATACTTTCAAAAAAATAGATACCGGTATATTCTTTCCGGATGCAAAGCCTGGCATTGCGCCAGGCTTTGTGTTTTCTATAAACATTCCAGGGGTACCGTTCTTTTCTTTAGTTTCTGTTAAAGCCGGGCACACGGGGCCGCCCGGCGCTGTATAACCGCCTGTTGGCATAATTTTGGCGAAATGGCCTTGAACTCCCTACATCAAACTACGTATTGTGCTTTTTATTAATTTTAATAAAATCCTGCAATTATTTTGCGGGCTGATGGCTGCCCGCTTTAATGATGCCCTTCATTAATGTAAACGTATATGCATTTAAAAAAGATTCACCCCGCTTGCGCCCGCCTGTTGCTTGCTTTTGCCTGCTTATTGCTGTTCGGCACCGCATTTTCACAAACCAAAAAGGGTGATACTAAAAATAGGAACGAGATACATATCCGCAACCTGGATGATACCCTGATCCCTTCACTGGTGAATAAAGTGGAAGCCTATACATTTACCATTGACCGGAACAATTTTATCCTGAAAAAAGGATTCAACCTGCAGCCGATAGAGGATTTTTTGCCGGGTATAGAACAAAAACTGAAAAGCTTTAAACAGCGCTTCGAGCAAACCGGCTCCAAGATGAACCTGCGCAGCCTGAACAGTGCAGTGATATTGCTGGGAGAGGTGCTGGATAATCTTAACTCCTACAAAAACCTGCTCACGGGCTATAGTGCCGAGCTTACTAAAAGCAATAACGATGTGCAAAAAATACTGGCAGACCCACAGTTAAAAATAGAAGTGCCCGATTCCACGCTCAGTGAACAGGTGGATGATGTGCTGGAGGAAGGACGGCAGCTGGATACCCTGCAGAAAAGAACCCTGGCCACTATTAACTTACTGCGCAGCCGGGTATCGGTAAGTATACTGCAGGCCAAAGATATTTCGTCGGATATGGTGTATTTGTCCATTTCCAAAGAGATCAGTATGTGGTCGAAAGAAGAGGCACCGCTACTGGCTGCACGCCCGGGTCAGTACCAGCAATCTTTTATTACCGCTATCGGCAATGCTTTACAGCGTTCAGGCAGGATCATCAATATTTATCTGGCCGGCAAAACAAAAGTGATAACCATTTGCCTGTTGATCTTTGTATTGATCACTTTCTGGTGTTGGTCGAATATGCGCAGGGTAAAAAGAGATCCCAATGCAGCAGGAATACTTATACAGGTGAATTTTCTAAAACGCGGTGTGCTAGTAGGCTGCCTCATGGGCTTTTTTACCTATGCACCGTTGTTCTTTGCTAATCCCACCATGTCGTTACTACATGCTATTGAACTGTTCCGGCTGATATGTCTTTGTTTTCTACTGCCGCCTTTCCTTACAAAGCCTGCAAAAAAATTATGGGCGCTCCTTGCCGTGTTATGGGTATATTTTGCACTGGATGATGTGCTGCTTGAATCAACATTCGGTGAGCGCTGGGGCCTGTTTATTGCAGGCATTGCGCTTGTGGTACTGTGCTTGAAAATGATCTTCAGTAAAGAACGCTTTTTTGTTAAAATAGAAGATTCACCGGCAACCAAAGCCCTGGTTATTTTTACGCTTGCACAGGTAGTGCTTTCTCTTATATTCAACCTTACCGGGCGATTGTCGCTGGCAAAGATTTTTGGCACCAGTGCCATCCAATGCCTGATGCTGGGCATTTCACTGAAAGTGTTTTGTACAATGGTGCTGGAAGCGATCTACCTGCAAACAGAAGCCTACCATGAAAGCCGTTTATCTGCTTTTATCAATTTTAAGGAATTGCAACACCGCTTCCAGCGTAATTTATGGGTACTGGCTTCTATTGTATGGCTTATAGGGCTGGTGCGCAACCTCACGCTGTACGATTGGGTGATGATGCTGGCCGCCAGTTTCTTTAATGAAAACAGGAGCATTGGCAGCTACTCATTTACTTTTGCCAGTGTAGCCATCTTTTTCTGTATTATCTGGCTGTCTTCACTTATTTCCCGTTTTATCAGTTTCTTCTTCGATAATGAAAAAGCAGTTGCTGGTGGTAAACGTAGCAGCCTGAATTCAATGATGCTGATCGTCCGGCTGGCTATATGGGCCATTGGCTTCCTGATTGCAGTGGCGGCAGCGGGTATACCTATAGACCGCCTGTCTATTATGCTGGGTGCCCTGGGTGTAGGTATCGGTTTTGGTTTACAGAATATTGTGAATAACCTGGTTTCGGGCGTGATATTGGCATTTGAACGTCCTATACAGGTTGGCGACCAGATTGAAATTGGCGGTAAGTCGGGAACAGTAAAAGAAATTGGTGTACGGTCTAGTAAACTGCATAATGCCGAAGGTGCAGATATTATTATTCCCAATGGTGACCTGCTTTCGCAGCAACTGATCAACTGGACCATGCAGGACAGGAGCAAACGTGTTGAATTCACGATCTCTGTTCCTTACGAAACCGATATGGCAATGGCGCAGCAACTGATCATCGACCAGTTGAAAGCCTGTGAAGGTATTTCACAGGTGCCGGAACCCACTACTGTTGTACAGGACTTTGGCGAATATGGTGTTAGTATTAAAGCATTGTTCTGGGTAGCCGACCTGAGCAATGCTGGTACCATGCGTACCAGGGCTATGGTGCTTACCAAAAATGCGCTTGCTGCTGCGGGTATCCGCCTGCAGATAAGGCCGTTGGCTTAATAGTTTACTGCGGTTGAATGGATTCGGTGTTAAACCACAGTCCGTCGCCCGCGTCCCGCGGGTGACGGCTATCGTGGCAGCCTCCGGCTGCAGCCCAGGATAATATTCCAAGACATTACCGAAGTATATAAAATAAAAAAACATCCCCATGGATGTTTTAAAAAATTAAGTGTGTAATTTTAATTACCCCCACCACCACCGCGACGGCCACCACCCCGCATCATACGATTCCTTTGCATAGCTTCATATTTAGCTATTTCATCATCGCTTAATACGGTTTTCAGCTTGGTTTTCATCTGGTCATTCAGGTCTTTCAGCTTGGCTTTTTTATCATCTTCGCTTAATGACTGGTCCATCCAGATAGTCCGTTGCTGCGGCATAAATTCCGATTGGATAGCGATCACTTTATCAGCCTTTGTGTCGTCCAGTTGCAGAGAATCTTTCAGTTGTTTTTTCCACATTTCTTTCATACGGGCCATGCGATCGCCATTGTCCTGGGCGAAAGAATGCACGGAAACAAGTGATAATACAATCACAAGACAGGCAATAAATTTTTTCATATGTTACTTATTTTATGAAGGAATAAAAAAGCAGGACCATCTGTTAGTTCCTGCTTTTTAAAGTTACCAATTAAGCTACTGTTATCCATTTGCCTGCGAAGATTCATTCGGCGAACTACCGGAGTTTTTGGGCGAATGCATTTTCCTGTGCTGATGCATAGCTTTCCACTTGGTTTTCTGTTCGTCGGTTAATACGCCTGCAATGTTTTTCTTATTGCTTTCCCGCAGTTCTTTTAACTGTTTTTTCTTATCATCCTGCGATAAACTGCTGTTGTTCACAATATCCTGCCGTTTGGCTTTGGCATCTTTATTAAAGGCCTTGATCTTATCACTCTGGTCCTGGGTCAACTGCAGTTCTTTGAACATATCTCTTTTATGGTTGCCCTGTTTCATATGCTGATGAGGCTTAACAGCGGTGCTGTCCTGCGCATACAGCGCAGCTGTTGAGAATAAACCAAATGCGAGGAGAAAAGTAATTTTTTTCATATCCAATTTTTTAAATGAATAATCGGTTTAAATGATAGACAAAGCCTTTTTTGAAAGGTTTAATGCCTGTTTTTTCATCAGTATGGCTGCAGGCCGATTTTAACTTTTACTAACATTTAAAGATGAATGAAGCTTGTTTCATGCCAAGATGATTGATGAAAAGGTTAATTGGTTTGAATAATGGCGTATGAATTAGTTATTATTTGCAGGTTGTCCGGCATCTGCTGTATTGTTTAACGATTTTGCTGCCATCTCAAGTGAAAGAAACCTGTACTGATACTGCAAATATTTTGAGGCACCGTTTCCGCAACGGGAATGAAGCCGCATATGCCCAACTGATGCGTTTGTTTTACCAGGACCTGTTTCAATATGGTACCCGCTTTTTTGCCGGCAAAGACCTGGAGACCTGTACTACAGACCGGAGTAGATATGATCGGTAATGATTTTCAAAACCCGGACTACTGCTGATAATGCGTGCGCTTGAATGATCCGATAATCAAATAAATGTCAACAAATGCTTATGCTTCGTACAATAACGATAGGATGCCTGGTACTGGGTTGTGTAGTGCAATTGCCTGCACAACCCAAAGGGCTGGCGTATTATAAGGCCGTATTTACAACACCACCTGCTAATCTGCCTACAGCTAAAACACCAGATGCACCGCTAGCAGGAAACGGCGACATCGGTTTAACTTTTGGCGGTACACCCGATCACCTGCGTTTGTACCTTGGTAAAAATGATTTCTGGAGGGCTTATCCTGTATATCCCGGAGGAGGCATTGCTTTTCCCGGTGCACTGGATATTGAATCGGCTGAACTGAAAGATGCCAGTTATTATGCAGCACAATTGCCAGACAAAGCCTGCATCGATGCTGAATTTAAAAAGAACGGATTGCAACTGAATGTGACTGCCTGGGTCACCGCTACCCATAACACAGTGGTGACTGAGCTTACGGCCAATAAGGCCTGTACGCTGCAATTGAAGCTATGGGCTGCACAGGGTAATACTGCTGTTACAGATGCGGGTAACACGAAGGGTGTGCAATGGGTAACCCGTTCGTTTGAAAATACACCACTGCTCGAATGGCCTTGTAAAATTGCTATGGCAATGAAAGTGCTGGGCGCTGCATCAGTAACTGATCAGTCTGTAACGCTTACACCCGGAAAAAAAGCAATGATTACTGTTACACTGTACACCAACCAGGACAAAGAGAACTGGAAACAAGTTGCTATTGAAACAGCAGCCGCACTTACAGAGAATAATATTACTGCCATGCATCGTGAACATGAAAAATGGTGGGCACATTTCTGGCAACGTTCATCGGTTCAGATAGGTGATAGCCTGCTGGAAAAATACTATTATGCATCGCAGTACCTGTTTGCCTGTACTTCAAGGGGTGATAAGTTTGCACCTGGTATCTGGGGGCCCTTTGTTACAAAAGATTCTGCAGCATGGGGTGGCGATTATCATCTCAATTACAATTACCAGGCACCTTTCTGGGCTGCTTATTCTTCCAATTATATCGACCTGGTGGATAATTATGACCAGCCTTTGCTGGATTATATGAACAAAGGCAAATGGCATGCGGAGGACCTGCTGCACAGCAAGGGTATCTACTATCCTGTTGGCATCGGCCCAAAAGGGTTATGCACCACACGCTGGCCCCTTACGCCGGAGGAAATGCTGCAGCGTTATGCCACTACAGAAAACACCATTGACCATGGGTATAAATTCCTGGGACAAAAGATCAATGCAGTATTCAGCGCAGGCAATATGCTGATGCGTTTTTACAGCACTTATGATGAAGCATATGCACAACGTGTGTATCCTTATCTGATCGAATGCACCAATTTCTGGGAAGATTACCTCAAACTGCAGGATGGCCGTTATGTTATTGAAATGGATCACTATGGAGAAGTGATGCCCAACCTTCGCAACAAAGGCCAGTGGCGCGATCAGCTGGGTGATTTTAATTCAACACTTTCACTGGGACTGGTAAAAATGCTGTTCAAAGGCATGATCAATGTAAGTGAATTTCTCCAGCGCGATGCGGCAAGAATAGAAAAATGGAAATATATACTGGCCCATCTCAGCGATTTCCCCATAGGTGAAGTGGATGGAAGAAAAAGCCTGAAAAGCGTAGAGAAAAGTCCTGCAGCCTGGCATAGCAGGCCTATGGGGCTGGCAAGGGTATCTATCCACGGACTACTATTACCCGGTGGTGTTTGCGGTCCAAGAACAGATCCGGCATTTAATAAAATATTGCTGTCTGATATACAACACTGGAAAGACAAGATGCAGCGGCCCGGTGAATGGGGTAATACGCTCGGCAATGGTATGGAAACCTGTTTTCCGGGTGCGGCTCGTGTGGGATATGATCCTGATGATCTGCTGAAACAGCTGAAAGACCGTATCCACCTGCAATCGCTCCGCAACCTATGGATAACACAGGAAGGTGGCGGAATTGAAACCCTGGCCGCTGTTCCGCTTACGATCAATGAAATGTTGTTACAGAGCTATGAAGGTGTGGTGAGGGTTTTCCCTGACTGGGATCATGCAAGGGATGCTTCTTTTCAATATTTGCGTGCCTACGGCGCATTCGTTGTCAGCAGCAGCCTGAAAAAAGGCCGTGTGGAATGGGTGAAAATAGAAAGCGAAAAAGGCCGTACCTGCACAATGGATAATCCATGGACCGGCCACCAGGTACAGCTGATACGCAATGGAAAAAAAGCAGAACAGCTTTCCGGTGATACATGGCAGTTTACAACCGGTATACATGAAAAACTGGAATTATACAGCCTGTAAATATTCCAAAAAAAAGCCATAAAAAAACAATTGCCTGTGTGACAGCAGGTGATACTATAAACAGGCAGATTTTTTCTCACGCTTTCATCGGCAAAGCCTGTCACAGGGGGGACTATCAATTCCCAAAACAAAAATCCCCGTTGTATAACGGGGATTGGGTTTACTTATGCCGGTTGTTATAAGGTTGTTGTTACGATTATCGCAGCAACAGCATTTCGCGGTATTTAGGCAAGGTCCATTCGTCATCGCTGATCAGGTGTTCCAGCTTGTCAACATGATAACGGATTTCATCGAAGAAAGGCGCTTTAACCTGGCTCTCGTAACCAATAGCCTTGGTACGTGTGTCGGTCATATTGTTCACGATCTTGCGGGCTTCTACCATTTCGTGTACTTTGGAATGTACGATCTGCAGGTGGTCTGACACTTCTTTCAGGATAGTCAGCTGGCTTGTATAAGCAGATTCAGGCAGTCCGGCAGCTTTCAGGCCGTTGATATTGGCTGCAAGTTTATTCTGGTAGGCTACAGCAGCAGGGATGATATGGTTGATAGCCAGGTCACCCATAATGCGGCCTTCGATCTGTACTTTCTTGATGTATTTTTCCAGCTCAATTTCATGGCGTGCTTCCAGCTCTGTATGAGAATATACATTGTTGGATTCGAACAGGCGTTTGGCTTTTTCTGTCACCATTGCATCCAGTGCCAGCGGCGTGGTTTTTACGTTGGGCAGGCCGCGTTTTTCTGCTTCTTTAGCCCATTCGTCGCTATAACCGTCGCCTTCAAACAATACTTTCTTGCTTTCTACAATGTATTTCTGGATCACATGCATGATGGCGATTTCTTTTTTGTCGCCTTTTTCAATCAATGCATCCACATCTTTCTTGAAGGTTTTCAGCGTTTCTGCCATGATGGTATTCAAGGTGGTCATTGCATTGGCGCAGTTGGCAGCAGAACCTACAGCACGGAATTCAAATTTATTGCCGGTGAAAGCAAACGGTGAAGTCCTGTTACGGTCTGTATTGTCCAGCAGCAGTTCAGGAATGCTGCGGTGCAGGTCCAGTTTGAGGATGGCCTCATCCTGCTCGTCGAATTTATCGCCAACACGTGATTCGATATCGCTCAGTACTTTGGCCAGGTATTGACCCACGAATACAGAGATGATGGCAGGAGGCGCTTCGTTGGCACCCAGGCGGTGATCGTTACCGGCAGAGGCGATAGATGCACGCAGCAGGTCAGAATAATCATGTACCGCTTTGATGGTATTAACGAAGAAAGTCAGGAACATGAGGTTGGTCTTCGGTGTTTTACCGGGTGCCAGCAGGTTTACACCTGTGTCAGTAGCCATGCTCCAGTTATTGTGCTTACCACTGCCGTTGATACCTGCAAATGGTTTTTCGTGCAGCAGCACTTTCAGCTTATGGCGTTTGGCCACACGGCTCATTACATCCATCAGCAGTGTATTGTGGTCAACAGCCAGGTTCACTTCTTCAAAAATAGGGGCACACTCAAACTGTGCGGGAGCTACTTCATTGTGCCTGGTACGCAGGGGAATACCCAGCTTGTACGATTCATTTTCAAAATCGCGCATGAAAGTATACACTCTTTCAGGGATAGAACCAAAATAATGGTCTTCCAGCTGCTGGCCTTTGGCAGGCGCTGCACCGTATACAGTACGGCCGCATTGTACCAGGTCAGGACGTGCATTGGCCAATGCCTCGTCAATTACAAAGTATTCCTGTTCCCAACCCAGGGTGGCAGTTACTTTGGTTACATTCTTGTCGAAATAGTTACATACTTCAACAGCAGATTTATTCAGTGCTTCCAATGCTTTCAGCAAAGGCGCTTTATAGTCCAGTGATTCACCAGTATAGGAAACAAATATGGTGGGAATGCACAATGTTTTGCCATGGCCGATTTCGATAATGAAAGCGGGTGAGGAAGGATCCCAGGCAGTATAACCGCGGGCCTCAAATGTAGCACGCAAGCCGCCGCTGGGGAAAGAAGAAGCATCAGGCTCCTGTTGTATCAGTGCTGCACCGTCAAACTCTTCAATTGCAGTGCCATCGCTTTTCAGGGTGAAGAAAGAATCATGCTTTTCAGCAGTAGTACCGGTCAGTGGCTGAAACCAGTGTGTGTAGTGGGTTACACCTTTGCTTTCTGCCCATGCCTTGATACCATTGGCAATTTGAGCAGCTACTGCGCGGTCAATTTTTTTGCTGCCTTTAATGCTTGCTACCAGACTTTTATAAGCTTCATCGCTTAAATATTCACGTGCTGTTTTGAGGGTAAACACGTTTTCTCCGAAAATAGCAGTGATTTTGGAAGGCCCTTCTACCTGTACCTCTTTCAGATCACTGGTTAGGTTGTTGATTGCCTGAAATCGTAAAGACATAAGTTTTTAAGTTTTTGCGTGGACAAAACAAAGCTAAAATAAGATGAGTAACAACTCTAAAGAGTAAAAATGCGAAAAAAATGCCTCAAAATGAGTAAATAACTTAATTTTTTTGACGTATGGCTGTTAGTTTATTTAATAAAATGTGGAAAACAATAAATATTTAAAAAAATATAATTTGATGTTTGCGGAGTTGAAACAACCCGTTCACAGTGCTGGTATTTTGGTCATCATTATGTCTTTACCACGCAGTTCCGTCAGCGAAATGTAATGGTAATAGGGCTTCTATCCACAAAACCATCCGGTAATAAAACCACCTGCAACTGAACCCTTGGGCCTCTCGGGGTTTTGGCGTAGGTTTGCGGCGTCTTTTCTATTCCAACTTTACAATATTGCAGCATAACAATGGAGATTACCGTTAAAACCGCCGAAGAACTTCGTTTAACAGCAGAAGAATTTGAACTGATTCAGCAAAAACTAGGTCGCACACCCAATTTCACGGAACTCTGCGCTTTCAGCGCAATGTGGAGCGAGCATTGCAGTTACAAAAACTCCATTAAATGGCTTAAAACATTGCCCCGCGAAGGCGGCCGTATGCTGGTTGCAGCCGGTGAAGAGAATGCCGGTTTAATGGATATGGGTAATGGTTTTGGCGTAGTGTTTAAAATAGAAAGTCATAACCACCCCAGTGCCATCGAACCTTTCCAGGGTGCTGCAACAGGTGTGGGGGGTATTCACCGCGATATTTTTACCATGGGTGCCCGTCCTATCGCATCCCTGAACAGCCTTCGTTTTGGTAACCTGAAAGATAAAAAAACACAACGCCTGCTGAGCGGCGTAGTTAAAGGCATTGGTCATTACGGCAACTGCTTTGGTGTACCCACTGTTGGCGGAGAGGTATATTTTGAAGACTGTTATCATACCAATCCCCTGGTGAATGCCATGAGCGTGGGTATTGTAAAAGTGGGAAAAACAGTGAGCGCTACCGCAGAAGGCATCGGTAACCCGGTATTCTTCGTGGGCAGTGCCACCGGTAAAGATGGTATTGGCGGTGCTTCTTTTGCTTCTGCCAATATCACAGAAGAAAGTGTGGAAGAATTGCCCGCAGTACAGGTAGGTGACCCCTTCCAGGAAAAGAAACTGCTGGAAGCCTGCCTCGAAGTAATTGAAACCGGCGTGGTAGTCGGTATGCAGGATATGGGTGCTGCCGGTATCATCTGCTCTACTGCCGAAATGAGCGCCAAAGGTGGTGTGGGCATGCGTATTGACCTGGATAAGGTACCTACCCGCCAGAAAAATATGAAAGCATGGGAACTGCTGCTGAGCGAAAGCCAGGAGCGCATGCTGATTGTTGTGGAAAAAGGAAAAGAAGCAGCCGTACTGAAGGTATTTGAAAAATGGGACCTGCCCTGCAGCCAGATAGGTGAGGTAACCGGCAACGGCCTGCTGGATTTTTATAAAGATGGGATGCTCGAAGCATCCATCCCCGCCGAGGAACTGGTACTGGGTGGCGGTGCACCGCAATACACCCGCGAATACACTGAACCGGCTTATTTTGAAAAAATAAAAGCATTTAACCAGGATGCGGTGGAAGATGTGAAAGACCTGAAAGCCGTAGCCCGGGAAATGATCTGTATCCCCAATATCGCCAGCAAGCGCTGGGTATATGTACAGTATGACAGCATGGTTGGTGCAGCCAACACTTCTACCAATGCACCCAGCGATGCATCTATTGTACTGGCAAGAGGCACAGGCAAGGCGCTTGCAGTAACTGTTGACTGCAATAGTAAATATGTATTTGCCGATCCGTATAAAGGTGGTATGATCGCTGTGGCCGAAGCTGCCAGGAATATTGTGTGCAGTGGCGGTGAGCCGCTGGGCGTAACCAATTGCCTCAATTTTGGCAACCCTTATAACCCGGAAGTATATTACCAGTTTGTAAAAGCGGTAACCGGTATGGGAGATGCCTGCCGCAAATTCAATACACCGGTAACCGGCGGTAATGTGAGCTTCTATAACCAGAATCCTGACGGACCCGTTTATCCCACACCTACTATCGGTATGGTGGGTGTGCTGGACGATTTCAATACCAGAACAACACTTGATTATAAAGATGCCGGTGATATAATCGTGCTTATCGGTCAGCAGCAGAATGATATTGCCTCTTCTGAATACCTGCATAAAATAAGGAAAGTGGAATTTTCTCCCGCACCTTATTTTAACCTGGAGGAAGAATATAAAACACAGCAGTTCGTTGCCGGTGCTATCCAAAACAAATTGCTGAAAGGCGCTCATGATATCAGCGAAGGCGGTTTGCTGGTAGCGCTGATAGAAAGTGGTTTTTACCGCGAACTGGGTTTTGAGGTAAATGCACAAACCTCATTGCGTACCGATGCTTTCTGGCTGGGTGAAGCCCAGGGCAGGGTAGTGGTTACCTGTACACAACAACAGGTTGATGCACTCCAGGCAAAAGCACAGGAAGCCGGTATCCCCACCACCATCCTGGGTAAAGTAACCAGTGGCGAAATAAAAGTGAACGGCGAAAGCTGGGGCTCAATAACCGAATGGAAAGAACTGTACGATACCGCTATTGAAAGGGTGATTGGTTGAGAGGTTGATTGGTTGAGAGGTTGAGAGGTTGAATGGTTGAGAGGTTAAATTGTTGGATGGTTAAATGGTTGGATATTTTGCGCTTCATTCCATAACCACAATTAAACAATTCATCCATCCAACAATTCAACAATCAATCCATCCAACAATCCAACAATCAATCCATCCAACAATTCAAACAATCCGTCCCGCCCCCATTTTCAAATTTTCAAATTCCCAAATTTTCAAATTCAATGCCTCCCATAAACACAAGATCACAGATCATTGTAACAGGCGCAGCCGGTTTTATCGGCAGTTGCATGGTACAATACCTCAATGAAAAAGGGTATGAAAACCTGGTGCTGGTAGACGATTTTGGTGTGGAAGAAAAACGCGTGAACTGGGAAACCAAACAATACAGTGAAATAGTTGAACGCTATAACCTGTTCAACTGGCTGGAAGACAAACAGCCGGAACTGTCATTTATCATTCACCTGGGGGCAAGAACAGATACCACTGAATTCGATTATGCGATCCATGAAGAGCTGAACCTGGAATATTCCAAACAGGTTTGGCAGTACTGCGTGGCACACAATATTCCCTTGATCTATGCCTCATCTGCTGCCACCTATGGTGCCGGTGAGCTGGGGTATAACGATGATCATGACGTGGTGGAAAAACTGCAGCCGCTGAATCCTTATGGCGTAAGTAAGAATGAATTCGACAAATGGGCCCTGCAGCAAACAACGCAGCCGCCTTTCTGGGCCGGACTGAAATTCTTTAATGTGTATGGCCCCAATGAAAACCATAAAGGCCGTATGGCCAGTGTGATCTTCCATTCCTTTAACCAGATTGGTAAAGATGGGGAAGTGAAATTGTTCCGCAGCCATAAAGAGGGTTTTAAAGATGGCGAGCAGCTGCGCGATTTTGTTTATGTAAAAGATGTGGTGAGTGTGATGTACTGGCTGATGCAGCATCAGCCGGCATCTGCTATTTACAACCTGGGTACAGGCATTGCCCGCAGTTTCAATGATCTGGTAAAAGCCACTTTCGGCGGACTGGATAAGGAGCCTCATATCCGTTACATCGATATGCCGGAAGATATACGCGATAAATACCAGTATTTTACCGAAGCCAATATGCAAAAACTGCGGGATGCCGGTTATACCGAGGCGTTTTACTCCCTCGAAAAAGGTGTCGATGATTATGTTAGAAATTATTTAGCTAAAAAGCAGCATTACTAAACATATTCAATAAAATAAGGCGGGCGGCGTAGCTGATGAAAGCTACGCCGCTTCTTTTTGTACCTTTAGCCAAAGCAACAGCCATCATGAGTAAGAAGATTGCCATCATCGGGGGCGGTAACCTGGGTACCGCCATAGCAGAAGGTTTGATCAGCAGCGGTTTTGTTTCTCCCAAACACATTATTATTACCAAGCGCAATATCAATACCCTGCGTGCACTGGAAGAAAAGGGGGTACTGGTAACCAATGACAATACAGAGGCAGTGAAATATGCCGACTGGGTGATACTGGCAGTAAAGCCTTTCCAGATAAAAGATATCCTTACCAAACTGCAGCCACACCTGCAACCGGAAAAACATACCCTGGTAAGCGTGATAACCGGTGTGTGGATCAAAGATATCCAGGAAGTGCTGGGGGATGATTTTACCGTTTTCCGCGCAATGCCCAATACAGCAATCGCTATCCAGCAAAGCATTACCTGCATCTGTAAACACAATGCCTCGGCAGAACAGGAAAGTTATGTAACAGATCTGTTCGATCAGCTGGGTAAAACTGTTTTAATTGAAGAAAAGCTGATGGATGCCGCTACGGTACTTGGCGCCTGCGGTACGGCCTATGCCATGCGGTATATCCGTGCCAATATCCAGGGGGGTATTGAAATTGGTTTTGATGCTGCAACCGCTTCGCTGATCGCTGCACAAACAGTAAAGGGCGCAGCCGAACTGCTGCTTACCCGCCATACACATCCCGAACAGGAAATTGATAAGGTAACCACGCCCAAAGGCTGTACCATTGCCGGTTTAAATGAAATGGAACACCAGGGCTTCAGCTCCTCCCTCATTAAGGGGGTGGTAACCAGCTACCGGAAAATTGTAAATGATATGTAAAAAGAATGGGGCGGTTTGCAAACCGCCCCATTCTTTTATTTCGGTTTATTTCATTTCATCCGCTCTTTAATAAAGGCAATGGCCTTTTCATGCGCATCGGCTGTGGCGGTTTTATCGTACTGCGGATTGCTGGGATTAGCAAAGGCATGCACTGCATCGTATTGGTACACCGTTAGTTTTTTACCCGCTTTTTGCATATTGACTTTAAAATTGTCTACCGCCTGGGGAGGAATGCCTTTGTCTTTATTACCAAAAAATCCCAGAACATCGCATTGCAGCAGTTGTAACCGGGATACATCCTGTTCGGGCTGGCCATAGTACATAATACATCCTGCCACCTGGCTGCCACCGGTAATAGCGGCCTGCAGGCTCCAGGCCCCGCCAAAACACCAGCCTAATGTAAAAGCCTTCGCCTGGCCGCCAATATACTGGTAAGCGCCTTTGACGATCGCTATTCCTCTTTGTGATTGAAGGCCCTGCACATATTTAACGGCATCTTCCCGGGTGGCGGCAACTTTATTATCATAGAGATCGAGGGCTAATACATTTATGCCCAGTTCATTGGCCAATTTTTCACTTTCCTGCTTGATATAGTCGTTCAGTCCCCACCATTCATGGATCACCAGCAGGTAATAAGGGCTGGCCATGGGCGCCTTGATTTCCCAGGCATGGGCCGTATTGCCATCAGCGGTAGGATAAGTAATGTCTTTCCCCTGTTCACTGTGGTAGCTGAAAGGCAGCGGTTCTGCATGATACAATACAAAGGCTTTATCGGCAGTATTCATGGCAAATTGTTCTGTGGCCGGCGGAAAGCAACAGGAAGGCTTCATTTTTTGCGCCAGCCCGGTACATATTATTCCGAGGAACAGGGTAAATAGTATATTTTTTTTCATAAAGCGTTGCGTTCTGGATAACCTGGAAAATAACAGCCGAAAACAAAATCGGTTGCAGTTAAGCAGATTTTTTCCACAGGCCGGGCAGCACCCATTTTTTTAGACCGGAAAATTGGCATAACTTTGCATGACCTCACAAACTTATTACTGAACTAATGATTTTTTCCGGATTGAATGGCTGGAACACAGGCATGAGAATTTCTTTTTTTGTTCAGTAAAGTAAGGTCGCTAAGAGTGCGACGCAACGGATGGTGCATAATATTATGCGCTTTAATTGAATCCTTTCCTGCTTCCGCTCCATCAAACAGGTATATACATTACAACTAAATAAAGATTTTTAACCATCTTGTTATGGCAAAGTACATTTTTGTGACTGGTGGGGTAACCAGTAGTTTGGGTAAAGGAATTATTGCGGCATCGCTGGCAAAGCTGCTGCAGGCGCGCGGGTTCAATGTAACGATACAGAAATTCGACCCGTATATCAACGTTGACCCGGGTACTTTGAATCCATATGAACATGGTGAATGCTATGTAACGGAAGATGGTGCCGAAACCGACCTCGACCTGGGGCATTACGAACGTTTTCTCAGTATTTACACATCGCAGGCCAATAATGTAACCACCGGCCGTATTTACCAAACCGTGATCAACAAAGAACGGCAGGGAGCATTTCTCGGTAAAACAGTGCAGGTAGTGCCGCATATCACCGACGAAATCAAACGCCGTATGCTGCTGCTGGGCAAGGATGGGAAATACGATATCGTGATCACCGAAATAGGTGGTACTGTAGGTGATATCGAGAGCCTTCCTTTTATTGAAGCGGTGCGCCAGCTGCAATGGGAGCTGCCCGAAGAAGATGTGGCCGTGGTACACCTCACCCTGATACCTTACCTGAAAGCTGCCAAAGAGCTGAAAACAAAACCCACACAGCACAGCGTGAAAATGCTCAGCGAAACAGGTGTTCATCCTGATGTGATTGTGTGCAGGACAGAGGAGCCCCTGGGTAATGATATCAAACGCAAAATCGCGCTTTTCTGTAATGTTAAGCAGGAAGCCGTAATAGAAGCGATGGATGCGCCCACCATTTATGAAGTACCGCTCGAGATGTTGCGCGAAAAACTGGACCTTATTTGTTTGAAAAAGCTCAACATCACACAATTCAAAGAACCTGAGCTGGATAAATGGAAAGCTTTTCTCGATAAACTGAAATACCCCAAAAGCAAGGTTACCATCGGCCTTATCGGTAAATACATTGAACTGCAGGATGCGTATAAATCTATCCTGGAAAGCTTTATCCATGCCGGTGCAATGAACGAGGTAAAAGTGCAGGTAGTGAATGTACACAGCGAATACATTACACAGGAAAATGTAGCCGAAAAACTGGAAGGGCTCGACGGTTTGCTGGTAGCCCCGGGCTTTGGCCACAGGGGTATCGAAGGCAAGATCGTGGCTGTTCAGTATGCACGGGAAAAAGGATTGCCTTTCTTCGGTATCTGCCTTGGTATGCAGATGTCGGTGATCGAATACGGCCGTAATGTACTGAAGCTGGCCGATGCCCATTCCACAGAAATGGATACCAGCACACCGAACCCGGTGATCAATATGATGGAAGAACAAAAACAGATCACCATGATGGGCGGTACCATGCGGCTGGGTACTTATCCCTGCGATATCAGGGAAGGTACGCTGGCTCACCGCATTTATGGTGAAACGCATATCAGCGAACGTCACCGCCATCGCTACGAATTCAACAACCAGTACCTGGAGCAGTATGAAGCCGGCGGTATGATCGCCAGCGGTCGTAATCCTGAAACAGGCCTGGTGGAAATTATGGAAATACCTGCCCACCCGTTCTTTATAGGTGTACAATACCATCCTGAACTGAAAAGTACGGTAGAACGCCCGGCACCTTTGTTTGTACATTTTATTGCTGCCGCCAAACAATACAATGAGCAGCGCAGCACACTGAAGAACCCGATATTACAGGGCGAAGTGATCTGAGAAAATGGTAACAGCTGCCGGTGATCAGTATAACATCTGTTCAAAGTGCGGCGCTTTTGATGAATACATTGCCCCGGTGCTTAAAAAGCGCCGGGGTTTTTTATGTCTATTCGTTAATTTGCCTGCTTAATTCATTCATCATAATATGAAATACCTGTTTACGTTATTGAGTACCGCCTGTATTTTACTGGTGCTGCACGCCGGTGCCCAGCCGCCTCAGGGCTATCACTGGACACCTGGCGGCGATGGTTTTTACCAGGTGGAGAGCGGTAATATTGTGCAGTATACACTTCCAAACTTTACCAGGACTGTTGTAGTGGAGAAAAATAAATTGATCCCCATAGGTACTGATAACCCTTTACCTGTACGTAATTTTTTCTTTTCGGAAGATGGCAAAAAAATGCTCATTTATACCAACAGCAAAAAAGTATGGCGCCGCGATACAAGAGGCGATTACTGGGTGCTGGATATTGCAGCAGGTAAACTGCGGCAGCTGGGCAAGGGGCGCCCTGCCTCATCATTAATGTTTGCAAAATTTTCACCTGACGCTTCAAAAGTGGCTTATGTAAGCGAACACAACCTGTACGTGGAAGATCTGGCAACAGCAGCCATCAAACCACTTACCAAAGATGGTTCTGCCCGTTTGATCAATGGTACATTCGACTGGGCTTATGAAGAAGAATTTGATTGCCGTGATGGTTTCCGCTGGAGCCCCGACAGCAGGCATATCGCTTACTGGCAGATAGATGCCACCCGCATCAGGAACTTCCTGATGATCAACAATACCGATTCCATTTATTCTTTTACTATCCCGGTAGAGTATCCCAAAGTAGGGCAGGACCCCTCTTCGTGTAAGATCGGCGTAGTGGATATTGCCAATGCCCAAACCAAATGGATGCAGGTGCCCGGCGATACGCGCCAGCACTATATCCCCCGTATGGAATGGGCCGCTAATGCCGCTGAACTGATTGTACAGCAGCTGAACAGGAAGCAGAACGAAAGCAAACTGTTCATCTGCAGTATTGCAACAGGTACTGCCAGGGAAATATACAGCGAAACCGACAAGGCCTGGATCGATGTAAAAGCACGCTGGAGCGAAGACCCCACCGGATGGGAATGGCTGCACAATGGCAAAGATTTTTTATGGGTGTCTGAGAAAGATGGTTATCGCCATATTTACCTGGTAAGCCGCGACGGTAAAAATGAAAAGCTGATCACCAAAGGTAACTATGATATCATCACCATCGAAGCCATTGATGATAAAACCGGTAATATTTATTTCATGGCATCACCGGCCAATGCCACACAACAATACCTGTACCGCATTAATGCCAATGAAGGCGATACCGTGCTGCTTTCACCGGCTGCAGAGAAAGGCACACACGAGTATGCCGTATCTCCCAATGGCAAATATGCCAGCCATATTTTTTCAAACGCAAATACCGTTCCCTACCGTACCTGGGTTAGCTTGCCCGCTCATACCATACTCAATGGTAGTACAAAAAAAGCCGAACCGAGGGAAAAGAATTATCCTGTAGAATTCTTCCAGGTTACCACTGAAGAAGGGGTGACTATGGATGGATGGATGATCAAGCCGGCGAATTTCGATTCTACCAAAAAATACCCGGTGCTCTTTATGGTATATACCGAGCCGGCCGCACAAACAGTGAAAGACAGCTATGGCGGCGCAGGCACTTCTCTTTATAATGGTGATATTGCTGCCGATGGTTATATACAGATCAGTCTTGACGGCCGCGGTACACCTGCACCCAAAGGGGCTGCCTGGCGCAAAGCCATCTACCGCAATATTGGCCGGGTAAATATCCGAGACCAGGCGGGGGCTGCTAAAAAAATACTGCAATGGCCTTTTGTAGACAGTAGCCGTATTGCAGTATGGGGCTGGAGTGGTGGTGGTTCTACCACGCTCAACCTGCTGTTCCAGTATCCTGATATCTATAAAACGGGTATAGCGATCGCCCCTGTTGCCAACCAGCTCACTTACGATAATATTTACCAGGAGCGGTATATGGGTATCCCACAGGAAAATAAGGAAGATTTTATCAAGGGCTCGCCCGTTACTTATGCAGCCAACCTGAAAGGGCACCTGTTGCTGGTACATGGCACGGGTGATGACAATGTGCATTACCAGAATTCAGAAATGCTGATCAACCAGCTGATCAAATACAATAAGGTTTTCCAGCTGATGTCTTATCCCAACAGAACACATGCTATCTCCGAAGGGGAGGGTACCCATCAGCACCTGATGAGCACTTTTACGGAGTTCCTGAAAAGAAACTGCCCGGGAGGTGGGCGGTAAAAAACGGGATGTGTTTTTTCTCGCGGAAAGCGCTGAAAACGCTGAATATGGAGGCGTTACAGCGCTTTCTGTTATTGAAGGGTCAGGCATTGCAACAACCATCCCCATCTGCTTTTCCGCGTGTTCCGCGAGACGGTTTTTTTCTCGCGGAAAGCGCTAAAAACGCTGAATTTGGAAGCGTTATAGCGCTTTCTGCTATTGAATGGCCAGGCATTGCAACAACCACCCTATCCGCTTTTTCCGCGTCTTCCGCGTGTTCTGCGAGACAACTCCCCCGCCGTTTAAAACGGTTGATAATCAATTCGTAAAACAACCTCGTTCAATCTTCTTCCCAATCACTACCTTTGCCGCTCAATTTTTAGCTCATTTTATGAAGACGGACAAGAATACGATCATTGGTTTTGTATTGCTGGGGGTGTTGTTTTTTGCATTTTTCTGGTACACCAACAAGCAACAACAGGCTGCCCGCCTTGAAAAACAGCGAGTGGAAGATTCCATTGCGCGTATTAATGCGACTAAGATAAAGCCGCTGGACAGCGCTTCCGCCCGCCTGGATTCCCTTAAAACAGATTCACTGGTCAAAGCTTCTATCGCCGGTGATTTCACCAGTGCCGCTGGCGGAACCGAACAAACCATTGTGCTGGAAAACGACCTGTTAAAAGCAACATTCACAAATAAAGGTGGTCAGCTTAAAAGTGTAGAACTAAAAAAATACCAATCTTTCAACGGTGGTCATGTAGTACTGGGTGGTGGCCCAACAGATATATTGTCCTACGGTGTCAATACCTCGCCCAATCATGCCGCCCAATCTGCCGAACTGTATTTTACTCCCGGCCAGCCGGTAAAAAATACCGATGGCAGCCAAACCATCAGCTTCACACTGGCTGCATCCAATGGAGAAAGCATAACGCACCAGTTTATCCTGAAACCGGATAATTATATGATCGACTGGAATGTGCAACTGCAGGGGGCGGATAAACTGCTTACACAGAATTCCATGAACATGATCTGGAATTATGCCATGATGCAGCAGGAGACCTCTTCTGTTTATGAACGCCGCCAAAGCCGTATCTGCTTTTTACAGGATGGCAGCTACGATTATAAAATGGCTGCCAATGGCAAGAAGGAAGAATTTACCAAACCCACCGACTGGGTAGCCATAAAACAACAGTTTTTCAATGCCACACTGATCGCGAAAGATAAAATACAATCAGGCTCTGTTCAACTGACACAGCAGGCCGATTCTTCAAAAGAATTATATGCTTCTGCTGCCAGCCTGAAAGTGCAGGTACCTGCAGCCGCTTCAGTAACAGTGCCCTTTCAGTTATACTTCGGGCCCAACGATTATGATATACTGAAGAAATACGACAACAAAATGGAGAATATCGTAGACCTCGGTTCTGGTATTTTCTCTTTTGTAAAATACATCAACCGGTGGATCATTATGCCGGTGTTTAATTTCTTTGCCAGCTTTATTAAAAACTATGGATGGGTTATTGCATTGCTTACCCTGTTCATTCGCCTGGTTACCTCTCCTTTAACATATACCAGTTATGTAAGCGGCGCGAAAATGCGTGTGCTGCGTCCCGAACTGGATGTGCTCAAAAAGAAATTCGGCAGTGATCAGCAAGGATATGCAATGGAACAGATGAAACTGTTCCGCGAAGCAGGGGTGAACCCTATGGGTGGCTGTATCCCAGCGCTGCTGCAGATCCCGATATTCTTTGCCCTGTATAGCTTCTTCAGTTCGCATATCGGGCTGCGGGGGCAAAGTTTTCTCTGGTCGCATGACCTGGCCTCATACGATGTGATTGCCAAGCTGCCCTTCAATGTGCCGTTTGGTTTTGGTGATCATATCAGTTTGTTTACCCTTACTGCCATCATCACCAGCTTCCTGATTTCTATCTACAATATGAGCATGAGCATGACGCCGGACCAAAACAACCCGGCACTGAAATACATGCCGTATATATTCCCCTTTGTACTGCTGTTTGTATTTAACGGCCTGCCTTCGGCCCTTACCTGGTACTACACCGTATCGAACCTGATTACACTGGGGCTGCAGTTCGTGATCCAGAAATACATTATCGACCATGATAAAATACTGGCGAAAATTGAAGAAAAACGTAAAAAGCCAAAAGCCAAAAGCAAATGGCAGGAGCGTTATGGCCAGATGATGGAAGCACAGCAGAAACTGCAGGAAATGAAAGAAAAAAACAAGAAAAAATAAACCCTGGTAAGCCGCATGAAAATGCGGCTTATTTTTTATACGGCGGCTTCCCATGAATGCACAGCTTTATTGTCATTGATCTGCGGCATAGTGTTGCCGCCCGGTCTTCCTGGTACATGGGCGGTAATGCCGCCTTTTCATGCCTGGTTGGGGACTATTAAAAAATTTTGTCAAACTGTCAGTTTCTCTCGATTGGTATTGCCTTTGATGCATATCGTACTTAAAAAAACGCTATGCAAAAAGGACAGATACGCGTTCAAACCGAAAATATTTTCCCCATTATTAAAAAATTCCTGTACAGCGATCATGAAATTTTTGTACGTGAGCTGGTCAGTAATGCGGTAGATGCCTGCCAGAAACTAAAAACACTTTCTTCTATAGGTGAAGCCAAAGGAGAACTGGGTGCGCTGCGTATTGATGTGGTACTGGATGCCAAAGAAAAAACACTGAGCATTATCGATACAGGTGTAGGCATGACTGCAGAGGAAGTAGATAAATATATTAACCAGGTTGCATTCAGCGGCGCCGAAGAATTTCTGGGTAAATACAAAGATGCCAGCATCATCGGGCATTTTGGCCTGGGTTTTTACAGCGCATTTATGGTGAGTGATAAAGTGGAAATTTATACCAAGAGCTATAAAGATGCGCCGGGTGTTTACTGGAGCTGTGATGGCAGCCCCGAATTTGAACTGTACAACATTGATAAAGCCGACAGGGGTACTAAAATTGTGTTGCACATCAATGAAGACAGCCAGGAATTCCTGGAAGCACACCGCGTAAAAGGTATACTGGAAAAATTCTGTAAGTTTTTACCTGTTCCTATTTATTTCAGGGAAGAAGGGGTGAAAGAAGACGAGCAGGACAAAGAAGCGGAAGAAAAGCCCATCAACAATACCAACCCGATATGGGTTAAAAAACCTTCCGAATTAACAACAGAAGATTACCAGAACTTTTATCGTGAACTATATCCTTACGGCGAAACACCGTTATTCTGGATCCACCTGAATGTTGATTACCCGTTTAACCTGACAGGGATTTTATATTTTCCCAAGATCAAGCAGAGCTACGAAATTCAGAAAGATAAAATACAGTTATACTCCAACCAGGTATTTGTAACAGATGAAGTAAAAGATATTGTGCCTGAGTTTCTCATGTTGCTGCACGGGGTGATCGATAGCCCGGATATCCCGCTGAACGTGAGCCGCAGCTACCTGCAGGGCGATCCCAATGTAAAAAAGATCAATGCCCATATCACCAAGAAAGTGGCAGATAAGCTGGAAGAAATTTTCAGGACAGACCGCACTTCTTTTGAAGAAAAATGGGAAAGCCTTGGCCTGTTTGTGAAATACGGCATGATGACGGATGACAAGTTTCTTGAAAAAGCCAATAAGTTCCTGATCATGCAGGATGCGGCCGGTAGCAAGTTCTATACACTGGATGAATACAAAATAGCCACTGAAACATTACAGAAAAACAAAGAAGGCAAGGTGGTGATACTGTACACTACCGACCCGGTTCAGCAGGACAGCTATATTAAAGCGGCAGAAAGCAAAGGATATATCGTGGTGAAAATGGAAACAATGGTTGATGCTGCTTTTATCAATAACATGGAAATGAAATGGGACAGCGTAAGCTTTACCCGTGTGGATGCAGATATTACCGATAACCTGATCGATAAACAGGAGCACAACGACAGTGTACTGAGCAAAGACGAAGAAGAAAAGCTGAAAAACTGGTTTGGTTTCCAGGTGCCGGAACTGCGGCTTACTGTTGATGTAAAAGGCCTGAGTGCAGATACTGCGCCGGTGATAGCTACCCGCCCCGAATTTATGCGCCGTATGAAAGACATGGCTGCCATGGGTGGCAGTATGACCGCTTTTTATGCAGGCATGCCAGATGAAGTAACCCTCACGGTAAATGGCAACCATAAAATTTTCCAGGCTTTGCTGAAAGAAGATAACCAGGAAAAAATAGAAAAACAGGTGCGCAATCTTGCCGACCTGGCACTGCTATCGCAGGGATTGCTCAAAGGGAACAACCTTACCAATTTCATTAACCGGAGCGTAGAGTTGATGGAAAATGGAAAGGGAAGCGCTATTATCCTGGAAGCATAATAAAAATTGCAATGACGCAGAAAGCGTTCTGAACAGATTTAATAATACAAGCGGTATGCATGCCCCGGAGTATTTATCTCCGGGGCATTTTTTATTCCTTTAACAACAGTATACCACAGCACAAACAGCGCTGGCGATGAAAAAATAGTGCCTCCTGAATTTTTATAGCTGTTTATGCTGATAATGTAAAATCGATCACTTTCAGCTGCAGGTTTTTTTCTCCGTTCCATTCATTCATGTCCAGTGTGAACACGATATCTATCGGTTGTTTCATTTGTAACAGGTGAAATTTATGGGCCATGCCAAAACCGATACCTGTAAAAGTGTACTGCTGTTGTTTTACCACAAAACGGATATGCTGTTCTTTCACGATCTTTGAAAAACCGCTTTCTGTTACCCTGTGCGCCACAAAAACCGGGCGCATGTTTTCAGGGCCAAAGGGCTCCATTTGCACAAGGATATTGTAAAACGGAATGGTGAGCTCAGAAAAATGAACAGCCGCATCAATGATGATTTCCGGTACCAGTGATTCGCTGGAGATAGTAGCGCTGACCACCTCTTCAAATTTATTGCTGAATGCATCTACCTGCTCGGGCAGTAAAGTCATGCCGGCTGCGGCAAAATGGCCGCCATAACCCAGCAGGTGCTCGCGGCAGGCGTGGATAGCTTCGTATAAATTAAAACCGTTCACGCTGCGCGCGCTTCCGGCAACAATATCTCCGCTGCGGGTGAGCACAATGGTAGGCCTGTAGAACGATTCTATCAGTCTTGACGCTACAATACCCACCACACCTTTATGCCAGTGCTCGCGGAACACCACCGTGGTTTTCCGTTGTACCATACTTTCATTGGCCTGTATCAGGGCCAGCGCTTCTTCCGTGATAGAACTGTCGGCTTCCTTCCGGTCTGAATTATCATTGTGCAGCAGTTCGGCATATTCCAGTGCTTTATCAAAATCCTGTTCAATAAATAACTGAACAGCTTTACAGGCATTGTCCATACGGCCGGCGGCATTAATACGCGGTGCAATAACAAATACCAGGCTGTTGATATGAATTTCTTTGGTGAGTGCACCCAGCTGCATCAATGCTTTGATACCCGGACAGGGTTGCTGGTTCACCTTTTGTAATCCATAAAAAGCCAGCACCCTGTTTTCGCCGGTGATAGGAACAATATCGGCTGCAATAGCTGTGGCCACCAGGTCGAGATAGCGCAGATAGGTTTCATCAGGCAACTGCAGTGTTTCTGCCAGCGCCTGCATTAATTTAAAACCCACACCGCAGCCGCAGAGCTCTTTGTAAGGGTAGGGGCAATCAGGCTGCTTGGGATTGAGGATAGCCACTGCCGGCGGCAGCACTTTATCGGGCAGGTGATGGTCACATACAACGAAATCGATCCCTATTTCTTTGGCATAGCCGATAAGCTCGGCAGATTTGATTCCGCAATCCAGTGAAATGATCAGGGTAAAACCGTTTTCCCTCGCAAAATCAATTCCCTGCCTCGAAATACCATAGCCTTCTTTATAACGGTGGGGAATATAAAAATCAGTGAACGGATGCAGCTGGCAGATAAACTGGTACATGCTGGCCACAGAGGTGGTACCATCAACATCATAATCTCCGAAGACCAGTATTTTTTCTTTGCACCGGATAGCCGTAATGATACGTTCCACTGCTTTATCCATATCCTTCATCAGCCAGGGATTGTGCAGGTGTGAAAGCTGGGGACGGAAAAAATCCTTAGCCGTATCGAATGCATCGATCTGGCGCTGTACCAGTATTTTGCAGATGGTATTGTTAACTTTCAGTGTTTGCTGAAGTGCAGTAACTGTAACGGGGTCGGCCTGTAGTATTTTCCAGCGTTTTTGCATGTATTGCCAAGTTAGTTCTTTTAAAGTGAAGGAGCAGGTGTGCAAGGCCATAGCGCTGATGATGAATATGCTTCATGCCATGATTCCCTTTATCCCTTACTTTGTTTTTGCAGGGTTAAAAATATATTACCTAAGTATAAGACGTAAAAAAAGAATGCATGGGGTGTGCATCCCTGATTCATTTTGCTACTGACTGGTATTATTTATTATCTAATACTCCCTGTCTGTTGTATAACGCACCAGTTCTTCCAGCGCCTGTCGTACTTCCCCGGGTTCAAATTGGTGCAGTACGGCCAGTGCCTCATCTCTGAAAGAGAGCATTTTTTGTGTTGCATAGGCAATACCACCAGCATCCCTTACCGCATCGGTTACAAAACGCACTTTGTCTTTCCGGGTATTTTCGTTCTTAACAATATAAATAATTTTCCTGCGCAGTTCGGCAGGGCAGTTGTTCAGGGTATAAATAAGAGGCAGTGTGAGTTTTTTCTCCTTGATATCATTACCGGTGGGTTTGCCCACATTGGCCTCACCATAATCAAAAAGATCATCTTTTATCTGGAAGGCCATGCCTACTTTTTCACCAAACAGGCGCATTTTCTCGGCTGCCTCCAGGTTGCCAAAAGTGGTATAAGCCCCTGCGGCACAGGCTGAAGCCAATAATGAGGCAGTTTTTCCCCGAATTATCTCATAATAAATATCTTCCCTCAAGTTGAGGTTCCGGGCTTTCTCTATTTGCAGCAATTCGCCCTCGCTCATCATTTTTACGGCGGCAGACAGCAGTTGCAGTACCTTAAAATCGTCATTATCAAGTGAAAGCAGCAGGCCCTTGGATAGCAGATAATCGCCTACCAGTACGGCTATTTTATTTTTCCAGAGGGCATTAATAGAGAAAAAGCCCCTTCTTTCCAGGGCTTCGTCTACCACGTCGTCGTGTACCAGGGTGGCGGTATGGAGTAATTCTACAAGGGAGGCGGCACGGTAAGTGGCATCATTTACAGCGCCCCCGAGGCGGGCACTGAGGAAAACAAACATGGGTCTTAATTGTTTGCCTTTTCTGCGAACAAGATACTGCATAATCCTGTCCAGTAAAGCGATACGGCTTTTTACGGCGTCTCTGAAATGTACCTCAAACTGAGCTAGTTCTGATGATATTACCTTGCGTGCTAATTCCATTGTTGAAACTTGGCTGCAATATACCTGAAATAAAAATTAAAAGCCCTAAGCAACATTGGCATGGCCATTGCTGTCTAATGTCAAACAAAACATGGTAAAATAAATTGTAAAAATTTGGTATTTTATTACCAATATTTAACTTTGCGCTGTTAAGTTGTAGTACGATTGGGAGGAAAATATTAAACAAAAATTTAAATTATACCTATGGCAAGCAAAAAGTACACTTGGATCTTAGGTCTTTTAGGCCTGGTTCAGTCAGCCACATTTGCACAAAAAAATGACGCGAACGCGGATTGGTGGAAGGACTCTTCGAAAGTATCCACCAGTAATTTACCGCAGTACAATGAGTTCAGAAACAATCAGTATCCCTATCCTGCCAGACCCCGTGACCAATGGGAACTCGGCGGCGCTGTTGGCCCGTCTGTGATCCTGGGTGACATCAAGTCTAAAGTAGGTTTGGGTGGTGGCCTCTCTCTGAGAAAATCACTGGGCCACGTGTTTTCACTGAGAGCTGGTTACTTCGGTTCTTTAAACAAAGGTGAACCCAGTGTTTATGGTGCTTCAATCGGTCAGGTAGCTTACAAAAACCAGACCCACATGGGATCTCTGGATCTGATCGCTTCCCTGAACACCCTCAGCCACTACAGGGGTAATCCTAAAGTAAATGTTTATGTATTGGCAGGTTACAGCCTGATCGGTACAAAAGTATTGTATAAAGACCCCAACGGTCAGCAGTCTGGTGGTTACAGCCAATTCTATGGTATTGGCCGTCCTAACTCACAGTCTGGCCTGATTGGTACTTTCGGTGGTAAAGAAATCAACGGAAGACATGCTTGGGCTCTGTTACATGGTGCCAACTTCGGTGCTGGTATCGCTTTCAAAGTGAGCGATCGCTTCAACATCGGTCTGGAACAGCGCTTTACTGTAACAGCTTACGATTACCTGGATGCACAAGCTGGTGGCAAATCAAACGATATGTACAGCTTCTCCAGCGTGAGACTGAACTACAACCTGGGTAACTCTTCTAAAAGAGTACAGCCTTTGTGGTGGATCAACCCCAACAACTTCATCTACAACGAGCTGAACTCTCCCAAACACATGAAACTGCCTACTCCCGTACTGCCTGATGCCGACGGTGATGGTGTAACTGACCAGTTCGACATGGAGCCCAACACTCCTGCTGGTGCACCTGTAGACAGCCATGGTGTTGCTAGAGATACTGATGGTGATGGTGTTCCTGACTATAAAGACAAGGAACTGCTCACTCCGCAAAAATGCTTCCCTGTTAATGCTGATGGTGTAGGCAACTGCCCTGAACCAGAATGCTGCAAGGAACTGCGCGATAAACTGGCTAACTACAATCCGAAATCTGAATGCGCTATCAGCAACCTGCCCAGCGTACAGTTCAAGAGCGGTACTGTAAAACTGAGCAAAGACGCTCAGGCAATCCTGGCCAGCGCAGCTGAAAAAATTAACGCTAATCCTAACTGTAAAGTAAAACTGATTGGTTACGGTGCCTCTAACAAACGTGCCCAACAGTTGAGCTGGGATCGTGTAAATGCAGTTAAGAACTACCTGATCGAAAAACAAGGTATTTCTGAATCTCGTTTGCTGTTCTTCTACGGTCAGGAAGGTGATGCCAACACAGTAGATCTGCAAGGTACTACTGAAGACGGTCCGAACACTGTACCGGCTCCGCATCCGAACTTGAAGCGTACTAAATAAGCATAAAGACTTTTTGCGCCTTACAAAACCCTCCTTTCGTGGAGGGTTTTTTTATTTCTTTCAATTAATGGCCCATTGGCTGAATAATTCCCGCCACCCCAGCAATAAATGAAAGGACCCAAACGCCCCTATCCGGGAACTAACCGGCTGCTACTGAATTCTTTTTATGCTTTTCTTAACTAGGGCTTCTGCCGGCTAAAAATGACTGTTCTTATATTGCGGGTAAAAGCGTAATTTTGCCCTCTTTATGAAAAAAGCTGTTTATCTTCACTTACTGCTGCTGTCTGTACTGGCCAGCTCCTGTGCGTCTAAATTTGCCCGGGTGCTGAAGAGTAAGGATAATGAGTATAAATATAAAATGGCCGAAAACTATTATGCTCAGAAAAAATACAGCTATGCCCAGGAACTGTTTGACCAGCTTTTCCCCTATGTAAAGGGAACAGCACGTTTTGAGGATATGTATTATAAAAATGCGTACGCGTATTATTACCAGAAAGATTACCTGAACGCAGAGAACATATTTAAAACATATACGGAAAACTTTCCTAACAGCGCCAGGGCAGAAGAATGTGAATATATGCGGGCATATTGCTTTTATAAGCAATCGCCCAAACTGGAACTGGACCAATCCAATACAACCAAAGCCCAGGGCTTGATGCAGGCTTTTATCAATATGCACCCCAATTCGCCCAAAGTGAAGGAAGCCACCGCGCTGCTGGACCTTTGCCGCAAGAAACTGGAGGAAAAAGAATTCAACAGTGCATTTTTGTATTATAACCTGGGTTATTATAAAGCAGCAGCGATCGCACTTACAACGCTGATGGAGGATTATCCCGATTCGGATAAAGGCGATGAATACAAAATGCTCATTGTAAAATCGTACTACAAGTATGCAGACATGAGCTTTTACGACAAACAGGAAGAACGGTTCGATAAGGTTATTTCAGAAGTAGGCGAGTTCAAAGAACGCTTCCCGCAAAGTAAATACAGCAAGGAAGTAGCAGAATATAAAACACTTTCTCAAAATTCTATAAAACGTATCAAAGATGAGCAAGCTAAGACGGCAACTCAGCGCTAATACAACCAATGTGGTTGAAACCAAAAACCTGGTGGATATCAAGGCTCATACCGGTAACTTGTATGAATCTATCGCCATCATTGCCAAAAGGGCCAACCAGATCAATATAGCGCTGCGTGAAGAACTGCACAATAAACTGGAAGAGTTTGCCAGTCATACCGACAGCCTCGAAGAGATCCATGAAAATAAAGAACAGATAGAAATATCCAGGGCCTACGAAAAAATGCCTAACCCGGCTATCCTGGCTACACAGGAGTTCATGGAAAATAAAGTTTACTACCGCAGGAACGACGAAGACCTGTTCAGATAAGCTATTCTTTTTATAAAATGAATGAAAACGACAGTATTACGCTGTCGTTTTTTATTACTTTTATTTGACAGAATCACAAACCGGTTACTGCCAGGTAGCTGGTTGGTGTAATAAAAATCTTCTTTCAAGTGCAAGGCAAAAAAATATTGCTGGGTATTACAGCCAGTATTGCGGCATACAAAGCTATTTTGCTGGTAAGACAGCTGGTGAAATCCGGCGCTGAGGTGAAAGTTGTGATGACACCAGCAGCAAAGGAATTTGTATCACCACTGGTGCTGGGAACTTTATCTAAAAATAAAGTACTGGTAGAGCTGGCCGACGAAGATACCTGGGCCAATCATGTAATGCTGGGCCGCTGGGCCGATGTGATGCTGGTTGCCCCGCTAAGTTGCAATACCCTTGCTAAAATGGCCCACGGCCTTTGCGATAATTTGCTGCTGGCAGCCTACTTGTCGGCAACCTGCCCGGTTGTAGTGGCACCCGCCATGGATGAAGATATGTGGCACCATCCTTCTACACAACACAACCTGCAGCGGTTGGAATCGTTCGGTAATCATATCATCCGTGTAAAAACCGGCGAACTGGCCAGTGGTTTATATGGTGAAGGCCGGATGGCTGAACCAGAGGAGATCGCTCATTACCTGGAAGCCAATTTCTTTCGCGGCAAGGCCCTGGAAGGTAGGAAAGCGCTTGTTACCGCAGGCCCCACCTACGAACCCATTGACCCGGTGCGTTTCATAGGCAACCATTCTTCCGGCAAAATGGGCTTTGCCCTTGCAAGGGCATTGTATATGCAGGGCGCCAGTGTTCAGCTGGTTACCGGCCCTACCAGCCTGCATACGGGAATGGATGCAATAGAAGTGGTATATGTAAATACAGCCCAGCAAATGTATGATGCATGCATGCAGGTATTTCCTTCGGTCGATATGGCTGTTTTATCTGCAGCAGTGGCCGATTACCGGCCCGAAGTGGTGGCCACTGAGAAAATAAAGAAATCAGCTGCAAGCCTTACCCTGCAGCTGGAAAAAACACCCGATATACTTAAAACACTCGGCTCAATAAAAAAGCCTGGTCAGTTGCTGGTAGGCTTTGCACTGGAAACAAACAACGAGGTAAATAATGCCTTGCATAAACTGGAATCCAAGCATGCCGATATGATTGTGCTGAATTCACTGCGGAACAAAGATGCCGGCTTTGGTGTGGATACCAATGCCGTAACCCTGTATATGAAAAACGGAACGGAACACAGCATTGGCGTAAAATCGAAAGATGCCATTGCGGTTGATATTGTTCAACACATGATTCAACTGTTGCATGCAAAAAGCTAATTTCATCCTCATTCTTTTGCTGATGGCCTGCAGGCTGCAGGCCCAGGAACTACAGGCCAAGGTAACTGTTCAGGCCCAACGTGTACCCACTACCGTAGACAAAAGAATTTTTAACACCCTGCAAAACCAGCTTACCAACCTGCTCAATAACCGCAAATGGACAAACGATCAGTTTCAGCCGCAGGAGAAGATCAGCTGTAATTTCCTGATCACGATCACCGATATGGCCGAACAGGATGTTTACAAAGCCACGCTTACTATACAGGCGGCAAGACCAGTGTTCAATTCTTCTTACCTGAGTGCACTGATCAATTTCCAGGACGCGGATTTTACTTTTAAATACATCGAATACCAGCCGGTTGAATTCAACGAAAACCGCGTGCAGGGTACCGATCCCGTTGCCGGCAACCTGACAGCCACTTTTGCTTACTATGTGTATATGATACTGGGCCTGCATTATGATTCCTTTGGACCCAAAGCCGGTATGACCTATTTTCAACGTGCACAGAACATCGTAAACAATGCGCCGGAATCGAGAAGCATCAGCGGATGGAAAGCATTCGACGGTCAGCGCAACAGGTACTGGCTGTCTGAAAACTTTATCAATACACGCTACAATATCGTGCACGATGTATTGTACACTTATTACCGCTCAGGCCTGGATAGCATGTATGAAAATGAAAACACAGCAAGGAAAAATATTTTAACCGCACTCAGCCGCCTGCAGGCCATGAACCAGGATAACCCCAATACCATGGTAGAGCAGTTTATCGTGCAGGGTAAATCGCAGGAACTGATCGGGATATTTAAAAAAGCTGCGCCGCAGGATAAGGCCAGGGCAGTGGAAATACTATCCCAGCTGGATGTGGCCAATATCGCCAAATATAAGCAGGAGCTGAAATGACAAAGATTATCGTAGCAATAGTACTGGTATCAGGTTGTTTTTTTTATTCCTGTAAAAGCAAGCACACCACTGGTGATATACTACCCATCGATTCTATGAAACTGGTTATGTGGGATATGATGCGTGCCGACGAGCTGGCCATCAACCAGGGCGTCAAAGACACGGGACGCAATAGAAAGGTTTACAATATCGAACTGTACCGGGAAGTACTGTCCATACATCATCTTACCAAGGAACAGTTTTACCAGAGTTATCACTTTTATCTGAGCCGCCCCGATCTTAACAAGATACTGATAGATTCTTTGAACAATTATGCTGAACGAAAGCGTAACCAGCAATACGAGCAGAAAAAAACTGCTCCCCCGAAATAAAGCATACAGGGCAGTTGCCGGTTATCCAAACGATAAATTGCATGTTATATGAATAAAGTTGTATCCGGTGCCGAAGCCGCCATCAGTGATATTAAGGATGGCGCCACGCTGATGCTGGGAGGCTTCGGTTTATGCGGTATTCCTGAAAACACGATTGCTGCCCTGGTACAAAAAGGCGTCAGCGGATTAACCTGTATTTCAAATAATGCCGGTGTAGACGATTTTGGCCTGGGACTGTTACTGCAAACCAGGCAGGTGAAAAAAATGATCAGCAGCTATGTAGGTGAAAATGCCGAGTTTGAACGGCAGTTGTTGTCGGGCGAGCTGGAAGTAGACCTGGTACCCCAGGGCACACTGGCCACCCGTATACAGATGGCTGCAATGGGCATCCCCGCTTTTTTTACACCGGCCGGTGTAGGCACCGAAATTGCCCAGGGTAAGGAAGAACGGGTGTTTAACGGGAAACGCTACCTGATGGAGCTTGCATTACATGCCGATTTTGCTATCGTAAAGGCCTGGAAAGGCGATACCATGGGCAATCTTGTTTTCCGTAAAGCTACCCGCAATTTTTCCAGCTCTATGGCCAAGGCCGGCAATATCACCATTGCCGAAGTGGAAGAACTGGTGCAACCCGGCGAGCTTGATCCGGATGCGATACATGTAGCTGGTGTATATGTGCACCGCATATTCAGGGGCACCGGTTACGAAAAAAGAATTGAACGCAGAACCGTACAGCTGCAGAAACCCGCTTAGGTAACCCTGTCCTTTTTAATCTGCCGGCAAGGCAAACCGGTTATCATTAACCGGTCGTTATTCATGCTTCAATCTATCAATATGGCACTCGACAAATATGGTATTGCAAAACGCATTGCCCTTGAGTTAAGGGATGGTATGTATGTGAACCTTGGCATCGGGATACCAACACTGGTATCTAATTATATCCCCGCGGGAATGACAGTGATATTGCAAAGCGAGAACGGCATCCTCGGAACCGGCCCTTATCCAACAGAAGCCGAAATAGATCCCGACCTGATCAATGCAGGCAAGGAAACCGTTACTGTTTTACCCGGCAGCGCATTCTTCGATAGCGCCGAAAGCTTTGGCATGATACGGGCCGGCAAAATTGACCTCACTGTACTGGGCGCCATGGAAGTAAGCGAGCAGGGTGATATTGCCAACTGGAAAATACCAGGTAAAATGGTGAAGGGAATGGGAGGGGCGATGGACCTGGTAGCCAGCGCCCGCAATATCATTGTAGCCATGCAGCATACCAACCCCAAAGGCGAAAGCAAATTATTGCCTCAATGCACACTTCCACTAACGGGTGTGGCCTGCGTAAAGAAAGTAGTGACTGAACTGGCTGTGCTGGATATTGTGAAAGATGGCTTTTTGCTTAAAGAAAGAGCGCCGGGCGTATCGGTGGAAGAGATCAGGCAAAAAACAGCCGGCAAACTGATTGTTCCAGACGATGTGCCTGAAATGGCTATAACTGTTTAAGGCAGCCTTTTTGCAGTAGCTTTTCCATAAAAACAGACAATCCCTACATGAACAAATGGTTAACCCCTGCCGCCTCTCTGCCGGCAGCGGATGGAATATTTATCTTGGAATTTTAATGCTTAGACATGCTCATACAACAATCAAGTAAAGACCTGTATGCCGATTACAGCGAACGGATGCGCAGGATTGCCGATATCAAATATGCTGCAGCTGTACTGCAGTGGGACCAGGAAACTTATATGCCTGCACAGGGTGCGGCCGGCAGGGCACGCCAGCTGGCCACGTTAAGCGAACTGGCACATATTTACAGTACCGATACACAGCTGGAAAATATTGTAAAAGATCTTTTGGCCCGTACCGACCTGGATACCAAACAACACCACAATGTGGTACTTACGGCAGAAGATATTGATAAACAAAAAAAATTGAGCAGCGCTTTTGTACGGCAGCTTTCAGAAGCCATATCCAAAGCCTTCAATGCATGGATAGAAGCACGCCGCAACAATAGCTTCAGCTATTTTGAAAAAGCATTGGATGAACTGGTCTCGCTGAAAAAAGCAGAAGCAGAACAGCTGGGTTACGAACAACATCCCTACAATGCCCTGTTGAAAGATTATGAAAAGTCGACAGATGTAGCCAGGCTGGATGCTGTATTCGATTCTATTGTTCAGCCGTTGCAGGAAATACTGCAGCATCTTACCGGGCAGGCCCAGCCGGATGACAGTTTTCTGCACCGCCATTTTCCCAAGCAGGAACAGTGGGATTGGGGTATGTTCCTGGTAAAAACCCTGGGTTTCAACCTGGATGCAGGCAGGCAGGATATATCCGAACATCCTTTTACCACTAATTTTAGCGCGAAAGATGTGCGTATCACCACACGTATCGATGAACAGGATTTTGCCAATATGACCTGGAGCTGTATTCATGAAACCGGTCATGCTTTATACGAACAGGGCCTGCCCGATGAAGACTACGGCCTACCATCCGGCGAATACGCTTCTTTAAGTATACATGAATCGCAAAGCCGTTTATGGGAAAACTGTGTAGGCCGCAGCCAGGCTTTCTGGCAGCATTATTTTCCTGTACTGCAACAGCGCTTTCCGCAGCAGCTGGGTGACGTGGATATAAGCTCTTTTTACAAGGCTGTGAATAAAGTGCAGCCCTCATTGATACGCACCGAAGCAGATGAGATCACTTATCATTTCCATGTAAAGATCCGCTACCAGATAGAAAAAGAACTGATCAGCGGGCAACTGCAGGTAAAGGATATACCCGCACAATGGAACCACCTGTATCATACCTATCTCGGTGTTACCGTGCCCGATGACAAACAGGGCTGCTTGCAGGATGTACATTGGAGCCATGGCAGCTTTGGCTATTTTCCTACTTATAGCCTGGGTAGTTTTTATGCCAGCCAGTTCTGGGCAACTGCAGGTAAAGCGATGCCGGCATTGGAAAATGATCTCCGGGAAGGGCAGTTGCAACCCCTGCTGCAATGGCTGCGAACCAATATACATGCCTGTGGCAGGCTGTATGAAAGTGAAGAACTGTGCAAACGCATAACCGGCGAGGCACTCAATGTGCAGTACTTTATCCGCTACCTGAAAGAAAAATATATGGGTGCCTGAAAAACACACCATCATCATTTATTCAAATTATAAAAACACGATCATGAAAATTGAAACAGGACAGAAAGCACCGGTTTTTGAACTGTACGATACAGAAAAAAACAAGGTGTCACTGGCAGATCAGCAGGGAAAAAACGTGGTAGTATTGTTTTTCCCATTGGCATTTACCAGTGTATGCACAACAGAACTTTGCAGTATCAGGGACAATATTGCCACGTATAACAATGCCAATGCCCAGGTATACGGCATTTCGGTTGATTCACTTTTTACACTGGATAAGTTTAAAAAAGAACAGAACCTGAATTTCTCGCTGCTGAGCGATTTTAATAAAGAAGCTGCCAAAGCCTATGGCGTATTATACGATGTGTTCCCGGCTTTTGAAATGCAGGGTGTTAGCAGGCGTGCTGCTTTTGTGATAGACAAAGAAGGCACTGTGCAATATGCAGAGATCTGCGATAAACCATCTGATCTGCCTAATTTTGAAGCGATACAGCAAACGCTGGCGCGTTTAAATTAGTATAAAGAGTTACTTAAAAATTGTGACAGCCGTTTGGCGAGGACAATTTTTAAGTAACTTACACATAGAATTTTGCTGATGATCAGATTTTTACACAAGCAACTTCTTACCGGTCACCGCTTATTGCTCCTGCTGATGCTGGGGGCAGGTGCCTGTCTTGTGTCTTCTTTTCATCCTGTTTCCCCGGTTGAAACCAGTGATTATTATGATGTAAGGCTGGTAAAATACTATCCCAACCCGGCCACCACTTATATCAATTTTGAATTCCCCCCAGAGGTCGATAAATCCTATACTTTACTGATATTCAGTTTTGTAGGAAAGAAAATGGCAGAAATACCCATTGAAAACAACCGTATCAGCCTTGTACTGACCGATTATTACCGTGGCATCTATATTTTCCAGCTGAAAGACAAAACCGGTAAAATTGTAGAAACCGGCAAATTCCAGGTGAACAAATAATCTTTTGAGCTGATAGCCATCAGCTTAGAGTTATTAGCGCCTCACAGCTAACAGCTTGCCGCTCATAGCTGCTCCTCACAGCTGTTCCTCACCGCTCACTTACTTCCACGATCAGGAACTTCAGGTAGTGTGTATTCTCCATTCCCCAGATAATGGGATGGTCGCTTGACTGTGTTTGAAAGGTCACCTGCCGTATTTTTTTGCGGGCATCTTTAGCAGCCATTTCAATAGTTTGCAAAAACAGGTCGGGTTGCACCAGGTTGGTACAGCTGCTGGTTACCAGGAATCCGCCGTTCTTTACCAGTTTCATCCCTCTCAGGTTGATCTCTTTATAACCGGTAATGGCTTTCTGAATATTGTCACGGCTTTTGGTAAAAGCGGGCGGATCGAGCATGACCACATCATACTGCCTGCCATCTTTAGCCCATTGTTTCAGCACATCAAATGCATTCACGGCTTCAAAACGGCAGATATGATCCAGCTTGTTCAGCCTGGCATTGCGGGTGGCCTGGGCCACGGCATTTTCGCTGATATCCAGTCCCAGCACCGATTTGGCACCATAATGAGCTGCATGTATTTCAAAAGTGCCGGTATAAGTGAATGCACCCAGCACCTCAGCATCTTTTACAATATGCCTGATCGCCCGCCTGTTATCCTGCTGATCCAGGAAATAGCCTGTTTTCTGGCCATTTTCCACATCCACATAAAACTGCAAACCATTTTCATGGATGGTGATCTCAGTAGGAAAAGGGGCTGATAAAAAGCCCTTCTGCTGGGGCAAACCTTCCAGCTCCCTCACCGGCACATCATTGCGTTCATAGATACCTTTAGGACTGAATATTTTTTCCAGCGCCTGTACAATGGCTGGTTTCCATATATCCATACCCAGTGCCAGGGTTTGAATAACAAAATAATCATTGAACTTGTCAATGATCAGGGCGGGCATGCCATCGGCCTCGCCAAAAATCAGCCGGCAATTATCCGTGTACCCCATTTTCTGGCGGTACTGCCAGGCCTGCAACAGGCGGTTATAGAAAAACTGGTCATCAATATTTTCTTTTTTGCGGGTAAGCAGGCGAACCAGTATCTGCGATTTGGGATTGATATAGCCTCTGCCGGCAAACTTATCATCGGCAAAAAAAACATCCACTATATCACCGGCCTGTACCGGCCCTTCAATATGGTCTACTTCGTTGGCAAAAATCCAGGGATGCCCATTGGCAATACGGGGGGCAATTTTTTTCTTCAGAAGAACTTTGGTCATGCGGCAAAGGTAAGGGTTAGTTCAGTCTTCAGTCGGCAGTCCACAGTCTGCGAAGCATCCGGCTGCCGACTGAAGATTGCAGACTGAGAACTGCCAACTAGGAACAGCACCAACGCCGCTTCTGTCATTTTTTCCCATTATCTTGCCTTGGCAAAAATTTTGAACCGTTTATTAGCTAATAATTATTCATTATGGACGAGAAAGAATTACAGCAAAATTCTGACACATCTGTTGAATCTACCGATCTGGGCCTCAATACTGACGAAAATGCAGCCGGTACTACCGGTTTGAACGAACCTGTAGCCCAGGGAACAGAAATCGAGCAGTTAAAAGCCCAGCTGGAAGAGCAGAAAGATAAATACCTGCGCCTGATGGCTGAATTTGATAATTTCAGGAGAAGAACCTCAAAAGAACGTCTTGAATTGATCCAGACAGCCGGGAAGGATGTTATTACATCCTTACTGGATGTACTGGACGATTGCGACCGTGCAGAGAAACAGTTACAATCTACCAATGATGTTAAACAGATCAAAGAAGGCATCCAGTTGGTTTTCAATAAGCTGAGAGGTGCATTGCAGTCTAAAGGGCTCAAAGCAATGGAAAGTATGAACACTGATTTCGATGTGGAAAAACATGAAGCCATTACCGAAATCCCTGCACCGGCACCAGACCTGAAAGGAAAAGTGATAGATGAAGTACAAAAAGGGTATTACCTGAACGATAAAATCATCCGTTTCGCCAAAGTAGTGGTAGGCAAATAATGCGGAACCAGGTTATTGAAAACGCCGGCAGCACCACCCTGGATGGTTTTCAATGACGAGTGCTCTCCGAAGGAGTTGTTCTTCGGGCAAATTTTCAAATTGAAGTATGACAAAGAGAGATTTTTATGAAATACTCGGGGTAGGTAAAAGCGCTACTGCTGATGAAATTAAAAAGGCTTACCGCAAAGTGGCCATGCAATACCACCCTGACCGCAACCCTGGAGACAAGGCTGCCGAAGAAAAATTCAAGGAAGCCGCAGAAGCATACGAGGTGCTGAGCGATGCTGATAAACGAGCCAAGTACGACCGCTTTGGTCATGCCGCTTTTGCACCCGGTGCCGGTGGTGCCGGTGCCTATGGTGGCAACATGAACATGGATGATATTTTCAGCCAGTTCGGTGACATATTTGGTGATGACCTGTTTGGCAGCTTTTTTGGCGGTGGCAGGCAAAGAGGTGGTGGTACCGGCCGTGCCAGGGGTGCCAGGGGCAGCAACCTGCGGGTTAAGATAAAACTGAACTACGAAGAAATAGCCAAAGGCGTCACCAAGAATATCAAGGTTAAAAAATATGTTACCTGCAGTACCTGCGGTGGCAATGGCGCTAAAGATAAAAGCAGTGTACAAACCTGCGGTACCTGCGGTGGCAGCGGCCAGGTAAGAAAGGTGACCAATACTTTCCTTGGACAGATGCAAACCGTAACCACCTGTCCAACCTGTAATGGTGAAGGGGTAACGATCACCGCCAAATGCGGTTCCTGTAAAGGGGAAGGCCGTGTTTATGGTGAAGAAATGGTGAGCATTGATATACCTGCCGGTGTACAGGAAGGGATGCAGCTGAGCATGGGCGGCCGTGGCAATGCAGGAGAAAGAGGTGGTGCGCCCGGCGACCTGATCATACTGATAGAAGAAGAACCGCATAAGGAGTTGCAGCGTGATGGACTGAATGTGGCTTTTGAACTGCATCTCTCATTCACCGATGCCGTTTTTGGCACCCAGGTAGAAGTGCCAACCATCGATGGCCGCGCCAAGATCAAAATACCTGCGGGCACACAAAGCGGCAAAATATTCCGCCTGAAAGGCAAAGGCTTTCCCGAAGTGAACAGCTACAGTCGCGGCGATCAGCTGATCCATGTAAATGTATGGACGCCCCAGAACCTGACGGCCGAAGAAAAAGAGATGCTGGATAAATTATCCAAGAGCCCCAATTTTCAGCCACAGCCCGGTAAAAGCGAGAAAAGCTTTTTTGATAAAGTAAAAGAAGTGTTCAGTTAACTGATAGAACAAACAATACAAAAAAGACAGCCGCAGGGCTGTCTTTTTATTTTATAACAACCCTGCTCAATAACCTGAACCGGCAGTCATCAGGGGTTTGCTTGTTTTTTGGCTCTTTTTTCTTTCTTGTTCTTCGGGCCGGTGTAAATCTCTTTTGCTTTTGTTAGCAGCTGGAAAAACTCCTGCAGTACCGGGTCGGTGGCACCCTGGCAAAATGCTGCCTGTTTCAATGCATCATCCCAGGAATAGGTGTGGGCAAAACGTGATTGTTTAAGCAGCTCACCAAACATGGTAACGGCCGTGACAAGTTTCAGCTGATCGTCCAGTTGTTCTGGTGGGGTGTATACAAACGGTATGGTGAAGCGCTGTTGCAGGGCATTGAGCGTATCCTGCGGTGATTTGTACTGCAGTTTCAGCGATGCATATTTGCCCACCGTGATCACGCTGCTGTCTTCTGTGGGATTGTTGTTTAGCTCATTGGGCACTATTTCAAACACGGCTACCAGGCAATGGCCCGAACCTATTTCGCCCCCATTGATTTCGCTGGATGTATCGTTCAGTGCATCTTCTTTATTATCGAAGCCGATAAGCCGGTATTTTTTTACCAGCTGCGGGTTAAAACGGATATTGATAAAAGCATCTGTGGCTACGGCATACATGGTTTTGGTGAACTCTGTCACCAGTACTTTCTCGGCTTCTTTCAGGTTATCGAGATAAGCAAAATTGCCATTTCCTCTTTTAGCCAGTGTTTCCAGCTTGCTGTCTTTGTAATTGCCCATACCCATACCCAGGCAGGTAAGGTAGATGCCCGACTGGCGTTGCCTTGCTATCAGTTCTTCCAGTTCTTTTTCAGATGACTGCCCTACATTAAAATCGCCGTCTGTAGCCATGATCACCCTGTTGTTGCCGCCGGGTATAAACGAACGTCTTGCCAGCTGGTAGGCCAGGCGGATACCGGCTTCGCCTGGTGTATAACCGCTGGCAAAAGGCTTTTCAATGGCCTCATTGATCTTCTTTTTATCTGCGCCGGAAGTTGGGGGCAACAGTACGCCTACATTGCCGCCATACACCACGATGGATACTGTGTCTACCGGGCGAAGGTTCTGTACCAGCAAGTGCAACGCTGCCTGGAACAGGGGCAGGCGGTTGGGTTTGTCCATTGAACCCGAAGCATCGACCAGGAAAACCAGGTTGCTGGGTGGCACCTGGTCAAGATTGATGGATGGCGCCTGCAACCGTACATACAGTAACTGGTGATTGTTTTGCCAGGGCGCTGTGCTGATGGTGGTATGGCAGCTGAATTGTTGTGGCGACGGCGCATCTTCTTCCGTTGAAGCCGTGGTGCTGAAGTTAAAATAGTTGAGCATTTCTTCAATACGCACTGCACTGGGCGGAACCGTATTGTTCATGTTGAGAAAGCGGCGGATATTGCTGTAAGAAGCACGGTCGATATTTAAGGCAAAACCGGTTTCAGGATAGGCAGATGCCTCTACAAAATCATTTTCTACCAGGTTGCTGTAGCTTTCACCATTGTGCAGGAATACGGGTTTGTTATCCTGTGTATTTTTAACCGCACTCAGCAGCTGGTGTTTGAATAAAGAAGCTTTGGCCGGCAGCATTTTCATTGTCAGGTGCTGGAACTTGGCAGTAGAAACTGCCATTTTACAAGGTTCATAGCCTTCGAGCACCAGGGTAATGGTATCGGTGGGCAATGAGCTCGGTATACCGAATGTGCCACTGCTGCCGGAAGAAAACGGGCTATGCCCCTGCGAATACAGCCATATTTTTACATTGGGAAGGGCATTGTTCTGTTCATCCCGTACTTCGCCCCGCAGGTAATACTGGGCCTCGCATACAGGCAACAGGCCTAACAGTGATATGACAAGCAGTAGTTGCTTCAATAGGATAAACAATAAGGTGATAACAAAGCTGCCCGCTGGCTATCAGCTTACATAAGGCAACGGTCAGGGGCTCAAACGCTGCAAAGCTGGTTATTGATGGATAGAGGATTGAAAGCCACTTGGCTTTGCAGCCGGCGGTTACTGATAAATATAATTATTCTTCCAGTTATTCTTCGTGCAGCTGGTAAATTTCGCGGAGGTTTCTGCCAAGACCATCGTAATCCAGGCCATAACCTACCACGAATTTATTGGGGATGGAAAAACAGCAGTAATCGATCTGTACCGGGAAAACAGTGGCTTCCGGTTTATGCAGCAACACCGCAATTTTGCAGGATGCAGGTTGCTGGTTAAGCAGCTGGGGCAAAAACTGGTTGATGGTTTTACCAGTATCAATGATGTCTTCCAGGATGATGATATCGCGGCCGGTAATATCTGTATCCAGTCCGATCGCAGTAATAACATGCCCGGTAGATTTTGTGCCTTTATATGATGCCAGTTTAATAAAACTGATCTCCGCATCAATGGTCAGGTGCTTGAACAGATCGGCTGAAAACATGAACGACCCGTTAAGAATGGCGATAAACAAAGGTCTTTTGCCCGCATAATCCCGGTTGATGGCAGCAGCCATTACCTGCAGTTTTTCCTGGATCATCGGTTCGGTAAGATAGGGTTGAAACTGTTTATCGTGCACTTTGATGAATGCCATAGCCTGGGTTTAAAGTTCCGGAAAGATCGTTCGGTTACTGAAAAACAAACGGGTTAACGGCTGGATGCCTGGTAATTGTTATCATGAAGGGTTTTAGGGCTAACCGGTGCATTGGAGCGGAGGTATACTTTTTCGCCGGTTTGAAGCCTGGCCCCGCGTGACAGGTGGTTGTAGGCCAGCAGGTTTTCGAGGCGAACGCCTTCGCGCTGTGAAACAAGTTCAATGGTTTCGGCCATCTCCGACACATGAAAGTCTTTTGCACCTTTTTTGGGCTTTTTCTCCAGGAAGATCAGCTGGCTGTTCTCGAGGATATCTTTTTCTGCCAGTTCATTGAACTCAAGCAGTTTTTTATAGGTGAGGTTATAATTATTGGCCAATGCAAAAAGGGAAGTGCCTTCATTGGCATAGATCACCTTGGTCTGGTTAATTTCAAAAACCCCGGTAGGGTAGCTGGGTGCTTTGATGGCTGTTTGTGCAACCTGTACAGCATTGGAGCTGCCGTTATTAGGCTGGTTTATGGTGCGTGATGGTGCTGCGGTAGCCACTGTTGATGGTTGTTCAGTGGCTGTATTGCTATTGGCAGCAGTATGGTAATTGTTGCTGGTAGTAACGGTGGTGGCGGAGGCGGGGGCTGCTTCTTCCCGGTTCCTGCTCCTGTTTTGAGCAGGGGTATTGGCAGCTATGGCAGCTTCAGTCTGGTTCTGGCTGTTGCCGGCAGAGGCATACTGGGCCTGGTTGGGATTGCGCTGCCTGTTGATGGCCAGCAGGGTATATTGCTGCAGATTGTTGTCTACAATAATTTTGATCAGCATTTGTGCATACACATTACTGGTGGCATAACCTGCTTTTTTCAGGCCTTTTGCCCAACCTTCATAGTCGGTAGGATTAAGCTGGAAAAGAAAGGCATAATTGGGGCGGTTTTTGAGAAAGTCGGAATGATCGCGGTAGGAATCTTCTGCTGAAGGATAGCTTCTGAAACACTCGCCGCGGGCATCATCATCATGGTATACCTTGGCGCCTGTCCATTCGGTTTTACACTTGATACCAAAATGATTATTGGATTGTTTCACCAGGTCGCTTTGCCCGGCCTGGGTTTCCAGGATGCCCTGGGCCAGCGTGATGGAAGCCGGTACCCCGGTCCTGATCATCTCGTTGATAGCAATATCTTTGTAGGTGTCAATATAGGCTGCTACTACACTCTTTTGTGCTTTGCTGCCAAGGGCGATGGTTACCGTGACCATTACCACCAGGAATTTTTTCATCTGAAAATGTTTGGTTTTTCTTTAAAGGAGTTTCTTTGCACAATAGCTGTTAAAACCCATTGATCATTTCACCTGAGCTTGTTTATCCTTCAGATCCGTCCTTTTTCTGAATAAGCAGTAAGCCATCCCTCACCGTTACCAGTACCTGCTCGGTACGACTGTCATTTCTTACATGCTCGTTGAATGCTGCGATGGCTTTTGCGCTTTTGCCTTGTACCGGGGTATCCAAAACCTGCCCGTGAAACAGTACATTATCCGCGATAATCAATCCGTTCTTGTTTAAACGTGGTAAAACCAGTTCGTAGTATCCAATGTACCCGGTTTTATCGGCGTCTATAAACACAATATCCCAGCTAAAGTTCAGTTGGGGTATTATATCCAGCGCATTGCCGACGTGCAAATGTATTTGATTATCCAGTTTCGCCCGCCTGAAATTTTCGCGGCAGGTAGCCGCTTCTTCATCCCGCAGTTCAATGGTATGCAGTTCCCCGCCGGGTTTAAGGCCCCTGGCCAGGCAAATAGCGCTATAACCGGTGAAACTGCCAATTTCCAGTACATACCGGGGTTGTACCAGCCTGCTGATCATTTCCAGCAGCTTACCCTGTACCTGCCCGCTGAGCATATGGGCCTGAGGGTGGTGCTGCGCTGTATAGCTATGTATCTCCTGTAAAACCGGGTCTTCCGGTGTGGTATAGGCTGCCGCATATTGATCAACCCGGGGATGCACTGGTTCCATTCTTCAATATTTTAATTATTTATTTCCTCACCTGTTAGCATACAAAATAACAGGATAACGGCAAGACAGGTATTTTACAGGGTAAGGGAACGGCTGTTTGCTCCCGCATTTCAACCGTTCACAGGCCTGCTGTTATTGCTTTTTTCTTATCAGCAGCAATCCCAGGTAGGTAAGGCCGCCGTTGATCAGCAGCAGTTCCAGGCCTATTTCAAAAGATCCGAACAGCCGGTGCTGGTTGCTGTCTATAATAAAACAAACCAGCGGGGCCAGTATACACACAACAGGTACCAGTTTATCGTTCACCTGTTTTTTATTTAAAATGCCGAAAGAGAACAGGCCCAGCAGGGGGCCATAGGTATAGCCGGCTACTTTCAGGATTACACCTATCATGCTTTGATTGTTCACCCATTTAAAAACAAGTACGAACAGCAGGAAGATAAAGGCAAACAATAAGTGGATACGCTGCCTGATCTTTTTCTTCTGTGCATCGGTCCAGTCGCTCCTGCGCTGCATGCCTAATATATCTATACAAAAAGAGGCTGTTAATGCCGTCATGGCGCCATCGGCACTGGGGAAGAGTGCCGAGATAAGCGCTACAATGAAAATAACCGAGATCATAGGCGGCATATGGTGCAGGGCTATTTCAGGGAACAGCTGGTCGCCGGATGCTGCAACCTGTTGCTGTGCACCGTACAGGTGCAGCAAACCACCCAGGTAAAGGAACAGCAGCAACACCACCATCATGATAACGGAGAGACTGATGATGTTCTTCTGCGAATCTTTCAGGGTTTTTACGGATATGTTCTTCTGCATCATCTCCTGGTCCATCCCTGTCATGGTAATGGTGATGAACGCACCGGCCAGTATTTGTTTCAGGAAAAAAGATTTGCTGTCGGGATCGGTAAAGAACACCTGCGTCATGCCCTTCGCCCGCATAGCAGAAAGGCTGTCACCAAAGCCGATATGCAGTGTGTTGAGTATATAGATAACACAAATAACCAGTCCCAGCAGCATACAGGTGGTTTGTAGTGTATCAGTGTAAACGATCGTTTTTACCCCGCCTTCATAAGTGTACAGCAATATCATGGCCAGGATGATAAGGGTGGTAAGCCAGAACGGGATACCAAAGCTGCTGAGGATCGCTTCCTGGAGAATATTAACCACCAGGTACAAACGGGCCGTGGCACCCAGCGTTCTCGATAAAATAAAAAACGATGCCCCTGTTTTATATGAAAGAAAACCCAGCCTGTTGCTGAGATAATTGTAGATCGATGTCAGCTGCAGGCGGTAATACAATGGCAGCAATACATAAGCGATAACAACATAACCGATCAGGTAACCAAGCGTTATCTGGAAATAACCAAATGCATCCTTGCCCACCGCCCCGGGTATACTTACAAAAGTCACCCCGCTGAGTGAAGTGCCGATCATACCGAATGCCACCAGCATCCAGTTACTGTTGCGGTTGCCGATAAAAAAAGAATCATTATTGGAGTTGCGCCCGGTATACCATGCCACAACCAGGAGAATAACAAAATATGCGATGACAAATGAAAACAGCAATAAGGGCGACATACGGACAAAAATGTATTGGGGCAAGAGGGATGTTCAAACACATGAATCCAAAGCACAAGCAACCGGCTAATAGTGTGTTTGACAAGTAATCAGCTGGCCCTGCTGCCGGTGATTAATTTTGTTAAGAAACAAATATCCGCATATTCTGCTCAAAATGGCAAATCGCCGTTAATATTGCGCTACAAAAAATAAAATCGTTATGCAGTACACATCGGTGGCTGTTTTTTGTGGTTCAAAATCGGGTAATGACCCCCTGTACGAGCAGCATGCAAAGGAGCTGGGTAAATTACTGGGCCAGCGTAAAATAACGCTGGTTTATGGTGGCGGTAATGTGGGGCTGATGGGTAGCGTAGCCAATGCGGCCATGGAGGCAGGTGGCGAAGTGATCGGTGTAATACCCGATGTACTGGTACAATGGGAAAGGCAGCATACAGGGCTTACCAGGCTGCATGTGGTGGCCGATATGCATATCCGTAAAAAGATGATGTACGATCTATGCGATGCGGCCATTGTACTGCCTGGCGGTAACGGAACCATGGATGAAATGTTTGAGATGCTTACCTGGAACACACTCAATATCCACGATAAAAAAATAATCCTGCTGAATTCAGCAGGATATTACAATCATTTGATCGGGCATATCAACCATACGCAGCTGCAGGGTTTTCTGCATGAAGACTGGCGTACGCGGTTTGCCGTATACAACACTCCACTGGAAATTATCTACGACTGGGACGCAGGTAAATATTAAAACCAGCCCTGATAATAGGGATAATGTTATTAGTATAAGCATCCCGGTAAGGGGAGTGCGGGTCGTTGTTGATATCAAACAGGATCGCTGTATAAAAACTGGAACTGCCAATGATACGCTGTGAATAACCCACGCCCGCCAGTATACTGGGCACTCCATAGGTTACGGTTGATTTTTGTCCATTAGCAGATAGCTCTGTGGTATACTTAGACCAGTTGTACTCAGGCTGCAGCTGTACAAAAAAATTGCGGATAGGGAAAAGACGGGCAAATACCCCACCACCATAGTTAAAACTTTTGGCTTTATTGCCGCCATAATCTTTGATGGTATAATAGTTCAGGTTGAGTGCAATACCGGCATCAACCCATTCGGAAAAGCTATAACCTATTTCAGGTGTGCCACCGATATTGAAATAACTGTTAGAGCCAAACCCCAGGTTAAGACTGCCACCCAGGAAAAGGTTGTTTTGGTTGAAGCCTCCGCCGGGAGAAGGGTTTTCCTCATAAGTGGGCGGGCGCTGTGCAAGCAAACCCGTTGAAGCAGAAACGAGCAATGCCAGGAATGCCGCTGCTTTAAACATACTGGTTAGTTTCATCTAATGAAAATTTTTCAATGGCTGAGTATAATTTACCCTGCCGTTATTGTAAAAGGGCAGGGTAAGTTTAACACAAACCTATGGATTAGTGTAGATCGAAAATTTTTCCCGCATTTAAAATATTGTTAGGATCGAATACCTGCTTGATTTCACGCATCAACCGGAGATTTGCATCTTCAAACACAATATCCATATAGCTTTTTTGTATCAGGCCAATGCCATGTTCGCCGCTGATGGTGCCCCCCAGGCTATACACCAGGTCGAATAAAGCGCGCAGGCTGCGTGTCATTTCAGCATTGCCCATACTGTTGGCTGTACCTTCTTTTTTAATGCGGATATGGAGGTTGCCATCACCCGCATGGCCATAGCAAACCGCGTGAAAATGTTGCTGTTTGCCCAGTTCTTTCACACCACGTATCAATGCGGGCAGGTTGGCGCGGGGTACCACGGTATCTTCCTCGATGGTATAACCGCTGCTTTTTACGGCTTCGGCCACCCTGCGGCGCAGTTTCCATAATTCTGCTTTTTGCTGTGCATCATCTGCAAAAAATACCTCACCGGCTTCGTATTGCTGCAGCAGCTCTGCAATAGCTTCCATTTCGCTCATCAGCACATCCATATTATTGCCATCCACTTCAATGATCAGGTGGGCAGCAATATCATCTGTAACCGGAACAGCGTGGCTGTCTACCATTTTACTCACGATCTGCAATGCTTCAATTTCTACCAGTTCCAGTGCGCTGGGTGTAAACCCCCCACGGAAAATAGCGCTGACTGCCTCGCCGGCTTTTTCCAGTGAGCGGAAAGGCACCAGCATCAGCAGGTCATATTTAGGCAGTGGGATCAGCTTCAGCACAATTTTGGTAACAATGCCCAGTGTGCCTTCACTGCCCACCAGTAACTGGGTGAGGTTATAGCCGGTAGAGTTTTTGAGCACATTGGCGCCTGTCCAGATAATTTCACCTGTAGGTAATACCACTTCCAGGTTAAGCACATAATCTTTTACCACCCCGTATTTAACTGCTTTGGGGCCGCCGCTGTTTTCGGCAATATTGCCCCCGATAAAACAAGAGCCCCTGCTGCTGGGGTCGGGTGGGTAAAACAGGCCTTTGGCTTTTACTGATTCCTGTAATACTTCGGTAATTACACCCGGTTCGGTGGTTACCTGCAGGTTGCGTTCGTCTATCTCAAGAATACTGTTAAGGCGTTCCATTGAAATAAGCACACCACCCAGGTGCGGCAAAGCGCCGCCGCTGAGGCCGGTGCCAGCGCCGCGGGGCGTTACCGGGATGCGGTTTTCATTGCATATTTTCATGATAGCGCTGATCTCTGCCGCTGTACGCGGTTTCAGCACCACTTCGGGCAGGTAGAGCAAGTGTTCGGTTTCATCGTGCCCATAATGCTGCAATGTTTCTTCATCCGCCAGCACATAGGCTTCTCCAATAATCTGTTTAAAAGCAGTAAGATGTTCAGTGGTGATCAATCCTTTTTCAACAACGGGTAACATGCCATGAAATTTTCGTAAAAATACGGGCAAAGCTGTAGAAAGCCGCTAATTGTTTGGCCGAAATAATGTGTTTTATAAAAAGACAGGGAACAGGTGATGTGATAGGGTTGGCTGTGGATGTATAATGAACTTATTATCGTATTGTGTTAATATATAATATGTTTAACAACCTGTTCCTGTTCGCCATTTGTTAAATTTTTTAAAAGCCGCGGTGCCTGTTTATTGTTTTACGAAAACTGTCGTATGTTTGATACGAAATAATTCGTAAATAAAATTGATAAACGAATCAAATATGAAAAATGCGACACATAAAAGCAGGCTTCTTTTTACTGGCATTTTGCTGTGTATTGTTGTCGGCACTTCTGCCTGGCAACTGGCAGATAAAAAAGCACCGGCCGGAAGCCAAACAAACACCGGAACAGAAAACGGAGATACCACAAAATCCCGCAAACATAGTACTGACAGGGATGCATATCGAATGAGTGAGCTGGATGATGCCATGCATGAGTTGGACATCCAGATGGATAAGCTGAATATAGAACTGAAAAATATCAACACCGAAGCAATAGAGAAAGAAGTAAAAGAAGCATTGTCTAAAGTGGATTTTTCCAAGATCAATGCAGATGTTACCGCATCGCTGAAAGCGGTGGACTGGGATAAGATCAACCACCAGATAGAAAAATCGCTGAAAGAAGCGCAGAAAGAAATGCAGCAGGTAAAACTGGATGAAATACAAACCCACCTGCAGGATGTACAGGCTAAACTGAACAGTGATGCTTTCCGTGTGAAAATCGACAGCAAAAAAATACATGAGCAGATAGATGCCGGTATGAAACAGGCCAGGGCTGGTATTGAACGCGCAAAAGAAAGGATACAACGTTTCAGGTCGCTGGCCGGGGCCCTGGAAAAGGACGGACTGCTCGACACCAAAAAAGGATACCGGATCGAACTAAGCGATGGCGACCTCTACATCAACGGCAAAAAGCAACCGGAAGAAATTACCAGGAAATACAGCAAGTACTATGATGGTGAAAAACATTTCGTCATCCGCAATGATGGCGATAACACATGGTCGTTTTAATGGCTGGTACTCCGGGCTGTTGAAGGCGGCAGGTCAGAATTTAACCGTAGGGCATTTGATGTTCTTGTTATCCCCGAACAGCCCGGCTTTCATCAAAGAAAGCTCATATGCACCTCTTGACTGGTTATAGGTACTGAGTGAAGACACGGTGGCATCATAGCTGACGGTTAATTTAAACCCGTTCCACTGGTAGCCCACCATAGGAATAACAGCATCACCGGAACGATAATACAAACCACCGATCAGCTGTGTATATCCATCGCCGCTCAGGTTATAATTGGCATTGCCGCCCAGTACCACTTCATTGGCTTTGGCCATGCGGCTATAGTATATGTTGGGATTAACGATCCACTGGTCATTGAGCTTAAAAGAGCCGTTCAGAAAAACGGTATACCGCCTGCTGGTTCCCGCATCAAAACTCGATTCATCAAAAAAGCTTTCTTTGGGCCGGTTCAGGTGCATCACGCTAACACCTGCATTCAGGTAAGTGCGTTCGTTGGGAAAATAAGCATAGTTCATACCCACCTGCAAATCGAAATAGCTTACTGAACTGTACAGGAACCGCTCGCCGCTGGGAATAGTAACATCGAAAAATTTACCATTCCACTGGTTGTCGAAAGTGAGTTTGGTAAGGTCGATGCGTTTGTTTACAATACCTGCGGTAAAACCGGCGCTGAGCAGGCTGCCCAGCCCCAGCATCTGGTGGTAGGCAATAGAACCGTAGGCTTTAGTGGAAGTAAGGTTGCCGCTTCCCGCCACATCGCGCAGCAATGAGCCGCCGATACCTACCCAGCCATTTTCAAAACGCCCGTTGAATAACTGGGCATCGCCCCAGGCGCTCATGGTTTTATAAGGATTATTGGAAATACTGGACCACTGGTTGCGGTAATTGATACCCAGGCGCCAGTCTACATCAGGTGCAAAACCAGTGTTGGCCGGGTTGATGAGCAGCGGGGAATTGAAGTATTGCGAAAAATGGAGATCCTGCGCCATGGCACAACTGCCCATCAGCACACACAGCAGGGCGGGTATCCATTTTTTATGTTTGGTAAATATGTTGTTCATACAATCCTCCTCTTTAGCGTTTTCGTTGGTTGCTTATCTTAACAAGGTGATATCTCCTCTCTTCTGGTACTTGGTGCCGTCGGTAAACTCTATGTCTGCAATATACATATATACATCCTGTGGCTGCAGCACACCATTGTAGCGGCCATCCCAGCCATTATTGGTTTTGGCTGCGGTTGACTGGTATACCAGCACTCCCCAGCGGTTGTAAATACGGAAATTGACTTTCCCGATGCCATAGCCGCGTACTCTTATTACGTCGTTGATGCCGTCGCCGTTGGGTGTGAACGCATTTGGTACATCAACCAGTGGCACGATCAGTGCTTTAACCGGCTGGCAAACCGAATCTACACAGCCATAATCATTGATGGCAAACAAACAGGTATTAAAGGTACTGGTTGCATTGTAAATATGCTCAACAACCGTATCGCGGCTGATGGTTTTTAAGGTATCGCCATCGCCGAATTTCCATATATAAGAACTGGCCCCGGTAGATGTATTGACAAATGTTTCTGCTGTGTTTTCCTGTGGCGGAACAGGGCTGTAAGTAAAGCCGGCCTTGGGTTTGGGGCTTACCACGATAGTTTTACTGGTGCTGTCGATGATATTGCAGGTAGAAGAATCGATCACTACCAGTGTTACTTTAAACGTCCCGATCTGGTAAGCATGCGTGGGGTCTGCTTCCTGCGATGTGGTACCGTCGCCAAAATTCCAGAAGAACTGCTGCCCCGCCAGCGAAGTGTTCTGGAACACTGCCGTATAAGGATAGCATCCGGAAGCCGGTGTATTGAACTGTGCTTTTACATTGGGGGATATCCGTATTGTTTTAACCGCCGAATCGGGGTAATTGCAATAGGAGGTGTCCAGCAGTTTGAGCACTACATTATACGTGCCTACGGCTGTATAGCTATGGGTATAGGTTTGCGTACCGGTAGGGCCCACACTGGACCCGTCACCGAAATTCCATTGGAAAGACTGGGCAGTAAAAGGCTTACCCGGCGGCGCCGTGGAAGTATTGACAAACTGGTATTTCAGCGAATCGCAGGGCGGTAGCTTATTGCTGGTAAAAGAAAGCACAGCTTTGTCTTTCCTGGCGCGGATATTAATGTAAGAGGTATCCGTAATATTGCAGGCGCTGGAATCGATCACGATAAGGCGCACATGATAATCACCTACGTTCTGGAATACATGGCTTGCACTGGGCACTACAGTAATAGTATCCGGCGATCCATCGTCGAAATGCCATACATAGGTTTTGGCAAGGGCCAGCGTATCGGTGAAATCCACTTTCAGTGGAATACAACCCGATGTATCATTAACAATGCCATCAATGGCAGCACGCAGGCCTGCATGCACACCTGCCAGTTCAAATGCAATTTTTACAGCGGCCAGGTTACAACCGGGAGCAGCCGCATTTTTAGAGCTCCACACACCTGCCGTGGTGGGAAAACTAACTTGGGGGCTATTACAGTTGGCACAGATAGACTGGTAGATCACTCCCTGTTTATCAAAGCGGCTGGTGCCTCCATCCACATGATCACCCAGTCCGCCGTTTTGCCCGAACATGGAGCCATACAACTGTGCTGCCGCATCTTTTTTCAGTACAAAAAAATAAAAATCTGAATTATCGCGTGAAGGGCTGGCCGGTATCAGCGCATCGGGTGTAGTGGTAAGGCCATTGCTGCCGCTGTTGTCGTAGCCGAAAGTAATATCTAGTCCGCCACCCCAGCCAGATACATACACATTTTCACAGCGGTCTACCAGGAAGGCAGTGGGTGAAATATCCGGTTTGGAAGCACCTTTCCCAAAAACGGTGGAATACACCCAGGCACTTAAATCGGGCTGCAGTTTGGATATAAACTGTTTACCATTAGGCTGTTTAAAAGCCACATTACTGGTGACGGGCCAGGTGCCGGAAGTGGTGCCCATGATATAGGGGAAACCCAGTTTATCGAACTGGATGCCGAAAACAAGATCGGCACCAGGCGTGCCGAAATAAGATGATTTTACCAGCGTATGGCCATCATTGCTCACGATGGCAACAAAACCATCGCAGTCACCACCCTGGAAACTGTTGTACAAAACCGCGCCATTGCCAGTCCCCGGAAAATCACGGCTGCCGGTACCGCCGGCCACATAAATAGCATTGTTGTTGGGGTTTAGTGCCAGTACAAAAGCTGCATCATCGCCGCTGCCGCCAAGATAAGTGCTGAAGCTGATATTGCTCAGGTTGCCACTGGTTTTAATGAGCACACCATCCTGGCTGCCGCCGAAAGAAGGCTGGAAAACGCCTGGTGTTGTGGGATAATCGCTGGATTGTGTTTGCGCTGCAACATAGATGTTGTTATCATTGTCTATGATCACCTCACTTCTGGAATCATCGCCATAGTTCCTGCGTGTGGAGATCACTGCGCCATTGGCATCACCACCCGGCAGATCCTTGGGTTTGATATTTACACCATCAACACCACTACCGCCGATCTTCCGTGAACCGATCAGGCTGGTTCCGGTAGGGTTAAGCTTGGTGATAAAAATATCATAGCTGCCGCAGGGGCCAAAATTAGCCACCGTGGTAGGGAAATTACCTGAAGTAGTACGGCCGGCTATAATAAGGTCGCCATTGTTGTCAACAATAAGGCTATGGGGTTGCTCATTACCATTGCCACCGATATACGTTGCATACAGGCGGTTAGTGCCATTGGAGTTGAACTTCATAATGCCCACATCACAGGGAGCGCCATTGTCCAGGTCATCCCCACCCTGGAAACCTGTTTGAAAAGCGCCATTGGAAACCGGGAAGCTGCCATCCCTGAATACGATGCCACCGGCATAAAAATTTCCCTGGTTATCATAAGTAGCAGTAAAACCCCAGTTATCTGCCGTACTGCCGGTGAAAGTGGAAAAAACTTCGGTAGGGTCGATGATCAGCGTTTTGCTTTTATCATAGTTATCCATTTTGAAACTGACGATATTGTCATGAATAACATATTTTGTTTTGATTTCCTGCTTGCCGTTTGCTGAAGCCTGGTAGGTATAAGGTTTTAATTCGTTTACCTCTCCCACAGAAGTTTGTATGTGCAGGTTATTGTATTTGATGTCGAGTTTGTCAACCCCATCGAACTGCAGGGCGATTTTAGATATATCGCCGCCTGGGTTTACAATGAAATCGTATTTAAGCATGCCGTCTTCAGAGAAATACCGTACATCGATATTGGGATAGATATTTTTATAGGTCACGGCCAGGAACACCCGGCAGTGGGATGCCCATTTGGAAGAATCCTGGCCAATAAAATAATTGTTGTAGCTGCTGAGTGGTTTATCGGGGAGAACAGTTGCATTGTCTGATGCATTGACAAAATTTACCTGGTAAGCGTGGGAATGGAGTACAAAAGCTTCGCCGGGTTGTTTACCTGTGGCTATTTTAGTGCGCATCGCGCTGGTTTGAGGCGCCGGCGCTGTGCCACTGCCGCTGCCACCCGGATTAGGCTGCCCACCACCCGAAGATGGACCCCCACCTTCATTACCTTCGCCGTGACCGCTGACAATAGCCGCCATACGCCGCATATCTGCGGGGTTATGCAATACTACACGGTAACCATTTTTCTGCAGCAGAAAAGCCCCATAAGTCAAATCACCCTTGAACTGCACCTGCTTATCCCATTGTCCTTTGTTTTCTACAAATTCCAATACCTGTGCCTGTACAACCTGGACAGCAAAGCAAGCTATGATGATACTTATTATCCTTTTAAAGGTTTTCAAGCCAGGGGAATTTTAGCAAGTTATTCTTCATTACAACGCTTAGAAGAACGAAAAAGTTGTTCAGGAAATTTTACTCCGGGAAGTTTTTTCCCTTTAACGGAAAAAGTTTTCAGGGGTAATCAGCCCGATAAAACAGATACACTTCCGGCTTGCAATGCTGCCTGGATGGAAAAAAGGTCAAGGATGATGCGATATGCTTTCAATTGCTGTCTTTATCCATAATATATACGAGTAAATCAGCACCTGGTTGTCTATGGGCGGCAGATAAGGGATATGGCAGCTGTTTTCAGCATTTCTGATGAAAGCTGGCTTTTTTTGAAAAAGCGGATAAAAAAATCCCCGTTAATTTCCCGATACCAGTTAACAGGTGATCTGAAAAAAAACGGGGATGGGGAGCCTGTTATATTATCTCAATAAAGTAATATCTCCTTTTTTCTGGTACGAAGTACCATCGGTAAATACGATGTCCGCTATATATGTGTATACATCCTGTGGCTGCAGTACGCCTTTGTAACGGCCGTCCCAGCCGTTGTTCTTGGCATTGCTCGACTGGAATACCAACACACCCCAGCGGTTATAAATGCGGAAATTAACCTTGCTGATACCGAAGCCGCGCACGCGTACAATATCATTCACGCCATCTCCATTAGGCGTAAAGGCATTGGGTACATCGATCAGCGGAACGATCAGTGTTTTTACCGGCTTGCATACAGTGTCTGTACAGCCGTACTGGTTAATAGCTACCAGGCAGGCGCTGAAAGTATTGGTCTCATTGTAAATATGCTGAACCAGTGTATCATGGCTCACGGTATGCAATGTGTCGCCATCGCCGAACAGCCAATTGTAAGAGACGGCACCGGTAGATGTATTGGTGAAGGTAACAGGTGTATTTTCCTGCGGCGGTACAGGACCGAAACTAAAGCCCGCTTGGGGCGATGCACTGACCAGGATGGTTTTGGAAATCACATCCTGAACATTACAGGAGCCGGGATCAACCGCGGTTAATTTAACGGTATAAGTGCCCGGTGTACTGTAAAGATGACTGGGATTGGTTTCCTGCGAACTTGTATTGTCACCAAAATCCCAGGTATAGCTGAGGCCGCCCCTGGATGTATTTTTGAAGAATGCCGTATACGGCGCGCAACCGGTTGCCGGTGTTTCAAAATCAGCTTTTACATAGGCTGCGATATGCAGTTCTTGTACCACTGAATCATTGTAATTACAGTAAGAAGTATCCCGCAGGCGCAGTGTTACCTTGTAGGTGCCTTCTGCCGCATAAGTATGGTTGAAGGCTTGTGTGCCGGTAGGAGAGATAACAACGCCATCTCCCAGGTTCCAGGCAAAGGAGGTATCGGTAAATGGCTTTGCGGGAGGAGCTGTAGAGGTATTGATAAACCGGTACTGTAATGATTCGCAGGGCGGTAATTTTTGTGGTGTAAAAGAAATATTCGCTTTATCCTGGCGGGCCCTGATGGTTATATAAGCTGTGTCAGAAACATTGCAGGATTCAGGATCGATGGTTACCAGCCGCACACGGTAATCACCTACCTGCGTATAAGTATGGCTGGTATTGGGTGTGGTAGTGGTCACTTCATCTGAACCGTCACCAAAAAGCCATTTATAAGTTTTACCCAGGGCCATGGTATCGGCAAAATCCACTTTCAGGGGAATACAGCCGGAGGTGTCGCCAATAACCCCGTCGATGGAACTGCGAAGACCTGCATGAATACCGGAGAGCTCAAAGGCTATTTTGACTGTAGCGAGATTACAACCGCCGCCTTCCTGGGGTGGTCGCGGTGCTGCACCGTTTCTATTATAAGCGGTTCCGGTAGGTGCAGTAGGAAATACCACACCTCCTCCACAGTTGGCGCATATAGCCTGGTAAATGATACCTTGTTTATCGAACCGGCTTGTGCCGCCATCCACATGATCACCCGAACCTCCGGTTTGACCAAACATTGAGCCGTATAATTGGGCTGTCGCATCTTTCTTCAGTACAAAAAAATAAAAATCTGCACCGTCTCTTGCTGAACTGTTTGGCACAATTGCATCAGGAGTTGTGGTTAAACCATTAGTGCCACTGTTTTCATATCCGAAGCGGATTTGAATATCTCCTCCCCAACCGGAAACGTATACATTTTCACACTGATCTACCAGAAAAGCAGTTGGCGATATATCAGGCTTCGCTTGTCCTTTGCCGAATACAGTGGAATACACCCAGCCGTTTAAATCCGGCTGCAGCTTTGAAATAAACTGCTTTCCATTGGGTTGTTTGAAGGCAGCATTATCTGTTATTTTCCAGGCACCTGTTGTTGTACCCATGATGTAGGGAAATCCTGCTTTGTCAAATTGAATTCCGAAAATAAGATCAGACCCTGATGTGCCGAAGTACGAAGATGTAATCAGCGAAAGATCACTTCCGTTATTACCGATAATAGATACGAAACCATCACACACACCGCCCTGAAATGCATTGAACAAAACAGGGCTATTACCAACACCCGGAAAATTACCACTGGTGGTTCCTCCTGCTACATAAATGTTGTTATTAATAGGGTTGAGTGACAGAACAAAAGCAGCATCATCACCGCTACCACCGAGATAAGATGCAAATAATAATGTAAGCGAGCTACTGAATTTCAGAATGACTGCATCTTGCTTGCCTCCGGATGATCGTTGAAATGCATTTGCTGTTACCGGGAAATTGCTTGATTGTGTTTGGGCTACAACATATACATTGTTGCTATTATCAACGATGACTTCACTCCGGGCATCGTCTCCATAATTCCTCCGTAGTGAAACAGCGCCGAAAGGTTGATCTGGTGGATATTTACTGGCTATATTAACACCATCATCACCGCTACCGCCTATCCTGACCGCGTTGAGTAGCGTAGTGCCAGTGCTGTTTAATTTGGCCACAAAAATATCAAACAGCTCCCCTGTTGTTGTAACGGAAGTGCCGGGGAAATCACGAGACCTGGTTCTTCCTGCAATAAGCAGGTTGCCATTGTTGTCTACGATCAGGCTATGTGGTTGTTCATTATCGCTTCCTCCCAAATAGGTGGCAAACAATAATCTCGTTCCATTGGGATTAAATTTGACAAGTCCGATATCGTAACCACCGGGGCCTGAAGATCCCTGTGCATCTGTGGCTTTGCCACCTGCAAATTTAATCTGGTAAGCGCCCGGTGTAACGGGAAAGCCTGTATCAAAAACAATACCTCCTGAATACATGTTTCCCTGACTGTCATAAGTAGCTGTGTAACCCCAGTTATCTGCGGAACTGCCTGTGAGTACAGAGGCGATCCAGGATGGGTCGATCACTAATGTTTGACTTTTATCATAAGCTTCCACACCAAACCGAACGGTGTTATTACTGATTACATACCTGGCTTTGACTTCTTTTCGCCCATTCAAACCAGCCTGATAGGAATATGGTTTCAGTTCTGTTACCTCACCCACTGAGGTTTGAATGTGTAATTCTCCGTTTTTAATGCTCAGTTTATCAGCACCATTAAATTGCATCACTACATTATTGATATCACCACCGGGATTAATGATGATATCGTATTTTAAATGTTCGTTTTCAGTATAGTACCTGATATCGATATTGGGATAAATGTTTTTATAAACAACTGCCTGAAATATCTGACATCCGCTGGCCCACTTTGTAGAATCTTTGCCAATAAAGTAATTGTGGTAAGTAGGTAAGGGTTTATCCGGAAGTATCTGTGGATTGTCTGATGCATTCTCAAAACTCACCCGGTAAGCGTGCGAGTGTAAAATCAACTCATTGGTTTGTGTGCCCGGATTGTTTTCTGGCAACTTTCGGTTGAAAGCTGTTGCATCTGCAGCATTTTTAGGAGGGCCGGGCCGCATACCGGCATGACTGTGCCCGCCAAAATAGGCATTGACCCTGCGCATATCATCAGGATCGTGTAAGGCAACAGTATATCCATTTTTGTGCAAAAAGAACGCGCCATTGGTCAGTTCCCCCTTGTATTTTACCTGGGCATCCCATTGCCCCTTGTTTTCGGTGAATTGCATGGTTTGCGCGCCCGCACGGTAAAAAACAAAAAATGATACCAGGATAATGCTCAGGGTTATACTATAGCTTTTCAAGCAGCATGTTTTTATCGGTTATGTAATCAAAAGCTCATCATTCCAGGGGGGTCAGGAGATTTTACTCCAGGATGTTTTTCCTTTTTGGGCTACTAAAAAGTTTTTCAAAGGTAAATTCTCCGGACTAATCAGATCCTCATCGGCATCTAAAAGCTGCCCGGCATGAAATTTAGCCAATTCCAGCAGATCTTTATCATTTACCAGGCTGGCCAGCTTGAAATTCAGCATACCACTTTGACGGGTACCTTCAATATCACCCGGCCCTCTCAGCTCCAGGTCTTTCTCCGCTATTTTAAAACCATCATTGGTCGCACACATGATTCCCATACGTTCACGGGCATCATTGCTGAGCTTTGAACCCGTTAAAAGAATGCAAAAGCTTTTTTCACTGCCCCTGCCCACACGTCCTCTCAACTGGTGCAGCTGCGACAGGCCGAACTTTTCACTGCTCTCTATCACCATTACAGATGCATTGGGCACATTTACCCCTACTTCAATTACGGTTGTGCTAACCATAATGTGGGTATCACCGGCAACAAAACGTTGCATATTGATCTCTTTCTGCTCGGCCGGCTGCCGGCCATGTACCATGCTGATGCGGTATTTAGGCTCCGGGAAAAAGCTTTTCACCTGCTCATAACCCTGCATCAGGTCTTCATAGCTCAGTTTTTCGCTTTCTTCAATCAGCGGGTAAATAATATAGGCCTGCCTGCCTTTTTCTATTTCAGTACGTATAAAATCCATCACTTTGGCGCGGTAGGTTTCGTACCGGTGCACAGTAGTAATGGGTTGACGGCCCGGCGGAAGTTCATCCATCACACTATAATCCAGGTCGCCATAGGCTGTCATAGCAAGCGTTCTGGGAATAGGTGTTGCGGTCATTACCAGTACATGCGGTGGTACAGCCGCTTTTTCCCATAGTTTGGCCCTTTGTGCCACACCAAACCGGTGTTGTTCATCAACAATAGCCAGTCCCAGGTTGGCAAACTGAACGGTTTCTTCAATCACGGCATGGGTGCCTACCACCATCTGCACACTGCCATCGGCCAGTGCTGCCAGCACCTGTTTGCGTTCGGCTGTTTTAGTGCTGCCTGTAAGCAGGCGTAATTGAACCGGCAGATCGTTCAGCTGCATTGTAAGACTGTTGTAATGCTGCTGGGCCAGTATTTCCGTTGGCGCCATCAGGCAGCTCTGGTAGCCATTATCGGCGGCCAGCAGCATGCTCAGCAATGCCACCATGGTTTTACCACTGCCCACATCGCCCTGCAGCAGGCGGTTCATCTGGTGGCCGCGGGCTGTATCCTGCCTTATTTCTTTCAGTACTCGTTTCTGGGCGCCGGTAAGCTCAAAGGGCAGGTATTGGGTATAAAAAGTATTGAATAAATGGCCCACTTTTTCAAATACCACGCCCTTGCTGTTGCGGTGCCGGTTGAGACGGGTAAGGTTAAGCCTGATCTGTGCAATAAAGAACTCTTCAAATTTCATACGCCGCAGGGCTGCCTGGTACTGCGCCGCCGTTGCAGGATAATGCAATGTGCTGATGGCTGAAAAACGGGAGGGCAGCTGCATTTGCTGCAGCAATCCTTCGGGCAGGTTCTCAGGCAGGTCCCTGGCGGCCAGCTGCGATAAAAGTGCATATGTCAGTTTACCTATCTGGCGGCCATTGAGGCCCCGGGCTTTCAGCTTCTCTGTGGTAGGATAAACCGGTTCAAGAAAAGGCTTGCCATCTGCCTGGGTATCGCGAAGCGGTTCAATTTCAGGGTGCGTGATCTGTGGCTTCCCGTTGAAAAAGCTGGTTCTGCCATATACCAGGTATTCCTGGCCTGTGACCAGTGATTTCTGTACCCATTGAATACCCTGGAACCAGGTGAGTTCGAGTATCCCGCTTTTATCCCGCAATTGCGCCACCAGCCGTTTGCCCCTTTTTTCACCGATCACCGATACATCGGTCAGTGTGCCGGCCACCTGGATGAAATCGGTTTGGGGTGTGATCTCATTGATCAGGTTCACCTTTGTTTTATCGATGTGCCGGTTGGGAAAATGCTCCAGCAGGTCCCTGAAAGTGAAAATAGACAGTTCCTTCCGCAGCAGATCGCCACGCAGCGGCCCAACTCCTTTCAGGTATTCGATAGGTGAATCTAATATGGATGGTTGTGCGGTGATAATGGTAAAATTTATCTGCAAATATCTGTATCAGCCGCTTATATTGTTCAGTATTTATCCGGGAGCAGGTTGCACAGTTGTGGTAAACAGCTTCCGGCAAACTGAAGACTTTTTTTATCTTCGCTCCCTATGAGTAAGGAAGTTGTTTTAAGTGGTATCCGGCCTACCGGTTTTTTGCACCTGGGAAATTATTTTGGCGCCATGCGCAATTATGTGCGCATGCAGGAAACATATAACTGCTATTTTTTTGTAGCCGACTGGCATAGTCTCACCACACATCCCGATACAAAGGAACTGCGTAACAGTGTACTGCGGGTGATCGCCGAGAACATCGCCTGCGGGCTTGATCCGGAAAAAGTGGCATTGTATGTGCAGAGTGATGTGCCGGAGATAGCTGAACTGTATTTATACCTGAATATGCTGGCCTACAAAGGCGAGCTGGAAAAAACCACCACTTTCAAGGAAAAAGTACGGCTGCAGCCCGATAATGTGAATACAGGCCTGCTCACTTACCCCGTGCTGATGGCTGCTGATATCCTGGTGCACCGTGCTGTGAAAGTACCGGTGGGTAAAGACCAGGAACAGCACCTGGAAATGGCCCGCAATTTTGCAGAAAGGTTTAATTACCGTTATGGCAATGTTTTCCCGATGCCGCAGGCTTTCAATTTTGGTACCGAGCTGGTGAAGATCATGAGCCTGGATGGTACCGGGAAAATGAGCAAAAGCGAAAACCAGATGGCCACCCTGTACCTGGCAGATGAAGACGACCTGATCCGTAAAAAGATCATGAAAGCCAAAACAGACAGCGGGCCAACGGAACCAGGTTCCGTTAAACCTGATTATATTGAAAACCTGTTCACCCTTATGAGGCTGGTAAGCACAGCCGATGTGGTGCAGAAATACGAAACCGATTTTAATTCATGCCAGATCCGTTACGGCGACCTGAAAAAACAGCTGGCCGAAGATATGGCAGCCTTCATTCGTCCGATACGTGAAAAAGCCGCCGCTATCCAGGCAGATAAAGCATACCTGGAAAAAATCATCCGTTCCGGTGCCGAGAGTGCAAGGGCCAGCGCTGCCGCTACTTTGAAAGAAGTTCGCCAGGCAATGGGCTTACAATATATTTAAGTAAAAGCAGGCAGGATGCATTGAACCGCATCTGTTGCTGCAATCATTGTCCGTACTTCTATCATTATACTTCGTATGTATACTTATGGCAAAAGCTAAAAAACCTAAACATGTGGCTGTTGCCGGTAATATTGGTGCCGGTAAAACCACGCTGACTGAATTACTGAGCAAACATTATCGCTGGATACCGCAGTTTGAAGATGTTGATCATAATCCTTACCTCATGGATTTTTATGAGGATATGCCCCGCTGGAGTTTTAACCTGCAGATCTATTTCCTGAACAGCCGCCTTACGCAGCTGCTGGAAATTCACCGGGGTACCGAAACCGTAATACAGGACAGGACCATTTATGAGGATGCCAATATTTTCGCGCCCAACCTGCACGAAATGGGGCTGATGAGCAAGCGCGATTTTGATAATTATTACGAATTTTTTCAAACACTGAAAACCATGGTGCAGCCACCCGATCTGCTTATTTATTTAAAAGCATCGGTGCCCACACTGGTAGGACAGATACAGAAAAGAGGCCGGGAATACGAAGAAAATATCCGCCTTGATTACCTGAAAAAGCTGAACGATTTATACAATAAATGGATTGACGGCTATAAAGAAGGGCAGATACTGGTGATTGATGTAGACAAAAACAAGTTCGCAGAAAATGAGGAACATTTTGGCGAAATTATCTCCAAGGTCGATGGGATGTTGTTTGGATTATTTTAAAACCTGTTTTGTATAGAGTGGGGCACTCTCTGAAGAGTGCCCCACTCTTTTCGTAACACGGAAAGCCATTATGGTAATGGATATATACGAAAACAAGTTCGCAGAAAATGAAGTGTATTTTTGCGAAATGATCCTCAGGGTCGCAGGTATAGAGTGGGGCACTCTCTGAAGAGTGCCCCACTCTTTTCGTAACACGAAAAGCCATTACGGTAATCGATATAAACGAAAACAAGTTTGCAGAAAATGAAGTGTATTTTGGCGAAATGATCTCCAGGGCCGCAGGTATAGAGTGGGGCACTCTCTGAAGAGTGCCCCACTCTTTTTCGTTACACGGAAAGCCATTACGGTAATGGATATAAACGAAAACAAGTTCGCAGAAAATGAAGTGTATTTTGGCGAAATGATCTCCAGGGCCGCAGGTATAGAGT
>CBJLMB010000019.1:0-103480 GCA_966424055.1 uncultured Deminuibacter sp. | reverse complement strand
TGCGATTAAAAGTTGGGCTTATTCGGAAATGAATCAGGCGGTAATGAATTTCAATTCAACTCTTGTGCGATTAAAAGGAGTAGAGCGCATATGTTAACGATATATACAGGTTCATTTCAATTCAACTCTTGTGCGATTAAAAGTCATGGCTATGAGTTTACCGGTTCATTCACTTCAATTTCAATTCAACTCTTGTGCGATTAAAAGAATCACAACATCATAGCCCGCGATCTGGGACTTGATTTCAATTCAACTCTTGTGCGATTAAAAGAAGGAACGCCTTTCCCGTTCCAGGGGTCAGCTAGATTTCAATTCAACTCTTGTGCGATTAAAAGCACAGTGGCAGAGCTGCTGTCCCACGTCTTCACAGATTTCAATTCAACTCTTGTGCGATTAAAAGTGTACATACGCCACCTTTTTAAGTCGATACTCTGTGATTTCAATTCAACTCTTGTGCGATTAAAAGCCGCCGCATCGACGGCAAAAAAAGCCTGGCTCCCAGCCATTTAAACAATAAATATATAAAATTTCAGGCGTAAAAGGTTGTCGATATACAGTTATATAATCCCCCCCTATATCGACAACCTTGTGAAAACCCTTTCTTTATTGCGTTTGTTGTTGTTTTCCATCTGTCAAAGAGCTTCCGTCCTCCCCCAAACAGGGTCATCGACAACTATAGAATATTATCTAAAGTATTTTTCTCCATTCCTATCACCTGCTTCTCTAGCCACTTCTCATCGCGGCTTTTGAAAACAATAATACTGTCTGCTTCAGGGTTCATAATAACCTTCGCCTTGGCCACTAATTCCTTCAGCTTTACTTCTGTCAATTCTCCTTCAAATACACTATTCTGTATCCAGTTCAGATATTGCCTGCATAATTTAAGCATTTTGGCAACGCGTTTTTCTTCTATATCATATACCAAAATCACATACATACTACCACCATGTTTTAAAGGGCTTGTATTCTTCCATATTCAAAATATGCTTAACCAATTTATAGCACTCCAGTTTCACCAAATGCTTATAACTTACACTGCGTTTCAAACTACGGTGCTTAATGGTTTCGGCAAGGCGTTCATCCCAGGCTTTGACCACTTTTTTCCTGCCGCTTTCTTTTAATAAACAACTGTTGAGTTTGTGGTCAAAATCATTTTTACTAACTACCTTCTTATTAAGCAAAGAAAATATCATCCTGTCTACCAATATGGGTTTGAAAATTTCCGACAAATCCAAACTAAGCGAATAACGACGTTCACCGGGCTGGTGAAGGTAACTGATGGTAGGATTAAGTTGCGTATGATAAATTTGATCAAGGCAAAGGGTATAACACATCATGTTGCAAAATGAAATCAAAGCATTTACTTCATTGGAAGGCGGTTGTCTGGAACGATTACCCATTTCAAAATCATTGATGATAAGATCAAAAGCTTCGTAATATGCCATACGCATATTGCCCTCGATTCCCATTAATTCTTCAGTTTTGGTTACTAATGACACTTGCTGCAACAACAACTCTATCTTTTCTATCTGACTGGAGGTGTTTTTGTCTCGATTATTGTAATAACGCAGGTTTTTAACCATATTGAAGGCGGCGCCTTCAATAAACTTCTGCGCCAGTACTATTCGCTTGGAAGACCTGGTATAATGTTCCGTTTGTGCAATTAAGACCTTGCCGCTAAGCAAGTAATCCTTTGGCATAAAGCTACCTGTATAATGCTCATAATAATCAAAGAAGTGAACACTGACAGATTCCTTTCCCAAGAAATTATATAATGCACTGTTGGCATCCAATGCACCAAAACAGTAAAGATTATCCACACTTTCCACTGGAATATATTTAGGTGTTGTTTCATTTCCAGCCTCATCGACAGGCGTAAACTTTAGTGTATTATCCTTGCGGCTCATGCGTCCAGGGTTAAACAGGTAGTAAGACTTTTTCATTATTCCCCAATATAACAGAGTTCGTAATAAGAACAGCTTTTACAAATTTTTGCGTTGATCTTTGGCGGGCAAATATCACATTCCTTTAGTTGCGCAACGGCCGCGATGATATCTAATAAATAATGCCTGTCTGCATTATCTAACACTACCAGGTTTTTGTGCCGTAAAGCAGGGTATTCCAAAACCGCCCGTACATTTTCAACACCATTTAATTCCAATAGCCATATATAATATTTCACCTGCCATTCATGCGCTTCTTCCACCTTGTCGCTGCGTTTCGTTTCGTGAATGATTCTTTCATTGGCATCATAAAAATCTATTTTGCCAGCCAACCCAATACCATTATATGATGCAGATAATTCAATCTCGGTATATTTTTCCGCTCGCTGTGGATAGCTGGTTTCATGCAACAGTTTACCATCATATACAGTATCAGATGTCTGCTCCATATTGATACTGTTGACAAACAACCACAACTTTCGCTTACACACGATGTAGTAATTAATATGAGTGGCAATTATCTGCATCTTGAAAGATTAAAAACTTCTATCCTCAAAACTATCCTGCTTCTTATAATAACCAATTTGCGAACTATATTCCAAGCCATTGGCATATAACACATTTCCAGCTTCCATTTTGGAAAGACCTTCGGCTTCATAAAAGTAAACTTGCACTAAAAGCTGATTAGCTTCTATAAAGCGTTTTTCTTTAATTCGTTGCATATATTCTTCCCGGAGGTTGGCACATAAAACCTCTATTTTTTGATTCTTACCCTGGTTTTCAAGCGCATCTTCAATCCAATCTTTCCAATGTCCCGCTATCCAATTCTTCTCAAAATCCGCAATGATAGAATTCCTCATCCCATTAGTAAAGTCTTTTAGTTGTACATCATTATAACCATTTTTATACACCTCATTGCAAACTTTTATCAAATCATCTTCTGACAGCTCATTTGCATCAAGCATCATTAATTCAGTCCAGGTTTTCTCCAATGTACGGTCATCGTAAAAGGGCGTTTTCCCCATACTATGTTCAACCAAATAAACAGGTACGGTATTATTGCTTAAGCTGACAGTCTTATCAAGCGGAGTAATTTGTTTTTTTCCTGCCCGGTTCACACGTCCAAATCTTTGAATCAAAGCATCTATCGGTGCATTTTCAATAAATGCCACATCATAATCAATATCAAGGCTTACTTCTACAGCCTGCGTTGCTATTAATAATCGCGGTCTCTTTGAGCTGTCTTTATTGGTTATTACCTGTTCTATCTTTGTTCTATCTTCTTTATTAAAACCGCTGTGCAATAATTGAACGGAACCCTCAAAATCTATTTCCTTGAAAAGTTTCTGGGCGGTTTTAACATTGTTCACGATACTTAAAACAGAAAACCCCTGCGCTAAATATGATTTAACCAAATCGATATTATCATCAATAGTTTGTTTCGCCCTACAATAAAGCTGATGCCTTTTTCTATCCATGATTATCCGGTCATCTTCTTTCGCCTTATCAGGACGAATTAAAGCGTTTGTATTTCCGTCAAAGACTTCATCAACAATTATTTTTAACATAAAGTCGGGGATAGTTGCCGACATAAAGAAAAATTTAGCATTAAACAGCTTTCTGAAAAGTTTAATGGAGCTCAACAGCAATCCCGTAAGCAAGGCATTATATGTATGAAATTCATCAATGATAAAAAGCGCGTTTTTATACTCATACAATGCCAGTTCCCACCCTTTTCCCTTTAGTGAAGTTTTTAAAATCTGATGCAAGGTGCACACTTTAACAGGATAGAACAACTCTACCGATAATGATTTCTTTGTCCTGGCTTCCTGCTCCATTTTTTGATAATCCTTATCAAGATTCGAATCTTCGTCAGACAATTGTTGATAAAAGAAATCCAGTGTTTTTGAATGCAAAGCAGTTACAACTTCATTACCAAACACATCCTGCAATCGCCCTACCATTGCATTAATACTTGCCGTGTATGGCAGCAAATAAAACAATCTCGAGTTCTCACTTTGATTAGCAAACACCCAACTCAAAGCAGCCTCTGTTTTTCCCGAACCCGTTGGTGCATGCAGAATCACATCTGTTTTGATGTATTGAAGTTTCTCCTGGAAAGAGCGAAAAGGAAAATAGTTGCCCTGTTTTTTCGGCTGAAAATCCTGAAGAGAAATTCTTTTATACCCAGGAATATCATTTTCTTTTCTCGCCGATCCGATATGATCGGCAGCAATCATCAACGCCCTTGTAAATGACAAACTACGTCTTTCATTTTCATTTTTCAATATTTCGGATTGGCGTGAACTATCGAGTATCTGACGAAATTCTTTTGGTATCTCTTTAATAATTTCCGAATCTTTAAACGGCATTTTGATGCCATTCAAGTTCAGCCATTTCCTCAATGTTTCTTTTGTTAATAAGTCTTTTTCCTTTTCATATAAGGGTTCCAGATACTTTGTTAAAACCTCTATTTTTAAACGCCCATTATTACTATATTGATCAATAACTCCTTTGTGGTGTGTAGCGATGGCAAACAATTCATCTGCAGGTAATTCAAGAAAGTTGATACAGAACCATAATGAAATGATTTCGTGGCGGATTGGCCACGCCTCTTCACCTGTTAATCGCTTTTGAAAATCCCTATGGATCTTGCCCAAGTCGTGCAATACGACACAACGTGTAATTTTGGTTATCCAAAAAGCCCGCTCTTCATCAGTAAAAGATAATCGGTGAATAAGGTTCCTTGCAGCGGTTAGCACATGATTGGTGTGCATCTGCAATGTAGTTTCTCCATCACTTTTAGCATAAAACTGACTAAAAAAATCTTTATCATTCATTACTCATCAAATTGATGCAGGTAAAAAACTTTTTCGCCATTTGTTTTAAATAGATTGAAATGCTTTAGCTGAACCTCGCTATCATGAGGTATAGATAAAAACACTTTTGATTTTTGAGGTGTTCGCCCACTACCAATGTTTTCATTCTCCACAAAAGATTCTGCCATTTGCACCAACTGTCCACCCGCCCGTAAGCCTGCGCTGAATGGCAACATACAGCCTGATATTACACCCTCATCAACAGCAGTAACATTCACCTCTTTTACGGCATCAATCTTTAATATATCCTGTGAACGGCCAAGTGATGGTGTTCCAACCGGCGAAAGAAAAAAATCTTTCCAATCAATCCTGTTTATCCAAATTGTGAGCCTGGGAAATGAATGAAACTCTCTTAAATAAGCATCTGAGCCTTTACTATGACCTTTTATTTTCTTACCATCATATTCTAAGCGCTGCCTTGTTTCCAAATCCTTCGCCACAGCATCATAACTGTATTTAAACCCAATTTGCACCTCATCAGGTGAAACCAGCCGGCCAAGACAGCAACCAATAAGGCCTAACAGTAAAGAATAACCTGGCGTGTGCAAACACACTGCATTCCCTGAGAGAATAAATGGCATTCTCGGCGTTGCTGTCCAGCCTGAAAATTGTATTTCCAGCACCTTATTCATTGCTCAGGTATTTTTGATTAAACGCATTTACCACACCCACGGGAGAATCTACGATAAAGCCCTCACCAATTGAAAAAACATCATCTTCATTTTGGAGATAACCCTTGCGTATTCCGATATAAACAGGGGTGGCCAATTTATTTTTATAATCATCTGCCAGCTGTTTCAACAACCCAATATTCAATACCGGTTTCTCACCAGTGCCTATAAAAAGATTATTGAAAATGGGATTTGCAGATTCCAAACCCGCCAGTATTAAAACTTTAGGACTTACATCTGAGCCAAAAGCCGCTTGTTTAGCACCACCTCTTAAAAATGCCAAGCCTTTCAGCAAGCCTGCGGCATTTGTTTTACGAACCTGCGCTGCATTCTTCAGTTCATATCTCTTAAATTTACCTCCAAGCGCCGATTCGTTCAGTAAATCTTTATACTTTGTTACTACTTCAGACGACAACTCCTGATGGCTTCCAATATTGTCATAAACTCCCAGTCTATAATATTCGAGATTAAAAAAACCCTCCAGGTGTGTCGAATAAAATTTAGTAGAGTACGGCAAAGGTGTTCCTTCTTTCAAATGAACAAAAGCCTCATCGGTATTAATGGTGCGCATATTTTTAATGCCCTTCAAAATGGATGATTTAAAAGGAGATGTACGCTGAATACTTTCTTCATTTTTTGAACCTGCTTTCATATAGCCAAACAAATCATCTTCCGGAAAGTCAACCGGGTTTAATTCAGTGGCTATTTTATTGGTTGTTCCTTTATCAGAACCTTCTCCGATAGCGCGCAATTCACTTGGATGCCATCCATTTTCTTCGTTGGTGGTATCGCGCAACCATCTGCGCCAAGACTGTGCAGAAACATAAGGCACTTCTTCCAAACGGTCATTTACTTTTTCTCTAAACGTTTTCGGGATACTCTTGTTTTTGTCTTCACCTGTACCCAACCCTGCGCCATTTAAAAACGCTGCTGTTGCATCAATTAATAGTGTACCTGCAATGTTGTTTAGTTTTGCCATAAAATTTAATTTTAGGGTTGTTATATTATTTGTTTTTGATTGCTAATGGAAGCTTGTTTGGTGAGTAATAATTTAATTGCCAGTTTACTAAATGAAAGCGTAATTTCTCCATTAAGGGGATTATATAATAAGTCCTCTTCTTTCCACTTGTTTTTGACCCCACCGGTATTTAAAACAAATTCGTTTGTATTGTCTATCATTTTTTTCAATAGCTGTAAAAACTTAGACGTTTCTAAAGAAATATCGCTCACAATAGTTTGGAATTTTTTGACCGGATATTCTCCTGTGTCAATATGTTTATACCTTTCATAATAATAACGTTGATAATCTGCAGCAAACTCTTTCATTCTACCCAACCATTCCGCCTCCTCTTCCGTAAGCGCCCTGCCTGCAATAATTGTATTTTGTAAAGAAGCAATTTCCCTGGTTTTTGCGGTAAAATATATTCTCAACAATTCATTAAGCCCATTTACAGAAAGTCTAAAATCTACGTCGTATAAAACGGCGGCGATCTCTTCTAATGGAATATCGAAATTTTCCAAACTCCTTAAAAGCAACCCGGCATACCGAACAACACTGTACTCATTTCTATTAATCAATTGAGCAATTATCCTATCCCGATTTATATCTTTTTCGATAAGCATTATCAGCCAGTTACAGGCAGCCAAAACAGCAGATTTTATTCCACTAGGATCAGACAACTCATTTCCATAATGTTTTTTTTGATAGTAAAAATGAATCAGTTTGTGTAGTTGATAGTAACTGTTTTTTACAGGGAGCAAATCTTCATCATCCAATATTTGTATTTGATGCTGTAAGCTCCATTCACCTTTTTCTGCAGCCATAACCAGTACGGCATATAAGTCCATACGATAATCAGCCTCTTTCCATGCATCAGATTTGATCAGGTATTTTTCAAATGATTTGGTTTTATATTTATCAATAAGTCCTGCAATATATTTTGCGTATTCAGTAAGCTTTTTCTTTTCTCCAATTACTTCAAAATAGGCTTCTAAGAAATCCACAGAAACGCCCTTGTATTCAAATTCCTTTTTCCCATCTTTAAATTTATTCGGATACAACAACCACCATTCATTCTTTGCTTCCAGGGCTTCTAAAAAAGAAGAAGAAGATTTGTTATTGCTTAAAATACTTTTTAGATCTTCGCCAATTTTTGGATTCTTATCCATTGTAATCAGCCTTCTGATTAAGTCATTGGGAACTCTGTCAATGGAGCAGCTTGCACCTGTACCGGAATTAGAAAAACTCCATAAATTCAAATCAGAATAGGCTTCTTCATTAAACTCTTTTTCTTCTAAAATATCAATAGCTTTGAGGATATAATTGCCCTTGTTAAGATCTCTCACATTTTCTATCGATCCATTTGCTGGCGTAGTTTGGATTTTTTCCCACAACAGCTTTTGGTTCCTTCGAATATATTCTTTTGCAAAATCAAAATTTGATGAATCAATTAAAAGAATACCACCATTATATAACAGAGAAGATAACGGCAAAAATTGAAGAAGGGCAACACATATCGGATGCACTTGCACAGAGAATTTCGCCTGTGGCAAAGCCTGTGCATCAGATCCCAATCCGCCAATTAAAGGAAACCAGGACCGGTTTAGCGTAAGATCCTTTCCCCGAATTTCTTTTTCAGAAAAGCCCGCCTTTTTTAAGGCCTCTGCATATACCTGTTCAAATGTTTTTGAAAACCTCAGCCCCGAAACTTCGCAGATTTTTTCGCCTTCATTTTCATATGAGCCAATAATAGTCCTGAATAGGCTATCGTAAACCTTATCACCATTGGCATTATCATTGTGCAAGGGGCCGTTTTTTGTAAAGAGCATAGTATAACTCTTTAGTCTTTTATTCAAAGACTTTAATTCTACTTTTTCATAGAAGCTGAGCAATAGCCCGGGTGTTATATCGCTAACACTTTGTAAGCCCGCCAATGCTTCAATGGTCATTAAAGCGTTGTTGAGCATGGCATTACCAGTGTATGTTTTAAATATCATCATTCACTATTATTTATATTTTCATGAAATCTAAAGCCGTTACATAAATCACAATCAATGCTATCATTGACATTCTTTAGGCAGTGTGTGCATAAAAGCGGCCTATTAATGAGCTTATTTAATATAATCATGAGATTATTTTAAATCAAATATACAATAATCCCAATGGTATTTCTAAGTTTTTAGATTATAAATTAAAATATTATTTCATTCTATTTAGTAGCTTTACACCGTCAGTATTTCTCTGCTTAAAAATTGTACAATGTTGAATTGAAATATGGTATTTCTAAGTTTCTGAAATACTGACATTTATAACATCCCCACGCACCCCATCCCTTGACTATTATACACCCCCACACCACTATTCATCAACAGCTCCAATGCTTCTAACCTACCCTTAACTTTCAATAGAAAATTCACATAACCCTTGATCTTGGTTTCTTCCGGCGTTCCGGCTTTTATGGTTATTAACCTGGATTTCGGCGGATTTTTATAATACAATACTTCCATATTGGCATCGGCGAAAACAGCATCCACATCATTATACAATGTCTTGTACTTCGATTGCCAGTTAAATAGGAGTTGCGATACAAAATCAGGATGATCTGGAGTGAGAAAATCGTAATGACCCTTTTCATTAGGCTTGCTACTCACTATGGGTGACAGTGGCTGCAATACAAGTTCCTGAACAGGCTCCTTGCTTAACCCAAGTGGCATGGATTCTACCTGGTTGATCCTGAATTTCGCTTTGCTGTTCTTATCTGCAATCTCCATTTCCTGATCCAGGAACAAGCCTTTAACAAAGGTCTCAGCTGCTTGCGGCAAGTGGAACGATACAGTTATTTCCGCTTCAGGAGCAACCATATGCATCCTGTCTCCCTGTATTTTAAAAAGCGTTTTAATGTCAGAGAACGTAAATAACTTGAAAGATTTTAATGCACTGCCAGATTGCCTGTATCCTGTCTCATGAAGAAAATGAGCATAATGACTATCCGCTTGTCGCAATATTTTGTAAATGACTGCACTCAACGGATATTGATAATTGCAGGGCAACACTGCAGGAAAGTGTATGGCAAATAGTTTTAGTTTAAAGCGCATTTGTGTGCCACTAATTTAATTGTATTTGATGTATCGTCATACCGGTTATTGGTATGCCGAAAATAGGTTCCAGATCAAAACTAAAATTACGGGATCCCGTAATACCCTCTTTGGCTATAATTGCAAACCAGGCCGGCCCTTCTTAAGTACTAAAGCGTACAGGGTTATAGCCAATATCAGCTTTTGAAGATCTTCTAATCCCCAAACAGCAGGATAGACTTGCTCAACTTAAAAAAGTTTGAGTGGATAAACGCCCTCCTCACCTACACCATCACCTACGACGCTATTTTTAATTGTTTAATCAGATCCAGGAAATATTTGGGAGACCAGATCTCGATCGCACGGGCATCAGCAATAAATTTGACAATATCTTCCCGGATGCGCTCAAACGAAACAGTGTTTATTTTTTCCTGCAATAATTTCTTCAGCTGATCAGGGGTCATACCGGGTGCCTGCCAGTCACCACTATCCTGCGCGCGCATGATCAGGTGCTGTAAGTGCAATGGCACGCCGTTCCGGATATACCATTCCAGGTCAAACCAATCACGCCCTTTCACCCTTGTACCCCATTTCCGAAATAACAGTGCATGCATTTTACCAGCAAAAAGATCTGGCAACGTAAAACATTTAACGTAGAAAGAAAAAGGTTTAAGCAATAAGTTCTCTTCCGTTGTAAAGCCCAATGGCGGATGTGTATCCACTTCCAGCTTGATCTTTATTTCCGGCCGTATGCCCAGTTTTTCCTGCGGTATCACTTCTTTCAACACCAGTTCCTTCCAGGCAGTATCCGCTTTAAGAAAGGCTGAATCAATCGCTGTTTGCCTGGTTTTATTTTTTTCTGTAATGGCCACTTTCATCCCAAGCGCCTCGAATTCCTTTAGCATTGCATCGAGATAAGGCTGCAATAAAAAATCGTCCTGTGGCGCCAGTAATGAAAAATCCAGGTCTTCTGAAAACCTCGGCAGTTTGTGAAAGATCCGCAGAGCTGTGCCACCATAAAAAGCAGCTTTTTCAAAGAAGCCGCTTCGTTCCAGCCCTGCCAAGGCTATTTCCTGCATGATCTCACGAAGCGCCTGCTCGGCAGCCAGGTTCGTAACAGGTTTATATTGCTCTAGCCATTCTTTGATCATAAACTGCTGAGGGTTTGTATCAAAAATAGCAAACTATCCTGCTTGGGTGCATCAACAAGCCATTCTTTGATCACTGAAACATTCATGGTCTGTAATACTGCTCTATCCATTCTCATATCCTGTAGCAGCCAGTCCGCCGCCTGGCTTTTGCTTCGCAGGCGCAAAGCCGATGTAGCAATAATTTTATCACAAAGCGCTTTTTCCGGAGTAGCGATTAACACCACCTGGTTTGCGGCCAATTGCAGCTGTTGCTGCCCGAATGTGTAATAAGGAAGCGGGAAATGCGTATAGCTAAACCGGCCAACGGGTGTTTCATAAATTTTTGAACGTACCATGGTTGCTGAACTGATTTCAAAGACCTGTTCCGGGATCAGCCGCCAATAGGACAATGCAGTTTCTAACGACACATAGCTCGGACCCAGTATATGGTTTGCCAGTAAGTACGGCTCCGGCCTTGTTACATGGGCTGCTGGCCCGGGAATAAAGAGCCCGCGCTTTACAGGTGTTAACAGCTGCTGATTAACAAGCTCTGACAATTTATCGAAGGGACGCTTGTATTCTTTTAGTATTGACAGCAATACCTGCCGGCTCAATGGCTGCCCACTATACGATTGTATAAGTTGATCGAATTGCATGTCATTTTTTACACCAAATATCGGTTATTTTCCGATGTTTATGGCAAAATTTGTTAAAAACTGTCATAAAATGTTTAATAAATCGGATTATTTCCGATGTTATCATCAAAATATGACAAGATATTTAAGCAGTACTGCTTAAAGCTGTTCCGGGATACTTGAAACCAGTGCAGGCATGGGGGAAACCATCTGTGTATGATGGGATGCTATGGAAAAGGACCCAACGAAGAAAAATTATTGGCAGCCTAAGTTCTGCCTGACAGGGATCTTCCTAAAATGCCTTTCTTCCTACCATATCCATGCTTTTTAGTTAGCCGTTTTAAAGATAAGATCCTGCACATTCAGCAGGATCATAAAACTTAGTATATTACCGCAGTTTTTATCGAAACCCTGTTTGTAAAACACCATGAAACCAAGACAAATGTTTTTGCTAGCCACCCTCCCGCTGTTCACACAGGGCTTTGCACAACAACCCGGTCAACATAACCAACAGCCTATTATGCAGGAATCAGCCAAAGAAAATGATTGCAACTGTTTTGAAGAGCAGTCTTATGGTCAAGACAGTTTTACAGGGCGTATTGTTTCAGTCAAAAGCAGTACATCAGGCATATGGCTCACCATACAATGTGCTTTATTCGGCCGTATCTATTACAACAATGCGGCCGGGCAGGAAGAGGAAAAAACCGTGCTCTTCTGCACCTCGGCACAGCAAAGAGTGTATAAATTAAGCAGGCAGGTTATTTACCACAACAATATCGCCACCCAAACACCTGATGAATCGTACAAGCAGGCATTTTTCAGGATCGTTAAGGAAGCAAAAGCAAATACGCATTTTACACTTACCCTTAATACTAAAAAAGAGATCATGGAGATCGCTGCTTTTTATTACACCAGCGAATAAACAATTTTCCATTAACCATATATTTTGCACCGGGTTGGGCATCGGCCTAGCGCATCGGCAAGCGACGCATTTTATCATCAAGCAGTTTTTTATCAGCGGATGTCCGGGCTAATTTGTATGCCAGCTGCAGGTGCTCCATTGCCGCTTCATTATTAACATCCTGGTAAAGTTCGCCCAGCAGCGCATGATACAAATGATTATCCTGCAATTGTATTTTTTCTGCTTCTGCAATAGCGGCTTCTTTTCCATTCACTTTTGCCAATGCATAGGTACGGTTCAGGGCAGCCACTGGTGAATATTCAATAGTAAGCAGCGTATTGTACAATTGCAATATACTTTCCCATTTCCCCCTTGTATCAGCCTGTTGCGTATGCCAGTAAGCAATAGCGGCTTCAATATGGTATTTTGATAGATCATTCCCTTTTGCCGCAAGCGCCAGGTAAAATGATCCTTTTGCCATCATTTCTTCATCCCATAAACTGCTATCCTGTTCTTCATACAAAACAGGACCGCCTGTTTTATCGCGCCTTGCATCAAACCGGGAAGACTGGAAATACATTAATGCCTGCAGTGCATAGGCAGCAGGTGTATTGGTTTGACCGTTTTCCAGTAGCAGATCCATCAACCGCATGGCCTCTTCGCAAAGCTCTTTTCGCAGCCCGGCATCATTACAGGAAGAATAATACCCTTCATTGAACAGCAGGTATATGCTCATTAATACATGCGGCAGGCGTTCATTGATCGCTGCAACAGAAGGCTGCTCTATTTTTATGTGTTCTTCTTTCAGTTTTTGTTTGGCCCGTTGCAGGCGTTTGTAAATAAGTTCGCGGCTGGCTAAAAAAGCATTGGCTATTTCGGTAACACCAAAACCACAAAGCAGGTTTAACACCAGTCCTATCTGGCTTTCGGGTGAGTTACAGGGATGACATACTACGAACATCATAGCCAGCTGGCTATCGCTGATGTTTTTTACAGACCAATCCAATTCCGTTTCTTCCGGCTGTGCAGCGGCATGCTGTAATTCTTTAGATACCTTGTTGATAAAAACAGACCGGTGTTTTAAAAAGTCTTTTGTTTTATTTTTTGCTACCGTATAAAGCCAGGCTGTTGGATGGGCAGGCAGCCCTTTCAGGCCCCATAATTCAGAGGCCGATAAAAATGTATCACTGGCAATATCCTCTGCAGTGCTGATATGATCCACACCCAGGAATTTGCAGAGCACGGCTACAATTTTCCGGTATTCTGTTCTGAACAAATGTGGTATAAGCTCCTGCTGATTCATTGTTTTATGCTTTAGTACTGTTGTTTCTCCGGCAATACCTGTTTCCAATACCGGGGTATATAAATACGGTCATACCATTTGCGGGGCAAATGATATGACCGGTACCCACCTACAGTGCGCTGATCTCCCTTACTTCCACCGTACCGCCTACGGCAAGGGCGGGGCATCCTTTAACCAGCTCGATAGCCTCATCCAGGGAGCCGGCTTTGATAAGTGAATAACCACCCACAAATTCTTTTAGCTCGGTATAGGGGCCATCAGCGATCACATTACCGGGTTTCACCACTTTCCCGCTGTGCTCAAGCCTGTTACCCCGGTCTGTCAATTTGTTTTGTGCGGCAATACCGCCGATCCAGTTCATCCACAAATTGGTGTTGGCCTGCATTTCTTCCGGTGAGCGTTTGGGCAATGCGCTCCAGTTGGCTCGGTACACTAATAAAAAGTCTTTCATTTTTTTAGCTTTTAGTTATTAAAAACATATTACGACCGGGACCAGGAAATTGGACAGATCCTGCAAACTTTTTTTTCAGGTGGACTATTTACCCGGGTAATTCCAGTCCGTTCAGGTAAGCAAGGTTCAGCATCCTGTCGTAGGCGGTTTTATTGACAGCCAGGAAGGGCCGGTCGCTGTTTTGTAATGTTTCATACACACGCCTGGCATGTGCCGTCACGCTGAGGCATCCTGCTAAAAATATTTCCCTGTTGTTCATATATGCTCAGGCAGGCATCGCGATTCTGCCATTGTTACAAAATAAGCAAGAATCTGCTATACCACCATGCTGAAGCCACCATGAGCTTCCGGCTATGAGGCAGGAATGGCCCGCTAAATAGAATAAATTGTTTTGTCAAGCCATCCCGGAAACTGTCTTCCTTTCTGCATGTTCCGCGTATTCGCGAGACAAATTCCTTGCAGTTCAGCGCTCATAGCTTGAAGCGTTTACAGCCACACAGGAGCGGCTTATTTAGCAATCCCTATGTTTTTTTTGAGTAATGCAGGCGAGTTTTTATCTTCATTTAAAAGATTTACTGTGGATCAAGAGGAATGGAATAATCTGCAGGTAAAAGCACCGCGCAGGATTCATCGCATACGCTCTATTCATAAACTGGTTATCTGCCTTGTGATGGCTGTGCTGGGTTCGCTTGCTTTATCCCGCATTCATATGGAAGGCACTACCCGGATCATGATTGCCTGGGACATTTTCAGTTTGTGCATGCTTGTATTTGCTGCCATCATCTGGCTTACGATACATTCCAGGCAGATAAGGATAGTGGCCAGCCATGAAGACCCCAGCCGAACAGCTGTATTCTTCCTGGTAGTAATGGCCACTGTAGGCAGCCTGCTGGGCATACTGCTGCTGCTGGGCAATAAAAGCGGCTGGATGCTGAGTAAAGGCATGGAAACCTTTATCTACATTGCAGGGGTTACACTTTCCTGGCTGCTGCTGCATACTACTTTCACCTACCGCTATGCACATCTTTATTATGGTGACAGGGGCAGCGGATCGAAAGAGTTTGCCGGCGGACTGGATATACCCGGCGAGAAATTTCCGGATTACCTGGACTTTGCTTATTTCTCTTTTGTAATCGGCATGACATTCCAGGTATCTGATATACAGATCAGCTCCCGGCGTATACGCAGGCTGGCACTGGTGCATGGCATGCTTTCTTTTCTTTTCAACACCGTGATTGTAGCCCTTACGATTAATGTGGTGGTAGATTTTAAAAGTTAAGCACAAACCGCCCGGCTCCTGTTCTTCAAACAGATCCCTTATAACCAAAGCCTGTTTATGCGTTCACTTGTTTTCGTATTGTTTTGCACAGCAGCTTGCCCGTTCATAAAAGCACAGTCCAAAGCTGCCACGCCGCCCATGGGTTTTATGACCTGGAATTTTTTTGCAGACAATATCACTGAAGCAGATGTAAAATCTGTTGCCGATGCCATGTCTTTAAATGGCCTTGCCGCACTGGGTTTTAACTATATTTTCATCGATGACGGCTGGCAGGGTGGCCGCGATAATAAGAATAATATTATACCAGACCCTAAAAAATTTCCATCGGGCATTCAATCGCTTTGTGATTATGTGCACAGCAAGGGCATGAAGCTGGGCATTTATTCTGATGCCGCTCCCCTTACCTGTGGCGGTTATACGGCAAGTCTTCATTTTGAAGAACAGGATGCCCGCAGCTTTGCCGCATGGGGCATCGATTACCTTAAGTATGATTACTGCGGCGCACCGCCCGACCAGCAAACAGCGGCACAGCGGTATGCCCGTATGGCAGAAGCGCTGCAAAAAAGCGGGCGGAACATTGTGCTCAGTATCTGCGAATGGGGCGATCGCGAACCCTGGCAATGGGGCCGCCGGTCGGGAGGCCAGTTATGGCGTACCACCGCCGATATCCGTGATAAATGGAAATGCCTGCAGCCTTATAAAAATGCAAAAGAACTACACGGTCTTGGTGCAGGCATACTGGATGTGGTCAATATCAATGCTGCATTAGACAAGTTTGCCGGTCCTGGCGGCTGGAATGATCCCGATATGCTCAATATAGGCTTATACGGCAAAAAAGGCCCTTCCGGCGACCTGGGTGGTACCGGCTGCACAGATGTGGAATACCAGAGCCAGATGAGCCTGTGGTGCCTGATGGCTTCCCCGCTGATGATCAGCTGTGATGTTCGCCATATGAATGAAGCTACCCGGCGCATACTCACCAACAAAGAGGTTATTGCTATTGACCAGGATGAACTGGGTACACAGGCACGCCGGGTAATAAACACCGGTAACTGGCAGGTATTTGTTAAACCCCTTCAGAACGGGGATTATGCTGTTGGCCTGCTGAATACCGGCGATCAAACTACCAGCATCACCATCAGGCCTGCAGAACTGGGTATTAGCAATAAGGGCACTGCCAGGGATTTGTGGAGCAATGAAAAAAAACGGTGGAACAACCAGGTGAAGATCACTGCCGCTGCCCATGAAACAAGGCTGTACCGGCTTAGCCACTGAGGTGATCACCTGCATAACCCGCAGGTTTTTAAAATCCCGGCAACAAAACAAGTCCGCTTTTAAACAGTTGTGCTGAAAAACAAAAAGCCCCTTCCGGGGCCTGCAAAATTCTGAAGCACGGATTGTTTTCCGTATTATGCTAGTCAACCTGGGGCCGCTATCTGCTGCATGGCGTTTATTTCTTTATACGATGCTTACCTTTGATGGTATCTTTCCTTGTTCTGCCATCTGTCCATCTTTTAAATACAAAGCCATGACTTGCCAAAACCTGGTCGCTTTGCTTGCCGCGTTTTTTCTTTTCTGCACTGCTGGCAATGCACAAAATACCATTATAAGAAAGCAACTGATGCTGGCGCAGTTTAACAGCCGCCCTGTTTCAAAAGTCGATATCAGGGAAATCAGTCTTGCCCCCGCACAAAAAGGCCCTTTACACAAACACCCCTGCCCTGTTGTGGGATATATTGTTTCCGGCACTGTACTATTCCAGGTAAAAGGTAGCCCTGCAGTGACCTTAAAGGCCGGCGACCCGTTTTATGAACCGGCAGATGCTGTTGTTACACATTTCGACAATGCGTCTGCCAATACACCGGCAAAATTTGTGTTGAATTACCTGATGGATAAAGAAAAAGATTTCATCATATTGCTGGATGACAAAGAACAGCCCATCAAATCGCCCAGCTGATATTGCTGCAATACCGGGTTCCGGGTGAACTAAAATAATTGTTTAAAAAGCAGCTGTTCAACACAGCAGCATACGCTTATACCGGGTAATGCTGCAAAAACATACGCGTACCCTGGGCCAGCAGCCAGGGCAGGGCAGCCATGCCCAGCAGTCCCCACCAAAAATTTTGTTTGCGCCATTGCCAGCGAAAAAGCAGTGCAGGCAGTTCCCAGTACTTGATCACCAGGAAAATATTGGTGCTGATCACTCCCTGCCAAACCAGTATGCCTGATCCTGCACGATAGCCTTTTAAAAAAACCAAAGCGATGAACGCAAGTGTTACCGCCTGCAGGTAAGCATAGTTTGCCCTGTTGTGGCGGTTCTGTTCTTTGGCAGATACCACGAAAAGGGCAATGTTCACCAATACCAGCAGGCATTGCGCACAAGGCTGCAGTAAACCGGGCAACCAGCCTGCGGCAGGCAACCAGAGGATAAACGTAAACATCGTATAATGCGCCAGCCTGCGCTGTTTTTCCGTTTCATTTTTTTGAAAAGGCAGCAATAGCGGCGCCAGGCGGTATTCAAGCTGCTTAATAAAAGGGATGGCATACATAGCAGCCAGCGCAGCAATAGCTGCTTCGTAATAATACCAGCTATCGCCGGGAACCCGGTAAATAATGTACACCAGTGCCGCAAACACAATACCCGCCGGAAAAAAAACAGTCCTGAACACTTCCTTTCTGTTACCCCACCTGATCGTGTTCCCTACCTGCCGGGAATAATCGGCCAGCAGGTATTCTTTGGTGAATAAAGCAGTGCACTGGCTCCAGGTAAGAAAAATGCCGGAATGCAATACGGCTGTTCTCGCCACCAGGTCGGTGATATAGCTACCTGCAACCACACAGCCTAAACCTATAATCAGCAATTCTATTGTAAGCAGGAAACGGGAAAACAGCAAGCGGAATAACGGCGCAAACTGCCTGATCAAAAAAGCGGTGATCTTATCCCAGTAAACATACAGGATACGCAATACCGCCAGTGTGGCAATAAATGCGGCCAGGTACAACATCCACCGGGTAAAGGTTTGTGCCTGCATCCACATACGGATGGCAGATCTTTTTTCCGGTGTGTATAACAGCCTGGAATGCACAAAAATTTCCTCCGCCACAGTATTACACAACGCACTGCTCATACCCGGCAGCACCGCCTGGTTCTGCTGAAGATAAGCAGCCGCCTGCCCGGCACCGGCATGATGCTGTAAAAAAGCGTACTGATACAATATGGTCTTCTGCGATGCGGATAAAGAAGTAATAACGGAAGCAAGGCTATCTGTTTGCGCATACAGGGCATGGCTCCAAAACAACAGGATGGATATGCCTATAAAACGAAGGGTGTTCAGGCTGGGCTTGTTCTCTGGTGTTGTCATATTGCAATAATTGATGGCCTGCAGGCAGTTCTCTTCAGTCACCACCAAACCGGTTAGCGCTGACCGGCAAAGCCGGTACAGGTATGCCTGTGCAAAAGAAAGACAGATTACCGGTTTAATAAAATATTTCAATACACCATCAAAGTAAAGCCATCCGCGTTATTTCTGGTGCAGGCATAAACTATTGCCATCGGGGTCTTTCAGCCAGGCAAAACGGCCCCAGGGAGTATCATCGATCTTTCCTGTTGTTATATTTTTTGTGTTCAATACAGCGATCTCTTTTTCAATATCTTCTGTGTCAAAAATAATTCCCTGGCATTTAGCAAGGGAGATCGTGGTGGTTTGCCCGGGCAGTCCCAGCTGTATCCAGGTTTCGCCATGTTTGGACGGGGCTTCTGCTATCAGCTGGAACCCGAGGTCAAGGTAAAAAGTTTTGGCTTTCTGCTGATCCGTTACTGGGATCATGATGATTTCAGTTGTTTTCATTTTACATTGTTTGAATTATTTATAAATTGAACCAGGGTTTGTGCAATAGCACCGCGTATCCTGTTTTTATACAGCGAAGCTATACAGCTGCCGGTGTACAGGCTCATGGCAAAAGCGACAATCTCACCCGTTGTTTCCGACAGGCCTGTCCAATACATTTGTGGCAACCGGTGGTTTGTACTGCTATTCACCTCACCCGGTTGTACCAGCATTTAAAAACATTCCTGAGCAAATGAAACATGTATCCATTCTAGCCCTCAGCGATGCAACAATGAATTGCATTGACAGCAGTTACCAGATACTCAACAGGGTAAATGATTTTCTGCGATACAGCGGCAAGCCGCCTTTTTATACGGTTGAAATAGTTGGATTGAAGGAAAACACCAGCCTGAACAACGGGCTTTATCATATCAGCACCAATAGCACCATTGATAAAATAGCAAAGACCGACCTGGTAATTGTGCCCCTGATATGTGGTGATTTTTCAAAGACCTGCCAGCAGAACGGGCCTTATAGCGACTGGATAATCAGCCAGCACCACCGCGGTGCAGAGATAGCCAGTTTATGCGTGGGCTCATTTTTCCTGGCAGCCACCGGCCTGCTTGATGGAAGAAAATGCGCCATACACTGGGCTGCACGCAATGATTTCACCACCATGTTTCCCCGCGTGGAAGTTATCAACGATACCATCATCACCGATGAACATGGTATTTACACCTGCGGTGGAGGCTACTCGTACCTGAACCTGCTGTTGTATATTATGGAAAAACACCTGGGCCGTGAAATAGCGGTACTGGCTTCTAAAATGTTCGAGATAGATATTGAAAGAAAAACACAAAACCAGTTCGCCATTTTTATGGGGCAGAAAAAACATGCAGACAAACCGGTTCTGGATGCACAGGAGTTTATAGAGAACAACCCTACCAGCCTGTTTTCTGTGGATGAGCTCTGTTCGAGATTCGATATGGGCCGCCGGACATTTGAACGGCGGTTTAAAAAATGCACGGGCAATTCTGTAGCCGAATATATTCAAAGAGTGAAAGTGGAATACACAAAAAAACAACTTGAATCAGCCCGTAAAACCATCAGTGAGATCACTTATGAAATTGGTTATAATGACATAGATGCTTTCAGGCGTATTTTCAAAAAACATACTGACCTGTCACCAATCGATTACCGGAAAAAATACAGCGCGATGATCAGTTGATCATGCATATTTTTTTAAACACCTTCTTTTACAATATCACCAGCGGTGTACTGAACCCGAAATTTATACGGCCTGTTACCGCATTAGCTGATCCAAAAACACGTTTGGCATAATCGGAATAGTTGTACCAGCGCCCTACATAGTTGACAAAGAATTTCAGGTTCAGTTGTTTTACCGGGAAATATTCTATAGAAGGGATAAAACCCCAGGAACTACGCAGGTGCTTGTCGCCCGCAGCATCAGGATTGCCGTTCCAATATGCATTGCTCAGCATACCGATGATGGCAGCATGCCACCGTGGGGCAAACCCGAAATCAACTTTCGCCCAGTGCTCTATATAGCGCACTTTCTGCGCGGCATAGGGATTGATGGTTTTAGGAACAATACCACTGACAATAAATTTCCTGTCGAGCCCTTCATCATCCCATTTAAAATCGTAAGTAAGCATCCATTTTTTATTGATATGGTACTGGTTGCCCAATGCGATATAATTCATATGCTTGCCAACTGCATCAGTAAAAAAACTATACGACCAGATGGTGGTAAACTTGCCATCAAAAAGAGCACCGCGCCAGTTGGCAGTGATCGCCGAAGGGAATTTGGCCGGGGTTATCCCCGGGATAGTATCATAAAGCTCCTGGAAGCTGCGGGTACGCGCATTGGTTAGCTGCAGGTTGAATTCATTTGATTTACCGGGTTGAAAGGTGATCTGTGCACCGCTGAGAAAATTATCTGCATATTCAACAATATCATTATACTGGTAAATATCGATCGGGTTCATATCAAATTCATAACCGCCCCAGTCGGCACACATCTTCCCGAATGAAAAAGCCCATTGCGGGTTGGCATCGATCCGTATATAAGCCAGGTCAACAGAATGGCTGATATTGTCCACCGATTGTGGTTCGGTTGCACGGGTATAGCGGTCGCGGAACCGGAAATAGACCTTATCAAAAACTTTTCCTTTTATCTCCAGCCTGAACTGGTCCATGCTAAACCGGCTGTCTTTATACACCCCATCCTGGAACTCATTGCGAAAATTGTATTGCATATTGGCAATCACATCAATATTCTTCAGCAGCTCGGCCTTAGGGGCCGGGATAATGGGGCGGGTATGATAAATAGAAGTATCTATCTGCATTTCCCGTTGTGCATGCAGTAATGCTGTGACCGATAAGCCCAGGGCGAGCAGCAGCAATGGTTTTCCCGGTTTATTCATAGCCTGTTCGTTTGTGTTTTTACAACAGCAGCTGTGTAAGCAGAAAGCCGAGTGCGACAGCCACACCTACGGTAACAACACCCGGAAGCATAAAGCTGTGATTGATCACATACTTGCCGATTTTAGTAGAGCCGGTGCGGTCAAAATTAATAGCAGCCAGCAGGGTAGGATAACCAGGCAGCACAAAATCGGAATTAACGGCCGGGAACATAGCGATCAGGTGCGGACTGGAAATGCCAAGTGTAAGGCCCAGTGGCATCATCGTGCGGGTAGTGGCGGCCTGGCTGAACATGAGCATACCCATGATAAACACGGCGAAAGTAAAAGTCCAGGGATAGGCTTTGGCAATACCACCAAGTGTGGTTTTGATCAGCTCCTGGTTATGGGCCATAAATGTAGAGCTCATCCACACCACGCCAAATACCGAAATAACAGCAGCAGCCATTGCAGTGAACAGGCTGGCCCTGGCCACATCTGCTGTATTGGTCTTTGTAACCAGCATCATAATACCCGATGCTGAAAGCGTGGTGATCTCTATAATACTACCCATTGTAAGCGTTCCATTGGCTTTTATGCTCAGTCCGGCCGTACCGGGCGCCAGCTGCGGAACAATAGAGGGGAATGCACCGCAAAGCACAATGACCAGGATGGCTATGCCGAAGATCAGCACAGCTGTTTTTGCTCCCGGTTTCACCTGTGCTTTATTACCGGCTGTTTCTGCATCGATGGTGCTGGCAAATTGAGGGTCTTTCATTTTTTTTAAAAACTCGGGATCATCTTTCAATTCTTTTCCTTTTTTCCATACAGAGAGGGCACCTGCCAGCACGCCAACAATACCGCAGGGTATACCTATTTTCATGATATCCACTGCAGCAGAGGGATAGGCAAGTATCGCCGCCAATGCAGCCGTTGCCGCGCTCATAGGGCTACCGGTAAGCGCCACATGCGCGGCCACAACAGAAATGCTCAGTGGTCGCTCGGGCCGTATCCTTTTCTTGGTGGCCACTTCGGCAATAATGGGCAGCAGGCTGTAAACGATATGCGAGGTCCCGGCAAATAAACAAAGCGCATAACTGGTAAGTGGCGCAATAAAGGTGATATGTGCGGGATTACGGCGGATGACGCGCTCTGCCACACTTACCAGGTAATCCAGTCCGCCCGCGGCCTGCAGCGTGGCACCTGTTGTTACAATGGCCATGATAATCAGCATCACATCAAGTGGCGGATCGGTGGGCCGCATATGGAAAACAACGATAAATATCAAAAGGCCGAGCATGCCCATAACGCCAAGGCCAATGCCTTTCATTTGTGCGCCCACGAGTATCATGCCCAACAAAATAATCAGCTGGATAAAAATCATGGCAGAACCGTTTTTTAACGATCAGTATTTAAAGAAATAGTCTTGCAGTTGTTTTTTATCTGTTGTCTTCAGCAGTCCCAGCATCAACAGGATGCGCGCCTTCTGCGGATTAAGATCATCAGACACAAGCGTACCCAGTTTATTGTCGTCTATTTCATCATAAAGTGTTACCCTGCCTGAGGCAACCCTGCTGGACCGTACCACGATAACACCTTTTTTCACCGCCCTGTCAACAGCATCATAAAAAGCTTTGCTGAAATTGCCGTTGCCCACACCGGCAATCACGATGCCCTTGTAACCGGCATCAACAAAAGCATTCACCGGCAGGGGGTCTGCATCAGCATAAGCATAGGCAATACCTACCTGGGGCAGGCTGGTAACACCGCTAATATCAAACGGCGTATTTTTATTGGCCGCACGGATGCTGGAAAGATAATATTGTACTTTGCTATCGTACACCTGCCCGATAGCACCCACATTGGGTGCAACAAAACTGTTCACCTTGGTGGTGCTGCCTTTTACCACATCCCGGCCATCGAAAATGCTTTCATTGAAAACAACCAGCACTCCCCTCCCATTACTTTTAGAACTGGCCGCTACGGTAACAGCATCATAAAGATTCTTGGGGCCATCGGCACTGATCGCAGTGGCCGGCCGCATAGAACCGGTCAATACTACCGGTTTATCATAACGAACTGTGAGGTTGAGAAAATAGGCGGTTTCCTCCTGTGTATCGGTACCATGGGTGATCACGATGCCATCGGCTTCATTGTTCCGGAATATTTCATTGATACGCTGGTTCAGTTTCAGCCACACAGCGATACTCATATCCTGGCTGCCGACAGAAGAGATCTGCTCACCTTTGATATCAGCTATTTTAGTTACTTCGGGAATAGCTGATACCAAGTCTTTCACAGGCAGCTTGCCTGCGGTATACGCTGACCGGTCGGCGGCTGCACCCGACCCTGCAATAGTGCCGCCTGTGGCCAGGATAATGATCCGGGGCAGCTGCGCTGTTAACCCCGAAGTAAGCAGCAACAATGCCCCTGTAAACAATAGGGCTATGGCTTTCTTCATAAGAGCTGGTTTATGGTAAAGAATGGCTAACCCAGGTTATGGCCATGAAAGCTGCCAGCCGGTAGCTGTTAGCCCTGAGCGCCTGTAATAAATGAGTGCTTGCCTTGTCAAAGCTGGTAGCCGGCAGCTCATCGCTGTACTACTAGCTGTTGATAAAACGTGGATGGATCAGGTTCTCTATCGAATAGATCTCATCCCATTTTTCCTGGCTGATCAGCTTCCGTTCTTCCACTGCAATGCTGTGCACCGATTTACCTGTTTGCAGCGCCTCCCTGGCAATAGCAGCCGACTGTTCGTAACCCAGAATGGGATTAAGCTGTGTAACAATACCAATACTGTTCATCACCATTTCTTTCAGGTGCGCTTCATTAGCGGTAATGCCTACAATACATTTTTCACGCAGCATATGGCAGGCCCTGGTAATATATTCAAGAGAAGTAAACAAAGAAAACCCGATAACCGGTTCCATTACATTCAGCTGCAACTGCCCGGCTTCTGCGGCAAGCGTTACAGTGAGGTCGGCACCGATCACATAAAAACAGGTCTGGTTCACGGCTTCGGGTATCACCGGGTTTACTTTACCGGGCATAATAGATGAACCCGGCTGCATGGGCGGCAGGTTGATCTCGTTCAGGCCACAGCGCGGACCGCTGCTGAGTAAGCGGAGATCATTACAAATCTTACTCAGCTTAACAGCACAACGTTTAAGTGTACCACTCAGTTGCACATAAGCGCCGGTATCATAAGTGGCCTCTATCAGGTCAGTAGCCAGTTTAAGCGGCACGCCGCTGAGTTGGGCCAGCTGCGCCACACAGCGGACAGCATAACCTTCCGGCGCATTTACACCGGTACCAATAGCAGTAGCGCCCATGTTCACTTCAGTAAGCAATTGCTGTGCTTCACGCATACGCTGCACATCTTCACCAATGGTGGTGGCAAAAGCATGAAACTCCTGTCCCAGTGTCATAGGTACTGCATCCTGCAGTTGCGTACGGCCCATTTTCAGTATATCTTTAAACGCAGTTCCCTTGGCAAAAAAACTCTGCCCCAGCTGCTCAAGCGCTTCAATAAATTCATTGATCTTTAAAAAAAGCGCCAGGCGAAATGCAGTAGGATATGCATCATTGGTGCTTTGTGAGCAATTGACATGGTTATTCGGATGCAGGTATTTGTATTCGCCCTTATGATGCCCCATATGCTCAAGGCCCAGATTGGCAATCACTTCATTCACATTCATATTGCAGGAAGTACCTGCACCGCCCTGGATAAGATCGCTGGGAAACTGGTCAAGGTATTCCCCGGCTATCAGCTTATCACAACCATATATAATAGCATCGCGGATGGTTGCATCCAGCACACCCAGTTCATTGTTGGTGATGGCGGCTGCTTTTTTTACATAACCGAAAGCCTTAATAAACAAGGGTTCTTTACTGAGTGGAATACCTGTGATGTCGAAATTTTCTTTGGCGCGCAGTGTTTGAACTCCATAGTAAGCATCGTCCGGAACCTGTTTCTCTCCGAGAAAATCATGCTCCGTTCTGAAAGTGGTAGTCATAAGTATTTATTTAAAGGACTATAGAGTAAATCTAAACATTTTTTTTAATGTATTATGCTTCGTTCTTTTGCCGAAATAAAAATGCACGCCCCTGAATAAACAAAAAACCTGCGAGCGGTAAGCCAAAGAGGCCGCTCGCGGAATGCGCGGAAAACGCGGAAAAGAAGAAGCTGCAAGCGATGAACTTACAGCTACTAGAGGGGAATGAAAAAACTTCCCATTCTGCGTCTTTCGCGCATTCCGCGAGATAGATCCCTCGCAACTCAACGCTATCAGTTTGCAGCCATAAAAACCACCGGTTAACGGCCGCCCGGTTTAAAGAGGTATTCAGGAAAGATGAGCAAGCACTTGATCAATCACCTTTGGTGTTGCGGAAAACGCGGAAAAGAAAAAGCGGCAAGCAATGAGCTTACAGCTACCAGGCAGGAATAAAAAAAGCCTTCCATTCTGCGTTTTCCGCGTATTCCGCGAGATAAATCCCTCGCAGCTCAACGCTATCAGCTTGCAGCTATAAAAACCACCGTTAACGCAGCCGCCTGGTTTAAAGAGGTATTCAGGAAAGATAGGTAAGCACTTGATCAATCACCTTTGGTGTTTTCAGTATACGGAAATGCCCATCGCCTTTGATCCTGCAGCCTTGTATGGAAGGATAAGCTGCGAGATAGGATTCAATATCGGCGTACTTTATCAGTTGGTCCTGTTCATCATACACCAGCAATATCCGGTCGGCATGGATGCGGCCGATATACCGGTGAAGGTCGAGTGCACTAAGGTCTTCTTTCAAATTGGTTCTGATCAGCCCATAAGCCTTGCTCAGCACTTTATTGCGGATGCCGAAAAGATCGAAGGTTTCCTGGAAAAATGCCGGTGCGGAAAGCGAAGGTGCCGCCAGTACCAGTCTTGCTACCGACATCTGTTCTTCTCTTGCAAGGGTAAGTGCAGCAGTAAGCGCACCAACAGAATGGGCCACGATAGCATACACTTCTTTTTCCAGCCGCATCACCTGTGCCAGCACATGCAGCCACTGGATCAGATTGGTACGTTTACCTGCCGATGCGCCATGTGCCGGTGCATCATAGGCCACTACTTCATAACCCGCTGCCACCAGTTGTTCTATCAGTGCGCCAAAGCTCAGGCAGGTATCACCCCAGCCGTGTACTATCAACACTTTTTTACCAGGGCTGCCCCATCGGTAAGCGACAATATCAATCGGTGCAGGATTAAACGGGTAGCTGGTCAGTTGTATGGAAGAGACAGCGGCTTTTTGTTTTACTGCCTGTTGCGAATCGCGTATTTTTCTTTTAGGCGGTGTGCTGTACATGCGCAGAAAAAGCCTGGCAGTAAGCCCCGGAAAGGGCTTACCCAGGCCGGAAAGCAGCCAGGCCGAGGCTTTCAGTGACAATGGAAGTACTTTGGTTTGCATATCAGGTTATTTGATTGGCTGCGACCTCCTGTTTCAGCAGGTCGACCAGTATACTCATTTGTTCGTTATTGTTCTGCAGCCGGCTGATCAGTATACCCCCTTCCAGCATAGCGAACATTTTTATGGCAAAAGCACGGGCATCCCAATCAGGCTTGAACTCACCGTGCCGTATGCCTTTTTTTACCAGCTTTTCAATAGACTGCTGCATCTGGAGCACCACTTCATTCACTCTTCGTTTTATCGGGGGATTGGTATCATCGGCTTCAGTGCCAAAATTCAGGATGGGGCAACCACCACCCATCACGGGTTTAAGCGGGTAAACCCTGTAAAATTCAAGAAGTGCATTCAGCTTACCTGCAACGCTGGTTTCTTTGGCTGCAATCTGTTCCAGTTTTGCCAGCACAAGGTTGATCATGTAATCGAACGCTTCTACCGATATTTCTTCCTTGCTGGTAAAATTGCCATAGATACCTCCTTTGGCTAAACTGGTAGCCGACATAATATCGGTGATAGAAGTTGCGGCAATGCCTTTTTTATTAAAAAGCGGTGCAGATTGCTCGATAATAAACTGCCTTGTTCTTTCTGCTTTAGTCATACCCTGATACGGCGGACAGTTTGTTTCAGCCGCGATATAAAATTAAACCGATCGGTCTTATTTTCAAAAAAATATTTTCACTATACCAACCCCTGCAGCACCGGGGCAGGCAGGCGCCTGGTTGCTATCTAAAAAGAGAACCGGCCCTACCTGCTTTCATTCGTATTAAAGCAGGATAAGACCGGTTATTATTATTAGTCCCTAACAGGATCACCAGGCATTCTTCATCTGTTCATTCTGTCTTTCCGTTTTTTTAGCGGGATGAAGTGCCCAGTTTTTATCGTAGCGTACAAAAAGTGCCAGCCAGCAGGTTCTGGCAAAACGCATCAGCACCGGTTGCAGTGCCAGCAATAAAAAAGCATTAAAAGCAAGCCAGTAAAAAATACGGTTGTCCTCTAAAGAAAAACCGATGGTAAACCACCAGGCAACAAAGCTGGCTGCGCTCAATGCCACAGATATGGCATAGCTGAAATAACTGGAGCCGTAATAAAAGCCTACTTCTATGTCAAATGGCTGTCCGCAAACTTCACAGGCCTCATTCATCTGCATAAAACTGTTCAGTTTATAGGGATTTTTTTCTTTGAACATATCGCCCTGCCGGCAGCGCGGGCATTTGCACAGCAGCAGCCGGCCTATCCCATACTGTTTGTGTTGAATAAGCGTTTCCATAATGCAAATTTTAATCAGTTATGGATGGCATGATGCCCATCCTTTTTTCTTACACAAAGGTAAACAGGGGCTAAAGAAGCAGTTGGCACTATTTATGGCTGCTATGGTACTTTTTACCGGTTACTGAAAATAAAAAAGGCCCGGCTTCCCGTTATTCATATATAAAAGGGCTATGCAATAGCTATATGCAGGGTCTTTTTATTTATCCCGCTCCTGTAAACGGGGCTGCTTGCCTTACTAACCGTAATGCAGACAAATTATCGGCACATAGCGGTATTCCTCCATATTTTTTTCCGTAATTTGTATCTATCCAACTATAAAAAGCAAGTATATCCCAAAAATAAACAGCGACACAGCGCTCAATGCACTTTATGATGTTTTACCCGCGGGCATCTTCCTGCTCGACCCGCAGGCCAGGTATGTTTACCTGAACCGGAAAGCAGAACAGATTTTGTGTTACAGTACAGCACAGCTTGCCGGCAAGGACTGGCCATTTCCTTTCCCGTTACAGTCCGGGCAACTATTATCCCCTACCAGCGTCTTCAACACTGAATGGTCGCTGAACACCGCGGAAGGCAACATCCGCTGGGTCAGCATCAGCCTGGCGCCTATTACCGAAAATGGCATCCTAACGGGATACTGGGGTTCCTTGACAGATACCACAGAAAGCGTTCTGGCAAAAGAACAATTGCTGGGCGAAATGAATATCCTGCAATCGGTGCTGGAAAGCACCAGTGCCAGCATTTTTTCTTTTGATGAGCACCTCAATTATACCAGTTTCAATAAAGCGCACCAGCAGGCTGTTTTGCAGGGTCAGGGCATTATGCTGAAGGTGGGCGACAATTACCTGGATATTACAGGAGACGAGGATAAAGAAAAAATACTGGCGATTTACCATGAAGTGATGTCGGGCAAAACAGTTGAATCCATCGAAGAATTCGGAGAACCCGGTTTATACCGGGCTACTTTCAGTTTCACCTGCAACCCTGTATTTGACCCGCAGGGAAGGGTAACCGGTATGACGGTTTTTTGCCAGGATGTATCAGAAAAAATACGCCTGCAAAAAGACAATGAAGAAAAGAACCGGTTGCTGAACAGCCTGCAGAATAACCTGCCCATTATTTTGTATAAAGTGAACAGCCAGAACATCATCACACTTGCTACCGGTGCAGGACTAAAAACACTGGACATTACAAACAACCAGCTGGCAGGCATGCCTGTATCGGCTGTGATGCCTGCTGCTGCCAGCCATTGTACACAGGCCCGCGCCGGCGAAATGGTACAGTTTATCAGCGAAGGCGCCCTGCCTGGCCAGGAACTTTATTTTCAGAATAGCCTGTTCGCTGATGAAACCACGCCTGGCACGGTTATCGGCCTGGCACTGGATATCACCGGGATGAAACAGGCAGAGAAAGACAAAGAGAAAAAAACACACCTGCTCAATGGATTACTGGCCAACCTGCCTGTAATTATTTATGAGATCAATAAAGAAGGAGTGTTCACGCTTGCATTGGGACAGGGTTTAAAAACCCTTGGCCTCAGCGACAACGAGGTAGTGGGTCAAAGTGTGTTTGAACTTTTTCCCACAGAAGCCGATCAGGTACGCAATGCTATGCGGGGCGGTGTTTCGCAGTTTATCACGCAACTCACAATACCGGATAAAAACCTGTATTTCCAGAGCAATATATTTGCCGACCCTTATCATACAGGTGGTGTAATTGGTTTTGCACTCGATATTACACAACAAAAAGAAGCCGGGTTGGAGCTGGTAAAATTGCAGCAGGAGCTGGAACGCGCAATTGAACTACTGGACACCAGCGAAGAGATCAGCAAAACAGGCGGCTGGGATTATGATGTTGTCAACAACAAAGTATACCGCACCCGTCACATGAAACTGCTGCTGGGCATAACAGAAGAAACTTCCACCCTGCAGGAGGCTGCAGATATGTACGAACCACCCGGCGCTGAACGGATAAAAGCCGGTATGAAAAACGCTATCGAACAGCAGCTGCCCTACGATCTTGAACTACAGCCCAAAGGCTCCCATAAATGGTTCAGGAGCATTGGCATACCGGTGGTGGTTGCCGGCAAAACCGTTCGGGTGAAAGGCGCAGTGATGGATATTACCGATCGCAAGTTAGCCGAAGCCGAACTGGTAAGGGCCAGGCAGGCTGCCGAGGCGGCGGCATTGGCTAAACAGCAGTTCCTTTCCAATATGAGCCATGAGATCAGAACACCACTCAATGCAGTGATCGGCATGACACATTTACTGCTGCAGGAAAATCCCCGGCCCGAACAGGAGGAAAATCTTTCTGTATTAAAATTCTCCAGCGAATACCTGCTCAGCCTTATCAATGATATACTGGATTACAGCAAGATAGAATCGGGTAAAATTGCATTGGAGCATATAGACTTCAATCTTTCAGAACTGCTCAGCAATATCAAGCAGGCACACCAGTCCAAGGCCGAAGAAAAAAACCTGCTGTTCAAAGTGAAGATGGATGCCGACCTGCCCGCCGTGGTAAATGGCGACCCGGTACGGATTTCACAGGTACTGAATAACCTGATCAGCAATGCCATCAAGTTTACAGAGAACGGCGCTGTTATCGTTGATCTTACATTGTACAATACCACTACTGAATATGCCACCATCGATTTTTCGGTAACAGATACCGGCATCGGCATCGACCCTTTGCTAAAGGAACATATTTTTGAAAGCTTTACACAGGCCAGCGCCGATACTACACGCATATTTGGCGGTACAGGCCTGGGACTGGCCATTACCCGGCAACTGCTGCGTTTAATGGATGCAGACATCCGTATTAAAACAGCGCCTGGTAAAGGGTCGGTTTTCTCTTTCCGTCTCGCGCTGAAAACAGCCACTGCAACAAGCTCCCCGGTTTATAAGGGCCCCGTACTTAATTTTGAAAGCCTGGCAGGATACCGGGTATTGCTGGTAGAAGACAACAGGATCAATGCAGTGGTGGCAAGTAAGTTCATGAAAAAATGGGGACTGGAAATTGGCTATGCCAGCACTGGTGCCGAGGCCGTGGAAAAAGTACAGCAAGATCAATACGATCTTATATTGATGGATCTGCAGATGCCTGAAATAGACGGGTACACGTCCAGCCGCGCCATCCGTGCCCTGCCCGGCGAGCGTTTCCGCAGCATACCCATTATTGCACTCACTGCATCTGCTTTGTCTGAGATCAGGGAAAAAGTATTGAATGCAGGTATGAATGATTATATATCCAAACCCTTCAACCCTATTGAATTTTATGCCAAGCTGCGCGAATATCTTCAACTGCCGCCAAAATAAACGGCCTGTTTTACACAGCCCTTTGCAAAAAAATTTACACCAGCGATAACAGCCTGTTACGTACCAGCAGGCAGGCGCCTATTACACCGGCCTGCGCACCCAACACCGACAGCTTCAGCTGTGTATCGTTGTTTACAATACTCAGTGAATATTTATTAACAGCACTTTTTACGGGCAGCAGTATGTAGTCTCCTGTCAGCGATAAGCTGCCCCCGAGTATGATCAGCTCCGGATTGTACAGGTTGATCAGTGTTGCAATGCCCTTGCCCAGCTTTTCACCGGTTTGGGCAATCAGTTCAATCGACAGGGTATCGTCGTTGTTGGCGGCTTCTATAATATCATCTAAACGGATATCGCTGAAGCGTGCATGTTTCTTGGTAACAATACTGCTGGCACCTGATTCCAGTTGCTGTACAAAAGCCTGTGTAAGCGCTTTACCGGAAGCCTCTGTTTCCAGGCATCCTTTTTTACCGCAATGACAAATGATCTCGTTATCGAATACCGGGATATGACCAAACTCCCCCGCAAAACCCGATTTGCCATAATACAGTTGCCCATTCAGCTGCATGCCCAGGCCTATACCATAATCGATATTGATGAAGAGTATATTTTTTTCTCCATTCACAGCACCGCTGCAAAATTCCCCGTAAGCCATGGCACGTGAATCGTTTTCGAGGTAAGTATGAATGCCTATTTTTTTTTCTATCACCGTGCTCAGCGGGTCTTCATTAAAATTGAAATAGCTGTAGCTATACCCCGTTCTATGGTTCACCCTGCCGGAAAGATTGATTCCAATGCCCAGTATTTTTTCGCGGTGGATCGATTGGTTGCTGATAAAATGTGTAATGATATTGCAAAGCTGATCAAGCGAAGCTGGCGTATTGGCCAGTTCATAACTGATTTTATCGGTTATTTTAACCAGTTTTTTCTGAAAATCCATCAGCCCTATGTTCACATAAGACTGCTTTACTTCTATGCCTACAAAAAAGAATGATTCAGGCTCCAGCCCATACAAGTTGGGTCTGCGGCCCACACCCGCCGCGGTTTTGCCATAATCCCTGATCAGCCCGTCTTTGATCAGTTCTATGATCAGCTCGTTGATCTTGGGCGTGCTCACACTTAATTCCTTGCTCAGGTCTGCCAGCGTGGTGTTCCCCTGGTTAGCCATGTATACCAGTATCTGCTTTTTCAGTTGCAGGTTCTTATACGCCACCCCCGTAACCGCTTCCCCGTTCAGGTCAGAAAGAATTGTATTGTAATTACTCATTTCGTGCAATAGATCGTGGTAAAGTAAAAATAACTATTTGCGAAAAACCGGTTATTCATTGTTTTATTTATAAATATATTTTACATAACTCATTCATAATTGTAAAATTATATTCAATATTCACAATAATTAAAAAAATTATTTATTAATTTATAATTAATTGAAGAATTTATTTCTAAATTAGTAACCTGTTAGTCTAAGGTTGATTAACCGTTTACAAGACTGTAACGATTGTTTGAGCAAGCCGGTTTCCGTGGGATGGCAGTACAGGGTATCGCCATCCCATCATTCCTCGGGAAAACCCGTCTGTTCCACTTTCATTCCAGTTTGGTTGCAGCCGGTTAATTCTATAATCCGCCCATTCCAAAACTAAAACCACCGCTTATGAACATGCCTTCCTTCACCCAGATCGCTCCCCCTGGTGTTAAAGTAATTGCATGCCTTACCTTTCTGCTGGCTGCATTTATTGCAAAGGCCCAGCAAACATCCCTGGTTCAGGGCAAAGTGACAGACGATAAAGCACAAGCCCTGGCAGGTGTTACCGTTACACTAAAAGGAACGGGCAACACAACTGTCACCAACGAAAATGGTGCATTCACCCTCCGGTTAACAACAGGCACCGGTACCCTTGTTTTTACAGCAGTTGGCTTTCAGCCGGAAGAAATTGCTGCAGACGGAAGCACAGCATTGTCCGTTTCACTCAAACCTGTTTCAGGTAAACTGGATGATGTGGTGGTGATTGGTTATGGCACACAAAAACGGGTGGATGTAACAGGTGCCATCGGCTCGGTGAGCAGCAAAGACCTGCGCAACCTGCCTGTTCGCAGTGCGCAGGAAGCATTACAGGGTAAAGTGGCAGGTGTACTGATCACCCAGAGCAGCGGCAGCCCCGGCTCACTGGGTGTGGTTCGCATCAGGGGTATTGGTTCTATTAACGGCTCCAGCGATCCGTTGTATGTGGTGGATGGATTGCCGCAAAGCAGCGTGAGCTGGCTGAACCCCAACGATATTGCTTCTATGGATGTGCTGAAAGATGCATCGGCCGCAGCGATCTATGGAGCCAGGGCATCGAATGGTGTGGTAATGATCACTACTAAAAAAGGTAACGACAATGAAGATATTCATGTAACATTCGACACGTATACCGGCGTACAGCAGGCCTGGAAGCGCCCGCATATGCTGGATGCCGCAGCATTCATCGAATACAAAGTAAGAGCAGCCAAAGCTGCCGGTGGCAGTCTCCCGCAGGAGCTCACTACGCAGTCAGGGATCGATTCTGTACTCAATTTTGTACAGGCTAATACAGGCAGCCGCAATGGTACCGACTGGTGGAAACAAATTACCAACAACCATGCACTTACACAGAGCTACAATATCGGCCTCACAGGCGGCAGTAAAAAACTGGCTTTTGCTTCGTCTATCGGGTACATGAAACAGGAAGGTTTGATTGCGGGATCTGATTATAACCGTATTGCCTGGCACAACAATATCGGCATCAAAATCAATCCGCGCATAAAATTCTCCACCAATTTCAACCTGGTATATGAGAAACGCAGGAATGTGGATGAAAACAATCCTTATTCCGGCACCATCTTCAGTGCCATGACAGCAGACCCGATCACTCCTGTTTATCGCACCAGCCTGACGAATATACCCTCCTTTTATTCCAGGTTGATGACAGGCTATGAAGCTGATAATCCTTTTTCACAATATGCAGGCGTATTGTACTCTAACAAACCCAACCCTGTTGCGCAGATCCAGCGGATGAAGCAGAACAAATGGTCGGGACTGGGATTGAAAGGTGGCGCTTCGCTGGATGTTAAGCTGGCCAACCCGCTTAATTTCCGCAGCGATTTCGGGGTGGACATCACCGGGGCCATATCACAAACATTCACGCCCGCTTATTTTCTATCTGTATACGATCAGCAGGCATTGAGTACGGTGGGCAACAGCAATAGCTACGCCAATTATTTTGTGTGGACAAACACGCTTACCTACGATGAGCATTGGGGCAAACACCATCTCACCCTGTTGGGTGGATGGTCGGCTGAGCTTACCAAAGGCGTTATCAATGGTGCATCCAAACAAGGCACGCTTGATAATACGCCCAATATGCAAATCATCAATGCGGGCACGCTGAACCCCACGGCAACAGGCTATACTTATTCCAGCGCGCTCAATTCTTATTTCGGCCGCATCAATTATGTGTTCGACAATAAATATATTCTTACCGGCAATATCCGCCGCGATGGCAGTTCTAATTTTTTCAAAACCCGGCGCTGGGGAACGTTTCCTTCTGTTTCAGCAGCATGGCGGCTTTCACAAGAATCGTTTATCAGGAATGCAACAGCCGGATGGCTGGATGATGCCAAGCTACGGGCCAGCTATGGTTTAATTGGCAACCAGAACATTGGCAGCGGCGCTTATCTCTCCACATATGGTACAACAGGCTATTTTTTCCTGGGCAATGGAAGCACGCCTAATATGGGTGGCGGCCGTTTATCTGTAGGCAATGAAGACCTTAAATGGGAAACTTCCAAACAGGCAGATATTGGCCTCGATGTTTCCCTGTTAAAAGGAAAGCTGAATATAACAGTGGATTATTTCTCTAAAAAGATCAACAATATGTTGCTGGTAGTGCCCTTACCTTCTACACTCGGCTATCCCAATGCACCCTGGTCTAATGCAGGCAGCATGATCAACAAAGGCTGGGAACTGGCCCTAACGCATAACAACAATATCGGCAAACTGCAGCTGAGCGTTACAGCCAATATCTCTACCTTCAGAAATAAAGTGCTGTCACTCGGCGGTGGCCAGCCGGTATATGCCACTGCACACCTGGGCGAAGTGATCACTAAAACAGAAGAAGGCAAGCCGGTGGGTTATTATTTCGGTTATGTGGCAGATGGCATTTTCCAAACACAGGCTGATGTGGACAAGAGCCCGCAGAAAGGTTTGTCTACCCCCGGCGATCTCCGCTTTAAAGACATCAACAGCATAGATGCCAAAGGCAATATCACACCCGGCCCCGATGGTGTGCTGAATGCTGCAGACCGTACAATGATCGGCAATCCCTGGCCCGATTTTATTTATGGCCTCACGCTGAACCTGGCTTATAAACGGTTTGACCTGAGTGCATTTTTCCAGGGCTCACAGGGTAACGATGTAATGAATATCCTACGTTACGATACCGAAGCAGGCACTGGTTATTACAACGCACCGGAAGGCTTTCTGCAAAAAGCATGGAACGGCCCGGGCACTTCCAATACGTATTATAAAATATCACAGAATGCAGGCCTCAATACCAATGTGTCCAGTCATTTCGTGGAAAGTGGCTCTTACCTGCGTTTAAAAAACCTGCAGATAGGTTACAACTTTCCTGAACAATGGCTGAAGAAAGCACGCATTCCGCAGATGCGTTTTTACATCGCGGCACAAAACCTGTTCACCATCACCAAATACTCGGGCCTCGACCCTGAAATGGGCAACAGCGATGGTAAACTGATGGGGATAGACCAGGGATTTTATCCGCAAGCGCGTATGTATATGCTGGGTGTGAACGTAAAATTATAAGCTGTTAAAATTAACTGCCATGCAAAAAATATTCGCAATCATAATACCGGTTCTTGTATTTGCTTCCTGCTCGAAAGATTATTTAGACAGGCCGCCGCTGGGTGGGCAGAATGAAGACAATTTTTATTCTTCCCGCAATGCCGGTTTTAAAACAGTGGTGAACTGTTATATGGGTTTTAATAATTTCTGGAATTACCAGGCCGCACAGGTTGAGCTGGGCAATATGGCCACTGATGAAAGTGAAAAAGGCGGCTCTGATGCAGGTGACCGGCCTTTTGTTGCCGACCTGGCTTATGGCCGCGCATTGTCATCAAACGAAACACTGTCTAATCTTTGGCAATCCTGTTACAGTGCTATCGGCAACTGCAATACCGGTCTCGACAATTTACCCAAAGCAGCACTGGTCGATAATAATGGTGCACCTGTTCCCGATGCCGTCAAGAACCGCTATATCGCCGAGATCCGTTTTCTGCGTGCTTATTTTTATTTCGACCTGGTGCGTGTATTCGGTGGTGTTCCCCTGCTTACCAAAACGCCTACACTCAACGATCGCAATAAACTGCCCAGGGCTTCAGAGCAGGATCTGTTTAAATTTATTACCGATGAATTTTCAGCCTGTGCCAATGCACCGGAGCTGCCCGCCAGAAAAGACCTGCCCGCAGCCGAACTGGGCCGTGTTACCAAAGAAGCAGCCTGGGCCATGCTGGCCAGGGTATACCTTTTTTATGCAGCCGGCGACAACAGCCTGTATGCGAAAGCCAGGGATGCAGCTAAAAAAGTGATCGATGCCAACAGTTTTTCACTCGCTGCCAATTACCAGAACTTATTTCTGCCCAATGGCTACCTGGAAGCAGAAAATGTATTCGCTGTTCATTATGATGTGAACAATGCCCTGGGTGCCACAGGCAGCTTTGTGCCCCTGTATACCAACCCACGTTCTGTTGCCGGTTATGGTTTTGATTGTCCCACACAAAGCCTCGTTAACGAGTTTGAACCGGGCGATCCGCGGCTGCTGTTCACCGTGGTTGACCAGGGTGATGTTTTTCCCAAAACCAATGGCGGTACCGATGTGCTGGATTTTACCACCGGCGCAGGCTCGGGCTATTTTGGAAGAAAGGTTTTTTATACCGATGCCCGCCGCGGCTCCAGCTGGGGATGGCCGGGTAATCCATGGACATTTTACCTGATCCGTTATGCTGATGTTTTGCTGATGTATGCAGAAGCCTTGAATGAATCAGGTGGCGACAAGCAGGAAGTGGCTGCTTATATCAACCAGGTAAGGCACAGGGCCAACCAGTCGTCACGTACCGATGCAGAAGCAGTGCATCGCGTACGGACAATAGCTGCTGCCAGCATCCCCGATGTACATCCCGGTGATGACCTGCGCAAGGCACTGCGTCATGAACGCCGTGTTGAACTGGGTATGGAATACCAGCGGCTGTATGACCTGATCAGGTGGCGTACCTATGTATCTACCATGCACAGTTTCGCCAGCCAGCCTTATGCCAATGGAAGAGGATCTGCTTTCAAAGAACCTGCAGGCGGCCGCTTTCTCTTCCCTATTCCGCAAACAGAAATTGACCTGTCTGGCGGATCTATCACCCAGAATCCGGGGTATTGATCACAATTAAATATCCTTCAATATGAACAACCGTTTATCCCTGTTACTGTTTGCCTGCTGCACGATCAGCGCAGCAAAGGCCCAATACCTGTCTAAGCAACTGGAATCCTTTAACCATGTAGGCACAGGGGAAGCCAATTGCTGGACCAGCGATAACCTGCTCTACAACAGCAATGCCGGGCAGGCTGACCAGCCGGTGGTAGTGCTCGACACCATTAATAAAGTAGAAGGTGCCGCCAGTCATAAGGTCAGCTATACCATGCATGCGCTCAACAGTTCTATCGTGATCGACAAACCCTATCCCTATCATCCGAAAGATTTTTCTTACCTGCCTGCAGGTATTTCTTTCTGGATAAAAGGTACCAGCGGCAATCATGACAGGTTGAGGATAGTGCTGTTTGAAGACAATAACCTGAACGGTTCCTACTATTCTGCACCCAATGAAATTTACGATTGCTATAACGATACCATATTGGGCAGTACACAGTGGACAAAACTGTTTGTTCCTTTTTCGCAGCTCAACCTGCTATATCCCAATGGCGGCGATAATAAACTGGACCTTAACCGCATTGGTTATATACGGCTGGAAGTGTTCAACCAAACACAGGCCAGCCAGAGCAGTTCTTTTAACATCGACAACCTGCGCTGGGAAACCTATGCCACTGTTCCGCAGCCGGGCAATAACCTGCTGAAGAGCATTATTCTTCCGTTGCATGTACGCAATGATTGGTTAAGCTGGTCAGTAGCGCAGTGGGAAAATGAAATTCTCAAAATGAAGAATATCGGGCTGAGTAAAATGATCGTCCAGTTCAGCCAGATCATTTATAATACCAATCAATCCAATCAATGGGGTGTTTCTTATTACCAGCCCGCAAGCGCATCGTGGATCAATGCCAGCTATGCCACTATCAACAATATTGTTACGGCCTGTGTCAACCAGCAGTTTAAAATAGTGTTCGGGCTGAGCCTGGATCATGATTACTGGTATTATAAAACCGCGGCTTACGGAACACCTTCTTTTTACGACACCATTTACACTCACCAGCAGCAAACCATTAATGAAATCAACGGCCTGTTCAAAAACAGTCCGGCATTCGGTGGCTGGTACCTGCCACAGGAATTCAATGAGCTGTATTGGGAATCAAATACAGCCAGGAACTTACTGGCCAATCACCTGAAAAAAGTTTGTACCTATATTAAAAGCACCGACACGGCGACAACACACCCGGTGAGCACGGCACCTTTTTTTTACGGAACCCTGCCTGCTGATCTGCTGGCCGCCTGGTACAGCAGCCTGTTCGACACACTGAATGCAGGCGGTAAAAAACTGGACCTGATGTATATGCAGGATGGTATTGGAATAGGCAGCCACCGCGTAGGTATTGATATACCCCAGTACCTGCCCGGTATTAAAACGGCTGTAACCAGCCACCAGACTGCATTTGGTGTGGTAGCAGAAACCTTCGACCCATACGATTGCCAGGGCGCAGATACCACAGGCCTTGCAGGTGTGCCCAAAATAACCAGGATAAAAAGACAACTGGCCAATGCGGGCGCCATTACCAGCGAGCTGTCCGCTTTCAGCTGGGTGAACTTTGCCACCGAAGTACCCGGTGATGGTTATCCCGGTTCTGATTCGCTCTACAACGATTACCTGGCCTATTACAACAGTGTAACAGGCGGCCCTGCGCCCAATGGATCAGCAGGGCACCATAAAACAACCACAGTTAATATCAATGCTTTTCCCAACCCTACCAGCGGAGAGATCAGGCTCAGCATCAGCAACAGCCATGCCGGCAGGGCAATTGCCAGTCTCTTCAATATGGAAGGCCGTTGTTTGTATACAGACAGCTTCCAGTTGATGAACGGCGGAACAGTACATCAGCTACATTTGCCCGGAAAACTGATCACAGGCCCCTACCTGCTGCAAGTGCGGGGAACGGGCTTTACACAAACGATTAAAATTTTGATTAACCATGAACGTAGCTGAATCAACAAAACCATTGCGCGTACTGGTAGTAGGCTGTGGCAATATGGGCACCTCGCATGCCATTGCTTACCACACACTGGACGGATTTGAGATCTGCGGTATTGTTTCCACCGGTAAAAGCAAAGCGCTGCTGAACGAAAAACTGGGTGGTGGATATCCCCTGTTCAACAACCTGGAAGAAGCCTTGAACACTACGCAGCCCGATGCTGTTTGTATATCCACCTATCCCGATACCCATGAGGCTTATGCTGTAATGGCACTGAAAAAAGGCTGCCATGTATTTATTGAAAAACCACTGGCCGATTCGGTGGAAGGCGCCGAACGTGTGGCACTGGCGGCAAAAAAAGCAGGAAAGAAACTGGTGGTTGGTTATATCCTGCGTCATCATCCGTCCTGGCAGCGTTTTATTGAACTGGCGCAAACACTGGGCAAACCGCTGGTGATGCGCATGAACCTCAACCAGCAAAGCCAAGGCAACATGTGGACAGTTCACCGCAACCTGATGAAAAGCCTTAGCCCTATTGTCGATTGCGGTGTACACTACATTGATGTTATGTGCCAGATGACACGCTCAAAACCTGTACAAGTAAATGCCATTGGTGCAAGACTTACTACGGAAATCCCCGGAGACAATTATAATTATGGCCAGTTGCAGATACGTTTTGAAGACGGCTCTGTCGGCTGGTATGAAGCCGGCTGGGGCCCGATGATGAGTGAGACCGCTTTTTTTGTAAAAGATGTGGTAGGCCCTAAAGGGTCGGTATCCATCGTGGCAAAAGAAGCCGGCAGTACAGGGCATTCCGATTCGGTGGAAGCCCATACCAAAACTGAATCATTAAGGCATCATCATGCAGCATTGAACAGCGAGAACCAGTTTATAGAACAGGATACCTGGATCAATCTTTCTGATGAACCCGATCACCAGGAGCTCTGCAACCGCGAGCAGCTTTTCTTCCTGCGCGCTATCAGGGAAAACCTCGACCTCACAGATGCTGTACAGGATGCCATTGCCAGTTTGCAGATCGCTTTTGCCTGTGATGAATCGGTACGAACACACAATACCATTTCTTTAAAATAACCATCCGCATGAGCCAGCAGCACGATCGTCGCAGTTTTATAAAGAACACCGCCATTGCCGGTGCAGGCATCGCACTCAGCCTGCCTGCACTGGCTAATTACACAGCAGGAGAAATCAGGCTGGGTATTATAGGGCTCGATACCGAACACAGCGTGGCATTTACTAAAATACTGAACGATCCTGCTGCTGCCGCAGATGTGGCCGGGTTTCGTGTAGTGGCTGCCTACCCGCAGGGAAGCAGGGATATTGCATCGAGCGTTAAAGCCATACCCGGTTATACCAGTGAAATAAAAACGCTGGGCGTTACCATTGTTGATTCTATCAGTGAGCTGCTTACAAAAGTAGATGCCGTACTGCTGGAGACCAATGATGGCAGGCTGCACCTGGAGCAGGCTTTGCCGGTATTGAAAGCACGTAAGCCATTGTTTGTGGATAAGCCCATAGCAGCCTCACTGGCTGATGCCATCGCTGTGTTTGATGCAGCAAGGCATTACAACACACCGGTGTTTTCGGCCTCTTCACTGCGCTTCATGAACAGCGCCCAGGAGATCGCTGCAGGAAAAATAGGCAAGCTTACAGGAGCAGATACTTATAGCCCGGCTTATATCGAGCCCACCCATCCCGATCTTTTCTGGTATGGTGTGCATGGTGTGGAAGCGCTTTTCACCGTAATGGGCACAGGCTGCAAAACAGTTTCGCGTTTTTATACAGCAGATACCGATATGGTGGTAGGTACCTGGAAAGATAACCGCATCGGCACATTCAGGGGTATACGAACCGGGGCAGGAGATTTTGGCGGCACTGCTTTTGGCACCAAGGGTATTGCCCCTATAGGCCCCTGGGAAGGTTACCGGCCTTTGGTTGTTCAGCTGGCACGCTTTTTTAAAACAGGCATAGCTCCTGTACCTGCTGCAGAAACGCTGGAAATAGTTGCGTTCATGGAAGCTGCCGAAAAAAGCAAACAGCAGCAGGGTGCGGCCATCAGCCTGGACAGCCTGTTACATTCAAGCCAGTATAACCAGTTTAATCAATAAATGACTATGAGAAACCCTTCTGCAGATTTTTCAGCATACGCCAGTATTTACCAGCACAACCTTTTACAGGATGTTATCCCCTTCTGGCTGCGATATTCACCGGATAAAGAAATGGGCGGTTATTATACCTGTCTCGGCAACACAGGCGATGTGTATGATACAGATAAGTTTATATGGCTGCAATGCCGCGAAGTATGGACGTTCGCCATGCTTTACAATAAAGTAGAACAAAAAAGAGAATGGCTGAATATGGCTGTTCTTGGTGCTACTTTCCTGCTGAAGCATGGCCGCGACCTGGAAGGCAACTGGTATTTTTCCCTTACCCGCGAAGGCAGTCCGCTGGTGCAGCCTTACAATATTTTTTCTGATTGTTTTGCGGCAATGGCTTTTAGCCAGCTGTACACCGCTACACAGGACGAGGTATACCGCGAAGTGGCCGTTGCCACATTCCACCAGATCCTTTCCCGCAAAGACAACCCCAAAGGCCGCTACAGCAAGCTTTATCCCGGCACCAGGCCCCTGCAAAGCTTTTCTTTACCCATGATCCTTTGCAACCTGGTACTGGAAATGGAGCCGATACTCGATCCCGGCATGGTAACACGTATTATAGAGGAAGGTATTTCAACTGTTATGGATGTATTTTATCAGCCTGATGAAGGACTGATACTGGAAAATGTAACACCCGATGGCCGGTTTTCCGATTCCTTTGAAGGCCGCCTGCTTAACCCGGGGCATGCCATCGAATCGATGTGGTTTATCATGGATCTTGCTGCCAGACTGAAAAATGATACACTGATGCAGAAAGCGACTGCTATAACCCTGCGCACGCTGGAATACGCCTGGGATAAAAAATACGGTGGCATATTTTATTTTCTCGACATCAAAGGCCATGCACCACAACAGCTGGAATGGGACCAGAAAATATGGTGGGTACATATGGAAACATTGATTAGCTTACTGAAGGGTTTCCAGCATACAGGTGACAACCGTTGCTGGCAATGGTTTGAACAAGTGCATGCCTACACATGGTCTCATTTTCCCGACCCTGCGAACGGCGAATGGTATGGTTACCTGAACAGGCAGGGTGAGGTATTGCTCCAGGCAAAAGGTGGTAAATGGAAAGGCTGCTTTCATGTACCAAGAGGCTTATACCAGTGTTGGAAAACTTTGTGCGCCATCGAAACCCAATACAAACAACCTATACTCCAGGAAAAATAATTATGGCCATTATACCCGCAGATCAACTGGTAGCACCAGGTATACCAGGCACAGCAAAACAGCGCTACACACCCGCCCTGTTTGCATTGGGTATACTGTATTTTATGATGGGCTTTATCACCTGCCTCAATGATTCGCTGGTACCTTTTTTTAAACAGGGCTTTACCTTAACCTACGCACAGTCTTCACTGGTGCAGTTTTATTTTTTTCTCACTTATGGACTGCTTTCCATTCCTGCAGGTAAACTCGTTGAAAGAACAGGATATAAAAAAGGAATGGTGCTGGGCTTTGCTATTGCGGCCGCGGGCGCCTTACTGTTTTTCCCTGCTGCTTCTTTTCACCTGTATCCGCTGTTCCTAGCCGCACTGTTTACCATTGCCATGGGCATTGTATTGTTGCAGGTGGCTGCCAATCCTTATATCACCGTGCTGGGCCCTGCAGCAACAGCCTCTTCGAGGCTGGCCTTGATACAGGGCATCGGTTCTGTCGGCACCACAGTTGCACCGCTTTTTGGAGCGGGATTTATTTTATCAAGGTTACGTGAATCCACCGCATCCAGTGATGCCGTTAAATATCCCTACCTGGGCATCGCCGCTGTTTTATTACTGATCGCGGCGGTATTGTCCAGGTTACCGTTGCCTGTTGTACAGCGGCAGCATCATCGTGCAGATACAACAGGAAAAAAACAAACAGCTTTCAACTTCCGCCAGCTGCGGCTGGGCATCCCCGGTATATTTACCTATGTGGGTGCAGAGGTTGCCATCGGCACTTTCTTAACCAACTACACTGCCGACCTGCTGCATATCACAGAAGAAAAAGCCAACCAGTATGTCGCTTTTTACTGGGGTGGTATGCTGGTGGGCAGACTGCTGGGCGCAGGACTGCTTCGCTTTGTTAAAACACAAACCTTGTTATCAGGCTGTGCCATAGCGGCTGTTTTACTGCTGCTGGTATCCATAAACACAAGTGGCACAATAGCCGTATGGAGCATGATCGCCACCGGCCTTTGCAATTCAGTGATGTTTGCTTCTATATTTTCCCTGGCTGTAAAAGGGCTTGGGCGGCATACCATGCAGGCTTCCGGCTACCTGGCCACTGCAATTGCCGGCGGCGCCATCATTCCCTTTGTATCAGGTGTACTGAAAGATCATTATAACTGGCAGCTGGCATTCCTGGTACCGCTTATCTGCTACCTGTATATATTGTTTTACGGGATCAACGGTTACAAAATAACACAACACAGCAAACCATAAATTATTCAACATATGCCGAACGATTCTTTAAAAGTCAACATCAACAATAAAGCGACCGAAACCAATACCTACGATGCCATTGTTATCGGCTCAGGCATCAGTGGCGGATGGGCTGCAAAAGAACTTTGTGAAAAAGGATTAAAAACACTGCTGCTTGAAAGGGGCAGGGATGTGAAGCATGTGAAAGATTATCCAACGGCATTAAAAGGACCCTGGGAATTTCCGCATCATGGCAGGTTTCCATTGGCTGTACAAAAAGAGAATCCTGTTGTAGGCAGGTGCTATGCATTCAGTGAAGCCACTGAACATTTTTTTGTAAAAGATCATGAGCATCCTTATATACAGGAAAAACCGTTCGACTGGATACGTGGTTACCAGGTTGGCGGCAAATCGTTGCTATGGGCCAGGCAAACACAACGCTGGAGCCGTTTTGAATTTGAAGCACCCGGCCGCGATGGTTTCGCTGTTGAATGGCCCATCACTTACGATGAACTGGCTCCCTGGTACAGTCATGTAGAAAAATTTGCAGGCATCAGCGGCAACAAAGACGGACTGATCAATTTACCCGATGGCGAATTTCTTCCGCCCTGGCAACTCAACAACGTGGAAAAACACATACAGCAACAGGTAGCGGCACATTATACTGACAGGCATGTGATCATCGGCCGCTGTGCGCACCTTACCCAGCCGCAGCAGGTTCACCTGGAGCAGGGCCGCGGACAATGCCAGGCCCGGAGCAAATGTGAAAGAGGCTGCCCCTTTGGCGGTTATTTCAGCTCTAATTCATCTACTATTCCCTGGGCGGCGCGTACAGGCAACCTCACGCTGAAACCCGGTTCGGTAGTGCATTCTATTCTTTATGATGAGCAGAAAGGAAAAGCCAGTGGTGTGCTGGTGATAGATGCACACACTAAAAAAACGACCACTTATTATGCACGCATCATTTTTGTAAATGCCGCCTGCCTCAATACCAACCTGCTTTTACTAAACTCGGTATCGCACCGCTTCCCGAACGGGCTGGGTAACGACAATGGCCTGATGGGGCATTTTGTTGCTTTTCATAATTACCGTGGTTCTATCAGTGCCACATTTGAAGGCTATGAAGACAGCTATTATTATGGCCGCCGGCCCACGGCTGCTTTTATGCCCTCATTCAGGAATGTGTTCAAACAGGAAACCGATTTCCTGCGTGGTTATATGGTCGATTTCAGTGCAGGCCGCGCCGGCTGGCAAAGAGGTTTTGACGAAGCAGGCATTGGTGCCGCATATAAACAATCACTCACCGATCCCGGCGGATGGGGCATCTTTATGGGTATGCAGGGAGAAACAGTGCCCAAGTTCGATAACCATGTACGCCTCAGTAAAGACCATAAAGATGAATGGGGCATACCACAACTGATCACCTCAGTAGGTTATGATGACAATGATGAGAAACTGATGAAAGATTTCCTGGTACAGGGCGCTGAAATGCTGGAGAAAGCAGGCTGCAAAAATATCAGCACCAGCGACAGCAAACAGGCCCCCGGCCTTGATATACATGAAATGGGCGGTGTGCGCATGGGTAAAGATCCCCGCACATCACTGTTGAATAAATGGAACCAGTTGCATACCTGCAATAATGTATTTGTAACAGATGGCGCCTGCATGACCTCAGTAGGCAACCAGAACCCATCACTCACTTTTATGGCATTAACAGCAAGGGCCGCCAATTATGCAGTGGAAGAATTGAAAAAAGGCAATCTCTGATCCATAACAGGCAGCCGGCAAAACCATCTGCTGAAAAAAAATAGTCTTAAACTTGTATATACAACATGGAAACCGTTGTATTCAATGGTAATTCCCTATCTTGTACACCCATTGCTGCACCACTTATTCCATCATTGATACAATAAAATGACATGAAAGTATTACTCAATGGTTGCCTGCTTTTCTGCGCCGTGATTGCCGGCATTATTACCGTCAAAGCTTATTCACCCGGCGGTCATGCAGCAACGGCCGCTACAGCTAGTTACACCACAACCGGCACAACCGGTGATGCAAAAAACTGGAAGATCGGTGTACAGATGTGGACATTTCATATGGTTCCTTTTGCCCAGGCCATCGAAAAAGCCGACAGTGCAGGTATTAAATACCTGGAAGTTTTTCCAAGGCAGCCGCTGGGCATGGGTCATAACGATACCTTCGATATTCATATGTCTGCCGAAACCAAAGCCGGCATCAAACAATTATTAAAATCGAAAGGCATCAGCATTGTGGCTATGGGGGTGATCAGCCCGAAAGATGTGAATGAATGGAAACAATATTTCGACCTGGCAAAAGAATTCGGGCTCAGCTATATTACTGCCGAACCCAGAAAAAACCAATGGGACAGTGTGGATAGCCTGGCCGGTATTTACCATATCAATGTGGCCATCCACGATCATCCCCGTCCTACCCCCTACTGGCATCCCGATTCTGTTCTGGCAGCCATTAAAGGCCACACACATATTGGCGCCTGTGCCGACCTGGGCCATTGGGCACGCAGCGGCCTCGATCCTGTTGCCTGCCTGAAAAAACTGGAAGGCCATGTATTTGGTGTACACCTGAAAGATATTGATGCATTCGACAATACCAGGGCAAAGGATATGGTTGCCGGCACCGGCATCATCCAGTTCGCACCAATATTTAAAGAACTGGAGCGCCAGCATTTTAAAGGCATGTTCTCTATTGAAAGAGAAAATAACTGGTACAACAATGTGCCCGATGTTATTGCAACAGTTAAATTCTTCAACGACCAGCTGAGCAAGTTATAAGACCGCCAAAAGCCTGAAAGCACAACGGGAATGAACAGCCGGCATCCATGAAAGGCAGGTTGCTCATTCCCGTTTTTTGTAAAACAGTCAGGCTTATTACCAGGCACGCAATATTTCCCGGCTGCCGCTGAGATACATATCCTGGTAGCCGGCCATCGCTTCGGCCATCCGCTTTCCCGCTTCTGTACCTTCTTTGTATTTTTCCCAGTTCTGTTCATAAGCAGCAAGGCTTTCGTATTGGGTTACCAGTATTATCCTGTTGAACTGGCCGGTCATATCAGTTACAATATGCACCAGTTCACTGCTGCCAGCCATCGCTTCTTTGAATTTTTTTGCCAGCTTGGATGCATTGCCCGGCTTGCAGACAAATGTATCATGCACAATAATCATAATGGTCTTTTTATGTGGTGATTAAATAAATACGGGGTGGGTTTATCAGCGATCGTGTTACTAAATATACTTAATATCCATCGCTGTTCATTTAAGGTTGATAAGCGGCAAGCACCTTAGCAGGAGCATCGAAAGCAGTTTCAATGAAATGCCCCATGTGTACAACAGGATGATTGCGGCCGGTAAGCAATGCCGCACGGGAAGGTGCGCTCAATGGTGTTGTATGAAAAAAAGCAGCTGCAGTATGCACTCCATTGTCATCAGCAAGATACCGACAGCCGGGTTTCATTGCCGGTATCCAGCTGGTTTGGTTATGCTGCAATTAAATATGATCGCCGGAATATACAAACCGGTATTACAATGTTATGGTTATGCGATAACCACTTCAATACCCATGTTCTCCAGGTCGCGTACAGTTGATGGGGCAATACCTTCATCTGTAATGATCTGGTCTATTTCGCTCAGCGGGCATATTTTGCCAAACCCCTGCCGCCCGAATTTGGAAGAATCGGTCAAGATCACCGTTTTTTGTGCAGTGCGTATCATGGCCCTGTTCAGTTGAGCTTCCATCATATTGGAGGTGGTGCAGCCCTGCACCATATCAATACCATCCACACCCAGGAAAAGTTTGCTGCAGGCAAAGTTCTCCAGTATATTTTCAGCATAAGGCCCCGTAACCGAAGTGGAGGATTTACGCACGATACCGCCCAGTTGTACAATTTCGATCTTCGGTTTATCCAGCAGTGCCATAGAAATATTCATGGCCGAAGTAAGCACCGTAAGCTGCATATCGGCGCTGATGGCCCGGGCAAGATAAAGTACTGTTGTACCCGATGCAATAATAATGGCCTCATCCGGCTCTATAAAAGAAGCTGCTTTTTCGCCGATACACATTTTCTGTTCAGATAAAATGCTTTCTTTTTCATTCACATTCCGGTCTTTGGTATAAGGGTTCGCTTTGCTGATATTGCCATGCGAACGGAACAACAGCCCTTTGTCTTCCAGCAGTTTCAGGTCTTTTCGTATGGTTACAGCCGATACCTCCAGCACATCGCATAAATCGGCCACCCTTACATTGCCCTCTGCCTGTAAACGTTCCAGGATATAAGCGTGGCGCTGCGTCATCGATTCCAGCTTCATAAACAGTACTCCTTATTTTTTGTAAAATAAATGATAATCTGCCCTGGCAAATAAAATTTGGAAATAAAAACAAATCGAAAGATATTTACGAAACAAAACGAAAGTAATTATTTTTCTTTTGTTTTCAATCGCTGAATATGACAAGAGCACAATTAATAGCGCAGCTATCCGCTGTTGCTCAGTGGGATGTGATCATTATCGGTGGCGGCGCCACGGGTTTGGGCATTGCCATGGATGCAGCCACACGCGGGTACAAAACCCTGCTGGTAGAACAGGCCGATTTTGCCAAAGGCACATCCAGCAAGGCCACCAAACTGGTACATGGCGGTGTGCGGTACATGGCCCAGGGCGACCTGGGATTGGTGCGGGAAGCCTGCCATGAGCGGGGACTTTTATTGAAGAATGCTCCACATCTTACTAAAAATGAAATATTTGTAATTCCAAATTATAGCTGGTTCAACAATATCAAGTATACCCTGGGACTTAAATTTTACGACCTGCTGGCTGGTAAACTAAGCCTGGGCCGTTCCAGGTTCATCAGCCGGGCAAAGACCATTGAGGCGCTTCCCTCTATCAAACAGGAAGGCCTAAAAGGCGGGGTCATTTACCATGACGGGCAGTTTGATGATGCCCGGCTGGCCCTGAACATAGCCCAGACAGCCATCGAAAATGGCGCCACTGTGCTGAACTATGTAAAAGTAGAATCCCTAATAAAAGATAACAATATGAAAGTCACCGGAATCCGGGCCAGGGACCAGGAATCCGGTAATACCTATAACCTGAAAGGAAGGGTGGTGATCAATGCCACCGGTGTTTATGTTGACAATATCCTTCAAATGGACAAGCCTGATCAGCCGCATATGGTTAGGCCCAGCCAGGGTGTTCATCTTACCCTCGACCGGTCTTTCCTGCCCGGCGCTAATGCGCTGATGATTCCCGAAACGGCAGACGGGCGGGTGCTGTTCGCAGTACCCTGGCACGATAAACTCATCGTGGGTACCACCGATACCCTGCGCGATCATCCTGAACTGGAACCGCATGCACTGGAACAGGAAATAAGCTTTATCCTTTCCACCGCCGGCAATTACCTGGTAAAAAAACCGCAACGTGCGGATGTACTGGCCGTATTTGCCGGTTTACGACCGCTGGCTGCACCAAAAGAAGATGGTGCCAAAACAAAAGAGATTTCCAGAAGCCATAAGATCATTGTTGCCGATTCAGGGCTTATCACCATCACCGGTGGTAAATGGACCACCTTCCGCCGCATGGCGCAGGATACACTGCAAAAGACCATCGACATCAAAGCATTACCTGCCAGGCCCTGCGTTACTGAACACCTGCCTGTTCATGGTTATGTGCAAACACCGCATAGCGACAATCCCCTGCGTGTGTATGGCTCCGACCTGCAGGGAATTGACCAGCTGGTAGCAGCACGCCCGGAGCTGGCAGAAAAAATACATCCTGCCTATCCTTATACCAAAGCCCTTGTGGTTTGGGCCGTTCAGCAGGAATATGCACGGCGGGTAGAAGATGTGTTGGGCAGGCGTATCCGCCTGTTGTTTCTCGATGCACAGGCTGCCATTGATGCGGCACCTGTTGTAGCCCGCATTATGGCCGCCGAACTGGGCAGGGATGAAACCTGGGTGCAACAGGAACTGGATGATTTTAACCGGTTGGCCAAAGGCTATAGCCTGCATGAGGGATAATACCGGATATACACAGGTTTTTAAAGAACAGTAAACAATCCATCTCAAACCAAGGCCGTTTCCGGCGATTGCAATATCTTCAAATACTTATAAATGGTTGCCGTATGAACAAAAATGAGAAGTTCATTCTAGCCCTTGATCAGGGCACCACGAGTTCGCGAGCTATTATCTTCAATCATTCAGGCGATATCGTGGCCGTATCCCAAAAGCCATTCGAACAGATCTTCCCGCGACCGGGATGGGTAGAACACGATGCCAATGAGATCTGGTACACACAATCTTCCGTTGCCGCCGAAGTAGTGGCCAAAGCTGATTTGAACGGCACTAATATCGCAGCCATCGGTATCACCAACCAGCGCGAAACAGCCATTGTTTGGGACAGGGAAACCGGCATCCCCGTATACAATGCTATTGTATGGCAGGACCGCCGCACCGCCAAATACTGTGATGAGCTGAAAGAAAGCGGTTGGTCAGAAAAGATCAAAGCCAAAACCGGGCTCATTATCGACGCCTATTTCTCGGGCACCAAAGTAAAATGGATACTCGATAATGTTAAAGGTGTAAGAGAAAGGGCTGAACGGGGCGAGCTTTGTTTTGGCACTGTAGACAGCTGGCTGGTATGGAAATTCACCCGTGGCGCCATGCATATCACCGATGTTACCAATGCCTGCCGTACACTATTGTTCAATATTCATGAAATGAAATGGGATAAAGAACTGCTCGAACTGTTCACCATTCCTGAAAGCATGTTGCCTGAAGTAAAACAAAGCAGTGAAGTATACGGTAATACAGCGACCACTCTTTTTGCTTCTAAAATCCCCATCTCCGGTATTGCGGGAGACCAGCAGGCTGCTCTTTTCGGGCAGATGTGCGTAGAAGAAGGCATGACCAAAAACACCTATGGCACCGGTTGTTTTATGCTGATGAACACCGGCAACAAACCTGTTCTATCCAAGAACAACCTGTTAACCACGGTTGCATGGAAAATAAACGGACAGGTATCCTATGCACTGGAAGGCAGTGTGTTTGTAGGCGGTGCAGCTATCCAGTGGCTGCGCGACGGACTGGGCATTATTAAAACAGCAGCAGAAAGTGAAGCATTGTCTGCATCGGTAGAAGACAATGGCGGTGTGTATTTTGTACCTGCTCTTACCGGTATGGGCGCCCCCTACTGGGATCCCTATGCGCGGGGTACCATTACAGGGATCACCAGGGGTACAACGGCAGCACACCTTGCACGTGCCGCATTGGAAGGTATCGCTTTCCAGGTAAATGACCTGCTGGGTTGTATGGAATCTGATTCAGGCAAAAAATCAACAGAGCTGCGTGTAGATGGCGGCGCTGTAGCCAACAATGCACTGATGCAGTTTCAGGCAGATGTATTCGGCAGTAAAGTGATCCGCCCAAAAGTTTTGGAAACAACCGCATTGGGAGCCGCTTACCTGGCAGGGCTTGCAGTAGGCTACTGGGATAGTATAGAAGAAGTAAAAAAACAATGGGCCGTTGAAGCAGCATTTGAACCATCCATGGACCATGAAAAAGCTGCTAAACTGCTGCATTACTGGAAAAAAGCAGTGGACAGATCGCTTAACTGGTTTGAAGAATAATCCAGTGATCCCCTTTCATCATTAACCAATTTATTTTTCTATGACACCTTTTATTGCTGAGTTAATCGGCACCATGCTGCTCATACTGCTTGGCGACGGCGTGGTGGCCAATGTTGTACTGAAAGATACCAAGGGCAACAACAGTGGCTGGATCGTTATCACCACTGCCTGGGGGCTGGCCGTATTTGTAGGCGTTGTAGTGGCAGGCCCTTACAGCGGCGCTCATCTCAACCCTGCTTTAACATTGGGACTTGCCATAGCCGGCAAGTTCGCATGGAGCAGTGTGCCGGCTTATATCGCCGCACAGTTCCTGGGTGCTATGCTGGGCGCTTTCCTGGTATGGCTTATGCACAAAGATCATTTCGACCGTACAGAAGACAGTGCAAGCAAGCGGGCAGTTTTCTGCACGGCGCCTGCCATCCGCAATACACCCATCAATTTTATCAGTGAAGTGATCGGCACTTTTGTATTGGTGTTTACCGTTTTTTATATCACGGGTGCAGAGATCACCCCATCACACCAGTCCATAGGACTGGGCTCTTTGGGTGCCATACCTGCTGCCTTCCTGGTATGGGTTATTGGTCTTTCGCTCGGCGGCACCACAGGTTATGCCATCAACCCTGCAAGAGATCTTGGGCCCAGGATCATGCATGCACTGTTACCTATTAAAGCGAAAAACGGCAGTGACTGGTCATACTCCTGGATACCTGTTATCGGGCCGGTAACAGGCGCAGCTATTGCAGCAGTATTGTACTGTTTGCTGCTGCAACATACACCCTGAAATTTTCTGTCAGAAGCAAATCCCTGTTACGCCCGCTGTTAACAGGGATTTGTTTTTTATGCGTATTGTATTTGCATGTGTTACCATCGCACAACGATTAATAGTGGCCATACCGCCTGTAAAGAAACCGGTACATGCACCAGCCGGTTGTGTAATTTTATGTAAAAGGAAAACAAGTATATGGATAAAAGGGTCAGGTTCGATTTCGAGATCTATTTTACCAATGGCGGTAGCATCAGGGGAGAAGATTTCAGGCTGGATATTGAAGGCGATGATATTTCAGACAAAGCCTTGGCAGATTATATTGTCCAGGATATGCGGCTGCTGATGGTTGGCCAAACAAGAATACTGAATAAAGAAATACTGACAGAACCGCATAAACGAAAACCCGCTCAGCCCGGCAGCAGCAAAAATGTACTGGTAGACCTAAGTCATACCATTGAGAACGGCCTGATCACCTACAAAGGGCTACCTGCTCCTGTTATCTGCGATTACCTGAGCCGGGAAGCCAGCAAAGCATTTTATGAAGAAGGCACCAGTTTCCAGATCGGTAAAATTGAAATGGTGAGCAATACAGGCACGTATATCGACTGCCCGTTTCACCGGTACGAAAACGGCAAAGACCTTTCTGAAACAACGCTGGAAAGCTTTACAGATCTTGAAGGCATCGTCATTCCTGTACCTTATGAACAATCGCTTGCAATAACAGCCGGGCATTTACAGGGATACGAGATCAAGAACCGTGCGGTATTGCTGCACACCGGCTGGGACAAACACTGGAATACAGAAGCCTATTACAAAAACCACCCATTCTTAACCCGTGAAGGCGCTGAATACCTGGAAAGCTGCGGGGTAAAACTGGTGGGCATTGACGGGCATAACCTCGATGATACCCGTGGTAACACCCGCCCGGCCCACAGCCTATTGCTGGGTGCAGAAATACTGATCGTAGAGCATCTCTGCCATCTGGCATTGCTGCCGCAGAAAGGCTTTTTGTTCAGTGCAGTTCCGCCCAGGTTAAAAGGTGTGGGTACATTCCCGGTAAGGGCATTTGCCAAAATACCCGGCAGCCTGGAAGCCAGGTAAATACTTGCCACGGCGGTGGCAGTCATTTTATAAAAAGGGCTTAAGTATAGATATACCTAAGCCTTTATGCCCAAATCAACACGATCCCTCTAAGTTCGATTGCTTATGTATTCAGTATCAGTTTTGCTTCCAGTTTCAAAAACACCCGGCCCCATGCTTCGCCATATACATCGCGTAATAATTCATTTAAAAACCCATCGTGTATCAGCTCCAGTTTTGATCCATTGACCGTTTCCTGGAACTTTACTGTGATCAGGGTATCGGGCCCGCTGACAGCTTCTGCCTGCCACAGTATTTCAACAACCCGGTCGGGTATCGCTTTTAAAAAAAGGCCTTTATAAGTATGCAGGTTCCCCAGGAAATCAGCATCAAAAGTAAAAGAGGTATTGTTTACACCATGCACCTGGTGTGTACCAGGCATAGCAATCCAGCGGTCAAAGCCGGTTGTCCAGGCCCAGTAAAGCACTGCCGGTGACAATACAAACTCTTTTTCAATGGTCAGGTTGTACGCATCTGTGGGTAAAACAGGCATGCCATTTATTGCATCGTGCACAACCGTTTTTTTTCTTTTATTGAAAAAAACATGGGTGATATTCCTGATCATGTGTTCGCTTTTAACAAGTCAGCTGATGGTCTTTTTTCAATGGCAAGCGCAACAACTTACCAGGCTATTGCTTTTACAGTTAAAACAATCCACGGATGGCTCTCCCCTATCAGGCGGAATTTTTTTTTAATTAAAATGCATTAACAAATAGGGAGCAGGCATTCCATACAAAATGCAGCATGGCTAAATTGGTTCAAACACGAGCAGTGCTCACCAGCTATTGCAACAGCAGTACGGCTGTGTGAACAGCGTTATTGGATTATTGGTTATTTCAGGCTAAGAAAAAAATAATGTGCAGCTTCAGGCAAACAGGTGCGCATCATAAATCGTTTTCATTCTGCATTTTGTTCCAGCTCACTTCGTATACCTGTTGTTCAATTGTAAGTCTGCCGGCGATCTTTTCCATCGAGCTGTCTTCATTGCTGTTAGCCAGTATTTCTGCGGTGATAATAGCAGTATCGGGGTTACCGTTATCGGTGCTTTTCAATGAGCGAAGTAATAATTTATCATCGGTATTGGTAAACTGCAGCAACAGCACCCTGAGGTGATTTTCCACATCCTGCTTGCATTTTATAGTAAGCAAATAGCCCACCTGGGTAGCTGTTTTTTTATCGATAGGCAACCGGCTTAATTTAACGCCCAGCGGGCGCATCAATAGATGTGTGGCTATTATAAATGCACACCCGATTAATGCCTCTGCCAGGTAACCTGCACCGCAAAAAGCGCCCACAGCAGCAGAGCACCATAAAGTGGCAGCAGTATTCAATCCGCGTACATTAATGCCGTCCTTCATAATCACACCGGCGCCCAGGAAACCGATCCCGCTCACAACATAAGAAGTAACCCTGCCAGCCGCCTCTCCACCCAAGTGCACGCCCATAGCCACAAACATGCTGGCCCCCAGTGCCACCAACATGTTTGTACGCAGGCCGGCCATACGCTGCCGCCATTGGCGTTCTGTACCAATTGCGGCACCCAGTACAAAAGCAATAGCCAGTCTTGTTGTGAATGCGAAAATAGTAAGCATGATCCCTCCTTAAAAACAACGATAATGCAATACCGGCCTGCTCCAGCAAAATGATCCAGCGGAAAATAGCGAAAGGCAGAGAGGGGCAGCCGGTTAATTTTTATATTTGCCGCAAAATTATCCCGTGTATTCATCGCGATGGTTATGCCGGGAATATCTTTTCATTAGAAATTCATTAGAGCAAAGCCCGTGTTGAAAACAGCCGGCAATAAATTCCGGTAGCCAAAGTAACCGGTTATAAAACAGTTTTATGGAAGCTGATCTGCAGGAAAAAAAAGAAACAACCGCCACAAGACATATCCTTATACGACTGCTCCTGTTATTGCTGGTACCTGCACTTACGTTCTGTTATTTCTTCTACTACCAGATACCGCAAACCACCAGGGGGCAAAGGGTCTACTGCGATCCCGGGCTGGGTGTGGCCCTGCTGATGCTGCTGGAGATAGCGATATGGGTTGCCGCCATACTGATAGAAGCACTCATATTACAGCTGCGCCGGAAAAAGCGTCTATCTAAGATCAACCTGGCAATGGGAGGTATTGTACTGGCTTTGTTCTTGCTTTTTTTACAACGAGCAGGATTTTAAACACGCAATCTCTTATAGCAGGCAGATTGCAGCATTATTGCAGCGGACTATATTTTTAAGCAGCTTTCCATTCCGGCTAACCTTACCGGTATTATTGAAACCCGTAACGGGTCTATTTTTACAAGTTGTATTTTCGATTTTACTATTTAAAAAAACATTATGCAGATATTGTATTTGCTGGCCGGTTTTATTACCGGCAGTATTATTAGCTGGCTGATTGCCAGGTTTACGATAAAACATGGCCGTATACCCAGGACCGACTTCGACGCACTGGCTGATCAATACAACCGGCTTGCAACAGAGCTGGGTATTGAAAAAGAAAAAGCACGGCAGCTTGCCGAAACGGTTTCTAGCAAAGAAGCAGATCTAAAAAACATCAGTGGTAAACATACTGAGCTCACCGGCCTGCTGGCCGCCAGTAATACGGAATATACTAACCTGAAAAAGCAATCAGAAGAGCTGAGATATGAACTGCAGGAATACAAAAAAACAGTGAACAGCCTGCAGCAGGATATCAGGGATGCAGCAGGAAATTATGCAACGGTTAAAGCCAGTCTGGATGCCAGCCTTCAAACAGGCAAAACGCATATGGCCGATATAACACAACTAAAAACCGACCTGCAAAACAGCAATGCTGCCCTCAATGAGGCCCATAAACAGTTGTCTGCATTATCGGCCCATAATCAGTTCCTGGCAGAAAAACTGCAAACGCAGCAATCAGAAACAGAAGAGCTGCGCAAACAGTTCAACACCAGTTTTGAAAACATCGCCAATAAAATACTGGAAGAAAAAACAGCCAAATTCACCCGGGTAAACCAGGAAAACCTTCATGCCATTTTAAAACCATTGGGCGAAAATATTGACAGCTTTAAGAAAAAAGTAGAAGAGGTATATGAAAAAGAATCCAAAGAGCGGTTTTCATTAGGGAAAGAAGTGGAAAAACTGGTACTGCTTAACCAGAAAGTAAGTGAAGAAGCCAATAACCTGACCAATGCACTGAAAGGTAATTCAAAGGTACAGGGCGATTGGGGACAGATGATACTGGAAAATATCCTGGAAAAATCAGGGCTTGCAAAAGACAGGGAATATTTTGTGCAGGAATTTCTGAAAGATGAAGATGGCAATTATCATAAAAATGAAGATGGGGGCAAAATGCAGCCTGATGTGATCATTGCTTATCCCGATAACCGGAAAGTGATCGTGGATGCAAAGGTTTCTTTAACCGCTTATACGCGCTATACCGCTGCAGCTACTGCAGAAGAACAGCAGAAAGCATCTGAAGAACATCTCCGGTCACTACGCAGGCATATTGAAGACCTGAGCCGGAAGAATTACCAGGACTTTGCCCCCGCACTCGATTTTGTAATGCTGTTTGTGCCCAACGAACCGGCCTACCTGCTTGCGCTGCAGCAGGATGCAGAGCTCTGGCATTTCGCATACAATAAGCGGATACTGCTGATAAGCCCCACCAATTTAATCGCAGCGCTCAAACTCATTGCAGATCTATGGAAAAGGGAATACCAGAACAGGAATGCACAGGAAATTGCCAAAAGAGGCGCAGCACTATATGATAAGCTGGCAAATTTTGCGGATAGCCTTATGGATGTAGGCACAAATTTAAACAGGGCAAAGAAAAGTTATGATACGGCACTAGGACAACTGAAAGATGGCCAGGGCAATCTTTTATGGCAGGCGGAAAAATTAAAAGAACTGGGCATAAAACCTAAAAAGAACCTGCCTGCTTCTTTGCTGGCAAACCTGCCGGATGAAACAGGAAACAATGAGGAAGAAACTGAAGAAGATAAGCAAACCACTGGCTGAGGACACCCAATTACATTGAAAAAAATTGTGCCAGGCGGAACAGGTCTCAAACATGACCTGTTGACCGGCTGGGCTTCATAAATTTTGCAGAGCAAACATAGCTTCTTAGTTCTAACAATATTGCCAAAACAGGGAAACAAATTGTTAAACATACACCAATGTATAAAGCTCCTTGCGGAGCTTTGTGGTTCAGCCGGCAGACGATGTGTTGTGTTATATTAATAAAATTAAGCTTTAAGTGGGTTAGTAGGCATTATTGATCGTTAACTGTGCTGTATTGGGTGCATCGGGGATGCCATTACCTACTATTATTGTTTTGGTTAAGGTAAGCGGTTTGGATAAGCTGATATGATACTGGCCATTGCCGTCAACAGTTACATCAGCTGTAACATCAGTAACAATAGCACTGCTTTCTGCAAGCGAATACATCACAGAACCTGTGTTTACAGCAGAACCAACCACACAATCTATTTTAATCAGTTTGGTTGCAGGATTTTTCACCAGGTCTTCAACAGTTGCCGGTGAATATTTACCCGGACCGAGATTGCTGTAAAAAGTAAATGTTAACGCACTACCTGAATAAGCGCCATAATTGCCGCCATTACCGGATGTACTAACAGCAATGGCTTTCAGGTTGCCGTTCGCTGTTTGTGAAGATGCACTCCTTGTATAAGTATAGTTCCCCATTTTCCAGTTGCTGTCAGTGGCTGGTGGTGTGGAAGAATCATGTCCTTTACTACAGGAAACAAAAAAAGCACCGGCCAGCAGGAAAGATGCGCCTAAGCGCCTGGTAATTCTGTTCATCATGTTGGTTTGAAATGAGTGTTATTATAAAGCGCGTTAATTTTCAACAACTGCTATGGTATCGGTATGCATTGAAGGCTTGCCTTTAAGTATATCCATCACTGCATTGTGACAGAAGGCATACAACATAAGAGCGTTCATAGCGTTTTGTTATGCATCATTGAATCAAACAGCAGTCCCTAAGTATTTTCAAAGAGCAAAACTACATGCTTGACCGCAGCTGCCCAATACCAGATAACCGGCATTTATTTCTACTGTCAGCAGGGTATAACTGGGATATTATTCATGAAAGCATTTCGTGATAAAGCTGGCTGAAAGGTATGATCCCAACCAGGAAGCACAGGTATTGTAACAGCTCCTATTCAGGCAGCAGCACTACTGCTTTTCTTTGTTCTGAAAAGTGCAAGACTGATCAATGCCAGTATCCACACACCAGCACCACCATACAGCATCACCCCGCCAAAGCCATGCATCAATGCAGTATGTATCACTGTACCTGAGGCATCCAGCTCAGACAGTTGAGGAAATCCCTGCCTGATCGATACAAAATTACCGGCAGCTGTTTTTTCGGCCAGTGTGTGTAACTGCGGGGTGGTAAAAGAACCGGAGAAAGAAGTTTCCAGCTGCGAAAGTATGCCACGCAATAAAATAAATCCCATCAGTGCAATATTAATAGCCAGCGTAATCAGCCGGGCACTCATGTCAATACCCGAAGCCATACCGGCCCGTGTACTGGGCACAGAGCCGGTACTGGTATTGGTTACAGGTGTATTGGTTATACCCAGCCCTATGCCGGCGATCAGGCAGCCAGGCAGCATGGTTTTCCAGCTCGCAGATGCAGCGCTGCTGCCCAGCCACATCAGCATAAAACCCAGCCCGATCGTAAACAATCCTGCAGGGATCACCAAACCGGGGCGATACCGCAGAGAAAGCCTTTCGCCCAATGGCGGGAAGATCAGCGTGGGCAATGTATACGCCAGTAACGCCAAACCCGCAGTAACCGTATCATAACCAAGACCGCTCTGGAAGTAAATGGGCAGGTAGATCATGAAAGGCCAGAAACTGAAATTCATTCCCATCGAGCCGATGATGGCACCGGAAAAATTCCGCAGCCTGAACACAGAAAAATCAAACATGGGATGTGGGCTGATCTTTTCTACATATAAAAACATTATGAAACACGATAATGACGCTATGATGATCAGAAGAGACCGCGTACTGGTAAATCCTGTATCCGGGCCTTGTGTAATAAAATAGGTCAATCCGAAAACAGCCAGTGAAAGTGTGACAATACCGGCGATATCCAATTTTTTCGCTTCCGGGTCGCGTGATTCTTTTACACCACCTAAAACAAGCAGCAAGGTTACAAGCGTAAGCGGTGCATGAACCAAAAACACCCAATGCCAGTTAGACAAAGCCACGATCATTCCGCCTATAATGGGGCCAAACCCAAGCCCTATACCAAATACCACACCCCATATGGCAAATGCCTTGCTTCGCTCCTTCCCTTCCTGGAACTGGTGCGATAAAATAGCTATCTGGCAAATCAGCATGGCACCACCACCCATGCCCTGTAAAAAACGGCTGATGATAAGAACAGTGGCTGTTTGTGCCAGTCCGCACACCAGCGATGTAACACCGAACAAGATCAAACTGATCATGAACATACGTTTTCTGCCATAGCGGTCGGCCAGTGTTCCGGCAGCCATGAGCACTGTGGTGCAGGCAATGGTATATGCATTCATGATCCATTGGGCATCTTTAAAATCGCCATGTAATACTTTTTCAAGTGTAGGCAATATCACTGGCACGCTGGAAATTTCAAGACCAAACATCAGCGACGCCAAACAAACCGCGGCGAGCGCAACAGCATTGTTACCGGGAAGTGTATTTGCTTTCATCTTTTTCTTTTTTCATCTGGTGTGGCAAAAATAGATTTGAACAACCAAGTGTATCCGGTACATTTCCATGATAAAAAAGTACATTTACAGTATGAGGAAGGAAATGCAATACCAGTCGGTGGAGGTGATTTATGAAAAGGTGAATGAGTGCCCTGTTAAAGACAGGATGCTGATCTTTTTCCAGATGGTATACATTATTTCAGGCACAGGATACCTCACCATGAACGGTAACCGTGTATCCTACCACGAGGGTAACCTGCTGCTGCTCACACCCAATGATTCGCACACGTTTGAAGTAAGTACAACAACAGAATTCCTGATGATCCGTTTCAATAAGGGCTATGTAAATGAATACCGATGGAAGAGCATTGACCATATTGAATGCCTGTTGTATTATGCCACCCATTTGTCTGGCTGTGTAATGAGAAGCAAAACAGATATGGCAATGGTTAAAACGATTGTAACATCCATACTTCAAAGTTTTGACAGTGCCGACCTTTACAACGAAGACCTCACCATACATTTCATCAATGCGTTGATCGTGATCATTGCCAGGAATATTTCCCAGATAAAGCCGGCTCATATAAAAGCCGGTGCCGACAAACGCATTCTCGAGATCATTGATTATATTCAAAACAATATTTATGCACCGCATAAATTAAAAGCAGCCGCCATCAGTGACACATTCGGCATATCCGAGACTTACCTGGGTAGTTATTTCAAAAACCAATGCGGCGAAACCATACAGCATTTTATTGCCAACTACAAAATACGACTGATAGAGCACCGGTTAAAATTCAGCGACAGGCGTATTAATGAAATAGCAGATGAGTTTGGCTTTGCAGATGAAAGCCATCTGAATAAATTTTTTAAAAAACACCGCGATATCAGCCTTACAGCCTACCGGAAATCCAGGGCCGCAGATAAAGCCGCACCATTGTTATTGCAATAGTGTTGTTTCCTTCACCATTTGGCGGGTATTTTTGGGCAGAAAGCGTTGGAACGGCCTGCCTGCAGGCAGGTTTACCTGCGTTTTCCCGTCTACTCATCCCTTCCGGTTGTCCGGATGTCAAAGAAAATTTAACTGCAGGCGGCCAGAAAATAGTTTTACGGCATAAACTTTTACAATGCCATCAACAACATTCCACACCGCCAATCCTGCCGCGACCAGTGCTGCAGTATATCCGTCCGCCAGCCAGGCTACTGTTGGCTTAAAAATTCCGGCCGGCGGCCGTTTACTTTATATCGATAACCTCCGTTGGGTAATGATCATGCTGGTAGTAAGCATGCACACAGCTGTAACCTATAGCCACCTGGGCAGCTGGTATTACATGGAAAACACACCGGTGAATACTGCAGAGCTGGTTGTTTTCGGCACCTACCAGGCATGGTTGCAGTCATTTTTTATGGGATTTCTTTTCTTTATTGCCGGTTATTTTGTTCCCAGGGCCTATGATACAAAAGGGCCGGGTAAATTTTTAAGAGACAGGGCCTATCGCCTGGGTTTGCCGTTGTTGTTGCATGTATTTGTATTACAGCCGGTGGCCATTTATTGCATATTCCTGTTCGATCCGCCAGGTACTGCGCCGGATTTTGCCGGGCTATACAGCCGCTATATCACCAGCGGCCGGTGGATGAGTGGTACAGGGCCGCTCTGGTTTTGTGAGGCATTGCTTATTTTCTGTGCTGCTTATGCCCTGTTCAGGGTATTGGGCATCAAAGTGAGAAGCACTGCACATGCATCCGGTAAATTGTTCAGCAGGCCATCTGTGGCCCTTTTCATCCTGCTTATTGCAGTATGCAGTTTCCTGGTTCGTTTCCCCTGGCCCAATGGCAGCTCTTTTTATAACCTGCAGTTCTGTTATTTTTCGCAGTATATATTTTTCTTCGCCGCCGGTATACTGGCTTACAGGGGCAACTGGTTGCAGCAACTGCCGGTTCGTGAAGGCCGCTTCTGGGGCCGTATGGCACTGGGCCTGGGTATGGTTTTGTGGATGGTCAATCTTGTTGCCGGTGGGGCACTGAAGGGTGACCTGGATGTTTACAAAGGGGGGCTTCACTGGCAAAGCCTGGTAGAATGTTGCCGGGAGCAACTGGTGGGTGTAGGCCTCTCGCTATTCCTGCTTAGCTGGTTCAGGGAACGCTTTAATCAACAGGGAAAACTGGCCCGTTTTTTTTCAGTCAATGCCTTTTGTGTGTATGTGTTCCATGCTGCATTAACCATAGCACTGAGCAAAATGCTGGTGGGCCTGCACTGGCCGCTGCTGCTGAAATTTTTACTGCTTACCGCACTGAGCATCCTGCTTATGTATGCCATCAGTGCACTGGTACTGCGCAAAATTCCACTGTTGAAAAATATTTTGTAAGGGTTGTGTATAATGTTATAAATAAAAAACACCGCAGCCGGGCTGCGGTGTTCCATAGCATCATTGTTCATTACTGTGCGGATTTATAATAATCTTTTTTTGCATCCAGTACCGCCTGGTCGCGTTCCTGCCTGAACGCTTTTATTTTCGCTCTTCTTTCCTTGCCGGTGAGGCTGTCATCCATTCTTACTGACTTGATTCAACAACCGCTATGCGGTAAAAGGGTTACACCTGTACAAGCAGTCACAAGCAAATTTTTGCTTAGTTTGCAGGTAAAACGTTTTTAACAGAATGCAGGTAAAAATTGAATCAAGCTGGAAAGAAGTACTGGAGCAGGAGTTTCAAAAGCCCTATTTTGAACAACTCACAGCATTTTTAAAAACAGAAAAAGTTCAGGGTAAAACCATCTATCCACCCGGGCCACTTATTTTTAATGCCTTTGAACAAACACCTTTCAACAAAGTAAAAGTGGTGTTGCTCGGCCAGGATCCTTACCATGGCAAAGGACAGGCTATGGGCCTCAGTTTTTCGGTTCCACCGGGAGTACCGCCACCGCCTTCGCTGGTGAATATTTATAAAGAACTGCATAAAGATATCGGTATGGCCATCCCTGCTACCGGCGATCTTACCAAATGGGCACAACAGGGCGTACTATTGCTTAACGCTGCACTAACGGTACGTGCCAATGAACCCGCCAGCCACAGCAAAATAGGCTGGATGGATTTCACCGATGCCGTGATACGCAAACTGTCGCAGGAAAAAGAAGGACTGGTATTCCTGTTATGGGGCCGCTTTGCCCAGGATAAACAGGTGCTGATCGATCAAACCAGGCATTTTGTACTAAAAGCAGCGCACCCCTCTCCTTTCAGTGCAGATAAAGGCTTTTTTGGCTGCCGTCATTTCAGCAAAACCAATGAACTGCTGGTTAAACAGGGGAAAGACCCTATTGACTGGTCGGTGATCTGAAAGACTGCCTTTTCTTTTATTGAAAGCGGGTGCACATATAAACAACTTGCCGGATATTTGCGCTGCTGTCAATCACATAACATACATGAAAGTACTGAGGGAAATATTTGGACGCATCTGGGCATTATGGGGCCTGCTCATTTTTACCGGCACCATGGTGATAGCTATCTTCTTTTATATACCCTGCTTTTTACTGAAAGAACCTGCCGCCGCCAAATGGCACCGGGCGGTGTCCAGGGTATGGATGACTATTTATCTCCATCTTATCGGCTGCCCGCTTACAGTGAAAGGTGCCGACAACTTCAGCAAAACACAGAATTATGTGGTGATCAGTAACCACAATAGCCTGATGGATGTTCCTATCAGTACGCCGTTTATGCCGCATGCCAATAAAACCATTGCCAAAAAAGAATTTGCCTCTGTGCCGATTTTTGGATGGATCTATGCTGCGGGCAGTGTGCTGGTAGACCGTAAAAGCACGGAAAGCAGGGGCAAGAGTTATGATAAAATGCGCCGGGTACTGGATATAGGCCTGGATATGGTGATTTATCCCGAAGGCACCCGTAACCGCACTGAATTACCCCTTAAATCTTTTTATGATGGTGCATTCCGCCTGGCTGCCGATACGGGTAAACCCATTATGCCGGCCCTGATCTTTTACACCAGGGAAGTATTGCCGGCACACAAACCCTTTTTTATGCTGCCCCACCGGCTCGAAATGCATTTTCTACCGCCGGTTGAAACAGTCAATAAAAAAGCTGCCGATTTAAAACAGCAGCTATATGAAATCATGAGCGCTTATTATATCGCAAACAATAAACCCTGATACCCTCCTGCTCAGCAGGCATCGGCCGCGGTATTAGCAGGCATATGGGTCTGGGCCCAGTTGCACAGATCTTTCAGCAACAAACAGAAATCAACGGCCTTGGGTGTAAGATGGTAATCGATTCTTTTGGGCAGCTCATTTTTTTCCTCACGGGCAATCAGCCCATCCCTTTCCAGCTGGCGCAACAGCCTGCTCAATGCCTGGTCTGATATACGGGCATTTTCTTCTTTCAGCCTGCTAAAACGGTTAATGCCTTTGGCTATATCCATCAGCACCTGCGCTTTCCACCGGCCGCTCACCAGTGACAAGGCATAGTTCAGCTCACATTCGTGATACAGGAACTGCTGGTTGCTGTAATTGGTTGAACTCAGTTTTCTCATACTGCAACATTAAGCAGGATAGATGATTTTACCTGCTCAAAATTTTGTGAGTTATTGCCCGGCGTTTTTTCTGCAGGCATTTTTGCAGGAAAAAAGATATGCAGCAAGGCCATACCATTTCCTCCATCCTGCCAGGAAAGCCAGGCAATAGTTTCCGTTCGTACCTGTTATGCATTTGCAGTTGCCTGTTGTGGGCGCTGTGCTTTCAACCGGCACGGGCGCAGCGGCAGCTCTTGTTCCACTCTTCCCATATGCCGCATCCCGATACGGTACTGGTGTTTACCCCTAATGGCAAAACGCCGGCACAGCCTATGCCCCTGCTGTATTTACTGCATGGCTACAGTGAAAAATATACGCAGTGGAACACTATTGCCCACCTGCAGCAGGTGGCCGATCAATACAGGATGATCATTGTTTGCCCCGATGGTTTTCAAACCTGGTACCTGAACAGTCCGCAGGACGATCATTCACAATTCGATACTTTCTTTTTTGAGGAGCTGGTACCCGCTATCCACCGGCAGTACAGGATAGACAAAGCACATATTTTCATCTCGGGCTTAAGTATGGGCGGTTATGGCGCACTGCGTATGTTCCTGTTACAGCCAGCCTATTTTACTTCGGCAGCAGCTACCAGCGGCGCTGTGGATTTCGATTTTGCCACAATGCAATCGGCCAGCCGCCTGTTTTTTGGCAATGACCGTGTGATCAACGATCTCACCCACCTGCTAGGCAGTCCTGAACAAAACAACTGGCAGGCTTTTTCCCTGGCAAACCTGCTACGCCGGAATACCCCGCCACACAAGCCTTTCCTGTTCGACTGCGGAACAGCAGACCCGCTCTACCCCATGAACAATGCACTAAAACAGGTTTGTGACAGCCTGCACCTGCCCGTAACTTATATTACACAGCCAGGTGAGCACAATGCCGCTTACTGGCAGGGTAGCATACGGCAGCATCTGGCGTATTTTAGTACTTTTTTTAAATAGAGTAGGTATAGATATTCCATATCTTGGAGATATGGAATATCTTATTGATTGTAGAAAAATCTCGACCGGTTAATTTTCAGGTCACGCAGTATACCCGATTTGGGATTGAGCACAATACTGAACGATTTATACAAGCCCACCGGCGTAATATTAATGGCCATCTGCCAGCAATGCATTTCACGGGTTACAAACATGGTGAGGGTTTGTATCTTGGCTGTTCTGAAATCAAAATAAGTGGTGCCCCCGATCTTCCATTTGGGCGTAAGACTAAAATCGCCGTTCAGGCTGATATTGCTGTTGATCTGTGTATAATAGCTTTTAAGGTCAGGTGTCAGTATCCTGGCGAAGTTTACAGAAAGAGAAGTTTGCAGTGTCCAGGGTATATTGAAATCCACGAACTCAGCGGGGTTGCTGCGTACATATTCCAGCTGCCGCATCTGTTCGTCGGGTGTCATGGTCTGGTCTACCGGTATCCGGTCATTGTCTTTACGCTTGTCGTTCGATTTGCTCTGGAAAGAAGTGGACAATGCGATATTACCGCCTGTAAACCGGCCGATGCTGCCTTTTTTCCATAGCAGTTTATTAATGCGGTTTCCCGTGGAATCCACATCATACGGGTCGATGGTGGCGCTACCCGTCAGGTTCACCTTTTCAAAAAGGGTACTGCGCAGTGCGATGGTGATGGGCTGCCATTTCAAACTATCAGCCAGGTAGTTATAACCCGAGTTGAAGCTCAACCCGTCTATCAGCCGTATTTTTTTGGTGGGAGCGTCACCGGTGCTGTCTTTGTTGTTCTTCACCTTCATTTCAAAAAGGTTGTCGAAGCCAAAGTTCAAACCACCAAAAGTACCTTCCCCAAAGCTGCCCATCGGGCTGCCATCGAATACAGATATCCTGCGCCTGTTGGCTGAATCAGGTTTCGTGTACCTGGTAGAATCGTATTTCAGATAGTAATAGTACTTACCCACCAGGTCAGGCTTATAGTTCAGGCTGATAAAAGGTTTGATCTCATGACGCAGTGCCGTGTTTTTGCCAAACTGGAATGTACCGAAAATACGGGTGTTCATCGATAACCCGAACTGCACTTCCTGTGCCCTGAAAAAGCCACGGCTGATAGAAGTATCTACTTTTCTTGTTTTATCATTCCAGTCATGCAATTGAATTTTTTGTCCATACCATTTTTCCGAATAGGAAACAGAAGGCGAAAAAATCAATGGTCCCAAAGCCGGTAATGAAATGGTGATGGGTATATTGTGCTGGGCGCCCCACTGCGTGGTATCCAGCAGGCGGCGCAGGTTAAAAGCAGAATCATAAAAAGAGACCTGGTTGAGCAAGGTACCGGTATAGGAAATACCCAGTTTCTCGTACCATTTCTGCGAGCCTATCGATTCTTTTTTCTGGAAAGGATAAAACGTATTCGCGGTAAAGTTCACCGTAGGCAAAGTTACATTCACCAGCCGCTGGTTATTGTTCTGGTTATGGTTGGCACTCACTGTCAGGTTATAACGGCCCTGGTCCCAGGTTTTGCTGTACGTGATAGAGGAGCTCAGCTGGTTCTGGTAATTGAGCACCGCATTATTGGGCACCAGACGGTTGAACCTGGTACTACCTGCATTCACACTGGCAGAAAAACTGGTACCCGGCCTTGCCCGGTTATCTGTCGTATGGCTCCAGTTGATCATAAAACTGCTGCTCTTGGTGAACTCTTCGGGTGTAACCGAACCTCCCAGTGAGCCCGATGAAGAATTCAGTATCACCGTATGCTGGATAGACAGGTTGAAATTACCGCTGTATTTATACCGTTTAATGTATTTGGGGTTGATGAACAAGCTCCATCCCCCATAGGTGTAAATATTGGCGCGCGTGGTTACATCCCAGTTGTCGTTAATCACTTTATAATAACCCAGGTTTTCCAATCCCAGGCCATAATCCTGGTTATTGGCAAACGAAGGAGGCAGCAATCCTGAATGCCGGCCCCTGGCCAGGGGATAAATACCAAAAGGGATGGCTATCGGCATTGGCACCCCTTCAAATTCGGGAAATGCAGGGCCTGATACCGCGATCTTATTGGTGATCAGTTTTACTTTTCTTGCAACGATATCGAAATGCGGTGTGTCCAGGTTACAGGTGGTAAAACGGGTGCGCAGTGCATAGGCCACATCTTTTTCCACTTTCTTCATGGTTTGTGCATGCACAAACATTTCACCTTCCTGGTAATAGGCGTTCTTCGAGAGGCCCCGCATATTGTGCAGGTTCATCCGCACACTGTCCATGATAGACGTGGCACCTCCCTGCACCAGTTTGGGTTTATTCAGCGGGTTGTTCGATGTATCTGTTCCACCATAAGCCTGTACCACCTGTTCCTGCTGGTTATAGCGGATGGTGTTCGCATCCAGCTGCATGTCTTTATAAGTGGTGGAAGCCTTTTTATACAGGGTAAAATTCTTGGTGGTGATGACCAGTACGGCCGAATCTTCGGCACTGTATTTAACCGGTGCATCCAGCGAATCTTTTGATACATTCAGGGTATCCACCTGTTTTTTCTTGCTGGTATCTTCCCTGTTCTTAGTGGTATCTCTTGCAGCAATAGCGGTATCAGCGGCGGTATTGCGCTGCTTTTTTTTGGTGGTGTCCCCGTTATTATCTGTTAATGATTTTACAAAAAAGTGTTTCTTCTTATCTCTTGCGTCAATTCTCAACGTTATAAATAGGAATAACAAGAAGGCAAGCCCGCCAAAAAAATATTTTATACTAACTTTACAACGTTTGCCCATAAGTCGAATCGGGCAAAAATAGGGTTTAATGTAATAATGAAGTGATGAAGATTCCCTAAACAAAAGTAAATATGGTCAAAAAAATTTTTCCTGCTTCTATTATATTTTTTATCGCTGCTGTTTTTACCGCCTTCACCCCTTTCCGTAACCATTCACCCGCGCCACTCAAACCGGTTTTAAAAACCATCATTGTTGATGCTGGTCATGGCTTTCCTGATGGCGGGGCAGAAGGTGAATACAGCAACGAATCTACCATTGCGCTGGCTATTGCCATGAAACTGGGCAAGCAGCTGGAACAGGAGCTGCCCGACAGTAAAATTATTTATACCCGAACCACGCCTGAACTGCCCGCAGGCTTAAAGGATAAAAGAGTGGCCAACCGTTACAGGGCCCAGATGGCCAATGAAGCGCATGGCGACCTGTTTATATCCATTCATCTTAATTCAGGCAGTGAACATTACAGGACAGAAGTGATCGGTCATCGTACCGAAACCTATTATGCCACTGTAGGTAAAGGCGCTAAAAAGAAACGGGTAAAAAGGACACACCGTGTACCCATCACCAGGCATATACGTGTACCCGGCACCGTGGAAGGAACAGAGACCTATGTATGGGCTTCTGATAAAAACGACCTGAAAAAACAGTTCGTAGGTTCTAACCAGGAAGATGAATTTGGCGAGAAAACCGACAGCGGCTACCAGTATTTTGAATCACCCGAAGCCAAGATCATGGCCTCGCTACGCACCCGGAAATATTTTGCCAACAGTTGCGCCATCGCTTCTTTTGTGGAAGATGAGTTTGTAAAATCCGGACGCCCCAGCAGGGGTGTGAAACAGCGCGACTGGGAAGCGATATGGGTGCTGCAGGCCACAGCCATGCCCAGCATACTGGTAGAAACAGGGTTTATTTCCACCCCAGCGGATGAAGCTTATTTAAACAGTGTAAAAGGGCAGGATGAAGTGAGCAACTGCATTAAAAATGCCGTACTGCGCTACAAAGCCTACCTGGAAGGCGGTACCCCTCCCCCGCCGGGCACCGAAACAACCACCGGGCGGTAACTGCGAAAAACACCACCCCGGATTTATCCATATTTGGTTAAAATGCAGCAAGGAGTGATTTATATCCGGTTCTGTCGTTAATTTTATTCATTCATTGCATCAGAGTTATAAGCGCAGGCAAATGAAAAAGTACATCGGTTTATTGGCAATATGGTTGTTGAGCAATTCTTTTATTAATCCGACCTCCGAAGCAAAGCATTTTTTCCAGAAAAAAACGCTGCAGACCATTGTGATCGATGCTGGTCATGGCGGCAGGGACGAAGGAGCACCCGGCAAGTATTCTTATGAAAAGGATATTGCCCTGGCCGTGGCATTGAAACTGCAGCAGCGCATCAATGAAGAATTTCCTGAAATAAGGGTGGTGATGACCCGCACCACCGATACCTATCCCAGCCTGTACGACCGGGCTAACCTGGCCAACCAATCAAAAGGCGACCTGTTTATTTCCATCCACTGCAACAGTGCCGATCCTATACGCCACAGCGAGCTGGATGGCTACCGCACAGAGACCTATTATAGAGGCAAAGGAAAAAAACGTAAAAAATACACCCGCCGTGTACCCAAATACCGGTACTGGACCACACCCAACCCGGCCAAAGGCACCGAAACCTATATATGGGCAGCCCATAAAAGTGAGGCCAAGGAAGTGGCCATGCGTGAAAATGAATCGCTGTTCATAGACAGCAGTGCCAATAAGCAGATGCAGGATTTTGACCCCGAATCGCCCCAGAAGCGGATCTTATATGCCCTCAAAACACAGCAATATTTCACCCGCAGCGCCAACCTGGCGCTCACCGTGGAAGATGAATTTAAAAAAGTAGGCCGCATCAGCAGGGAGGCCAGGCAGCGCCAGGTGGGTATTTGGGTATTACAGGCCACAGCCATGCCCAGTATACTTGTGGAAACAGGATATATTTCCAATCCCGAAGAAGAAGATTACCTGAACAGCAAAGAAGGCCAGTCTGAAATAGCCGATGTGCTGGTAAAAGCTCTAAAACGGTATAAATTTTCCCTCGAAAACAACACATTAGTCGCACCGGTCACAGATACCACTACGTCTCCGTCCAATTAACCGTATCTTGCCCCTGTTACCGGTAAGGCAGCCTGACAAGGCAGGGGATGGTTATAATTTAACAACCTGCAATATAGGCAGTTACAAATAAGCCTTACTTTTGCTTCACCGCCATGGCGGAGGAATCATGGTACAAAGCTTGTAACAGATTACAAGCAGGCAGCGGAAACCCGGCACCTGAAGAACATGCGCGAACCGGACAACCGGCAGCTTCTGCTCTATCCATTTATTCTCAACAGATGAACCCTGCCTGAATCATTTTTCTTGCAACGGGCCATCATCCGGCAGGGTTAAACCTGGCCATTGAAAAATAATTACGAACAGATGAAAGTATCAAACGAAACCAAAATCGGGGCACTGACTGTTATTGCTGTTGTACTGCTGATCTTAGGATTTAATTTTCTTAAAGGAAAAAGTCTTTTTAAATCAGGGCATTATTTATATGCCAAATACGACAACACCAAAGGACTGGGCCCTTCCAACGCCGTTTTGATCAATGGATACCAGATAGGCACTGTTAATTCTATAGAAGCGCCTGAAAACAACCTGCGCCAGATCGTAGTGGCCATCAAGCTGAATGCTGATTATAATATTCCTGTAAACTCTGTGGCCACCATCAACAGTAATCCCCTGGGCAGCCCCAGCGTGGAAATAAAAATGGGTAATGCCAATGCTTACCTGAAATCGGGTGATACCATCCAAACCAGCAACAATGGCGGAATGCTCGCTGAAATAACCAATAAAGTAGGCCCTGTGGCCGATCAGCTGAAAGTGACGCTTAATTCACTGGATACCGTTCTCAAAAATGTCAATACTGTTCTTGACCCTGCCACCAAAGGCAACCTGCAAAGTGTGGTTGCCAATTTAAGCAAAGCCACCGGCGGACTGGTAACCGCTTCTGCATCGCTGCAGAAACTGCTGAACACCGAAAACGGCGCACTGTCGCAATCGCTGGATAATGTGAACAGCTTTACCAAAAACCTGGCAGCCAATAATGAAAAGATCTCCGGTGTAATGAGCAACCTGGAAGCCACCACCGAACATTTGTCCAAGGCAGATATAGATGGTGTGGTTAACCAGCTGAAAGCCTCTGTGGAAAACCTGAATACAGCCATGACCAAGCTCAATTCCACCGATGGTTCACTCGGCGCACTGATCAACGACAAAAAGCTGTACGACAATATGAACAACACCGTACGCAGCCTGAACATTCTTATGGACGACCTGCGGCTGCATCCCAAACGGTATGTGAGCTTCTCTGTTTTTGGCAAAAAAGACAAAGGCACTCCGCTTATGGCACCGTTGAATGACAGTACCGCTACTAATTCCAATAAAAAATAATGAGGCCACTATTGTTTCTGCCGGGCATCATCTGCCTGGTACTCGTGGGTAAGGGAAATGTGTTTGCACAACGTTCGGCAGCAGACACTGGCGATACCAAAACGCTTCATATTATTACAGCCGAACGGCTGAACACAGGCAAAAAAGATTCCAGCGAAATTTTGTCCGCCGCAGGCCATGTCATTGCACAGCATGGCAAAACCCTGTTCTATTGCGACAGCGTGATACAGGATGTTAAACAAAACACCCTTGAGGCTTTTGGCCATGTACATATCAATGATAACGACAGTGTAAACACTTATTCAGATTATCTCAAATACCTGGGTAAAGACAAACAGGCTTACCTGAAGAAAAATGTAAAACTTACAGACGGCAAAGGCGTGCTCACCACCGATGATCTCGCGTATAATCTGAGCACCAAAATAGGCATTTATACCAATGGCGGCAAACTGGTGAACAATAAAACCGTGCTCACCAGCAAAGACGGTTACTACTACGGAGAAACCAGGGATGTTCATTTTAAAAAGAACGTGGTATTGATAGATCCCGAATACACGGTTAAAACCGATACCCTGCATTATAATACCTATACCAATATCGCCACTTTCATCGTACCCACTGAAATCATTGGTAAAAACCAGCGCATCCTTACCAGTGACGGGTATTATGATATGCAGAAGAAAAAAAGCTATTTCGGTAAACGCTCTGAATTAACCAACGACAGCACTACCCTGATTGCCGATGATATCATGAATGAAGATTCAACCGGGTATGGCGAAGCGCAGGGCAATGTGTTTATCCGCGACCTGAAAAACGGGTACACGCTAATGGCCAACAATGTAAAAAGCAACAAGAAAGAAGGTTCCTTCCTGGCCACCCAACAGCCGGTGTTGATCATGAAGCAGGACCAGGATTCTATTTTTATCGCAGCCGACACTTTTTATTCTGCCCACCTGACCGCGCTGAGAAAATACCGCACAGTGCCCTCGATAACCGACAGCACCGTAATACCGGTTGATATCAATAACCCGAAAGACAGCAGCCGCGACCGTTTTATAGAGGGCTATTTCAATGTGCGCATCTATTCCGATTCATTACAGGCAGTGGGCGACAGCCTGTTTTATTCAGCAGAAGATTCAGTGTTCCGCCTGTTTAAAAACCCCGTGGTATGGGCGCAGGAAAGCCAGATAACCGGTGACACCATCTACCTGTACACACAGGATAAAAAACCCAAACGGATGTATGTGTTTGAAAATGCCCTGCTGCTGAACAAAGTAGGCAAAGACATTTATTACAACCAGGTGAAAGGCCGAACCATCAACGGGTATTTTAAAGATGGCAATATTGAGTATATGCGCGCCAAAGGCAATGCAGAAAATGTGTATTATGCCCTGGACGACAACAATAAATATGTAGGCGTCAACAAATCCAAATCAGATGCCATTGACCTGTTTTTTATCGATAAAAAACCCGAACGGGTAAAGCTGATCAACGGCGTGGAAGGTACCATGTACCCAATGGGCCAGATAGATCATGATGAACTGAAACTGCGGGGTTTTAAATTACTGGACGACAAAAGACCCAAAAGCAGGTACGACCTGTTTGGCGGTTAAACTGCCTGCAGGCAAACAGTGCGTCTTCCCTATCAAACTGATTACATGATACAGAAAACACTTGCCGCAGTAAGGCACCGTTTGCTTCACCCGCTGAAAAAAATATTACACGACAGCCGGTCTATCGGCATCCTGCTGCTGGTATGTACTTTTATTTCACTGCTCATTTCCAATATCCCGGCCATTGCCCCTTTTTACCTGCAGTTCTGGCAAATCAGTTCCCATTATGCTGATCAGCTTCACCTGCCCCATTCCCTTTTACACTGGATCAATGATGGATGGATGGCCCTGTTCTTTTTACTGGCAGGTATGGAAATAAAACGCGAACTCGTAAAAGGCGAACTGTCTACTTTTAAAAAAGCTGCCCTGCCCGCGGTAGGCGCCATTGGCGGTATGCTGGTGCCTGCTGTTATTTATATCCTGTTCAACAAAGGCAGCCTGTACAAAGATGGCTGGGGTATTCCCATGGCAACAGATATTGCTTTTTCGCTGGGTGTGGCATCGCTGCTGGGCAACAGGGTTCCTGTTGCGCTGAAAATATTTTTAACCGCCCTGGCCATCATCGACGACCTGGGCGCTATCATTGTTATCGCGCTTTTTTATGGCGGGGCTATCAAGCTTATCTGGCTGCTGGGCTGTATTGCCCTGGTCGTGGTACTTTACCTGCTGTTAAAGAAAAACACCCGCCTGAACCTGCTGCATTACCTGCTGGCCGTATTGCTGTGGTACTGTATGTTCAACTCGGGCATCCACGCAACTGTTGCCGGTGTTGTATTTGCATTATTGATACCCACCCGCCAGCTGAACCGGCTGGAAACAAACCTGCATCACCCAGTATATTTTTTTATCATGCCTGTATTTGCACTGGCCAATACTGCCATCAGTTTTCCTTCCCATATACTTTCATCACTGGGCAGTAGTCTATCGTTCGGCATTATAGCCGGTTTGCTCATCGGCAAACCACTGGGCATTATAAGTGCCTGCTATTTTATGGTGAAAAGAAAATATGGTGAACTGCCTTCGGGCACCAGCTGGTACCAGATGATGGGTGCAGGTTTACTGGCAGGTATCGGCTTCACCATGTCTATATTTATTTCCACGCTTGCTTTTGCCGATACGGCTATACAGGATATTGCCAAAATATCTGTGCTACTGGTTTCATTTATCGCTATGCTGGCAGGCTACTGCTGGCTGTGGATGGGCAGGCAGCACCCAACAGGAACAATACCTGGTTAAACCTGCCATGCCTGTTTGAACCGCATTGCGCTTAGCGCAATAAATCAGCATAAATATTATCTTCCGCGCTGTAAATAATGCGATGAATCATTAACTTTCCAATAATAACTGCTTTACTATGTTAAAAAAAGAGCGCCAGGCCTATATTATCCAGCAAATCAATGTGCACAATAAAGTGCTGTCCTCCGATCTCTGTGTACAGCTCAATGTATCGGAAGATACAGTGCGCAGGGACCTGCAGGAGCTGGCAGAAGAAGGCAAGCTGATCAAAGTGCATGGCGGGGCGCTCAGTAAATCTTTTCATTTCACCATCCAGAACAACAATATTTATTCGCTTCCTGAAAAAAAGATCATCGCACACAAAGCTGTACAGCTGATACAGGATGGTATGTTTGTATTGCTTTCAGGTGGTACCACCATACGCGAACTGATCAAAGCCCTGCCGCCCGATCTCAATGCTACTTTTATCACGGTAAGCATTCCCACTGCGCTTGAACTGCTGAACCACCCCAGCAGCGAAGTGATCTTTATCGGCAACAAACTGCTCAAAAATGCACAGATGGCTGTAGGCGCAGATGTGGTGCAGCGGCTCGCTGAAATAAAAGCCGATCTCTGCTTCCTGGGTACCAACAGTATCGATATACAGAACGGCATCACCGATCTTGACTGGGAAGTGATCGAAGTAAAGCGTGCCATGATCCGCTCAGCGCATAAAACCATTTCACTTGCCATTGCCGAAAAACTGAACAGCGTACAGCGTTTACAGGTATGCCCCATCCGCGATGTGGATATCCTGATCACCGAACTGCCACCAGACAATGCAGCACTGCAGCCTTTTGCAGATAGCGGCCTGGCTGTTCTATAAATCCTTTTGCCAGGCTAACCTGCAGGCAGGTATGCAGATTACACATCAAAATACATCCTGTAATCCTTGTCAATACACCTGAAATATAACCTGAACGCAGGCAGCAAGGCATTTTCTTGATGCATGTTTATGCAGCAAAAAGCCGCGTTTTTGCAGACAATAGATGAATCTTAGATTTTTTTAGGCGGAAAAACATATTTAAATTTGGTTACCTGCGGCTTTATGCAACTAATTGCACCTTTTTAAAACTGCTTATTCACACCATAACTAATCTGTTCATGAAAAAACTACTTTTTCTCTGCCTGTTTTATGCCCTATGGCTACAGCAGGCTTCCGCCCAGACTGTTACCGTAACTGGGAGGGTCACAGCAGATGACAACTCGGTACTTCCGGGTGTATCCGTCCGGATCAAAGGCTCACCAGGGGGCATCAGCACCAATACAGAAGGGTATTATTCCATCAAAGCATCCATCGGGCAAACACTGGTATTCAGTTTTGTAGGCGCTAACACCGAAGAGCGGGTGGTAGATGCTTCCAAAGTGATCAATGTACAACTGAAACTGGGTACCCAAACACTGAATGAAGTGGCAGTTACCGCTTTTGGTGTGAAACAGCAGGTGCGCAGCCTGGGCTTCTCCACCCAGAACATCAAAACACAGGAGCTGGTTGAATCGCAGCAACCCAATATCGTTAATGCGATTCAGGGCAAGGTTGCCGGTGTACAGATCACCAATTCGAGCGGTGCACCGGGCGCATCAGCCAATATCATGATCCGCGGCGGTAATTCGCTCAGTGGTAATAACCAGCCCTTGTTTGTGGTAGATGGTATCCCCATCGATAACTCCACACCTGTTGGCCAGGGCGGACTGGTAGCTTCTTATGGCCCCGCCACCAACAGGGCTATTGATATCAACCCCGAAGATATCGGCAGTATTACCATCCTGAAAGGCCCTGCAGCAGCGGCTTTGTATGGCATCAGGGCAGCCTCCGGCGCCATCGTGATCACCACCAAAAAAGGTTCCGGTGGTGCGGCACGGGTTACTTACCAGGGAACTTTATCGCTGGACAAAGTAAACAAGCTGCCCAAACTACAGGATAAATTCAAACAGGGCGCACAGGGTATGTTCGACCCCACACAACAAACATCCTGGGGGCCCGCATTTGGCCCCAGCGATACGATTTACGATAACCTGAAAGGATTTTTCAAAACCGGTTTTACACAGAACCATGAAATATCTGTCAGTGGCAGCAACGACCGGTCTAACTATTATGCTTCCGGCTCTTTCTTTGACCAGGGCGCTATTTTTGATAAATCCAGGTTTAAAAAAGCTTCTTTCCGTATCAATGCCGATACCAAAGTAGGTGAAAAACTAACCGTGGGTGCATCGGCAAACTATATCCGTACAGACCGTAATTATGTACCACAGGGCAGTGCCAATGGTGTGATGGGCGTTTTCTTCTGGCCGCGCAGTGATAACATGAAGAACTATCTCGATTCCAATGGCAACGAGCGCCTGTTCAGCTCAGCGGGCAGTGATAACCCCTACTGGACCATCCGCAATAAACCGATCGTGAGCCAGGTGAACCGCATCATCATGGTGGGTAATGTTGATTACAATCCCTTTTCTTTTCTGAACATCGCCTACAGACTTGGAACAGATTACTACAGTGAAAGCTTCAAAGCCACACAAATGCCCACACCGGCTTTTAAAGGTGCGGTGAACCAGTCACTCGGCAATAACCAGATCACCACTTCAACGCTGATTGTAACGGGCAAAAAAAATATAAAAGATTTCAATTTCTCACTCTCTGTGGGTCATAACCTGGAGAACACCACATCACAAACCACTACGGCCAGTGCATTGCGGTTTATTGACCCCAGTTTTCCCAGCATCAACAATACAGTGGCTGCAGACCGCTCTGTATCTGAATACCTCACCCGCAGAAGAATTATTGGTTTGTTCGGCGATTTCACCGCAGACTGGAAAGGCATTGTATACCTGAATGCAAGGGGCAGGAATGACTGGTCGTCTACACTGCCGGTAACAAACAATTCCTTCTTCTACCCTGCGCTGAGTGCGTCCGTGATCATCACCGACCTGCTGAAGAAATCAGGCGTTCACCTCAATGATCATTTCTTTTCTTACGGCAAACTAAGGGGCGCCTATTCCAAAGTGGGTAAAGATGCGCCGCCGCATGAACTAAGCGCCTCGCTGCAAACGGTAACCAACTCATTCACCATTAATCCCCGCGGTTTTATCACCAATGCCAACAACGCTTTCGGCAACCCTACGCTGATGCCTGAGTTCACCAATGCATTTGAAGCAGGTGCCGATCTCCGTTTCTTTGATAACCGCCTGGGTATTGACTTCACTTATTTCAGGAGCAAATCAGATAACCAGATACTTGCCACCCGTGTACCACCTTCTGCCGGCGCCTTTCTTACCTACCTGAATGGCGGCTCTATCCGCAACCAGGGTGTGGAAGTTGTGCTGAATGCAAGGCCTGTTATCAGCCGCAATTTCCGCTGGTCGATCGATGTTAACTTTGCGCACAACACTTCTATGGTAGAAGCATTACCGGGTTTACTCACCAAAGTTGAATTATCCGATTCGTGGGTGAACAATAATGCTGCAGAAGCCGCAGCCTTCCTGAACGGCAGCCTGTTCGGTATTAACGGTCAAAGCTGGAAACGCAATGCGCAGGGACAATTACTGCTTGATAAAAACGGGTATCCGCAGGTAGCAGACTATTCTAATATCGGCGACAGGAATCCCAAGTACACAGCGGGTATCACCAACACGTTCAACTATAAAAATTTCATGCTCTCTTTCATGGTGGATATCCGTCATGGAGGCAAAGTGTACAATGCCACCGAAAACGCACTGGTGCTTTCAGGGCTGAGCACCAAAACCACCGACCGTGGTACCAAAGTGTTTGATGGCATCATTGAAGCTACCGGCCAGAAAAACACACTGCCTGTAAACCTCAACCAGGATTATTACCAGAACATCTATGCCAGCCAGGGGTATGATTTTGTAGAAGATGGTGGCTGGACAAGGCTGCGGTATGCATCTCTCACGTACACCTTCCCCGCAAAAATGATCGGGTCAAAGATCAAAGGGTTATCGGTTACACTTACCGGCCGCAACCTGATCCTTATCACCAAGTACTCCGGTGTCGATCCTGAAGTTTCAGGCAGTGGTGCCGGTGTAGGCGGTTCCGGTGCATTCGGGTTCGATAACCTTGGTGTTCCGGCAACCAAAGGCGTTGACCTCTCATTAAAACTCACATTCTAATCCATCAAGCATGTCAAATATGAAAACAATATATAAGGGAATAGCCACTGCTTCACTGGGCAGCCTGATCCTGCTCACCAGTTCCTGCAAAAAATACCTCGATGTAAATAAAGATCCCAATAACCCCACCAAAGTATCTGCTGCCAACCGGTTGGTAGGCGCCATCACTACGGCTAATGGCGCTGCATTATGGCGGGGATCCAGGGAAGTGGCTGCCATCACACAATATGGTTGTGCCAAAAACCGTAACAATGCTGAAACCTGGCGCATGACCTCTTCTTATTTCTTATGGCAGAATGCTTATGTATATTCAATGCCCAATAGTGTTGACCTGATCAACCTGGGTAAAGAAGAAGGCAATCCTGCATTTATGGGTGCCGGAAAAATTTTGCTGGCAGCCTGCTTTGGTATCCTCACCGATCAGCTTGGCAGTATTGTGGTAGATGATTTTTACAACGGCACTTCACAGTTGAACCTGCTGCCTAAATTCCAGAATCAGCAAACTGTTTACCAGCGCATCGATTCATTGCTTAACAGTGCCATCGCCGACCTTAGTGCACCGGGTAATAAAACCGGTTTAAATGCAGCCAATGGCGATATCATATACAAGGGCGATGCATCCAAATGGATCCGTTTTGCCTGGGCTTTAAAAGCAAGGTACCTGAACCATCTTTCCAAAAAATCATCCCTGTACAATCCTGCCAAGATCATCGATGCCTGCAGCCATGCGTTCAATGCCGATGGTATGGATGCAGAGTTTGCGCATCTGCACGTAGATCCCAACCAGAATACCAATATCGATACAGACAGGAATCCCTGGTATTCCTGGGGTGGTTTTGATGTGGGCGGGCTTACAGACCCGAACGATCCCAATTACGATCCGCGCTATCTTTCCTGGAGCCAGTTCTTTGTAAACATGCTTACATCCTTCCCTGTTACCAACAACAAGTACATCGACCCGCGCATCAGCAAAATAATGCAGCCGGCAGTGTCTGATGGGCAGTATCGCGGGCAACGGTCAGGGGGCCGTCTTATTGGCGGGCAGGGCATTCTTGCCGACGGGCAGCCCGGTGATGCCACTAAAACCAATGCCAATGATTACGGCCGGTTCAGCAACAGCGGTTTTTATACCAGCGAAACCGGTCCTACGGCGTTTATCACTTATTCTGAAGTAAAATTCATCGAAGCTGAAGCACGGTTCCGCTCCGGCGATATAGCTGGTGCGCTCACTGCTTATGAAGAAGGTGTAAGATCGAATATGCGTAAACTGGGTGTAAGCCCTGGTGATATCAATGCCTACTGGGCTGCACAGTTGAGCGACGGACTGGTAGCCCATTTCAATAACCCTGACCGTACACAGGGGCTGAGCCATATTATGCGGCAGAAATACATTGCGCTTTGCCTGAATCCTGAAACCTGGGTAGACATGCGCAGAGCTGATTACAGCCAAAAAATTTACGGTCCCTCACTGATGCGCCCGCTTGACCTGAACGCGGCTGTCTTCGGCAGTGACCCCAACCAATGGATCAGGGCGATGTGTTATGAGAACAATGAAGAAACCAGGAATCCTGATGCCATTGCTTCTGCGGGCGGCAATACGCCACAGATCCGTTTGCTTACACCGGTTTGGTGGGATACCCCCAACTGATGGATGAGCATTTTTGATACCTCAAAAAATACCGGCTTTTTACAAAGCCGGTATTTTTTTGCCGGATGGATGGGTGATAATTGGCCTTAACCCTGAAAACGGGGTTATCCTTCTATCCGCTTGTATACCTGTGCCTTACTAAAAATCAACGTCACAACACTGCAATTTTGTGCGTATTTATCTTCCGCTTTTAGCCTGTTTTTCCAAAATTAATCTACAACAAGCGCTATTTCCCCGAATTATACCTTTATAATTGCAACTTAAACGGTAATATTTGCAGCTTTATGCAGCATTTAGCATGCTTGTTCCAACTTTAATACCTAAATCTCACTGCTATGCGAAATTGTACCCAGCGCTTCTTGTGCAAATGCACGTGCACAATTCTTTTTCCATTGCGGTGCCTGTTGCTGATGTTTATACTATCGGCAATCGCATCTTCTGCAATGGCTCAATCTTCCAAAACCTATTCAGGTAAGATCACCAATGGCCAGACGGATTCTGTCATGGCGGGTGTATCTGTTACCATCAAGGGTACCACACAGGGTACCACAACCGACAATGCCGGTAATTTCAAGATCAATGCCCGTCCTGGCCAGGTACTGGTATTTGATTACATCGGTTTTACCAGTCAGGAGTATGTACTGGGTAAAGATGCCACCATTAACTTCAATCTGCGCCCCGAATCCCAGAACCTTGGTGATGTAGTGGTGGTGGGTTATGGTCAGCAGAAAAAAGCCAATTTAACCGGTGCCGTTGCCACGGTGGATGTGGCGAAAACATTCGACAGTAAACCCTTGAACGACCCTGCCAAAGCTTTACAGGGCATTGTTCCCGGTTTAACCATCCAGTATGGTAATGGCGGTTTAACCACAGGAGCCAGCATCAATATCAGGGGTGTGGGTTCTATCAATGGTACCAGCCGGCCGCTGATCTTGGTTGACAATGTTCAAACAGATGATCTTTCAGTAATCAATCCAACCGATATTGAAAGTATCTCTGTGTTGAAAGATGCTTCCTCTGCATCCATTTACGGTGCACGTGCCGCTTTTGGTGTAGTGCTGATCAAAACCAAAACAGGCCGTAAAAATCAAAAATCCACTATCACCTACACCAACAACTTTTCCTGGAACAAACCAACGATACTGCCAGACTTTGCCAATCCGGTTGATGAACTGCAGGCATTGAATGATGCAGGCGTGCGCTCAGGGACCTCTTCACCCGAAACATTCGGGATGAACATGCTGAAACTGCGGGATGGTATCATTAACTGGGAAAAAAATTATGCAGGTAAAAATACAGGCCGTGAAATGGTGCTGGGACAGGATTGGGATACTGCCGGTGGCCGCACCTATTTTTACAGGGTATGGGATCCCAAAAAGGAAATGCTGAACAAATACACCAACTCACAGTTGCACACGATCAGCTTCCAAGGCGGTAGTGATAAAATCAGCTATTATGTTTCCGGCGGTTACAGTAACGACGGCGGTATTATAAAAATGAACCCCGACAATGTAAAAAAATACAATATCACCGCAGGTATCAATGCCTCTGTTACCGACTGGCTGGATATACGTGTTAAAACCCTTTACCGCAACTACGATTATGAATACCCCTTCCAATACCAGACCTACTGGTATTATTTCTGGCGCTGGGGTGCTTATTTCCCTTATGGTACTTACCAGGGACATTATTTCCGTGTGAACTCTGCTTATTTGGATGCCGCACAAAAAGCCAACCTGAGCGATAACTACAACCGTATTGACCTGGGTGCGACGGTTAAAATAATGAAAGGATTAAATTTCAATGCTGACTATACCATCGGCCGCGATAATTCCATCAGGCACGAAGTGGGTGGTCCTGTGATGGCCTGGGATTTCTGGACAGCAGGTAAATTATCACTCAACAATATAGCCACTACTTCACAGGATGCAGTTACCTATACTTCCGGAAGACTGCTGGTGAATACATTTAATGCTTACCTCACTTATCAAAAAACAGTAGCTAGCAACCACAATTTTAAACTGACTGCCGGTGTGAATGCGGAAAAAGATGAGAACATCAATTTCTATGCGGCACGCAAAGGCCTGCTCGATCCTACACAGGGTGAGCTGGGGCTTACCTATAGTGACCAGACCAGTGGCCCTTCCGGAGCCAATGTGCCTACAGGCTGGAGCCCCAATGGTCATGGCAAGCTGGCTTATGCCGGTTACTTTGGCAGACTGAACTATGATTATAAAGGCAAGTTCCTGCTTGAGCTCAATGGCCGCTACGATGGGTCTTCATCGTTGTCACCATCTGATCGCTGGGCCTTTTTCTCTTCCGGTTCTGCCGGTTACCGTATCAGCGAAGAAAAATTTATGCAATCACTCAAACCGGTTTTGTCAGATCTCAAACTGCGTGGTTCTTACGGTTCTGTCGGTAACCAGGACCTGGGTGGCCAGTACTTCCTGCCTACCATGAGCGCCTCTGCCGTTAACTGGATGAATGGCAACAACCTGGCTCAAACCATTGGCCAGCCATCAGCTGTGGCCCAGACACTGAAATGGGAAAAAGTAACTACGCTCGATTTTGGTATGGATGCCCGCCTCTTCGATAACCATATTGGTGTTACATTCGACTGGTATCAGCGTGATACAAAAGGTATGCTGCAAAGCACCTCTGTACCATCCAGCTTTGGCACAGGTGGCCCGAAGATCAATGCCGGTAATTTCCGCACCACCGGTTATGAAATCAGTATCGATGCGAATTACGCCATAGGCAAAGACTTACTGCTGTACGGTACCGTATCACTGACTGATTACAAAACAAAATTCACCAAATGGAGCAATCCCAACCTGTCTATTTCCAATGCGGCAGGCGTAAACTATGTGGGTAAAACCTATGGGGAAATATGGGGTTTTGAAACCGATCGTTATTTTACAAAAGACGATTTTACTTATGGAACAGATGGCACTACTATCACCGGGTATAAAGATGGTATCGCCACACAGAAGAACCTGCAATCCGGCAACTTTGTTTATGGCCCCGGTGATGTAAAATACAAAGACCTGAACAACGATGGAAAAATTGACGGTGGCAAAGGCACACTTGGCGATCACGGTGACCTGAAAATAATTGGCAACACCGAACCCCGTTATATCTACAATGCACGCATTGGCGGTTCCTGGAAAAACTTCGACCTCGATGTATTTATCCAGGGTGTTGGCAAACGCAGCTGGTGGGGCGTGGGTCAAACCATTTTACCGTTGTACCAGAGTATTGATATCCTTTATGCCAACCAGATGGATTTCTGGACAGCATCCAACCCCGATGCCCGTTATCCCAGGCCTTTCCCTGGTAACGGAAGCGGTACCGTTGGTGGTATCTCTGCCGGTGGCAATAACTTCTATCCCCAGTCTAAATACCTGCTGAACCTGGCATATTGCCGTTTAAAGAATATTACGGTTGGTTATACCTTACCCAAAAAGCTGTTGAGTAAATACAATGTTCAGCGATTGCGTTTTTACCTGAGCGGTGAAAACCTGGCTGAAATATCACATGTAGGTGCACCGATAGACCCGGAGATCACTACCGGCGAAACAAGCGGTATCGGCAGAACCTGGCCGTTTATGCGCGCTTATTCTTTCGGCTTACAACTTACATTTTAACCTGATCAATGAAGCTATTATGAAATCAAGAAAACTATTACTGCCCCTGTTAATGCTGGCGCTTTATACAGGTGTGTCATGTAAGAAATATATCAATGTAACCAACCCAGATACATTTACCGACCCCTCATACTGGAAAGATGAAAACAGTGTGCAGAGCTACAGCTGGGAATTCTATAACCTGTTTACCGGGTATGGTAACGGCAGCTCCGCCAGCGGCGATTTCTATTTTCCCAGTCTTACCGATGACCAAACGCCAGCCGGTTTTACCCAATTTCCGCAAACAACGGCAACCACCAATGGCAACTGGTTTTTTGGTTATATCCGCAAAGCCAATATTTTGCTGGAAAGAATTGACCGGGTAAGTATGAGTGATGATGCCAGGAAACACTGGAAAGGTATTGCCCGCTTTTTCAGGGCTTACCAATACTATACCATGGTGCAAATATTCGGTGGGGTGCCCTGGTTCAGCCATTCGCTCGACATCAGTGATTCGGCCCAGATATACAAAGCGCGTGATCCGCGTCAGCTGGTAATGGATAGTGTAAAAGCAGACCTCAATTTTGCCATAGCCAACCTGCGGTCCAATGCCAAAGACAATACGGTGAACAAAGACGTAGCGTTGGCACTTAAAGCCCGGGTTTGCCTGTATGAAGGTACCTACCGTAAATATCATACAGAACTGAACCTGCCTGATGCAGATGTTTACCTGCAGGAGGCCAAAGATGCCGCTGCCCAGCTGATGAACAGCGCCTACAGCCTTTCTTCTGATTACCGTTCTAATTACAATTCCATCAACCTGACAGGCAACCCGGAGATGATCCTTTTTAAAAGGTATGAACCCGGTTACCTGACCCATTCACTGGTGGCATACCTGTACAGCAGTACGCCGCTTAACGGCCCATCCAAAGCCGCCGTTGAATCGTACCTGTGTACAGACGGTTTGCCTATTTCTTTATCACCACTGTATAAAGGCGATAAAACCATCACTGCGGTAAGAACCAACCGTGACAAACGCCTGTTACAGTCTATCGATACCGTATTGTGCTATACCGGTTCGCCCTTTGGTGTATTCAGTTCCAGCACAGGGTATAAACCCATTAAATATTTGCCATATACAATTGATCCTACACAGGCCGGTATTGGTACGAATGTTACAGATGCGCCGCTGTTCTGGTTGTCTGAAGTATACCTGAACTATGCTGAGGCCGCAGCCGAACTGGACCAGATGGGCAAATACACCATTACGCAAGCAGATCTTGACAATACCGTCAATAAGCTGCGCGCACGTGCAGGTGTCGCCAAAATGATACTGGCGGGCCGCCAGGATGTAGGTTTCAGTGATCCGAAGAAAGATGCGGATATTACCTCGCTGATCTGGGAAATACGTCGTGAAAGAAGATCAGAGCTGCTGATGGATGGCTTCCGTTTCCAGGATGTTATGCGTTGGAAAAAAGGCCAGTACATGGACAGCAATAAAAACCCGGATTCTTTCCTGGGAGCCAATGTGCCGGATAACGGTGCTGTAAGAAGGAATGCAGCAGGTTATATTATGCCTTACGCGGCCAGCCAGCAAAGAGTTTTTGTAGACCCGAAGAATTATCTTTCTGCCATACCCACCAACCAGATACTCTTGTATCCGCCGGCCATACAAGCCGGCATGCAAAACCCCGGATGGTAATCAGCATCACCTCAACCGGAAGCCCTGGGGCTTCCGGTTGTATTTTATCCTGCCATCAAATACCAGCACAATGAAAAAAACAACTCTCCTCTCCTGTTTCCTGCTGCTTCTTGTATTTTTTTCCAGGCTTAATGCCCAGTCCCGCTTTCAGTTTGCATTTGTCTCAGACACACATGTAGGTAGCGAAACAGGCGCAGAAGATTTGCGCAGAACAGTGAAGGATATCAATGCGAACGATTCACTGAAATTTGTTGTGATCACCGGCGATATCACCGAATTTGGCGCCGATACAGAGCTGCGGCTGGCCAAACAAATTCTCGACAGCCTCAATAAACCCTGGCATATTATCCCCGGTAACCACGATGCCAACTGGAGTGAAAGCGGCGCCAACAGCTTCAGAACAATTTTCGGCGCCGAAACTTTTGCTTTTACTTATAATGGACTATTGTTCGCCGGCACCAGCTCTGGTCCCAATATGCGCATGGGTCCCGGGCAGGTACCGCGTGAAAACCTGGTATGGCTCGATTCAGTATTGCACCATCTTCCTAATGCCCATATGCCGGTGATCTACCTGAACCACTACCCACAGGATTCTGCGCAGAACAACTGGTACGAGGCCATCGATATGCTGAAGCAGCACAACACACAGCTTATACTCTGCGGTCATGGCCATGCCAACCATCCTTACCGTTTTGAAGGTATACCCGGTGTAATGGGCCGCTCTAACCTGCGCGCAAAGGATGCGGTAGGTGGTTATAATATTGTCAGCTTCGATAAGGGCACACTGTTTTTCCAGGTAAGAAAACCAGGCGTGGAAACACTGCCCGTATGGACAACTGTTGCTTTGCACCAGCTGGATTTTTCAAAAGACACTGCGCATTATTACCGGCCTTCTTATACAGTCAATAACACTTATCCGCAGGTGAAGCAGCTGTGGCAGTACAAGGCCAAAAGCGATATCGGCGCCGGCACTGCCATGCTGAACCAGCAGATCATTGGTACAGATACCGACGGATGGATCTATGCACTTAACAGTAAAACAGGCAAAAAGAGCTGGGCCTTTCGTACCGGTGGTAAAATTTATTCCACACCCGCTGTTGCCGGTGACCGTGTGGTAGTAGCTTCTACAGACCGTTTTATTTATTGCCTGTCTGCAAAAGGCCAGCTGCAATGGAAGTATGCTACAGAAAAACCCAATGTGGCCAGCGCCGTTATCGAAAAGGATCATGTATATATCGGTTCATCCGATGGGCATTTCAGGGCCATCGATCTTATTACCGGTAAACTGCTGTGGGATTTCGCTGATGTAAAAGGTTTTGTGGTAGACCGGCCATTGCTGTATGGTGATAAAATTTATTTTGGCTGCTGGGGCAATGATTTTTATGCCCTTGACAAAGCCACAGGCAAGCTGGTATGGAAATGGAATAATGGTTCATCCAACCGCATGTTCTCTCCCGCCACCTGTTACCCGGTAGCCGCACATGCCCGTGTATTCATTGTTGCACCAGACCGCTATATGACCGCTTTTGATGCATCAACAGGACAGGTGATCTGGCGGAAACAAATGCCCTCGATCCGTGTGCGTGAATCGATGGGCCTATCAACAGACAGCAGCCTGGTATATGTAAAAACAATGGAAGGCGAACTATACGGCATATCCAGCACAGCAGATGATATGCAGCTCAGCTGGCATGCTCCCCTTCAGCTGGGATACGAGCTTTGCCCCACTGCTATTATTGAAAAGAACAACCTGGTATTGGTACCCACCCATTCAGGTATGGTATGCGCCGTGAACAAGCCGCAAAACCAGGTGGAATGGAAACACAAAATATCCAATTGCATGGTGAACAGCATAATGCCATTGGATAAAAACAAAATCATTGTGAGCACGATGGATGGTAGTATTACTTGCCTGCAGTTTTAAAAGAGTGGGGCACTCTTCAGGAGTGCCCCACTCTTTTATTTAAAAAATGCATACCCGATCAGCAATGCGGCCACTACACCGATCAGGTCGGTAAGCATGCCTGCCCAGATGGCATAACGCACTTTCTTAATACCTACACTGCCAAAATACAATGCTACAATATAAAAAGTAGTATCTGCAGATCCATGAAAGGTACAGGCCAGTTTGCCTACAAAGGAATCAGGCTGGTAGGTTTTCATCACATCCAGCATCAGCCCGCGGGCACCACTGCCACTGAAGGGCTTCATAATGGCTACCGGCAATGCAGGTGTAAAATCAGTATTGATACCGGTAAAATGAATTAAATAGGTAAGTCCGTCTACAATATAGCCAAGCGCACCGCTGTCCCTGAAAATCCTGATGGCCACCAGCATACCCACAAGGTAAGGGATCACTTTTAGCACCACATCAAACCCGTTTTTGGCGCCGTCAATAAAACAATCGAAGACAGGTATTTTTTTCCAGGCACCCGCCGCAATGATCAGCACGATCACCAGCAGCAGAACAAGGTTACCGGCCACTTTGCTGAATGTTTCTTTTTGCACCGGCGGCATATTCCCTACCCAGAACAACAACAGCAATACACCGGCTATAATAGCAGCCAGCCAGCCGATCAGCACAATATCCCATTTCAGTTTTTGCCTGAAACTAACCACCAGGATACCCGCCAGCGTGGTACATACAGTGCCCAGCACACAGGGAATAAATATACTGGCAGCCTGGGTAGATCCCGCAGCAAGCCGGTACGAAATGATGGACAGCGGTATCAGTGTAAGTCCGCTGGTATGCAGCACCAGGAACATGATCTGCGCATTGGAAGCTGTTTCTTTACTGGGATTGAGCGACTGCAGACTTTCCATCGCTTTCAGACCAAATGGTGTGGCAGCATTATCCAGCCCCAGCATATTGGCACTGAAGTTCATCACCATCTCTCCCATAGCCGGGTGATTGGCAGGCACATCCGGAAACAGTCTTTTCATAAAAGGTCCCAGCCGTCTTGCCAGCCAGTTGACACCACCTGCTTTTTCAGCAATATTCATCAGCCCCATAAAAAACACCATGGAACCGGCCAGCGGAAAGGCTACATCGGTTACCGTGCTTTTAGCCGAATCGAACAGCCCATCTACCAGTACTTTAAAAATTTCTGTATCCTGTAAAAAAATATACTTGCAACATGCAATGATAAAGGCAATGATAAAAAAAGCGATCCAGACAAAGTTTAATGCCATGTAAATGATTTATATAACGGGTAACCTAAAAATAATGGATTCTGGTTGATTGTTGGGAGATTGTGGGATGGTTTGATGGTTGGATGGGGCATTATTTGTTGTGGTAGATACATGAGCCAGATGCGGCTGCAGGCCAGCCCCTTCTTATTACCTCAATGGACACAGCAAATAGTTGCATATGCAACCATCAATCCCCCTCTTTAACCATCAAACCATCCAACAATTGAACCATCTAACAATTGAACCATCTAACAATCTAACAATCGAACCATCCAACAATACAACCATCAAACCATCCAACAATCCCCTCCATCAATCCCCCCGAATCACTACTTTTGCGGCCGGAATGAATTAATGGGCTTACCGGCCATTGTGCAGGTTTGCCCACCTAACATCTTAAATCTAATAGCGCAACATGGCTTTACAAGCAGGTATTGTGGGATTGCCCAATGTGGGAAAATCAACATTATTCAATGCCCTGAGCAATGCCAAGGCTCAGGCAGCCAATTTTCCTTTCTGTACAATAGAACCCAATGTTGGGGTGATCACTGTACCGGATGAACGTTTGATCGAACTGGAAAAACTGGTGAAACCACAACGCGTGGTTCCTACAACAGTGGAGATTGTTGATATTGCCGGCCTGGTAAAAGGTGCCAGCAAAGGCGAAGGACTTGGTAACCAGTTCCTCGGCAATATCCGGAACACAGATGCCATTATACATGTACTGCGCTGTTTCGATGACGACAATGTGATCCATGTTGATGGCAGTGTGAACCCCGTACGCGACAAGGAAATCATCGACACCGAGCTGCAGCTGAAAGACCTGGAAAGCGTGGAGAAAAAAATTGCCCGTACCGAAAAACAGGCCCGTACCGGTGGTGACAAGGAAGCTGTGCGCGGACTGGAAATACTGCAATCCCTGAAAGCACATCTCGAACAGGGAAAAAATGCAAGGGCTTTTTCAGTGACACCCGAAGACCGGGATAAACACCTGCAGGATCTTTTCCTGCTCACCATTAAACCGGTTATTTATGTATGCAATGTTGATGAAAAATCTGTTGTCAACGGCAATAAACATACACAAGCCGTGCAGGAAGCTGTGAAAGATGAAAATGCAGAGATACTGTTTGTGAGCGCGGCCATCGAAAGTGAGATCGCTGTAATGGAAAACTTTGACGACAGGCAATTGTTCCTGGAAGACATGGGATTGCAGGAAAGCGGTGTGGCCAGGTTAATTAAATCAACCTATCGCCTGCTTCACCTGATCACTTATTTCACAGCGGGCGTGCAGGAAGTACGCGCCTGGACCATCACCAGGGGCATGCTGGCACCACAGGCAGCCGGCGTAATCCACAGCGATTTTGAAAAAGGCTTTATCCGCGCTGAAGTGATCAAGTACACCGACTTTATTAAATACGGTTCAGAAGCAGCCTGCCGCGACAATGGCAAGCTGGCCGTACAGGGCAAAGATTACCTGGTGGAAGACGGTGATATTATGCATTTCAGGTTTAATGTTTAACGGTGATCCTATACAATAAAAAAGCCGGGTCATGCATTATGCAAGGCCCGGCTTTATTTTTAGTTTATCCTTCTGCTATTTGACCGGCTCAAGATGATCTGCAGGGAATTCCACGATCATCACCTGCCCCAGGCTTTCGAGGCTCACGTACACTTTACGTTTACCGGTAATGCGCACTACCTTCCCTTCCTGGTCCATAAACACACCCTGTTTAATACGGATGCGTGTATCTTTTTCAAAGCTTTCTACAGACTGTACAGATATCGCCGCATCTTTTTGCAGCAGGTACGATTTAATGGTTTGAATTTCCTCTTCCCTTATAATGGCTGGTTTACCCAGGTAATACACAAAATTCAGCACACCATCTGTTTGTAATACTTTCAGTCGCTCCTGTTCAGTGATCTTTACAAATACATACGATTTAAACACGGGATCTTCAATCACTTTTTTCCTGTCACTCCACTGGCGTACCTGCTTTTGCAAAGGACACCAGCATTCTACGTCTTTCTTCACCAGTACGGCACTGATCTTTTTTTCCCAGCGGGGTTTTGTGTACAGTGCAAACCACTTTTTCTCATTTACATCCTCAGCCATACAAAGCAGGTTATGTTAAAGCCACAGCAAATACATACACCAACAACACTATTCTGTTTGTGCCGGTGTTTTATTTCTGAATGTTTTTTACAGTAACAGTATTAACCGGTCCAGCTGTCATATCGCCTACCACTCTTGCAGTTTCGTCGATATAAATATCTGAACGCAGGTTTTTCAGCCACTGCTGGTAACGGTCACCTTTTGCTTTATCGGGATTGTTAAAGAACTTGTCTTTATCTGCTGCTGGTACGGCCACATCCATTTGTTTGGCCAGTTTTATAGCTGCTTCATTTTGCTTGCCTATCGCCCTCAGTTTTTTCTGTTCTTCCCGGTATTTGATGAGGTTCAGGCTGTATTCTTTGTCTACATTTTTATTCAGCCAATCAGTATTGTCACGAATGGTTTTATAGGCTGTATTGTTGTTGATGCGCTGCTCTGCACTGCGTTTAATGGAATCCACATTCAGGTTACCATCCCAGGTAGCATAATTGATTTTAGCGATCTGGTCCCATTTCAGTGCTGCAGGATTGTCTTTTTCCCTGAATTTGAGGTATTCATACGGATCGGGCAGCACCACATCGGGAGCCACACCTTTCAGCTGGGTAGAGCCACCATTGATGCGGTAGAACTTTTCAAATGTCAGCTTCAGCGCGCCATATTCAGTACGCCCGCTGAACAGGTCGATCGGCTTGCCAAGGGGCAGGCTTTTCTGCACAGTGCCTTTTCCGAATGTGGAAGTACTACCTATGATGATGCCACGTTTGTAATCCTGTATCGCTGCGGCAAAAATTTCAGAAGCAGAAGCGCTCAGTTCATTTACCATTACAGCCAGCGGGCCATCGTACAGCTGGCCAGCATCGGTATCGCTGAGCACCAGCGGTTGGCCATCCCTGTCTTTCACCTGTACCACAGGACCTGTTTTTACAAACAGCCCTACCATCTGAACCACTTCATATAAAGATCCGCCGCCATTATTGCGGAGATCCAATATAATACCATCTACTTTTTCATTCTTCAGCTTCTGCACTTCCTTGGCCACATCAACAGAGCAGCGGGCGCCATCCTGCCGTTCAAAATCGGCATAAAACTCGGGCAAATAGATATAGCCTATTTTTTTGCCGTTATTATTAACGATAGCGCTTCTTGCAAAAGCCTCATCCTGAACAATCTCATCCCTGATCAAAGAAACCACTTTCACTGTACCATCGGCTTTTTTCAAAGTAAGGCGTACTTCTGTGCCCTTGTTGCCGCGTATCAGTTTTACCACATCTTCCACGGCAAGGCCGGTGATATCAACAAATTCTTCATTGCCCTGTGCCACTTTAGTGATCAGGTCGTTCACCTGAATCTGCCCGCTTTTCCAGGCAGGACTGCCGGTTACCAGGCTCGCCACTTTGATATTACCGTCTTCACTGCCCTGCAGCTGTGCACCGATACCATAAAAGCGGTTACTCATTTCTTCGTCAAACGCTCTTTTTTCAACAGGAGGAAAATAATTGGTATGCGGGTCCATTTCTTCTGTGATGGTGTTCACAAACAAACTGAATTGTTCTTCTTCGTTGAATTTAGCTTTCAGCCGGTTGAAATTACGGTCCATTGATTTCAGCACCTTGCTGCGTGCCTCAGCTTCCAGCTGTTCATCTTTTTTGTTGTGGATAGAGTCTGAAGCCTTGCTTTTTTCGCGCTGGTCAATTAAGTCGGCATAGCGTTCAAGTGTCAGGTATTTCAGGCGTTTGCGCCATACTTCTTTGCGGTCTGCTTCATTTGAAGGATAGTCCAGCGAATCCCTTTCCATCTGCACTGATTCATCTGCTGTAAATGTAAAAGGTTTGGTGAGCTGCGCTTTGTAAATAGCGATCGCTTCATCTACCCTTTTTGTATAAATGCCACTTGCAGTGGGAAAGAAAAGCAAAGGGGAACCATGGATTTCATCATCGATGGTTGTTTCAAATTTCCGCAGGCTTTGAATATCGCTCTGCAAAAACAGGTCTTTATCCGGATCCAGTGCTTCCAGGTATTTTTTGAAGATCACTTTAGAAAAAGCATCATCGATCACCTTAGGACTGTAATGTTTCTGTTCCAGTATAATACCAACGGTAGCGAGTAATTTTTGTTGCTTAACCAAAGCACTATCATCACTGCTCCTGCTTTTAAACGCCCAGAATGTTACACCAAATAACACTATCAGCACCAGGGGTAGCACTTTTCTGCTCATCATGATTCTTAATATTTTTCGGGTCATTCCCTCAAAAATAATGTAAATATGATATTCTTGTTCAAAGCCGCTTCCCTAATTAACAAAGGTTTGCAACGCAATAAGTTAAATATTCAGGTGAGTATTCAAAGAAATCTTTGTTCAGTTTTTGCAGGATCATTTGTTTTTCTCTATTTTTGCACCCCCTCCCGAAAAGAGAACGGGAAAATGGAGGTTGTAGCTCAGTTGGTTAGAGCGTCAGATTGTGGCTCTGAAGGCCGGGGGTTCGAATCCCCTCAATCTCCCTGATCCGTATAAACCTTGTAAACCGGCTTGAACGTTTACAAGGTTTTTCTTTATAAATCTGTCAAATATCTATGAATTTCTGGCTAATACTCATACCTGTTATTTCTGCTTTTATTGGCTGGTTCACCAACTGGATCGCTATTAAAATGCTGTTTCATCCCAGGGAGCCCAGGAAGATACTGGGCTTTACGGTCCAGGGTATTTTCCCCAAACGGCAGGCGGTTTTTGCTTCCAAACTGGGCAAAATGGTGGGTGATGAGTTGCTTTCTTTCCGGGATCTTGAACAAAAAATCACCCATCCCGATAATTTGCAGAAGGTAATGCCGCATATTGAAGAGCATATTGACCAGTTTTTGCGTGTAAAGCTCAGCGCAGCCATGCCCGTGGTGAGCATGTTTATAGGGGATAAAACAATCATCCAGCTGAAGGAAGTATTTATGACTGAGCTCAACGAATTATTCCCGCAGATCATGCAGCAGTATATGACCACCCTTCAGCACGATCTTACACTGGAACATATTGTTGCCCAGAAAGTATCTTCTTTTTCTTCTGATAAACTCGAAACCATCCTTAACGCCATCATGGCAAAAGAATTCCGCTTTGTTGAAATACTGGGTGGTGTGGTAGGCTTCATCATCGGTATCATACAGGTACTCATCACTTTAATTGCCTAAATTCTACTCTTAGCGACCGAATAAATACAAGTAAGGTGTAAACCTTGCAGTCCTTTGTATGGTCATTTACCCTCGTTTTGGTAAACAAGGATACCCCTTTTGTCTCAAAGGCTTGTCTGCACGGCAGTTTTGTGCGTATAAGCAGCTAAAAGGGGCAGGTAAACAGGCATGGAAGAACAGGTAAAACCAATGGCATGTTTATCCCTTATCCGTATCAATAATTTTATTTATTAACAACTGAGCAAGCAATTTTGAGAAAGAATAACAAACAAGTCATGAGAAAAGCCCTAACGGTTTGGATGATCACCCTGCTATCAGCCATTACCCTTCATGCCCAGATACCCGGTGGCGGTGCCCCCGGTGCACGTCGTGGCAATGGTGGAAATATGAATGTGGGGCATTTGTACGGGAAAGTGGTGGATAGCAAAAGCAATAAAGGTATTGATGCGGCTACTGTTCAGCTGGTAGCCAGTAAATTTGATACCACCACTAAAAAAGTCAAAGATGTGATCATCGCCACGGTACTCACCCAGTCCAACGGCGATTTCAGCCTGGAAAACCTGCCTGTATTCGGCAAGTTCAAATTAAGGGCAACCGTAATGGGTTATAAAGATTATGATGCCCCTGTATCTTTCGATCTCAAAATGCCACAGGGCGGCACAGGGGCGCAGGACAGGATGCAGCAGGTGATGAATATGGTAGACAAAGACCTGGGCAATATCAAAATAGAACAGAGCGATGCCAACCTGGGCAATGTAACCGTAACTGCTTCTGCCAAACCCTTCTTTGAAATGGGTGTAGACCGCAAGGTGTTTAATGTTGACAAGAACCTGGTGAGTGCAGGTCAAACAGCAACAGAAGTAATGAAACAGATCCCATCGGTGAATGTTGATATCGATGGTAATGTTACCCTGCGTAATGCGGCACCCACGCTGTTCGTTGATGGCCGCCCTACTACACTCACGATGGATCAGATACCCGCTGATATCATTGACCGCGTTGAACTGATCACCAACCCCGGCGCTAAATACGATGCCTCCAGCGGCGGCGGCGGTATTTTGAATATTGTACTGAAGAAAAATATCAAAAGAGGATACAATGGCGGTATCAGGGCAGGTGTTGATTCGAGAGGTAAACTGAACCTGGGCGGCGACCTGAACTACCGCCAGGGCAAGTTCAATACTTTTTTGAGCGGCAACTATAACCAGCGTAAATCGAAGTTCACTACGGTGACAGACCGGGAGAACCTGACTAACCCCACCACCTCTGCCCCCGCTTCATTCCTGCACCAAAGCCTGAATGGTGTTAATAACGGCGAGTTCGCGTTTTTAAGAGGCGGTTTTGATTATTTCATGGACAACCGCAATACATTCACCGTAAGCGGCAGTTATGTGCATGGCAGTTTTAAAAACGACCAGCCTTCTGTGATCGATTCCACCATCGATAATGCATTGACTTCTTACAGCAACCAGAACTCGTTCAGTAAATTCGGCTTCACCAATTATGGCGGCCAGCTGAGCTTTAAACACAATTTTGCGAAGAATGGACATGATATCACGGCAGACGTTAATTACAATTCCAGCACCAACGACAACAACAGCATTGTAACCACCGATGTGTTCTCCCCTTCCGGTGATCATAAATTTTCGCGTGCTCAACGCACCGACGGAAGCGGTTACAACCGTTTTCTTACTATTCAGAGTGATTATGAAAACCAGCTTACAGAAAACACCAAGCTGGAAGCCGGTGTGCGTGGCGCCGTTCGTAATTTCAGGAACGATAACCTGCAGTACCTGGGCGATTCCCTGCGGGAAGACCTGAGCAGTCATTATAAATACACTGACCAGGTATATGCCGCCTATGCCACTTATAGCTTTAAAACAGGCAAATGGAATTACCAGCTGGGCTTAAGGGCCGAAAGCTCTAATTACAAAGGCACACTGATAGGCGGTAGCAGCACACACCAGGATACCACTTTTAAAGTAAGCTATCCCGTTGCCCTGTTCCCGAGCGTGTTTATCACTTATAAACTGGATGATAAAGATGATATCCAGATCAACTACTCAAGAAAGATCAACCGGCCGGGATTCTTCCAGTTGCTTCCTGTTGTGAATGTATCAGATCCACAGAACCCTTCACAGGGTAACCCCGGACTGAAACCCGAATTCACCAATTCTTTTGAACTGTCTTACAATAAAAATTACGGCCACGGGGGTAATTTCCTGGCTTCGGCCTATTTCAGGCATACCAATGACCTGCTGACCAACTTATTGGTATTGGGGCCTAATCCCATTAATCCCAAGGCAGACAGTGTGTATTACACCACTTATGCCAATGCCAGCAGCAGTATCACCTATGGCCTGGAACTGACCAATAAACTCACCCTGATGCGTTTTTGGGATCTGACACTGAACGTAAACCTGTTCAATTCCAAGATCAATACCAACAACCTGAAAGATGCAGGCAGCAGCAACCAGCGTGTAAGCTGGTTTGGCAAAATGAACAATACCTTTAAATTGCCGCATGGCTTTTCTATCCAGTTCTCCGGCGATTACCAGGCTAAAACTGTACTGCCACAAAACTCCAATGGCAATGGCGGCGGTGGCCGTGGCGGTGGAGGAGGTGGTGGTGGTATGTTCGGCGGTAGCAATTTTGGTACAGCACAGGGCTATATCAAACCCCGCTATGGTTTTGACATGGCCATCCGTAAAGACTGGACATGGAAAGGCGGTAACAGCGCTTCTGTTTCTTTAAGCATGAATGATATCTTCCGCACACAGCTGTATAGCACCTATTCTGAATCAACATTCCTGATCCAGAACCAGCAGCGCAGAAGAGATCCGCAGATACTGCGCCTTAACTTCAGCTACCGCTTCGGTAAATTTGATGCCAGCCTGTTCAAACGCAAAAATAATAAAGCCGACCAGGGTGGCGGTATGGATATGATAGGTGGTGGATAGCAGTGAACAATAACCGGCAAATACACACTTATTATCAAATAAAAAGCGATCCTGTAAGGGATCGCTTTTTATTTGATGCAGCTTAACGGTTACTGCTGCAACGAAAGCTGCAATGCCTGCAGATCCTGGTGAAACGAACGGATAGAGGCCTGCAGCTGGTTCAGCATATTGGCCCTTGTATGCAGTTCATCAGCATTGTAACGGCCGCCTTTGCCAAACAACAGCCCTGCCGCTGTTGTGTCGGAAGAATTATCCAGGCTGTATGTTTTCCAGCATTCTTTGATATTATAGGCTATAGCATGCTCGCCACTATTGCTGAACCCTTTTTCCCTGAGCATATACCATATAAAAGGCGGGTAAACAGTTGAGCTGTCGTTGTTGTACCAGATATCTTTCAGCAGGTTTCTTTCGTGTGATACCTGTAATTTTTTCCGCATGGGGAAAGCAGCCATAGCGCCCAACCCGGCACTGATCACCCCGCCACTGATACCGGTGATATTCTGCGCGGTGTTGTTTTTAATAGCCACAGTAAGCACGGTGGTCACAGAACCCAGGATGATCGATGCCAGCGTTAATTTCTTTACCCTTTTATTGTTCAGGTTATCGAGGTAGCCGGCCAGTTGATCGGCTTTTTCGCCCTCGCAATCCAGCTCTGCAGACAATGCATCCAGCTCTGTTGCGGCCAGCTGCAGGCGGCTGCTGATGCGCTGCTGCAGTTCCAGCCGGTTTAGTCTGGCGGCAACCGTAGTATCACCGGTCATTTGCTGCAATGCCTGCAATTGTGGCAGGATGCCTGTGGCGTTCGCCACCAGCAGGCTGTGCAGTGAATACCGGCCCAATCCAGGTGAATGGCGGAGTACACTATCCAGCCGGTCTCCTTCCAGCGGGGCGGTTAACAGTTTATAGCTGTATGCAACCGCTGGCATACAATAATCAACCTGCACAGGCCGATCTGGTGCCGGCAACTGTTTGCCTGGAGTACAGGCTGCCAGCACCGTTAAGGTATACAGCGCACAAGCATGCTTGTAACGGTTTATGTGTTGTTTTATTTTCAGCCCGGTCATAAAGTGAATGTCCGATGATTATTGACAACTAGCCTTTCAGCTGATTGACCAGGTCAACATATTGCTGCATCGCCTCTTCCTTAGCAGTCCCCTTGAGGCCGAGCCAGGCTTCATGTTTTGCCTTTGCAACAAAATCGAAAGGATTGGAAGGCGCATTTTCTCCATTATCACCCAGCGTAGCCTGTTTATACAAGGCATACAAGCGAAGCAGTGTTTCATTATCCGGTTTAGCAGGCAGCAGCTTACTACCAGCTACTGCATCTTCAAATAATTGTTGTATTGACATAACATTTTTTTACACAATCAGTACCCAACAACACCCAGATAAATCTTCCAATAACAATCCCCCCATCAACCATTCAACCACTCAACCAATCAACTAATCAACCAATCAACCACCCTACTGCATCGCCTCCAACATCTTTTTCCCTTCTTCTTTCATGGCGGCATCATTGGCTGTGCGGTTGGGCAGCTTAACCATCCTGTTGAGCACATCGAGTGCCTTAGCAGGTTTGTTGGCAGCCTGGTAAACATGGGCCAGGTCAAAATAGTTTTGAACAAAATATGGCTCCAGTGTTCTGCATTTTTCCATGTGCACAATGGCCGAATCCAGGCTCGCGGGTGGCAGTCCGCCGTGTAAGGTTTTCAGGGCTGTTTTCTTCATCCATCCCAATGAATTCATTTCATAATGCCAGCGGCCTTCTATATAATTAGCCCTTGCATGATCAGGATCGATGCTAAGCGCTTTGTCAGCAAACTGTTTTGTTTGTTTGATATAAACAGCCAGTTTTTTATTCTCGGTTTCCTGCGCCGCCAGGCGGTCATAAGCCAGCGCCTGCACATAATTGGCTGTGGCATTGTTTTCATTAGTGCGGATGGCCCTGGTTGCAAAATCGAGCGCATTGGTATAATAACCCGTTTTCGCATTTTTATCTGTTTGCCTGTCACCAAGGGAAACACTCAGTTCGGCGGCTTTGGTTAGGGCTGTCATATGCAGGGAATCTGCATCGAGGATGCGCTTGTATTTATCCAGTGCATCAGTCTCTTTCAGTTGTTTTTCCAGGTTATCTGCTTCTTTCAGCAACAGGTTGATATCCTGAGCACCCACCAGGAAAGGCATCATCATGCAAAACAGGAAACATATTTTCTTTATCATGGGTTTGTATTTAACACGGCAGGTGAACCGCGGGTATTTTCTATACAATGTACAATTTCGTCAGCAGCCGGGCATGCAGCCTCGCAGAAAATTTGGTTACCGGATTTTTTTTGAAACAGGAAACAAGGGGGATCAAGCATCTACACCGCAAACTGAGCGCTATTATTAGCGACCATTACAGATCCTGCCGTTTTACCTGGTACCTTACCCCCACCGATCCGTTGAAGCCGGCAATGGGCGGCTGTAATTTTCTTATCACCAGCGACACGGCCCCAGCTTCTGGGAACTGGTGCAGAATGGCATGGGCGATATTGTACACAACCGTTTCCAGCAGGTTTTCCCGCTGTTCCATGTGTTGTTGCAGTAAATAATAAAGGCTTACATAATTCAGTGTATCAGCCAGGTGCTGCGGTGGCAGCCGGTGGGGCAGGTAATCAACCAATACATCCATTTCAAATTCATTGCCCAGTATTTTTTCTTCTTCATACAAACCGTGATAGGCAAAAAAATGCAGGCCGGTTAATTCGATCGTAAGCATGGGCTTCATTTAAAACAGGGCAATTGGCAGCGCCCCGGTTGAAATTTGAAAATGGAAGGCGATCTGCACTTCCATTTTCAAATAATGTATTCTGTTTCCGTTCAGGCTTATTATGCCTGGTGTTCCAGCGCACCCAGGTAACGTTCGGCATCCAGTGCGGCCATACATCCGCTGCCCGCTGCTGTTACGGCCTGGCGGTAAATTTTATCCTGCACATCACCGGCAGCAAAAACACCTGCCACATTGGTTTTGGCTGTACCGGGAACGGTTTGTATATAACCGGCTTCATCCATCTGCAGCCAGTCTTTAAAAATATCGCTGTTGGGCTGGTGGCCAATGGCTACAAAAAAAGCGCTGACCGGCACAGTGCTGGTTTCACCTGTTTTGTTGTTCTTAACCTTCACTGCTTCCACCTTGTTTTCACCCACTACTTCTTCTGTTTCTGTATTCCAGTACACTTTGATATTGGGTGTATGCTTTACCCTGTCTTGCATGATCTTGCTGGCCTTCATACCATCTTCATCTTTACGAACAAACATATGAACGGTAGTGGCCAGTTTGGAAAGATAGAGTGCCTCTTCGCAGGCAGTATCACCTGCACCTACAATAGACACCTCTTTACCCCTGAAGAAAAAGCCATCGCATACGGCGCAGGCGCTCACGCCATAACCATTTAAGCGCTGCTCACTTTCCAGTCCCAGCCATTTGGCTGAAGCACCGGTGGCGATGATCACCGCATCGGCTTCGATCAGTTTTTCCTCGTCGATCCATACTTTATGTACCGGCCCGCTGAAATCAACCTTGGTAGCAAGACCATAACGGATATCGGCTCCCATACGGGCAGCCTGTTTTTCAAAATCCACCATCATTTCGGGGCCCTGGATACCTTCGGGGTAACCGGGGTAGTTTTCCACCTCTGTTGTAATAGTCAGCTGTCCGCCGGGCTGTATGCCCTGGTACAATACGGGTTTAAGATTGGCGCGTGCCGCATAAATAGCGGCGGTATAACCTGCGGGTCCTGAGCCTATAATCAAACAATGAACTTTTTCTGTCGCTTCTTTTTCCATGCGATTTAATTTAGTAACAGATAATGACGTGCAAAAATATTGAACCCTTACGCAATTACGGGATTCATTTTACACATACCGGCCCTATTTGGGGATAATGATGGTTTTGTACTGGACGGCATAACCGCAAAAAACGCCCAAACCATTGTTACTGATATTGCTCAACACCTGCCCGGGGGTGGAAAAAGGGTTGCCATTGGTCTGGTAATTATAATCCCAGGTTCGCCAGAAATCGTAGGAGGCCTTATCTATGTTACAGAATTTAAATACGATGCTATCACCGCGGTTGAACAGCCCGAAATCGCCTTTGTTAAAATTCAGGGAGCGGTTTTTATCATATCCCTTGTCGATCTGGATATTGTAAGTGGTACCGTTCACCAGCTGATCGTCGAATACCGATATCAAGCCGGGATAAAAAGGCTCTCCATTGGTTTTGGTAAAATAGCGGGTATAATTGCCATATTCCGGCGGGTCGGTAAAGCGGCCATGCAATACAACAAAACTATCGGCATTCAGGGGGGCGGGTGTCCACCAGAGTGAATCACATTTTTTGGCCAGGGGCGGTATACTGGTGCTGGCAGTATAAATGAGGCTGTCTTTTGTATGAATGGTTAAAGTATACTGCCGGTTGAATGCGCCGGTAAAATAATTGGCAGCATCATTACGGGTAACTGAATAGTAATAACTGTGGTAACCATCAGACATGGTTACTTTAAATTCTTTCAGCTGGTAGCTCCTGTTGCCATCGCTGATGCTTACCTGGGCATTGTGTACATAAGCAGCTTCTATCTGCGCGCGGGTGATAACACTGAAATAGTTGAGCGAGCTGGATAGTATTACAACCGGCGCAGTATTGTTTTCAATAGAAGCATCTACCACCAGTTCGGGTGGCTGCTGCTTCATATCCAGGTGAATGGTTTTTTCGCAGGACACCAGCATCCATACCGGGAAGAACATGAGCCAGACATATTTCATAAATGCTATTTTAGCAATGAAACAGCAAGCAGTACCGGGCAAAAAAAATGCCTCCTTTCAGGGAGGCATTTTTTTGATACAATAAATTTAGCGAAATAAACACATTATACAAAAAACTACAGTGGCCGGTTAACCCAGGTATGCTTTCAGTGCATTGCTGTAGCGCGCTTTCTGCAGGCGTTTGATGGCTCTTTCCTTGATCTGGCGGATACGCTCTTTGGTGAGGTCGTATTTTTGACCGATCTGTTCGATGGTTACACCATTTTCGCCATCCAGGCCAAAATAGGCATTAACGATTTCTGCTTCCCTGGGGCTGAGCGATTTCAGCACGCGGCGGATCTCTTCCCGGAGGGAATCTTTCATCACATCATCATCTGTATCATCGCCGCCTTCCAGCAGGTCGCCCATGGCTACATCTTCCGCTTCGTGAACGGGTGCATCCAGTGAAGTATGGCGGGTATTGCTCTGGAAAATGTTGTTGATCTCTGTTTCGCTCATTTCCAGGATCTCAGCCAGTTCTTCTGTTGAAGGCTCGCGCTCATGTTCCTGTTCAAAAGCCATATAGGCTTTGTTCGCTTTATTATAGGTGCCAATTTTGTTTTGAGGCAGGCGGACTAATCTACCCTGCTCTGCCAACGCCTGTAAAATGGACTGGCGGATCCACCA
>CBJLMB010000018.1:0-103646 GCA_966424055.1 uncultured Deminuibacter sp. | reverse complement strand
CGGAAGTATTTCGCTAGTGGCAAGTTGCGCTGACGCGCCGTGAATCGCGAGTTCGCCGGTGGCGCAAGGGGATGCTGCCCTACCCCACTGGCGATTCACGGTTGCGGTAGCAACCACTTGCCACTCGCGGATCCGTCAATGCGAAACGAAGCAAGCTTATCAAACAGGTGTACAGGTAAACAACCTTGCGGAAGTATTTCGCTAGTGGCAAGTTGCGCTGACGCGCCGTGAATCGCGAGTTCGCCGGTGGCGCAAGGGGATGCTGCCCTACCCCACTGGCGATTCACGGTTGCGGTAGCAACCACTCGCCACTCGCGCATTCTATACACCCGCATTTATACATTCACTCAATGTACCTATCTTTAGACACATGAAACATATATTGCTTTTCGGTGCGGGAAAATCAGCTTCTGTACTCATCGAATACCTGAAAACCATTGCTGCCCAAAAACAATGGCAGGTAACAGTAGCCGATGCCAATGAACAGGCAGTTAACAGTAAAGTTGGTTCACATGAATGGGTGCATGCGGTAACGCTGCAACTGGAGGATACAGAGAAACGAAAAGCGCTTATCGAAAATGCAGAAGTGGTTATTTCGCTGATGCCCCCTGCCCTGCACCTCTTGATCGCGCAGGACTGCCTGGCTTGTGGCAAACACCTGCTCACCGCTTCTTATGTGAGTGATGCCATCAGGGAAATGGCGCCAGCCATTGCGGAAAAAAAATTATTGTTCCTATGCGAGATGGGGCTTGATCCAGGTATTGATCACATGAGTGCCATGCAGCTGGTACATGATATTGCCCGCAAAGGCGGCACTATTCACTCATTTATCTCGCATTGCGGCGGACTGGTGGCGCCGGAAAGCGATGATAATCCCTGGCATTATAAAATAAGCTGGAACCCACGCAATGTAGTGCTGGCGGGTAAAGCCGGTGCATTGTTCAGGCAGGATGCCCGTATTGTTGAAAAAAAATATGAAGATCTGTTTGTCAACTGCGATACGATCGAGGTAAAAGGTTTAGATAAGCTGGCTTATTATCCCAACCGCGATTCCCTGCAGTATGCCAGTCTTTATGGATTGGAAGATGCGGCCACTTTTATGCGTACCACCCTGCGCTATCCTGCTTTTTGTACGGGCTGGCAGCAGGTTGTGGCGCTGCGGCTGACAGATGAAGAACCGGTTTACCAGACAGCAGCGCTCAGCTACCATGACTTCTTCACACAACACCTGGAACGGTTCGGCCTTACAGGCATTACGATGCAACCCGGAACAGCAGCACAACTCCGTTACCTGGGTTTGCAGGATGAAACGCTTATCAGCAAAGGTCTTTGCAGTGCAGCTGATATATTACAGGCAGCACTGGAATCAAAACTGGTATTGCAACCGCATGATAAAGACATGATCGTGATGGTGCATGAACTGGAATACCAGCTGCAACAACAAATGCACCGCGTTAACAGCACACTTATTGTAAAAGGAAAAGACAGTGTTCACACTGCTATGGCCACAACAGTAGGACTGCCATTGGGTATAGCAGCTCAGCTGTTGCTGGAAGGCAAAATAAACCAAACCGGCTTACATATACCAGTGATACCCGAAATTTACCAGCCTGTGCTGGCTGAACTGGAGCAGCAAGGTATTGCATTCACCGAAACAGCAGCATAAATCAAGCAGACTGCAGACTGACAACCGGTTCTCTCGTGGAATGCGCAGAAAACGTGGCACGCTGTGGCTAACGCTTGCCAAAGCTGTTGCCCAGTAAACCGCCAAAGCCCAGGCGAACACCTACCTGCCCATTTTTACCATTCAGGTAAGAGCCTACCACATCGACACGCAGTATTTTAAAAATGTTTTCCAGTCCGCCGAACAGCTCCACATAATTATTATTACTGTTGACATAGAATGCATTGCTGCCTGCCACCAGGAACCAGTTCAGCCTGCGGAACAGCGGTATCTTATTGGTGAGAAAACCGTTGAAATGATGTTCAATATGCCCATCGGCATAAAAGCGAGCGGTTGTGCTGTTGGCATAATACGGTGCCAGCTGAAAGCTGTTCAGGTAAGTGCTGGCAAACAATGTCTGGTTGCCGTTAAAATGCTGGTAGTCCTGTATAAACACCTGATGCGTATTGAAGAAGCCGCCGGCACTGAAACGGTAGAACAATTGACCGGGTATTTTAAAATTAACATTGTCCCATATGCTGAATTGCCATTTATCGAAATTGACATCACTGCCTAAAATACCGTTGATGCCTTTCTGGTACGAAAGCATCAGTGTGGGGTATTTAGACCCAATGGAGACCTTTCTGCCCGGGTATTGAATATAACGCTGGCCGGGCCTGTATTGCAGGCTGACACCAGCGATCACAGCATGGTTTGGTGTAAACTGGCTGCCGATCTGTTCATATGGGTAGTTGGGTGTAAACTGGTTCTTGTTTTTAACGATGGAATAATCAGTCGTGTTCTCCAGCGGACGCCTGTCTTCATACAACAGGTTACCGGTAATGGAGAGATCGTTATCGAAACGTTTGGTATAATTGATCCGGGCAAAATAATTTTCGTACAGCTTCAGGTAATTTTTCCGCCATAATAATGTATAGATTTCATTAACCAGTGGTGAAATAGGATTGTTCTGGTTAAACTGGCTCACCCTTTTACCGCCTGCGATCGTCCACATACCACGGAAACGGCTGCTGTCTTTTGTTCGGCCTGTTAACGACAGTGCGGCCCAGGCATTCAGGTGCCCGTTACTAAATCCATAGCGTATATGCGGCGTGAAGCTAACCACCTGCTTATCACGCCCGAAGGATTTACGCAGGGTGGCTTCAGCATTCAGTACAATTCCTTCAACGGTATTGTACTGTACCTCTTTCAGCAATGGCTGCCAGGTATAAGAAAATGCACCCCGGGGATTGTAATCAGACCGGGTGAACCCATCCCAGAAGATTTTAGGTATGGTGATATGCCCCTGTTTTCTGCGCATGGAATCAATGTATTGTTTAGAGCCCTCCATGGCCTTCCGGTATTGATACAAACTGTCTTTTACTTTATAGTCCCTGATCTCCTCCGGTTCCAGCGGCACAGGCCTGATAGAATCCCAGTAGTTCCCGGTTTTCTTATTTACAGCGGTATCGTATTGCATCACCACCTTATTAAAATAGTTTTTAGGAAAAACCGGGTGGGTATTGTACTTATTGTACACGTTGACAAAATTACCGGTAGCATCGATGCCCAATATATTGAAAGTAAAATACACCACCTGGTTGCCAGTGCGCCACACATTGCCGCCTACAGGTACCTGTATCTGTTTAATGCGCAGTGTATCCATCAGCTGTAGCTGCGATTCTTTGGTGAGCAGTAACTCCAGGCTATGGATATGCCAATCGTTTTCAGTGATATTGATAGTACCGGAAAACAATGGCTCGTATTTCCGTTTAGGGATCACCTTTATCTGGTTCACCGCTTTGCCATCTTCCCAGAAACTGCCCAGGTATTTATACCGGTAATAGTTCAGGGCGCCATCGGCAATGGGCGAAATATAGCCACGGGGATTGAGCTGGGTGGCGAGCACATCTACATTATTTTCATAAAAATTAATAAAGATGGGAAAATTGAACCCATAGCCATTGCTACCACTTTCCCTGCCTGATAACACTTCCAGCTTCATGTGCTCCGGCTTCTGGAAGGCAATATGGGTAAGCGATTCAGAGAGGTAGAAAACTCCTTTGCCGGTGGAATCCACACCCATTTCCTTTTTGTCATCCTCCGCTATTTTCTGTCCCAGCACCTTTTTGGGCAGCTTCCGCAGTTTCATCAGGGTTTTGATATACGCTTCGCAGGTAAAAGCATCCAGCGGCTGGCGATATTCTTTTCTTTTGGCTATGGCATGGCGGATAATGGCATAAGCAGGATCTTCCCCACCTGATTTTACAATAACTTCATTCATGCTGGTTTGTAAAACAGCCAAACGGAAATCGAGCTGCTGATCAGCCTGTGTAACGGTGATGGTCTTTTCTGTGCGGGTATAGCCTACATACTGGCAAACCAGTGTATAGGTACCGGGATCGAGCTGCAGGAAATATTCACCTGACTGGTTAGCCGAGCAACCTTTGCCTGTGTTCTTCACCAGAATGGATGCATAGGGCAAAGCCACTCCTTTTTCATCGGTTACCTTACCGGATATCCTGGCGGCAAAAACGGTTGCAAATAAGGCGCTGGTGAGCAATAAACATATACTGGCAGTTAGTTGTTTCATCATGGTTACCTGGGTGAATATTGTCAAATATAACAGGCAAAAGACTAAGGAAACGCAAAAGATGGCCAGCCGGTTAAAAGCGTATGTATCCCGGTGTTTTTTATACACCGGGATCAGGTTATTATTTGAAGAGAAAGCAGTTAGTTTTGCACCATTGAGGATCATGAAAAAAAAGCAGATACCTGTTTACGATATTCCTGCACTGTTGACTAACAGCCTGTCGCCGCATCACCTGCAGGCAGAGCGGCTGGATGGCTATTTGAAAAGGCATTATGAGCACCTGCGGTTTCCACATCGCCATTCTTTTTTCCACCTGGTGCTTTTTACTGCCGGCAGTGGCTGGCATACGATTGATTTTGAGAAGTTCAGGGTAAAACCAGGACAGATCTATTTTATGCACCCGGGACAAGTACATAGCTGGCATTTTGAAGGGCCCATGGAGGGCTATGTAGTGAATTTTGCAGAACACTTGTTTCAGCATTTCCTGGTAAACCAGCAATACCTGGAGCGTTTTATTTTTTTTGACGGCATCAGTGAAGACCAGGTGCTGCAATTATCCCCAACACTGCAAAAAGAGGCCGCAGCTATAATAGAACAACTGGTAACATTGTCTGAACAAACAAGCAACAGGAATGATGATCACCGGCTGCTGAAGCTATTGGAGCTGTTTTTCCTGATCGAACAAAAAGCCGGCAATAAAAAGCAAAATACCATTGGGCCGGTGAAATATACGCTGCTGCGTAGTTTCCGCAAGCTGGTTGAACAACATTTCCGTACAATGCGGCTACCCAAGGAATATGCACCGCTACTATATGTAACGCCGAATCACCTGAACGCGGTTTGCCAGGAGGTGCTGGGGCAAACAGCAGGCGAGCTTATCCGTAACAGGGTGGTACTAGAGGCCAAAAGGTTACTGACCAATGGTGATATAACCATTGCCAATATTGCCGATGAACTGCATTTTGAAGATTACTCCTATTTCAACCGTTTTTTTAAAAAAGCAACAGGGTGTACACCGGAAGAGTTCCGCCTGCAGTTTACAGTTGGCAGCCTTTTATGAGCTGCGAGCAGTGAGCTTCTGGTTATGAGGTTGACGTATTAATTTCCCGGGACTGATAAACAATTTCTTTCTGCGTTTTCCGCGCATTCCGCGAGAGTACCAGTTGGCAGTCAGCAGTCTACAGCCGGCAGTAACAGAATGTTTAAGTATGCGGCTATATAGGCTGGAAACCTGTTCTTTTCTGCGTTTTCCGCGCGAGCGTACCAGTTGGCAGCCTGCAGTCTACAGCCGCAGTAAACAGAGTGTTTAAGCATGCTGCTATATAGGCTGAAAGCCTGTTCTTTTCTGCGTTTTCCGCGCATTCCGCGAGCGTACCAGTTGGCAACCTGCAGTCTACAGCCGGCAGTAACAGAATGTTTAAGTATGCGGCTATATAGGCTGGAAGCCTGTTCTTTTCTGCGTTTCCGCGCATTCCGCGAGAGTACCAGTTGGCTAATACGGGAATGGCTGAAAGGGAATAACCCAATCAGCCATTTCACCAAACCTAACTGTAAGCCGAACGCTTTTTAAAGCAGTGGTCCACTGCTGAGTATCTTGCGCAAATATTGCTGTATCCTTTTATTCCTTCTGTCACAAACCAGTTATGCATGGGAATGGCTGAAAGGGAATTATCACTGATAACCCCGATCAGCCATTTTTGCACCAAAACCTACCTATGTCAAACAAATCTTCTGATGAATTTTTTCCTGTCTTTCTTTTCTACTCTTCATTTTTTATATAGATCATTTCCATCCGCCACCTAATGCACGGTACAGTTCCACTACAGCGCTCAGCTGCTGGCGTTTTACATCGGCCAGGTCCAGTTCGCTTTGCAGTACATTTGACTGTGCGGTGATCACTTCCAGGTAATTGGCCATACCACTCTTAAACAGCAGTTGTGCATTGCTGATAGCCTGCTGCAGTGTATCGGTTTTAGCCTGTGTGATCACCTGCTGCTCTTTCAGCCGGCTGATCTTAACCAGTGCATCAGCCACTTCACCGGCAGCTGTTACAACAGACTGCCTGAATTGTATAACCGCCTCTTCCCTGTTTATCTTCGCTTCTGCCAGCTGTGTTTTCAATACCCTTTTTTGCAGTATAGGCTGTGCAATAGAACCACCTACCAGTCCGAACAAAGAACCGGGAATATTGAACCAGTTGCTTGCTTTGAATGAATTCAGTCCGCCACTGGCATTGATCACCAGGGAGGGGTACATATTGGCCTGGGCGATACCCACCTGTGCATTGGCTGCTTTAAGTGCCATAGCCGTAGCCCGTACATCAGGACGCAGCTGAACTATTTTAGCCGGTAATCCTGTGGGTAATGTATCACTCAGGTGTGTGCTGGCAAGCCCATCTCCATGTGCTACTTCGCCGGGCAGTTCACCTGTCAGCAGCTGCAGTGCATTCTGCTGCAGGGATTTGCTTTTTTCCAGCTGTGGTATCAGCAATGCTGTGGACTGCTGTTGCACGCGTGCTTGCTGCAGGGCCAGCGTAGTTACCTCGCCGGCATCGCGCTGCAGCTGTGTTATACGCCATACGCTGTCGGCCAGTGCCAGGTTCTTGCGTGTTGTTTTCAGCTGGTCTTCCAGCATCAGCAGGTTATAATAACCTTCTGCGATGCTTACGATCAGTCTTGTTTGCACGGCCCTGGCACCTTCATAAGTTTGAAGATAGCTGGCCAGTGCACCTTCTTTTCTCAGGCGGATCTTGCCCCATATATCGGCTTCCCATGAAATGTTCACACCTGCATTGTAGTCTTCGATATAACTCTTGCCAAGAAAGCTACTGGCGCTTAAACCGTTCAAACTATTGTCTGAAGGCCTGTTGATCTGTCCGGTCACCTGTGCATTTACCGTGGGGCCATATGCAGCTTTGGCCAGCAGTACTTCCTGGTGGGCAGCTTCTATCCGTTTCATAGCCAGCTGCAGGTCGAAATTATTGGCCAGTCCGCGGCTGATCAGGTGTTGCAATGCAGAATCCGGGAAAAATGTTTGCCAGGGAATATCTGCGATGCTGGATGTATCATAACTCACGGCCGTGCTGTCGAAACTTTTGGGTAGCGGAACATCCGGAGGCAGCTGATTGTTCCTGCTTACACTGCAGGAAACGGCGGCGATCCATCCCGTTAGCAGCAGTGAGATAAAAAATGTATTTCTTGTCATAACTATACGCATAAAAGAATCAATCAAATATTTTACTGAGCCGGCCTTTTCCGGGAAGCATGGATGTTGTATTCTTCCTGTCATCTATATCTTCCGCGCTGTACACCATCCATGTTTCCCGGGAAGAAGCCTGACCCGTTATTGCTGTTACCGGTGATTAATGTCCTTCGGCCGGTTGTATATCTACATTACCTGAAGGAACCACCAGTGCTTTTTTCGTACTTACTTTTTCATGCAGGTACTGGAATATGATAAACAGTACCGGCACAACAAATACACCTAGTATTACACCGGTAAGCATACCCCCGATGGCACCTGTACCAATAGAGCGGTTACCCATGGCAGAAGCACCTTTGGCCCTGAGCAGCGGTAACAAGCCCACGATAAAAGCGAATGATGTCATCAATATCGGGCGTAACCGCAGCCGCGATGCTTCCAGCGCAGAAGCGACCAGCGTCATACCTGTTCTTCTCCGCTGCACGGCATATTCCACGATCAGGATGGCGTTTTTGGCCAGCAGGCCCACCAGCATGATCAAACATACCTGTACATAGATGTTGTTGTCTACACCCATCAGTTTGATGAAGGCAAATACACCAAATACACCTACCGGGATAGACAGGATGATAGACAGCGGCAGCACATAACTTTCGTACTGTGCAGACAGCAGGAAGTATACAAACACCAGGCTCAGGATAAAAATATATGTGAGCTGTGAGCCTGCATTGATCTCCTCCCTTGTCATACCGGTCCATTCGTAAGAGAAGCCCCTGGGCAATACCTGTTTAGCGGTTTCTTCGATAGCCCTGATGGCATCACCTGTACTATAACCCGGTTTGGGCACACCGTTAATGGTAACGGCATTGTACAGGTTGTTACGGGTTACGGTTTCGGGGCCGTATACACGTTTCAGTTTTACCAGTGTATTGGCAGGTACCATTTCACCCAGCGCATTCTTCACATAAATGCTGTTGAGCGAAGAAGGATCTGTTCTGTACCGTATATCGGCCTGCGCCATTACGCGATAATACTTACCAAAGCGGTTGAAGTCAGATACAAAGCTACTACCGTAGTAAATCTGCAGTGTTCTCAGCAGATCGCTTACAGATACGTTCAGCTGTTTGGCTTTTGCATCATCCACTTCCAGCTGGTACTGGGGGTTGCCGGCAGCAAAGGTGGTAAAAGCAACGGCGATCTCTTTGCGTTGCATCAGCGCGCCGATAAAGCCCCAGGCTGTTTCACCCAGTTTATCCAGCGGACCGCTGTTGTGATCCTGCAGCATAAATTCAAAACCTGCCACATTACCAAAACCCTGTACAGTGGGGAATGTGAAGAAGAAAGCACTTCCATCTTTCATCTCGCTCACCTGCCCTGCCAGCCTGTTGGAGATAAGCTGGGCATCTTTCACATCGCCGCGTTCAGCATAAGGTTTCAATCGTATAAAGCCAGCACCATAGGGAGACGCATTGGCATTGGAGATAAAGTTCAAACCATCCACATTGTAGCGGTTGGCTACAGCAGGATCTCTTTTCACGATGCTGTCTATCTTGGCCATGGCTTTATGTGTTCTGTCCAGTGAGCTGCCCGGAGGGGTGTTCACGGCATAAAGAATAAAGCCCTGGTCTTCTGTAGGAATAAATCCTGTCGGCGTATTCTTGGTCATCCAGAAGGTGGCCAGCGCAATGATGATCAGCCCGCCAATAGCGATCCACCTGCGGCGGAACAGGAATTTAAGGCTGTGGGTATACTTATTGGTCATTGCCTGGAAGCTGTTGTTAAAGGCATTGAAGAAGCGGCCTCCAAAACCTTTTTTCTTGCCATGTCCATGCTCGCCTTCCGGTGCTTTCAGGAACAGGGCACAAAGCGCCGGGCTCAATGTTAAGGCATTCAATGCCGAAATAAGGATGGCGATGGCCAGTGTAAAGGCAAACTGCCTGTAAAACACACCCGCAGGGCCCTGCATAAATCCTACCGGGATAAACACCGCAGCCATTACCAGTGTGATAGATACGATGGCACCCGATATTTCACTCATAGAGGAGATCGTGGCTTCTCTTGCCGGCATCCGGGTTCGCTCCATTTTCGAGTGCACGGCTTCCACCACCACGATGGCGTCATCCACCACGATACCGATGGCCAGTACCAGGGCAAACAGCGTAAGCAGGTTGATGGTGAACCCGAACAACTGTAAGAAAAAGAAGGTACCGATGATGGCCACGGGAACAGCGATGGCAGGGATCAGCGTAGAGCGGAAATCCTGCAGGAACAGGAACACCACGATAAACACCAGTATGAATGCTTCTATCAGCGTGTGTTTTACCTGGTCGATAGAATCATCCAGGAACTCTTTCGAGTTATACATCGTGGTTGCACTCACGCCTTTGGGCAGATCTGCAGAAAATTCTTTTACCAGTTTTTCAGCCTGGGTAAGAATATCGTTGGCATTGGAACCCGCTGTCTGGTAAACAGCCACACCCGATGTGGGCCCACCATTCAGGTTACCATTGGAGGAATAGGTATAAGAACCGAATTCCACCCTGGCCACATCTTTCAGCCTTACCACCGAGCCATCACTATTGGCTTTGATAATGATGTTTTCGTATTCTTCGTTCTTGTTCAGTTTGCCCTTGTATTTCAGTACATACTCAAATACTTCTTTACTGCTCTGCCCCAGGCGGCCAGGCGCTGCTTCCAGGCTCTGGTCTTTGATGGCATTGGTTACTTCAAGCGGTGAAAGATTGTAGGCAGTCATGCGCTCGGGTTTTAACCAGATACGCATAGAATAATCCTTGGTGCCAAAGGGCTGCGCATCACCCACACCGGGAATACGCTGCAGTTTGGGTATAAGGTTAATCTTGATATAGTTGAGCAGGAATGTTTCATCATAGGTGCTGTCTTTGCTCGACAATGCGATGAACATGATGATACTGTTCTGCTGTTTCTGTGTAGAAATACCAGCCTGTATTACCTCCTGCGGTATCTGGCTGGTGGCTTTAGACACACGGTTCTGTACGTTCACCGCTGCGATATCAGGGTTGGTGCCCTGTTTGAAATATACGGTGAGCGACATACTGCCGTCGTTACTGGAATTGGAAGTCATATAGGTCATGTTCTCCACACCGTTGATGGCTTCTTCCAGCGGGGTGGCAACAGAACGGGCTACAACTTCGGCATTGGCACCCGGGTAATTGGCTGTTACCAGTACGCTGGGCGGGGCAATGTCCGGGAAGAGTGTAATGGGCAGGGTGAATAAAGACAACCCGCCTAATAAAAGCAAGATGATAGATATGACCGTAGATAATACAGGTCTTTCAATAAATTTCCGGAGCATAATAGTTTCTTTAGAAATGTGATAGGTTGTCCCCCAGGGACGCCTTATGGCCGGGTTGAAGCTTGTGTTAACCAGTTGATGCGTACCGGTGATGATTTTTTTGAGCAAAAGCTTCCTGGTGCATACAATTGGTCACTGTATACCCGGAGAACCTGGTGCTTTAACCGGTTGCCCCATCAACTGATCAACCCTTTCAACTTATTGCAGTGGCATGCTGCGCAGCACACTGTCGGCCGGTAATGGCTGCGGCTGGATCACCGCACCGTCGCGCAGGCGGTCTACACCGGTGAATACAATTTTTTCACCAGGTTTCAAGCCGCTGTTCACGAGATAGTAGTTCGTGGTTTTAGCACCAATACTAATCGGTTTGCTCACTACTTTATTTGAATCGCCGACAGCGAAAACAAATACTTTATCCTGCAGTTCAAAAGTTGATTGCTGCGGGATGGCCAGTACATTGTTGTTGGTATGCGGAATACGTATTTTACCTGTATTGCCTGAACGCAGCAACCCATCGGCATTCGGGAACACTGCGCGGAAGCTGATGGTACCCATTGTTTTGTCGAACTGGCCTTCTACCAGCTCAATTTTTCCTTTGGCTGCATAGATATTATTGTCTGCCAGCTGCAGTTCTACCTGGGGCAGTTCGCGTATTTTATCGCTGATGGTTTTGCCTTTTGACTGCGTGGTGAACTGCAGAAAATCTGATTCACTCATAGAAAAATAGGCATACACATTCCTGATATCAGACAACACGGTGAGCGGCTGTGTTTCATTGCGGCCTACCAGTGCACCTGCTTTATACGGTATCCTGCCGATATAACCATTTACCGGTGCTTTAACCAGGGTATAACCCAGGTTGATACCGGCATTGTTGGCACCGGCCTGCGCCTGGGCCAGGTTGGCTTTAGCAGCATCATAAGCGGCCTGTGCCGATTTCAGCTGAACATCGGCAACCACTTTGTTTTCTACCAGTGGCCTGATCCTGTTCAGTTCAATCCCGGCTTTTTCCAGGTTGGCTTTGGCTGCCTGGATATTGGCCTGTGCATTGTTCACCTGCTCGTGATAGGGATTGTCATTGATTTTAAAAAGGGGTTGGCCCTTGGTAACATACGCACCTTCATCCACATAGATCTTATCCAGATAACCGTCTACCTGCGGACGAATTTCAACATTCACTGTGCCTTCTATAGTAGAAGGGAATTCCTGGTAGGTGGTCGCTGTAACCGTGCTGAGAGCCAGTACCGGTAATGCTTGTGGAGGAGGCTGTCCTATATTGCTGTTTCCTGCGGAAGTGCTGCAGCCATACTGGCTGATGATTCCTATCAGGGCAATAAGCAGTACTGCCTGTTTTTGCAGTCTTGCCTGGCGGAAAGCTGTTTTCATATTCAATCTTCTTTGCTGTTTTACTGAAAAAAATGATCTTAATACTTCTGAATCGGTTCAGGCAAAAAGCTGCCTGGTTAATAAAACCCTGTTCTATTAACGGTGATAGGGAAAATTAACTGATAACGGTACCCCGCCCCTGCCGGTTGCTAACCCGGCTTAGCCTGAGTAAATGATCAGTGTTGAATTTGACTTGTGCTGCTCGATTGTTTCCATTCCTGAATTTTCTGTAAAACTAGCCCGGTGTAAAGCTGACCTGTTTATCTTATTACGTCAATTGCTAGGCATTTTGCGCCAAGGGCCGGCTTGTTTTTCAGAAAGTTCTTGCTGTTGTACTTGTAGTGAAAAAAAGATCGGTAGCCAGCGTTAGAATTAGTTAAGCGTGCTCATAAAATAAAATTTACAATTAATTAATGTTGTAAGAATACTTATCACTGTTAAGCTGAGAAAAAAATTTTTATCCTTTTATTCTACTAATAATACCGCTGATGGCATCTTTCAGGATAGCCTGATTCAGGTTTTCATAATGGCGGCTTTCGTAAGATTGTATATTGGCCAGACTATTGATATCGTTCAGATCACGTATAATATTAATGGAAATTAAACCATGCACCACAGACCACAAGTTATAAAATTTTAAACAGGGATCTGCATCGGGGTGCTTGCTGGAGGCGATCAGTTGTTTGAGCACATCACTGATCAATATCCCGCCTTCTTCTGCTTCAGCAATATTGCTTTTCATTTCACAACAGCCAATTTCTACCCCATACATCAGCTGATAGTATTCCCGGTTGGCAAAAGCAAAATCCCAGTAAGCCATCCACATGGCTTCAAGCTGCTCGGCCAGGTCAGTATGTTTTGCTTTTGCTTCTTTTATCATCCGCAGCAGTTCGGCATAACCCATCCGGGTAAATTCAAACAGCAGCGCTTCTTTGTTTTCAAAATGCCCGTAAATGATCGGTGCAGAATATTCAATAATATCAGCAATTTTGCGCATGGACAGGGCCTGCCATCCTTCCTCTTTCACGATTTTCCAGGCAGCTGCAACAATCTGACAGCGCACTTCTTCCTTTTGCCTGAGTTTTCTTTCTTTGCTCCCCATTACGTTATTAGATTTCTTAACACCGTTAGCAAAATTAAAGGTTTTATTTATTCTACCAATTTTTTTACAAAAAAGAATGGATGAATGGCGGCTATGCCGGTTTGACCGGTAATGCCTGTTTCTTTTAAAAAGACAGGCATTATTTAATAATGACCTGATTATTAACACATTATAGTTTATCACTTACTGATCTTCTGCTTTTTATTATCTTGCAGCCGGTTTCTGTATAAGAAATTCCCGGGGTGCTTCCCGCTGAAATGGACTGTTTGTCAGGCTTTCTTTTACCAGGATAGTTTGCCCACAGTCAGGCAGGGAGGCTGAGAAAATACCCGTTGAACCTGATCAGGATAATGCCTGCGAAGGGATGGTGCTTATTCAACCGCCTCCTCCTTTTTATTATTCTCCAGGTAAGCTAAGGTTCCCGGTAAATGCAATGATCTCAAAACAAGCAAAATGACTTTCCTGAAATCAGTGGAACTGTTATCGGTTATCTGCGGTTTGCTGTACCTGCTTTTAATTATCCGCGAAAAAATATGGTGCTGGCCTTTTGGTATACTGGCATCTGTTATCACCGTATACCTTTTCTTTTATAATAAGCTTTATCTCGAAGCCGGACTGAATGTATATTATGTACTGGCCGGGGTGTATGGATGGCTGTTCTGGCTGAGAAATACCAACCGCGACAACAAAACACCTGTTCGCAACTGGAAAATACAGGCACATATCATCAGTATTATCAGCTGCCTGCTGCTCACACTGGTCCTGGGAAGAATTATGCACCGTTATACCGATTCACCCCGCCCTTATGTAGATGCAGGGATGACCATTTTTAGTTTTGTTGCCACTTATATGGAAGCCCGTAAGGTGCTTTCAGGCTGGTATTACTGGTTTGTGATCAACGGCATTTCTGTATGGCTGCAATTCGACCGCGGATTACAGCTATACGCCCTTCTTTCCATTTTCACCACTTTCATGTGCATCAAGGGATACCTGGATTGGCGCAAGACTTACTTGCAGCAGTTGGCTGGGTGATTGGTTGAATGGTTGAATGGTTGATTTGTTGAATGGTTGAATGGTTGAGTGGTTGATTTGTTGAGTGGTTGATTTGTTGAATGGTTGATTGGTTGATTAGTTGATTGGGAATTGGGGATGGTTGCGTTGGACGAACTCGCGATTCACGGCGCATTAGCGCCACTTGCCACTAGCGGTATTGGTTGAATGGTTGAGTGGTTGATTGGGAATTGGGAATTGGGGATGGTTGCGTTGGACGAACTCGCGATTTCCTGATACCACTCACGATTGACGATTCACGATTCACGGTTCTATTGGAGCTTCAGCAATATGCTTGCCTGGATAGATGCCTGGCTTTTTTTGTCCCATACCCTGAATGTCCACAGGCTTTGATCTCCTTTCATGGCGCTGTTGGTTTCCAGGGTCAGCCTTACAGAGCGTTCTACTTCTTCCTGGCTGATGCCATTGATGGCAGAACTAGCAAACACATCTTCTGATTTCAGTTTTTGTTTACCATCAGTACCAACGATCGTAATATCCCCACCGGGAAATACTTTGCCGTTTTCTGTGGTAAAACCTTTCAGTCCATAAAAAATGATCCCCACTTTGCCACCGGTGACCGCTTCATTGCCATTAAGCTTCCCGTTGCCATCAGCGACAAAAGCTATTTCAGTAGTAAGTCCCTGCGGGGTGATACTGAGGCCTGGTTGCGCAGCAGGCCTTTTAATATGGAGAGGCATTGTGGCCACAATACTGCCATCACCTTTTTTATCATAGATACGCAGTTCCAGCTGGCAGGTCTGGTCTGTTTTTACCGGCGGACCTATTGTTAAATCGGCTTTCATTGTCGCGGCTTCAGTAGCACTTACACCATTGGCACTTACATCTTTGAGCATATCGGCATAGTTGAGCAATACTTTTCCGGTATTGTCTTTCAGCGTTAGTTCCATGCCAGGGAAAACCTTGCCGCCTTCTTCTTTAAAGTATTTCACGCCGGTGAAACGGAGCACCAGCATTTCACCATAAGCAATGGAATTATCCGTCAGCTTCTGGCCACCCTTCATAAGCTGGTAATCTTCATAACTAAGTGCATTGTTCTTGATAGTAAGACCCGTAACCAGGTCTTTCTTGACGCCTGCACTGAAATGGCAGGCGCTCAGTAGCAATACAGATGGCAGAAGGGTTACCAGTATGTTTTTCATAATCATAAAAATAAGGCTAAGGCTGCAAGAACCATACCGTTTAGCCGGTTAACAAATGCAGGTCACCGGTATAAGAACTGAAAAGAAAAAGCTGTTCAACACATAAGGAAGAACAGCTTTTAAGATGGGTTAGTATAATAAATTTGATTACCGCCGCTTATTTGCGCTGCACCATGGGATAGTGATCGATGGTTTCAAACACATTGCGGGGATCCTGTTTTAAAATAGAAATGAATTTGGTGAGCGAATCGGCATACTGCGGTTTACCAAACATGCGGTCATGTGCCAGTAATACCACGGTATTGGGCTCGTTCGATCTTTCAGTTTCGAATGTTTTGTTCACTTCATCAGCCATTTCCTGTGCGCCCTGAACCGGGTTCAGGCCTTTAAAACGCCATTCCACATCCCAGCCGATAACATTATATCCCAGTGAATCCAGCCGGGTACGTACTGCTTTGGCAGACTGCGGGCCCCTGTTTTCACCTTTACCTACCCAGCTGTTGCTGCCCGGCAGGCGGATGATTTTTACCGGCACTTTCAATTGCTCCTGTGCACGCAGCAGGTCGCCTACTGCACTGTCGGGATGTGTGTAATATGTTCTGTAATTATCCCTGAAACCATGTGAATAGCTGTGGTTGGCGATCAGGAATTCAGGATAACTGTTCCGCAGTGAATCAACAAGACGCTGGCGCAGGCGGTCAATTTCTGCATGCATACCCACCAGGAAGAAAGTGGCTTTTACACCCTGTTCATGAAAAATCCTTTTACAGTTGATGGTGCCGGGTGGTTGTGGCGCATCGTCGAAAGTGAGGAATATATATCGTTTGGAACTATCGTAATGGATGGGGGCTCCGGGCTGGGGCTTGGTAGACACCTGTTTGGTGGAATCATTACCAGATTGTTTGTTGTCTCCTTTTCCTTTGCAGGATCCCAGTAAGGTCAGGGCCATCAGCCCCACGGTTGAATAAAGAACAGCAGGTACTTTCATATTTCTTTTCATCTGTACTTAATTTTTTCAATGGTCAGATGCAACCTTGCATGAACGTTTCTTGTGCCAAACTTCTTCATGCCGGGTTTCATAGTGTTTATGGCTTACAAAGTTAGGTGAGATTGTATGATGCCGCATCTTTTTTTTATACAGGCATCATTCTTCAAGGTACTTATTTTCTTTGTTATTGCCCGCAGATTTATTTACCTGCATATCATCTCCTGGTATACGCAAAGAGCATACCAGTAGTCAGCACCTACTATGGGCTTATGTGTATATATGCCTGTAAATATTGCGCTGATGAAAGCGGGTGGTGATAGGATGGTTTTATTTTTTTGCCCGCAGGTACTGATCGGGCCAGTGCATGGCCTCATAGCCCAGCTCCTGTGCTGCATGCAGTGGAAAATACGGATCGCGCAAAAACTGTCTTGCCAGCAAAACCATATCTGCCCTGCCACCGGCAATAATGCTTTCTGCTTCATCTGCGCGGGTGATCATACCCACTGCCCCTGTGAGCAACCCTGTGGAAGCTTTTATTTTTTCTGCAAAACCTACCTGGTACAGCGGCCCTGCAGGAATTTTCACATGCGGCACAAGTCCGCCGGAAGAACAATCGATAAGATCTACCTGTAATTGCCCAAGAATGGCAGAAAGCTCTACAGCATCATCAACCGTCCATCCGCCTTCGGCCCAGTCTGTGGCAGATATGCGTACAAACAATGGGTATTCCTGCGGCCACACAGTTCTTATTGCTTTCACTATTTCTGTCAGCAGGCGGATGCGGTTACTGAAGCTGCCGCCATACCCGTCTGTGCGGTGATTGCTGAGGGGTGAAAGAAACTGGTGCAGCAGGTAGCCATGTGCGGCATGTATTTCTATCACCCTGAAGCCTGCTTCGAGCGACCGTTGTGCGGCCTGTTTAAACTGATCAATCACATGAAGGATGCCCGCTTCATCCAGTGCCTGTGGCTGTGCATAATCGGGAGAGAAAGCGATGGCACTTGGTGCCAGCACCTGCCAGCCACCCTGGTCTTCAGGAACCAGCCGGCCACCGGTCCACGGTGCACCCATACTGGCTTTGCGCCCTGCATGTGCCAATTGTATACCCGGCACAGCCCCCTGTTGTAACAGGAACTGTGTAATCTGCTGCAGGAAAGGGATATGAGCCTCCTTCCATATACCAAGATCTGATGGGGAAATACGCCCATCAGGCGAAACAGCTGTTGCTTCTGTAAGCACCAGGGCCGCCCCTCCTACTGCCCTGCTGCCAAGATGAACCAGGTGCCAGTTATTGGCATACCCATCTTCAGATGAATACTCGCACATGGGCGATACCGCGATCCTGTTTTTGAACTGAATGCTTCTTATTTGTAAAGGCCTGAATAAATGAGCCATGTATGTTGTGTTGATGAGTTGTTAAAACAACAGCCAAAGCGACGAATGGTTGGCTTGCTAAATGCTGTTTGCTGTATACAAGGCTTCATTACCGGTGCTGTTTCTTTTTTTTCTGAACAGAATGATCAGCCTGGAACAGCTGACTATTATTTCTAGCATGGGATTTGTATGGGGAAAGAGAAACGAAACAGCATGATGAAAGCACTGGCATTTGCATCCTTTCTTTTTCTGGTGGCAGTACTGCCCGCCTGTACAAAAAAAGAGATGGTGATACCCAACCAAACTATCCTGACCGATGTAGCACCCAACAACTGGCAATATGATAGTAACACGAAAACCTATTATGTTAACATCAATATGCCGGAGATCGACAGCTATGTTAACCAGACAGATGGCGTATTGGTGTATATCAGCTCCAGCACATCCGGCGATAATGTGTATGAAGCGATACCTGAAGTGTACAATGGTTATTCTTACACCTATATCTATTCACCGGGCCAGCTTAGTATTGAAGTGCAGGGAGCAAATGGCACTACTGTAAATCCGCCGAATTATCCCCTGCATGTAAAAATAGTACTGGTAAAATCGCAATAACCGGCTTTTATTTTACTCCTGTTGGATATACCGGGAGGGGCACTTATCAGGTGCCCCTTTTTTATTTACAGTGGAAAAGGATCTTTAAAAGAAGAAGGCTGCTGTTTCAGCTGCAACAGTTCTTCAGCTGAGCAGAGGCAGGTATCGAGTTCTGCAGTGATCACCGCCTCGTTTATAGACTGGCCGATGATCACCAGTTCATTGTAGCGGTCACCAAATAACTGGCTCCATCGGGCTTCAATTTCCTGCTGGTTATCTACAAATGCCTGGTAGCGTATCCGCTCGCTGTAAGGCATACTATCCCACCATACGCCTGCTTTATCCAGGTTAACTGTGCTGCCGGCCTGGCTCCAGTTAAGTGCATCACCGGGGCGTGAAGCCAGCCAGAATACACCTTTGCTGCGGATGATACCAGTATGCCAGTGATGCTGCAGGTAGTTCCATAACCGTTCGGGATGAAATGGTTTGCGGCTGCGGTATACAAAAGAGCTGATGCCGTACTCCGTTGTTTCCGGTGTGTGATGGTCTTTTTCCAGCTCAGCTATCCAGCCTGCATTTTGCGAGGTGGCATCAAAATCGAAAAGACCGGTATGAAGAATATCTTCCAGGTTCACCCGGCCATAACTGCAGGGTATAATGGTTGCGCCTGCATTCAGCCTGCGGATGAATGACTGCAACATTCCCAGTTCTTCGGCTGTTACCAGGTCGGCTTTATTCAGCAGTATCACATTGGCAAATTCCAGCTGATCGGTAAGCAGGTTAACAACAGAACGATGGTCGCCGGGTATATCAGTGATACTGCGCCCTGATAACGTATCTGTACTGGCATAATCGCGGAGAAAATACAGGCTGTCTACCACCGTTACCAGTGTGTCGAGTGTGGCCAGCGCAGAAAGATCGATACCATTGGCCTCATCCTGGTAACAAAAAGTTTGTGCTACCGGTAAGGGTTCACTGATGCCGCTGCTTTCAATCAGCAGATAATCGAACCTGTTTTCTGCTGCCAGCTGGGCCACAGCAGTGAGCAGGTCTTCCCGCAGGGTACAGCAGATACAACCATTGCTCATTTCCACCAGGCGTTCTTCGGTACGGCTGAGGGTATTTTCCTGTTTCACCAGCTGCGCATCGATATTCACCTCGCTCATATCATTAACAATAACGGCAACACGCAATCCTTCTTTGTTATGCAGTACATGGTTCAGTAAAGTAGTTTTGCCTGCGCCAAGGAACCCGCTCAGCACAGTAACCGGTAATTTTTTCTGCGGCATATATATTGGTTTAATCAAAATCTGCTGAAGGCAATAACTGGCTGGCGACGGTTTCTTGTAAGGCCTGCTCAAACCAGGCAATGGTGAGCGCGAGCTGCTGCTCCCCGTACAGCCGGAGAAAAGCCCTGGTGCCGGCATCCTGCGGATTATGCAATGCCTGCAACCGTTCACTGATAAAAGAGCGGGTCAGCTCCAGCCCGCATTTCTGTGTAATACAATAATGCCATTCAGCATAACTGGCCGGTATTGGTTGCATTGTTTCCATAAGCAAACTTATGCATTTATTTGCAACATTGTTGCAATATTGAAAAAATAAGTCGCCTTTCTTCAGTCAGCAGTTGACAGTTGGCAGTCGGCAGTTGGCAGTAAAAGCCAGCAAGCAGTTGATAGTAGAAGACAAATAATTGAATGGACAATTGGTATTCAAAATCGTTCCAGACTGCCGGCTGAGAACTGCGGACTGAGACCGAGAACAGCTGAATTAAAAGAAACCGGAATAACGCCTATCTTCGGCTTCTTTATTCTTACTTATGCGCAAACAGATATTCAAAAAAATCATTCCTGCTTTTATAAGCCTGGCTATGATGGGATCTACGGCAACAGCACAAACAGTCAATGAACCGCAAACACCGGCTGAATGGTCGAAACCTTATCAGTCCTTCCGTATCGCCGGCAATTTGTACTATGTGGGTACTTACGACCTGGCCTGTTACCTGATCACTACGCCTGCAGGTCATATGCTCATCAATACCGGCCTGGCGGCTTCAGCCTCTATGATCAAAGACAATGTAGAGAAACTGGGATTCCAATTCAGTGATATTAAAATCCTGCTCACCACGCAGGCACATTACGATCATATGGGCGCCATGGCCGCAATTAAAAAAATGACAGGTGCAAAGATGATGGTGGATGCGGGCGATTCAGCAGTGGTAACAGATGGTGGCAATTCAGATTATGCCCTGGGCGGAAAAGGCTATGCCTATGCCCCACTTCGCCCCGACCGGCTGCTGAAAAACGGGGATACGGTACAACTGGGTAATATGGCTGTTATGCTGCTGCATCACCCGGGACATACCAAGGGTTCCTGCAGTTTTATATTTGATGTGAAAGACGAACACCGGTCTTACCGGGTGCTCATCGCCAACCTGCCCACCATTGTTACCGATAAAAAATTCTCCGATATTCCCAGCTACCCGGGTATCGCGGCTGATTATGCGTATACACTCGATGCCATGAAAAAACTGCAGTTCGATATATGGCTGGCCTCTCATGCCAGCCAGTTCGATCTTTATACCAAACATAAACCCGGCGACGGCTATCATCCTTCGGCATTTTTTGACAGGAAAGGCTATGATGCTGCGCTTGCCAGATTGCAGGAGGAGTACGATAAAAAAGTGAAAAGCAACTGATACCGGAATGGTAAACCCTATACGGGTGTACTGCTGTAAAAACCGCGGTACACCCGTTTTTTATGCGCTTGTTTTTACCAATGATGTAGCCAAGCTTTAGAAAAACCTGAAAAAAGGCCTGCTTACAAGTGAAGAAAATGGCCATGGAATGGCCACCAGTACCAGCAGCAATGCTATGCTGAACCAGGTAGCCATGGTTTTAAACTTTCCGGTATCAGTTTGCCTGCGCCTGGCCTTTATGGAACCTGCCGTGATGATCAGTATGGCAACAATCATCATGGTACTGTGCTCCATTCCAAAAAACGGATCTCCCGTTGATGAACGGCATTTTTAAATTGATGCAGGAATATACCGGTTACCGGTGATACACTATACAGCAAGAGCCCTGCCAACAGCTGGCAGTGTGCTATTGTCGCTGTCCAGTGCCTTACCGAATTATCGTGGCCTGAAAATGTTTTTTTCAATAGCCAGCCCCTGTAGGCGCGAACAACCGAATACACCAGGCTGAGCAAAACAAGCCAGCGGATAAATGAATGGATGGTTAACACTGTCTGGTACATTACAAGCCTCCTGCATGTTTAGTTTTTTTGAAAAGATCAAAGACAGATGGTGCGCCAAAGAAAAACCAGAGCGCAATAACAGGATCGCAAACCGCACAGCCTGCTGATGAAGATGCGCTGAAATACACAATGGGATTGCCATACAGGTGATGAACAATATCCCAGGCCGTGTGAAGCAGCCAGCCGATACCAATGAAATACTTCTGCGAAAGCCCTTTAAAGGCAATCCATAACATGACCGTGCCAAAAACAAACTCCCATATACCCAGCCCACCTGACCAGTACACTGCACCGGCACCGGCGATAAACAGTGCGTTGAGCTTTTGCCTGGAAGGTTCTTTTACCAGCGACATCAAAGTAATAAATACGAGTGCAATGATGATTGCAGGGACCGCATTGATCATCGTGAATGCTTTTGTCATAATGCCTTGCTTTTGATATTGCAAAGCTGAAAAGCGGAAGATTATTTTGTTAGGACAGAGCAGGTTGTTATTGGGATATTTCAATCATTTTACGAAAGGCAGAAGGAGACATCTTTTCATATCTTTTAAACAGGCGGCTGAAATAAGATTGATCGTGCACACCTATTTCCTCTGCAACCTGGCTGATGGGAAAATCGGTCTGATACAATAAGACCTTTGCTTCCTGGATCAGCGCTTCATCGATCCATTTAATGGGCGATTTACCTGTGATCTGTTTTATTACTTTGTTCAGGTGGTTGGGTGAAACATGCAGCAGTGCGGCATATTCAGATACAAGGTGGTGTGTTTTAATATGTTTGAAAATAAGCTCCTTGAATTTATTGGTCATTTTTTTTGACTGCTCCTGCCGGCTGCTGGATAGCGGAATATATTCCTGGTTGATTTCACAGAGCAGCGCAATAAAATAAGATTGCAGGATATCGATATGCGCCAGTCCGTTTGCCGTATAGTCGAGAAAAATCCTTTTCAGCAAATGATGCGCATATCTGGAAGCCTGCACACCAAGCTGAACCCGCGGGTTGCCCCATACGGTTAAGAATTCAAACGCTTTCAGCATCTCGGTTTTGCCAAATTTACCGATAATGAAATCGTCATGAAAATTGCACAGGTAGCCCTTGTTTTCATCTACATTGGCAAACGAAAATACCTGTCCTGCAGGCACGAACAAGCATTCATGCTGGTAAATGGTATAGGTTTGGCCTCCAACGCTCATCACAGCCTCTCCATGGGTCAGGTAAATAAAAGAATGGGTTGTTGACCTGGCAGGTGGTACGGGTAGTTTAATAAGCCTGATCATATCTTCCACTCTTGAGATAAAAAATCTGCTAAAATTAGATTTGAGTATATTATCCAGCTTATTTCCGGGTTGCATATACCTGTCGCGGAATGTTTCCGTGGTGTAAATATTGATCTTCTTTCTTTTCACCTCTCTGCTTTATTAGGCTGCCGGTGGCCGAATATACACCAGCTTTCGCGAAAATGTATTTTCCTGTGGTGCAGGCGGGAAAATCATCTTTATTTGAATTACCCTGCAAAAAATAACCGCCGGTACAAATGAAGCTTAATAAACGCGATATTTATCCACCCAATTGTATATCGCAGAAAAAAATAAAGAACCTATGAGAAGGATCATCTGCCGGCTGCTGCCGGCTTTTATTGCCATGATGGCCCTATGCACTGGTTGCAGCGGACAACCTGTATACAATGTACACTATCAAACAGGCGCTATTCCGGGTATAGCAGGTTTTGCCAAACTGACTGCAAGGGAAATACGGCTGGACACGATAATGGAACGCCATTACCAGGAAAGCCTGGCAAGTATGCAGGATGGATCTGCTTTTCTGAAAGAAGTGCCCGAGGCAGAACGGAAAACGGCTATTGAACTGCAGCAGGCAAGATACCAGCGTTACAAAGACAACAGAAGCCGGTATAATTTTCAGCTGATGGTGAATGATAAACCCGATAAAGATGATCTAAAAGATACCGACACCCTGACCACTCCCTGCGATTGTTACCTGAGCGGGGATACTATCCGCATAAAAATGGGTGTTTGGGTATTTGGCGGTTTTGCTTTTTCGATCAACCTGGTGAAAGACCGGTTTAGCGCAGCTTACTGGATAGATGAACACAAACAGGCGATATATAAAACACAACTGACAGATAAACAACTAACAGATAATATCACCATCGCGAATGAAGCGCAATCGCTGGTACTGGACAGGCAGCCACTTTTTTCCGCCGGTGAGAACCTGGTGGGTTACCTGCTTTTCAGAACAAAACATTATTACCGCACGGCCGAATTCGCATATGGCACGGCAAAAGATAGCTATGCCGACCAGCAGATGGATACCCTGTACCTCAGGGGAAGCCTGCATTTCAAATGCCATGTAAGGAAAAAAACAGCGCTTGATTAGTAGAATAATACTATTTTACACCACCATACTTCATAACAAAATGTCGGCGGTATTAGCAAAGCATATACAAAAATTCATCAGGCTAAGTGAAGATGACCTGGCTGCTGTTTCCGTTTTTTTCAAGACAATACATCCGAAAAAAAAAGAAAACCTTTTAGTGGCCGGCAGTATCTGCAAATTTGATTATTTCGTGGAAAAAGGCTGTCTCCGCCTGTTTTTCGTTAACAATAAAGGCATTGAAAAAACCACGCAGTTTGCCATTGAGAACTGGTGGCTCGCCGACTATACCTCTTTCCAGTTGCAGCTTCCTTCTGAATTTTATATACAGGCCGTTGAAAAAAGCAGCATACTGGCCATCAGTTATGAATCGCGGGAGAAAATGCTGGCTGCATTTCCTCAAATGGAGCGGTATTTCAGGCTGGTGCATCAAAAAGCGCATGCTGCTTCACAATTCAGGATCAAGTTTCTCTCCGATCTTTCCAAAGAAGAGCTCTTTCATCATTTCAACGAAGGCTTTCCCGAATTTGTACAAAGAGTACCCCAGCATTTACTGGCTTCCTTTCTTGGCATTACACCGGAGTATCTCAGTGAATTGAGGGCAAGACGTATTTCTTAAACCTGTTTAAGTTTTTGCAGCCAATGCCGGTTTAGTTTTGTGTTGTACTAAACAACAACAAAATGAGCCAGCGAGTAAACATCAAAACAACAGCACCTGCCGGATACAAGGCTATTTTGGGAATGAACAATTATATTTCCAGCGGCCAGCTGGAAAAAACCCATAAAAGCCTGATCGATATCAGGGCTTCGCAGATCAATGGGTGCACATACTGTATAGATCTTCACTCCCGTGATGCCCTGAAACTGGGAGAAACAACACAGCGTATATTTTTACTGCACGCCTGGCGGGAAACCGATCTTTTTACAGAAGAAGAGCGCGTTATACTTGCCATGACAGAAGAGATCACGCTTATTCATCAGCAGGGGCTCTCTGAAGAAACATACCGGCATGCAGCAGGTTTGTTTGATGAACATTATCTTTCAGAGATCATTGTTGCCATCATCTCCATCAATGCGCTGAACAGGCTTGGCGTGAGCACCCGGTTAAAAATACCTGTAATAGAAGAAAGACAGGTGAGCCTGCAATAAACCTGGCAGCCGGTAAAAAGCCCGGGGATACACCTCCGGGCTTTTTGGTAATTTCCATTCGGTATAACTATTCAAAGACATACACAATAAATACGCTGCGGTTAGTTCTTGCTGCTGAACTGATGCGTTGTTTCTTCAATCAGGGCCTGCATCAGCAATGCCGCTTTTTTGTGTTTCAGTACAGGAGCAATTTGTCCGCCCCAGAACAATACCATATCCCATTGCTGCTGAGTGCTGCTTTTCCTGCCCTTTTTTGTAAGAAAGCGGTTTGAAATGTGCATAAAAATGATCAAACTCATCCTGGGTTAAAAGCGGCAACAATGGCGATAATAATATTAATGCCTATCAGGGATGCTACGCTTCTGCTGAAACATGCAGCAATAGATGAACCCTCTGCAGGCAGGCTATTAAACCTGTATGTGGCTGCTATTGATCAGGCATTTTCCAGGGCTATGAGATCAGGTTTTTTCATTTTCTGTAATGCATCCGATACCCTGGCCGCTTTTTCCGGGTTCTGCAACAGTTTTTCCAATACGGCTGGAATTACCTGCCACCATACACCAAAAGGGTCCTGGCACCAGCCAGAAGCAGCTTCTTTACCATTTTTTGTCAATGCATTCCAATAGTGGTCAATTTCTTCCTGCGTATTACATTCTATCACATTGGATATTCCCTTCGTAAAAGTGAAAGTCTGCGGCACCCTGCTGTCCATTGCAATAAACGGAGTACCGTTCAGCACAAATTGAGCATTGGCCACCTGGCCGGCAACATCACCAGCCGGATATTTGTATACACCGGCAACAGCTGCGTTTTTAAAAACACCCACATAATAATCGACAGCCTCTGCCGCCCTGCCCTGGTATTGTTCACAAAACATGAATGAGGCAATGAATGACTGCGGGCGGTTATCATCTGGCCTTGCCAGTGCAACCTGCCATGAAATGCCGTATTTATCCAGTACCCATCCGTACAATTCGCTCCATTCGTACTGCGCAAGCGGAACAACAGCTGTACCGCCCTCTATCAGCTGCTGCCATATGGCCTGTACTTGTGCTGCATTTTTCCGTGTAGTAAAAAAAGAAGTGGCCATGGTCGGTTTTTCTCCTGCATCGCCATTGATAGCGATAAACTTCTGCTCGTTCAGCAGGAAGCTTACCCTGCCAGGTGTTTCAGCGGTGATAGTACTGTTTTCGAAAACATGGCAATAAAAAACAGCTGCATCTTTTGCCATCCCATCAAACCGGAGACAGGGATAAATTTGAGTGTTCATGAGCAATGTTTTATGTTATGGATAGTTGAAATAAAGCGCACCCTGGTGCTGAGCAATTGAATGATTTGCTATAACAAACCTACTGAGACCAGCTCTCTGCCATGATGCGTGGAAGCGACAATATAAGGGGTGGATTGCGCCGGCTCCTGTGTTATTTATGCAGTGTATGCCTGTATGCAGGTCATTACAGCTTTATAACCATGCGCCTGCTAATAATCGAGTTAAGCCAGGATAACAATAGCCGGTTTTCTTTTTGGTAATGAGAAGCCCTGCTGAAAAATTCAGTGCGTGCATGCCTGCAGCAGCATACCGTTACTCTTCACCATCAAAAATACACCGGTAAAATACCAGCTTTAATAGGTGCCTGCCAGGCAAAGACATTATACCGGTATGTGTTTTAATCGAAGAGCCGTTCTTCCAGTTTTACGGTAACGGTATCACCGGCATCTTTTCCGAGCGCTTTACGCAGATCGGCATTGACGGGTAATTTATGTGTGCCATTACCCAGCGCCATAAATGAACTGCGGAAAGGATGCCCATCCATTGTACCGCGTACTTTAACCAGTCCGCGGGTGCCGAAGAAGGCAACTGAACCAGGCCAGACCAGGTATGTCCAGCCACCTTTATTTGCACTTTTCTGCAGTGTAGCACTGAACTGCTTATTCAACCTGTTGGGTGAAGCTTGCTGTTTCATAGCTGTGTTTTTTACAAAATTATCCTGATATCCCGGCAGTAATGGGCGGTGATCACGAATGTTTAGGGGGTGTTTGCGGATGCAGCAGTAGTTGGTAGGCTTCAGTAGGCGGTCTTCAGTGGGCAGTCATTGGTAGGCAGTGGATAGTTGGAGATGGGGTTTGTGGTTACTGATGTTTTTTTGACAGGAGCTGTAACGGGGGTTAACAGGTTGGAAAAAAAGTTCATGAAGAGGCCAAACAATTTATTGGATTTGAGCTCAGGATGGTATATCCAGCCACAACCATGTTTGTTTTAAAGCAACCGCTGAAGAAGCCCCTGCTGTACAACATCAATAATACCCTATCTGCCTTATCGTGATCCAGCCGGGTTTATCCTGCTGGAATTCTGTTTTTTTAATCCAGTTGCTATGGCTGTCATATTCATATTTGAATAACCGTTGAAAGTATACCATACCGTTTTCATAATCACGCTGGCTCCATTCCAGTATATTGCCGTGGCTGTCATAGGTATAGGTTAACAGGCCTGCTGTATTGCCCCTGAACGATTCTTCCCTGATCATATGTCCTGCAGTATCATATGTCCTGCGATACCGGTCAACAATGGTATCATGCCCGCCGTTTACAGCATAATTGTAGTGTACAGAAAATGTGTCCATACCTTTTGCATCAGAAAAAGTAGAATCAATAAGCAGTAGCTGGCCGAACGGGTCACGGTCTACACGTATGGCCTCATTGCCCATTTTATCGTAGGTGTAAGTGAAATTATCGTACTGCCAGTTTTCTTTTTCCAGCTGCCCTTTGGTGTTGTACAGGAATGACTTCATTAAATCGCCGGCCCCGTTAAAATCATCTTTTTCCCGCCACCTGTAATAGCTCTTCTTCCGGCCTATTGAATCAAATTCAAATTTGCCTTTCCCTTTCATCTGTCCGTTAAGATCAAAATAATATATTTCAGACAGCATACCCTGTTCATTGTAAATAAGAGAATCCGCATCGCCCCAGGGATCTTTGGGTTCGCCGGGTACCAGCTGCCCGTTCTTGTTTACCGCTGCAAATGTTTTTGTTGCCACAAACCTTACCTGTCCCTTTAAATTAGCTTTTACCCTGTCTGTTTCAGGGATCTTTATTTTTGGCGTCAAACAGCTCATCAGCAAAGCAATGGGCAGCAGTAGCAAGCAGGAATATTTTATCATCATAATGATCAATTATGTCAACATCATTGGATGTGCTAATGTAAATGATCGCCATGAAGTATAATACCGTCATTTGACGGTATTCATACAGCCGTTTTCAACAAAAACAGGCTGTACATTTGGGTATTTACCCTGGCAGGTAGCAATAAGTAGTATATTGTTCTTACAGCGGTTTTTCATCAGCGCCATTCCATTATGCCATCGCATCGCTCCTGTGGGTTTTCGCTGTTTTTCAGCTTCAGCTGTATTACCCGGTTATCGGCCCCATCGGTTACATTGTATTGCTGGCCATCGGCAGGAATAATAGCCAGTGTCCATCTTTCAATGGCATTGTTTTCTCCCACATAATCTGTCCCTATCAGCAGGTATTTACCATCGGGCGAAAAAACCGGGTAGCCTTCTTCATTGTTGCTGTTGGTTACTTGCACCATGTTACTGCCATCTGCATTCATCAGCCAGATATGTTTGCCGCCGGCAAAAGCGATTTGTGTACCGGCATTGTTTACCGCCACATGGTTCCATTCGCTGAAACGCAGGTTGGTTACCACATCGCCCCAGGTATAGCTGTTGTTCAGGCGGTATATGGTATTGTCTACTGTACAAATAATACTGTTATCCGGCATCCAGGCAATATGCCCTTTTATTTTCCTGCCACCGATGGTGACTATTTCTTTCTGCACATGTCCCTGCAGGTCGAGTATCAACAAGCCCCTGTCAAATGTAGGTTCTACAGCTATTTTGGTACCATCCGGTGAAAACACCGGTTGTGTGAAGCTGCTCAGCTCAGTGCCGGCTTTCTTGAATTCAGCAATGGTTTGCCCGTTGCTCATATTGATGATGCGGTAAATTTCACCATCATAATTGCCCGGGTCGGCTACGGATTGTATCATGGTTTTGCCATCACGGCTGATGTCCCATGTATGCCTGTCAGCATTATAAGCCAGCGCTTTTGAGCGTACACCGCTTGACAGGTCCAGTTTATAGGCAATGCGCAGGCCCTGCCCTTCTGCCCAGTCGTAATAAATACTGCCTGTACCCAGCTGGCCGCCGCCGCCCGGTATATTGTCTTTGTCGTCATGTTTACTACAGGCTGTGATAAGCAGGATGATGGTGAGGCAAAACAGGAAAGAAAAAAGATGTGTTCTCATTTGGTGCTGTTTGATTTCTTGAGGTACTGCCGCTGTTCACCGGCAGTGCATCCTGCCGGATACCGTTCAAAGTTCTTTACCAGCAACGGGGTAAGCAATCGCTGTAAACCCGGATTTTTCAGTATCCATGAAAACCCTGATAACGGAATCGCACAATCTCGTTAGATTAGCTGATGCAACAGAACCAACTGCCATTACCCGGTACACGCTGTCCACTGCTACTGCGGTGGGTCACCGCCCTGTGCTGGGTGATAGCTATACTGTTGCCCAAAAACAGCCAGGCCCGTCAAACAGGCGATACGCATCCCTATGCCGACAGCCTGGAACAGGTACTGCACGGCAAGCTGGCAGCGGCAGACAGGGCACAGAATCTTTTCCTGTTATCACAATACTGGGCAGACCTGGACAGTGCGAAAGGTGTGCAATATGCATTGCAGGCACTGGAATACAACCCGCATGATGCCTATAGCGAAGGCATGGCCCATTATTACCTGGGCAGCGCTTTTTTCGATTATGATAAGCCCCGTGCCCAGCAGGAATACCAGCAGGCAATACAGTGGCTGCAGCAGAGCGAAAATACGAAGGCCTTTGCCCTGTTGTCGAAAGCCTGGCACAATTACGGCGCACTGGAAGAGCGGCAGGGCCGTGAAAAAAACTTTGCTGATATACTGCTGAACAAGGTAATTCCCCTGGCTATCCGTGCGGGCGACACGCTGCACCTGGGCAATTATTATCTCAGCCTCAGTGTTGTATTCGGCAATATTTACGATTATGACCGCGCCATCGAGTATGCCCGCAAGGCTGCACAAGTGTTCAATCGCCAGCAGCCTGGCAGCGAGTACCTGATAGAATGTTATACCAAAATCGCAGAGCATTATCTTTCAAAGGAAGACCTGAACAATGCCAAACCTTTTTTAGACAGCGCGGCCCTGGCGCTGCAACGGTACCCTGTTTCGGCACTGGGCCCTGCGTATTACCAAACTGAAGGCAGGTATTATAACCTGTTGAAAAAATGGCCCCAGGCCCTGACCAGCTTCCAGCATGGTTTACAGCTGGCAGAACAAACGAACCGGCTGTATGATGCTGCTACCATCAGCATGGAGGTGTACCAGGCACATAAGGCCCAGCACCATTTTGATACGGCAAAGCAGATACTACTTACGCTATACCATCGCCCCTATGTAAAAGAAATGCCCGAAAATATGCGGCTGATATTGCGGGAGCTGGCCAGCACCGATTCGGCCCTGCACCAACCCTGGCAGGCTTATCACTGGATGCTGCAGTATACCACGCTCACCGATAGTCTTACCGGTAACCAGACCCGTGTGCAGATCAGCGAGCTGGAAGCAAAATACAATTATGCAGAAAAGGAAAAAGAACTGCTGCAGCTGCAGGCAAGGTCCGGCCGGCAGAAACTGCTGCTATGGGGCAGCCTGGCACTGCTGGCCGGCACTTCTGTATTGTTTGTTTACTTATACCGCCAACACAGGTTCAAGGCCGCCCAGCGCGAACAGATAGTGGTGGCACAGGCCTTGTTACAGGGTGAAGAAAGAGAAAGAGCCCGGCTTGCCCGTGACCTGCACGATGGACTGGGCGGTATGCTGGCCGGTATGAAGATCCATTTATCAGAAATGGTGAATGAACAGGACAACACCCTTCACCGCATCATTGGCCAGCTGGATCATTCAGTGGCAGAGTTGCGGCGTATTGCCCGCAATATGATGCCCGAGGCCCTGCTGCGCTCAGGACTGGAAAGGGCCCTGGAAGATCTTTGCGATGCCCACTCCACCGACAAACTGAAGGTGATACTGCAAACCATAGATATCTCAGCCAGCCTGCCCCTTCAGGTACAGCTGATCGTGTACCGCATTGTACAGGAATTGCTGGCAAATGTGGTAAAGCATGCGCTGGCTACCGAAGTACTGATACAATGCAGCCAGCTGGACAATATATTTTATATTACCGCCGAAGACAATGGCAAAGGCTTTTCGCCCGAGGCCGTGGAACAAAGCGGTAAGGGCATCGGCCTGGATAATATAAAACACAGGGTAGCTTTTTTACAGGGTAAAATAGATATCCGGTCCCGGCCGGGACAAGGTACCGTTATCAATATTGAATTGTTATGCCAGTGAACCATCCTCTATCGGTGATCATTGTAGAAGATCATGCTATTTTTATCGAAGGCCTTCAGCATGTGCTGCAAAAAATGCCACAGCTGCAGGTACTGGCAGGCTTTACCAATGGAGAAGCGGCATTGCAATACCTGCAACAGCAGCCTGCTGATATGGTGTTTCTTGATATCAGCCTGCCCGGCATACAGGGCCCCGAAGTATGCCGCACTATTAAACAGATAGATCATCATACCCGCGTGATCGCGCTGACCAATCATACCGAAAAAAGCGTGATACTCGAGATGCTTCAAAATGGCGCTGACGGATACCTGCTGAAAAATACCACCCAGGAAGAACTGATCACTGCTGTTCAGCAGGTGCTGAACAATGAATACCGTCTTCCTGCAGACATACAGCAACTGCTTTTTGCACCGGGCAGTAAAAACACAAGCCTTATGCCCCGGCTCACCCAGCGTGAAAAAGAAGTACTGCTGCTGGTAAGTGAAGGCGCTACAACAGCCGATATCGCAGGCAGGTTGTTCATCAGCAGGCAAACTGTAGAAACCCACCGCCATCACCTGATGCAGAAATTTGGTGTGAACAATTCTGCAGCTCTGATCAAAAAAGCAGTACAGTACGGGCTTTTATAAACCAGGACCAAACCCAGCTCAACAGATCTATACGATGTTTTGTATGTGCTTCTGCCTACGCATGTAGAGAACAAAACTCGGGAGATGCTGACAGGTTCCTGTTTTTTTTGAAAGATGAGCAGATCCCGCATATCAATAAAACTTATCCGTCCAGCGGTGATAATACCATTTACAGCCATTCATTTGGCGGTGTTTTTGTTAGCAATACGGTAAAAACTAAAAGCAGCAACAACTGCTGTAGCCCCTCAGCCGGTCGTATTTGCCCGGTTGAAAAAAGATCATCCGTATTCATGGGTTCATCTGTTATTCTGTTAGTCTTTTTAAAAAAGAAAGCGGTGTGCATCATTGCCCGTCTTTTTTAAAACAAGCATGCGGTTGAATGCCCGGGAAAGCACCGGCTGACCGGTTCGCAGCTGTTTCCTGCTTCACCGGCATTGTTATTGTGTCGTATATACGGTGCAGCAGGGTATTCAGCAAACTGGTAGTCAACACGCTGCATAAACTGATAACAAGTTGATTATGGCAAAGAACGCTTTGGCAAAAAAAGACCGGAAAGCCGCTGGTGAGGCCGTGAAAAAAGTGGTTCAAAAACAACTGAAGCCATCGGCCAAAATAAAACAGACAACAGGCAAAGCCCCGGCAGCTACGGTCACCGCGGGTAAAAAAGCGGCATTTCCCCGGAAAATAGCGCCTATGCTGGCTACACTGGTCGATCAACCTTTTCATGAACCAGGCTGGCTTTATGAAGTGAAATGGGATGGATACAGGGCCATAGCCCTGTTAAACGGCACAAAGGTGGAGCTGCTTTCCAGGAATGGAAAATCTTTTAGCGACAAGTTTTATCCTGTACAGGAAGCGCTGGTACACTGGAACAAAAAAATGGTGGTTGACGGGGAAATAGTGGTGATCGACAAAAACGGGGGCCCCGATTTCAGTGCCCTGCAAAACTGGCGCAGTGAAGCCGATGGAAGCCTGTTTTATTATGTGTTCGATCTGCTCTGGATAGATGGCCATGACCTGAAACAACTGCCCCTGTATGAACGCAAACAACTGCTTTCTGAACAAATGCATCATACGGATGCTGTAATACGTTTCAGCGAAAGTTTTGAAACCGATGGTCTTGTTTTTTTTGAAACCGTAAGAAAGATGGGCCTGGAAGGTATGATGGCTAAGAAAGCAGACAGCATTTATCAACCGGGCGAACGCACCAGGAACTGGCTGAAGATTAAAACAGACAAGCGGCAGGAGGTGGTGATTGGTGGCTATACACTCAATGAAGATAGTCCTAAACCATTCAGCTCCCTGCTGGTGGGCGTATATAAAAAAGGAAAACTGCATTATGCGGGTAAAGTGGGAACAGGCTTTAATGTACAACAGCAAAAACAACTGCTGCAACAGTTCAAACCGCTTACAATAAAAAAATCCCCTTTTGTAACAGCACCCGATATTAATGCACCTTCCAGGTTCAGGCCCGAGCCACCGCAGGCAACTGCAGTATGGCTGCAGCCTAAACTGGTGTGTGAAGTGAATTTCCGGGAAATGACCAATGATGGTGTCATGCGGCATCCATCTTTTGCGGGTATGCGAACAGATAAAAAGGCCCGATCGGTGGTAGAAGAAGTTTCCATCCCGGTAAACAAGGCGGTGCATCGAAGCCCTGGCCGCCTGGTTAAAGCACCCGGTAAAACAGAAAGAAAAACACTGCTAAACCCCAGCGATGAAACACAGGTACGCAATATAGCAGGTCATGCATTGAAATTTACCAATCTCAGTAAAGGGTACTGGCCGGCGGAGAAGATCACTAAAAGAGACATGCTGAATTATTATTACCAGGTGGCTCCTCTTATGCTGCCCTATCTTAAAGACCGCCCGCAAACGCTGAACCGTTTTCCCAATGGCATCAACGGCAAAACTTTTTATCAGAAAGATGTAACCAGCAAAGTACCCGATTGGACGCAAACCTACCTGTACCATAGCAGCACTGATGAGCGCGACAGGCATTTCCTGGTATGCACCACAGAGGCCGACCTGTTATATATGGCCAACCTGGGCGCCATTGAAATAAATCCCTGGAGCAGCACCATAAAAAAACCGGATCATCCCAGCTGGTGTGTTATAGATCTTGACCCCGATAAAAATACTTTCGACCAGGTGATACAAACTGCGCAGGCCACCAGGGATGTGCTCAATGCGATCGGGGTACCCTCCTATTGCAAAACATCGGGCTCTACAGGGCTTCACATATATATTCCGCTGGCGGCCAGGTATACTTATGAGCAATCCAAAGAGTTCGGCCGTGTTATTGCCAAACTGGTGCACGCACAAACCAGCCGCTTCACCAGCATTGAGCGGGCCACCGTTAACCGGAAAGGCAAAATATACATCGATTTTCTGCAAAACCGGCCACAGGCTACACTGGCAGCGCCCTATTCACTTCGCCCCAAGCCTGGCGCCACTGTTTCTATGCCTTTACACTGGGAGGAAGTAAAGAAAGGATTGAAGATGAAAGATTTCACTATTCATAATGCGGTAAGCCGGCTGAAAGCCGAAGGGGATATTTTCAAAGCAGTACTGGGCAAAGGAATTGATATGCAGAAAACGATCAAAAAAATCGGGGTTGTTTTTGATTGATAAACAAAACAACGCCGTGATGAAACCTGTTTTATTTGATGCATTTAAGAGGCTTTCCTGCGTTTATTGCCCAGGCTGGCTTTCAGCTGGTCCATCAGGTCAGAAGATTGTTTATGTACCACCCGCAAGGCTGGTGTTTTGGTTTTACGTCCTTTGGCTTTGGCCATGATGATTTTCATCAGCTCTTCCGAATAGGTGTCTTTATACTGGCTGATATCAAAATGTTCTGTCATCTGGTTGATCAATGCCAGCGCCATTTTCAGCTCACCGGGCTTGATACTTGATTTGGTGGGTATCTTCACCTCTTTTACATCTCTTATTTCACTTTCAAAGCGGATCTGGTTGGCCACCAGTATATCCTTGTATACTTTTACTACCACCAGGTGTTCTTTATTACGCAACACAAAAGAACCAACTCCTGCCATACCCGTTTTCTTTAAAGCCTCACGCAGCAATACATAGGGCTTAACGCCGTTTTTATCCGGCTCTATGTAATAAGTATTTTCAAAATAAATACTGTCTATCTCAGCTTCTTGTGCAAACTGGAATAGTTCTATCCGCCTGGTTTTTTCGGGACTGGCGCTGATAAAATCCTGTTCAGACAGTACGATGTACTTGCCATTGTAATTGTATCCTTTAACAATATTGTTCCAGTCCACTTCCCTGCCGGTATTTTCGTTCACTCTTTTATAGTGTATACGGGCATGATCTTTTTTATCCAGCATATCAAGATCAAGCTCACTGTTTTGTACCGCGCTGAAAAGTTTTACCGGTATTGTTACCAGGCCAAAACCGATGGCCCCTGTCCATATAGATCGCATAAAAAACAGTTTATTGTTTGCAATACAATATTTGAACCAAAATGCAGGCTGGAACAAACGGGGCAAAGATTACCCAGCCTGCCGCCCTTGAAGCGGGAACAAAGCCGGTTTTCAAAGAAATTGTTAGTACATTTACGCTCTTCTGAGCTACTCTTCAATTCATTGCCATCATATGAAACGTATAACCTCTGTTGTTGCCATTGTACTACTTGTATGCAATATGGGTATTGCACAGGAAAGCAAACCAGCCATAGCCATTATCCCCGAACCGGTGTCCATTACCCGGAATAACGGTACATTTATTTTCCCCGACAAAATAGTGATCGCAGCCCCTGAGCAGCAACAACTGGCAGAGCCACTGCGCATGCTGGAAGAAAAGCTTGCGGTGCGCACAGGTACCAGTACCCGGGTGGGGAATACAGCTGTAGCAGCCTCCATCCGGTTATTGCTGAATAAAAATCCTGATGCAACAACCGGCGATGAAGGTTATTCTTTATCCGTTACACCCAAGGGTGTTGTTATAAAAGCCAATAAGCCTGCCGGTATTTTCTATGGGGTACAAACCCTGCTGCAGCTGCTGCCCGAAGAAATAGAAAGCAAAGAAAAAATACAAACTGCACAATGGAAAACCCCTTGTGTGGATATTACAGACTACCCGCGGTTCAAATGGCGGGGGTTAATGTTTGATGTATCCCGCCATTTTTTTTCTAAAGATGAGGTGAAGAAATATATCGACAACATGGCGCGGTACAAATATAACCTGTTGCATTTTCACCTCACAGACGACCAGGGCTGGCGCATTGAAATAAAGGCATTTCCCCGGTTGACAGAAGTGGGTGCATGGAATGTAAAAAAAGTAGGCGGTTATATGGGTGGCCAGCCTGCACCCAAACCCGATGAACCCCGCCATAACGGCGGTTTTTATACGCAGGAAGATATTAAAGAACTGGTGAAATATGCCAAAGACCGGTTTGTTGATATTTTGCCTGAAATTGAGGCGCCGGGGCACAGCCTTGCAGCGGTTGCATCTTATCCCGAGCTCTCCTGTACACCGGATGCAAAGAACTACCATGTATCGTCCGGTGAAATGATCGCCGACTGGTCAAAAAGTCCGCCTGTGGCACTGGTGGACAATACTCTTTGCCCGGCGAATGAAAAGGTGTACAGCTTCCTGGATAAAGTACTTACCGAAGTGGCACAATTGTTCCCGTTTGACTATATCCATATGGGTGGCGATGAGTGCATGAAAAACTTTTGGGAAAAAAGTGATGCGATTAAAGCACTGATGCAAAAAGAAGGATTGAAGAACCTGCATGAAGTGCAGAGCTATTTTGAAAAAAGAGTGGAGAAGATCGTTGAATCGAAAGGAAAAAAATTCATTGGCTGGGATGAAATACTGGAAGGTGGCCTCGCACCCAATGCGGTGGTAATGAGCTGGCGGGGAATGAACGGCGGAATTGAAGCCGCTAAAATGGGGCATGAAGTGGTGATGACACCAACCACTTTCACCTACCTGGATTATATGCAGGGCGACCCTATTATCGAAAACCGGGTATATGCTGCACTTCGCCTCAACAAAACCTACGAGTTTGAACCGGTACCCGATGGTGTTGATCCCAAGCTGATCAAAGGCGGACAGGCCAATTTATGGACAGAACAGGTGTACAATAACCGTTATGTGGAATACATGACATGGCCAAGAGCACTCTCCGTTTCTGAAACATTGTGGAGCCCTAAAGCAAAAAAGAACTGGGATCATTTCACATCCAAAGTGCAGCAACATTTTAAGCGCTTTGATATGGCAGAAGTGAATTATGCACCAAGTATGTATGAGCCGATCTTCAAAGTGAGCAGGGCAAAAGACAGCTCGCTGAAAATTGAATTGAGCACAGAAATAAAAGACCTGGATATTTATTACACCTTCGATAATTCTTTCCCCGACCGCTTTTATCCAAAGTACACAGCACCATTGACCGCACCCGATGAAGCCACCATGCTGCGGGTGATAACTTATAAAGGCAAACAACCTGTTGGGCGCATGATCACCATGCCGATGAAAGAAATACGCAGCAGGGCTGATAATAACGGCAAAAGTCCGGCTACCGGAAACTGAAGTGCAGCAGGCCCGAAGGTGTTCTTATTGCAGTTTCACAGAAGAAGCCCGGATGATCAGTTCTGAGCGCAGTAAAATGGTTTTGGTTGTTTGTATCGTGGTATTCCCGCTTAAATGGCTGATCAGGTGCCTGGCGGCTGTTTCACCCATCTCATACCCCGGGTAATCAATGGTGGTCAGATTGGGCTCTATCACTCTTGAAACAGGATCGTTGTTAAAACCGACAAAAGCCATATCGTTGGGGATAGCAATGCCCGCTTTTTTAAGCGCCAGCATACAACCTACTGCGCAGTTGTCATTGGCAACAAAAACCGCATCAGGCCGCTCTTTCATCTGCAGGATGGTTCTAGCGGTTGCAAAGCCGGCTTCATGGCTGAGATCGCTGTAAATGATGTGATCCTCACGTGGGGATAGCGCATGATCTGCAAGTGCCTGTTGATATCCGGCCAGCCGGTCTACATACACATTGCTTTTGGAAGCAGCCGTAATATGAACGATTTTTTTACAGCCCGAACTGATCAAATGGCTGGTTGCCTGGTATGCCGCTTTATGGTTATCGATCAAAATACCGGTACTGTTTTTATGTGCAGCTATACGGTCGAAAAAAATCAGCGGGATATCCCTGTTGAAAAAAATATCGAAATACGCAATATCTGTTGTATCATAAGCCAGGGATACCAGCAGGCCATCAACACGGTTATTGAACATGGTTTTGGCGATCTCCTTTTCTTTGATAGTAGATTCCGCTGTCTGGCTGATGATCAGCTGGTACCCCGCATCATTCACCACACTTTCAATACCTGAAATCACCGTTGACATAAAATAGCTGTTCAGCCTGGGAACGATCAGCCCGATGGTATCTGTGCGCTGCTTGCGGAGATTCCTGGCAAAGCTGTTTGACCGGTACCCCAGCTGCTCTGCCAGTTCAAATATTTTTTTCCTGGTTTTTTTGCTCACTAAAGGATCATCTTTCAATGCACGGCTCACGGTGGCGATTGAAATATTCAGCTTTTCGGCGAGATCATAAATAGTGACTTCTTTCTTTTCGTTCATAACGATTGTTTACGAGCGGCTTGTACATTCCATCCATTTGCCTGCGCAGGATGTTCAACGGTTGTGTTTGTAAGTGTTCTTATTAAAAATTCCTCAGCAGCAGCATGCCGCCTCTGGCGGCCTGGGGTTATGCTCATGCGAAATATCCTATCTTTTGCAGGCGCTTCAAAGATAAGCAGCCTTGCCCTCTTAAATAAACTGCTGCGCTGTTTCCTGCAGCCTAATTTTTTGCTACACGGCTTTGAACCATAATGGCTGCTGCAGGTAAATCGCCTCCATTGCTGTTATTTTAATGGCGCCGGGAATGCCTTTTTTTGATATCAAGGCTTTTGCAGAGGCAACACCCTGTTGCGATCCTGTTGCCCTGGTATCGGCTATTTTATTATCGTGGTGGTCTGTCACCACGGGCCGTCAAGCTGCCCCTGCGGTATAGGCCTGATATAATAGGTATTGGGGATGGTGCGGGTGATGGTTGATACGCTATGATCTGTATAACTGTCTCCACTGCCAATTGTATAAGAAGAAGAAAGCGCTGTCCATTTTTGCGTACGCACCGGTCGTACCAGCGGTAGCTTCACCAAAATATTCGCGCGAGCGCTCTGCAAGAATATAATTGATGGTGATGGTTGCCGGTGTGGTGGCCATCATGGCAACGCTGTTGTCCTGCACCAGGGCTAGTGCTGCATTGGCTTGGCGGCTCCAGCACCATTTGCCGGCGCTTGCGCGGATAACATTAAGCAGCCCCCTGGCAGTACCATCATTGGCATAGGTACCGCTTATTGCTTTTGTTGCGGCACCTTTCACAGCTGCTTCAGCAGCGATAAAGAACAGCTCTGAAAATTTCGCGATGTTCCAGGGTCTTGTGCTGCTGGCTTATTATCAAATAAATGAATAGTATTCCCGGATAATAAATTGTTACCGGAATTGTTTTGCATCCGATTGCATAAAATAATTAAATAAAAACCAGTTTCCTGGTATATTTACACATCGAAAAAAGAAGGGAACGGAAGCGGCTTGCAGCCGGTTAATTAACGGAGAGGTAAAAAAAGCTGGAATGGACCGTGGCAAGCAATATCTCTTTACCAAGTATTTTTCTAATAAATACAGGTAATTACAGCGATTTATCAGCGAAATTTTTATCTCATACAACAAGAAGCAACCGTTGTAAAACTGACACCTGTTTAAATAAATGTCAATCTAACAATTCAAATATAATAAGTATTTTTAAAAATGTAACCGTTTTAAATTTTTTTAGTTTTACCGGGTGGTTTAACCGCAGAGGCGGGATAATGCAATAATTGATTGATACTGAATAACCATCAGTGTATTTTAAAAACTAAAAAATAAAACCTGACAGCATGGAAAAAATTGCCCTGGTAACAGGCGGCGCTTCCGGGATCGGACTGGCCATTACTGAAAAATTTATACAAAATGGGATCCGCACAATCATCATTGGCCGGGATGAAAAAAAACTGGCAGCCGCACAACAGCGCCTGGGCAGTTTGTGCGAGGCGGTACGTTTCGATCTGAATGAAACCAGGGCTATTCCTTCACTTACAGATCAACTGTTTCAGCAATTTGGCAAAATAGACATCCTGGTAAACAATGCCGGTGTCAACCTGAAAAAAAATTTCACAGATGTCACCATTGATGAATTTGAGCATCTGCTGTCCACCAATGTTACCAGTGTATTTGTATTATCAAGGGAAATAGTTAAACATATGCTGGCGAACGAAATAAAGGGCAGTATCATCAACATCAGCTCAATGGCGGCACAGTATGGTATACCCAAGGTAATCGCCTATACAGCCGCTAAATCGGCAATAGAAGGCATGACGAGGGCGATGGCTGTAGAGCTCTCACCCCGGGGTATCCGCATCAATTGTATTGCACCGGGATTTATTGCGACAGAGATGAGCGCTGCAGCACTGAACAGTGACCCGGAAAGAATGCAGAAGGTTTTATCGAGAACACCTGCCGGTTACCTGGGTCAGCCGGCTGATATCGGTGAAACCACGTTGTTCCTTGCTTCTGATGCGGCAAAATATATAACAGGAGTAGTGCTCCCGGTTGACGGTGGCAATTCCATCGGTTTCTGATTTTTTAACGCTTGCTATATGAAACAACTTATTCTTTTCCTGGCAGGATGGATGTTCCTGAATGTGTTTAGCGCCGGGGCACAGTCTTTTATTGCACAAAATAACGGTCCTGGCACCTTTCCCATTGTGAACAATGGCCGGGCTGCATCCATTTATGTTGACCCAACAGATGACTGGCTGGTGCACAAAGCCGCTGCACTTTTACAGCAGGATATAGAACAGGTTACAGGAATAAAGCCTTTGATCGTTTCGGCTTTGTCGCCGGATATCAACAATATGATCCTTATCGGTACCATCACCGGATCCCCTACCCTTGGCAGGCTCGCAGAAGCAAAACAACTGGATACAAAGAGTATACAAAATAAATGGGAAGCCTTCAGTTTACAAACCATTCATATCAGTACTGCCGGCAATTACCAGGCACTTGTTATTACCGGAGCGGATAAACGGGGCGCAGCCTACGGCACATTGGAACTGTCCAGGCAAATAGGTGTATCACCCTGGTACTGGTGGGCTGATGTACCTGCAGAAAAGAAAACAGCCCTCTATTTTAAAAACGGTATTTACCGGTATGATGGCCCTAAAGTAAAATACCGCGGTATATTTATCAATGATGAAGCGCCTGCATTCTCCGGCTGGACAAAAGAAAAATTCGGCGGCGTGAATCACCGGATGTATGAGCACATGTTCGAACTGCTGCTTCGTTTAAAAGCGAATTATCTCTGGCCCGCCATGTGGGGCAATGCATTTAATGATGACGATTCCCTTAACCCTGTTATGGCCGATAAATGGGGCATTGTAATGGGTACATCGCATCATGAACCGATGCTCAGGGCGCAACAGGAATGGAAACGCTATGGCAAAGGCCCCTGGAATTATGACAGCAATAAAACCGTGCTGACAGATTTCTGGCGCAAAGGCATCATGCATATGGGTAATCATGAAAGCATTGTAACCATTGGCATGCGCGGAGACGGCGATCTCCCGATGACGGAAGGAACAGCTATTCAGCTGCTGGAAAAAATCGTTGCAGACCAACGTAAGATCATTGAAGAGACCACACATAAGCCAGCAGCCAGCACACCGCAGTTATGGGCACTGTATAAAGAAGTACAGGATTATTATGACAAGGGCATGCGTGTGCCGGATGATATAACCCTGCTGTTGTGTGATGATAACTGGGGCAATATCCGGCGGCTGCCAAAACTTGCAGACAAACCAAGAAAAGGCGGGTATGGTATTTATTATCATTTCGATTATGTGGGAGATCCCCGCAACTACAAATGGATAAACACCAACAATATTGCACGGATTTGGGAGCAGATGCACCTGGCAAATGAATATGGTGTGAAGAACATCTGGATCGTAAATGTCGGCGACCTGAAACCAATGGAACTGCCCATCTCTTTTTTCCTGGATTATGCCTGGAACCCGGATGAATGGAATGCAGACAACCTGCATGCATACTATACCCGCTGGGCTGCCGCACAGTTTGGGCCTGCATTAGCGGCTGATATCGCCGGCATCCTGCAGAAATATGCACAGTATGCATCCAGGAGAAAACCGGAACTGCTGGATGCCGGCACTTTCAGTATTGTGTATTATAATGAAGCAGAAAGGGTGACAAAAGACTGGAATGCGCTGCTTTCCACTGCAGAAAAAATATACAACCGCTTGCGGGATGCATATAAAGATGCCTATTTCCAGCTGGTGCTGCACCCGGTGAAAGCATTTACCAACCTGCAGAACCTGTACACTGCTGTTGCAAAGAACAACCTGCTGGCAAAGAACAATAACCCGCTTGCCAATAACTATGCAAACCAGGCAAAACAGTTTTATATACATGATTCCCTGATCAGCGCCCAATACAACCAGCTAAACGGCGGTAAATGGAACCATATGATGGATCAGACACATATCGGTTATACCTACTGGCAGCAACCTTTACAACAAAAACTACCAGAACTGGCTTATGTAACGGCTTCAACTGTTGTAAAGGATGAGCCCGCTGCCGGCACCAATCACCGGCAAGCCCTGCCACCACCGGACCTGGTGAAAAAAGACACGGCTTTATTCTATGAATTAAACGGGTACATTTCTATTGAAGCCGCCCATTATACCCGTAAAAAAGAGACATCAAAAGCCGGATGGAAAATAATTCCAGGTATCGGAAGAGATGGCGATGGCATCACTGTTCTTCCTGTAACCGCATTGCCCCAGGTACCGGACAATGGTGCTCCCAGCCTTGAATACACCATTTACACTTATGATACCGGACTGTTTAAACTGAACAGCTATTTTTCTCCTACACTTAATTTTCAACATACCAGCGAAGGCCTGCAATATGCCATCTCGGTGGATGATGAAAAACCGGTAATCGTTTCCATAAACAAAGACGATCACAACCCTGCTCAATGGAGCCAGTGGGTGGCCAATAATGTAATTGTAAAAACGACCAATCATCATATTGCCATCCCGGGAAAGCATACGATCAGGTATTTCATGGTGACACCTGCTGTCGTCCTGCAAAAGATCATTGCCGATTTTGGCGGGTTAAAGCCCAGCTATCTCGGCCCGCAGGAAACCCTTTTCAAACCGCTAAACGATTAAACCTTGTATAAGAAAAACAGTACCAAACGGGCTGCCTTTATCGCTTTACTGGCCGCCGGTTGTTGCCTGCAGGAAGCAGATGCACAAAACCATCCATTGCCCGCATTGAAAGAAGTTTTTAAAACCGATTTTATGATCGGCACTGCTATGAGCGCAGGTCAGATAGAGCAATCTGATGCATCGGCAGACAGCCTGATTGTTCAGCAGTTCAACGCTGTTACGCCTGAAAATATTATGAAAGCAGCGATCATCCACCCGGGATGGGATACTTATAACTACACCCTGGCCGATAAACTGGTTGCCTACGCGCAGAAGCATGGTATCAGGATCAATGCACACACACTTATCTGGCACAGCCAGCTGCCTTCGTTTATGCAGGGCATAAATGATCCCGATTCGGTTCGCCGGTATTTTTCCGGTCATATCAAAACTGTTGCCGGCCGCTATGATGGAAAAGTGTATTCCTGGGATGTTGTAAATGAAGCATTGAATGAAGATGGCTCGCTGCGTAATTCCATTTTTCTTCAAAAGCTTGGTGAAGACTATATTGTTGAAGCATTCCGCCTCGCCCAGAAAGCCGCACCACATACCAAACTTTATTACAACGATTATAATATTGAGCAACCCCTGAAAAGAGCAGGCGCCATCGCCCTGATCAAAAAAATACAGGCTGCCGGTGTGCGTATTGATGGCGTTGGCATACAGGGGCACTGGAAAGCTGGTAAACTGCCATTGAAAGAGATTGAAGAAAGCATCCGGCAGTTTGCTGCGCTGGGGATAGAAGTCATGTTCACCGAACTGGATATAAGTGTATTGCCCAGCCCATGGGATACCGCCACAGCCGACGTTAATAAAAAAGCAACCGGTAATAGCCAGATGAATCCATATACCGGCGGATTGCCGGATTCGGTTGCGCAACTGCAGGCCAGGTCGTATGGCGCTTTGTTCAGCCTTTTTCTTAAGTACAAAAAAAGCATCAGCCGGGTCACCTGCTGGGGAGTGGACGACGGGCAATCCTGGCTGAATGACTGGCCCATCCATGGCCGCACCAATTATCCCCTGTTGTTCAACAGGCATTATCAACCCAAAGCTGCATTCTACAGTGTGATCGCCACGGCGGATCCAGTGAATAATCCCAATCATCCTTAACAAGAACAAAAAACAATATGCGTAATCCTGCATCCACTCCCGTTTCTGTTAAAGCCGGTACAGGTAGCTCCCGGCTATCTGTTATGGAAAAGATCGGTTACAGCCTGGGCGACCTGGCCGCTAACCTGGTGTTCCAGACACTGATGACTTATCTCGCTTATTTTTATACAGATATTTATGGTTTAAACCCGGCTCATTCGTCTGTTATTATACTCATAGTGGGCTTAGTGGCCGCATTTGGGTTCAACCCCATCATCGGTGCGCTTGCCGACAGAACAAATTCGCGCTGGGGAAAATTCAGGCCCTGGATATTGTTTACCGCTGTTCCACTGGGTGCGGTTGCCTTACTGGCATTCAGCACGCCCGGTTTTTCTTATAAAGGGAAAGTGGTGTATGCCGTAGCCACCTACAGCCTGCTGCTGTTGTTGTATGCTGCCAATAATCTTCCCTATGCTGCACTCAGCGGCGTGATCACCGGTGATAGAAAAGAACGGAACAGTTTATCGTCTTATCGTTTTGTAGCCGTAATGCTGGCGCAGTTCTTTGTACAGGTTTTTATGCTGGCTATCATTGAAACAGCCGGCGGCGGCAATAAGGCGGCGGGAATTGAAAAAGTGATGACATGGCTTGCTGTAACCGGCACAGTGATGTTGCTGATCACTTTTTTTACAACAAAAGAACGCATTATTCCTAAACCCGAACAAAAATCGAGTATCAGGGAAGACTTAAACGATTTAAGCAGGAACAAGCCCTGGGTGATCATGCTGCTGCTCACCACCCTGGTATTTATCACACTTTCCCTGAAAGGGGGTGCCTATGTTTTTTATTTTAAAAACTATGTTGACAAAGAAAGTCTCACCCGGTTGGTAAGCCCGTTTATCCACCACCTCTCAGGTATGGGCCTTAATGTATTTGATCAAGACCCGGTTGCTGCAGGCTTTGGCTTGTTTAATGCAGGCGGCATCATTTTCATGATCGTGGGTATCGGTGTTTCTAAACGGCTGGCAGACCGCTTTGGTAAACGCGATGTATTTGGCATCGCCTTATTTATTTCAACAGTGTTTATACTCGCTTTCTTTTTTTATCCTCCCACAGCCGTGCAATGGATATTTATTTCACAGGTTTTGCATGGCTTTTTTTATGGTATCACCATCCCTTTACTATGGGCCATGATCGCCGATGTGGCTGATTACAGCGAATGGAAAAACAACCGCAGGGCCACTGCTATTATTTTTTCAGCCATGATGGTTGGGCTCAAAGTAGGATTGAGCGTAGGCAGCGCATTACTTACCTGGATACTTGCCCTGTACAACTATATCCCCGGCAATCCTGTACAAACAGCCGGTGCCATACAAGGCACCAGGTTGCTGGTGAGCATATACCCTGCTATCCCCTTTTTAATAGGAGCATGCCTGTTATTCTTTTATTCAATAAATAAACAAATGGAAGAAAAAATCGAAGCAGACCTGAAGCTGAAAAGAGCAGCGATCGCCGAACCTTTGGTGGAACATATTTATACAGCAGACCCTTCTGCACACCTGTTCAACGGGCAAATTTATATTTATCCCTCTCATGACATAGAAAATAACATCCCATTTGATGACCTGGGCAGCCAGTTTTCAATGGAAGATTATCATGTACTGTCCATGAGCAGCCCTGGCACCACTGTACAAGACCATGGTGTTGCCCTGCACGTAAAAGATGTGCCATGGGCCGAAAAGCAGCTGTGGGCACCCGATGCAGCTTTTAAAAACGGGCAGTACTATTTGTTCTTCCCTGCAAAACGTGCAGACGGGGTTTTCCAGATCGGCGTTGCTGTAAGTGCATCACCCGCCGGGCCGTTCAAAGCAAGAGCCGAAGCCATAAAAGGCAGTTACTCTATAGACCCTGCTGTGTTCACTGATGACGATGGCAAAACATACCTGTATTTTGGTGGTATATGGGGAGGCCAGTTACAGCGCTGGCGCTCGGGTACATTTAACAGTGAAGGAGATGGCCCGCTGGTTCACCTGCCCGAAGCTCATGAACCGGCATTGTGTGCAAAGGTGGCAAGACTGACCGATGATCTTTTTGAATTTGATGAATCCCCAAAAGATGTGGTTATCCTGGATGAAAACGGTCATCCGCTTTTGCAGGGAGATAATAACCGTCGTTTTTTTGAAGCCTCCTGGATGCATAAATACAATGGCAAATATCATTTTTCATATTCCACCGGTGATACGCATTTTATCTGCTATGCCATAGGTGATAATCCATATGGGCCTTTTACCTATAAAGGAATAATACTTCATCCTGTTGTCGGCTGGACCAATCATCATTCTATTATGGAATTCCAGGGAAAATGGTATTTATTTTACCATGATGCAGTCCTGTCGGGCGGCGTAACACACCTGCGTTCAGTGAAAATGACAGAATTAAAATACCGGCCAGATGGCAGTATCGTGGAAATTTATCCTTACGAAAAATGAATCGAATGAAACTAGGGTCATTGATCATCGCGACAGGTATTGCGTTCCCGGTAACCATGCAGGCACAGGTAGTGCTTCCCCGCATCATCAGGGATAGTATGGTTTTGCAAAGAGGTATTCCCCTGAACCTTTGGGGATGGGCTTCAAAAGGAGAAAAAGTCACGGTTAAATTCAGGCAAAGTACCCGTACGGCAAAAACCAGTAATGATGGCAAATGGGCAGTACAACTGCCACCGCAAAATGCAGGAGGCCCTTACACCCTGGAAATATCCGGTAAAAACAAGATACTGCTGCATGATATACTGGTTGGCGAAGTATGGCTGTGCGCAGGACAGTCTAATATGGAACATCAGCTGAAATTGCATGATATTGTTTATGCTGCAGCAATAGCCGGTGCAAACTATCCTGAAATAAGGCAGTTTAAAATTCCCAACATAACCAGTTTAACCGGGACCAAAGATGATTTACCCGGTGGTTCCTGGAACTGGGCAAACCCTTCAGCTGTGCGCGAGTTTTCTGCAGTAGCTTATTTTTTTGCAAAAGCGTTATACCAAAAATACCATGTACCGGTTGGCATCATCAATGCAAGCTGGGGTGGCATTCCTATTGAATCAATGATGAGCGAGGAAAGCCTGAAGGCCTTCCCTGTCCTGCTGGCAACGGTACAAAAGAACAAGGACACAGCTTATGTGAATGGCGAAAACCGGAGGGCCGCACAGGACATGCGCGCTCTGCCACAGCCGAAAGACAAAGGGATGACTGAAAAATGGTTTGATACCGCTTATGTTCCCAAAGGATGGCATGCAATGGCTATTCCCGGTTACTGGGAAGACCAAGGTGTGCTTAATGTGCATGGAGCTGTTTGGTATCGCAGGGAGATCACGATTCCTGCATCAATGGCAAACAAATCTGCCCGTGTATTGCTGGGGCGTATAGTTGATGCGGACGAACTGTATATTAACGGGAAAAAAGCCGGTAATACCACTTACCTGTATCCCCAGCGAAGATACGGCGTTGAAGCAGGTGTATTAAAGCCCGGCAAAAACCTGTTCGTGATACGTGTTATCAATTATGCCGGTAAAGGCGGCTTTGTTCCTGATAAACCGTATAAAATTGTGGCAGGCAATGATACGGTTGACCTCACCGGCTACTGGCAATACAAAGTAGGATATGTAAATGCGCCTGGCATCGGCACTGTAAGGCCGGGCATTGCTTTGCAGAATCAGCCGGCAGCATTGTACAATGCCATGCTCCACCCGGTTATTGGATACGGCATTAAAGGTTTTGCCTGGTACCAGGGAGAAAGCAATACCAGCAGGGCAGATGAATACGCCAGGCTGCAGCCTTCTATGATCACTGACTGGCGCCATCGCTGGCAGGAAGGCGATATCCCGTTCTTGTTTGTGCAGCTACCCGGTTTTATGGGTTATAATTACCTGCCCGGTGAAAGCAGCTGGGCGCTTTTCAGAGAAGCACAGGCCCAATCGCTGTTATTATCCAACACCGCGATGGCTGTTGCTATTGATCTCGGGGAATGGAATGATGTTCATCCCGACCGCAAAAAAGAAATCGGCGACAGGCTGGCACTGGCAGCTGAAAGAATAGCTTATGGGGATACGGTTGTATATGCAGGCCCTGTTTTTACAACAGCTGTTATTGATGGTGATAAGATGATACTTTCTTTCGATTATACAGGCGGCGGACTAATCACCAATGATGGTGAGGCACCCAGGGCATTTGCCATTGCCGGTGCGGATAAAAAATTTGTATGGGCAAAAACAAAAATTGCCGGCGATAAAATCATTGCCTGGAGCGATGAAATTAAAGAGCCGAAGTTTATCCGGTACAGCTGGGCCGATAACCCGGTTGATCCTAATTTATACAATAAAGAAGGCTTACCGGCTTCGCCGTTCAGATCAGATCCATAACAATAAAGGGCCGGCTTTTAGCCGGCCCTTTGTGCTTCAATAGCAATTGCATGTTACCTGCCATCCAATACCGGGCATTGGAGCAGCACAGTGTATACCGCTGCAGGCTATTGATAATTGAGCTGCGTCTTGTATTCTGTTCCCGCCGTCAATACTACTGTTTCATCTTTTCTTTCTATACCATTCATTTCTACCTTGTACCTGATCTTTAAAGTGGAATTGCGAACCTTGTTACTCCCTTTGATGTCAACGGTGATAGGAGACATCTTTTCGTTCAGTGTTTCAACTACATAAGTTTTTTTGTCACCGGAAAAATGTGCCGCAATAAAACTAATAGATGGCTCATTGGCCCTGGTTTGCCCGTCAACCTTCCATATGGTTTTGTTGGCGGGGTTCGATTTGTCTTGCCCGGAAAAAATGAATTCGACAGAATGTCCCTCCTTGGCCAGGCCGGCAACGGCAATGGTGAATTTGGCTTTCAGTCCCTCGGATGGCGGAGGATCTGTGTTGGATGGATCATCTTTTTTGCTGCAGGAGCTGAGCAGGGTTACAGCCATGAATAAAACAGCAGGGCCCCACACGCACCTTTTGAAAAGGACGTTACTCATATGATGGGTGTTTAATTACGATGATGTTGGCAAATTTTATAAGATGCCCGCGGGCAGCACTATTTAAGTTTTGCTAACTGCATGGAATTTCTCTTGTGCGGGACACCAAAAGCAGCAATTTTTATACCATGCACTTAGCCTACTAATTAAATAGACTATTATTTTTTGTGCATAGTATCGAACTGCTTTTTCCTTTTACAATCTGTTACAGCATAATTGGATAATCCTGTGTATGAGGGGAGATAAACAAGCGCATTCTTCTGCCTGCGCTTCCAATAGTTTTTGGGCAAAAAAGGCTTGCTGTTTCTATGTACCTGAACAGCAGTTTTGTTTAAAAGAAGAAATAGGACAATTTTAGCAATTCTTTCATTTGGGATATACGGTTGATAAAAACAGGCTGACTGTTAATGTCAACCCGTCAGTATGTATGGCTGCTGCATTTGAACATAATGGCCTGTCGGGTTCATCAATTATAGCCCAAACAGTTAACCAGCTTATTACCTGCTTAACTCAAACTGGTTCAGGAGAGGGATCACTTCTTTTGAATAATGTGGTTCTTCCCTGCACCAGAAAATATAGTTCAGCTTAAGGTAATTCCGGGCAAAATCAAGGATTTCCTGTACCGTAACTTTTTTCTTTGTTTTCCCGTTTATTTCATCATAATTACCATCTTCCACTGCCACACCGGTAGGCACAATGCCAGACAAGTCCCTGATAAGCGGGTAACTGTTGGCCATCTGGTAGGCTTTATATACTTTGATATCGGGGCCTCCCATTCCTATCTTAACCAGTTTTGCATAGGCATAAACAGCCTGCAGGTATTTTATTCCGCCGGGCATAAAATTGGCAAAAAGCAGGGGAACAGATTGTTTAAAATACTGGCTGAATGCCTGCATATATTCTTTGATACCTGCCAGGTATGCTTCATTGCTAAAGCCCTTCATGGGATGTTTGGATGAAACATCAATAGCTGTTTCTTCAATGGTAATACCGGCTATTTTACCATCGAAATACGCAGAGAACTTTTTGATCAATTGAATAAACTGCGCCCTCACGGCCGGGTCCCAGCGGCGGGCATAATAGCCATGGCAGCTTTCCGTTCCGTTATCCCGGAGCATACATTGTTTTTCCTGGCCGCCGTGAAATGCAGTATCAGACAGCATATACGCGGGTACCGCATTGTATTGATCATAGAAAGTAGCATCGGAGATCATTACAAATAGTTTTTTCCCTTTCCCTGCAAGAAAACGAAGGTCTTCTTCCACCCTGCTGAAATCATATTGCCCTCTTCCCGGCTCCAGCTGGCGCCAGGCATATGAAACCTCTGCCCCTTCTATCCTGGGATTATACAGGAGAAAGCTATCCTCATGGATACTTTCCCTGTCCATACCAAAAAAAATATACTGTTTTAGCTGCGGCGCCTGCGAATAAGTGCATTCAAACAGGCTGACTGTTGCGAATAAAACCAGGGCAGCTTTGACAAGTATATGTACACATACGGATTTGTTCATGGATCATTGGTTTTAGAACAGGTTTACCCTGTTTACATCAAGGTAAAGGATAAAAACCTGTTCCACCCTGTATTCCTGTGTTTTTACGTCAATGGATACCTGGCCTTGCATATACCGGTTGAAATCTGCCAGCTACGGGGTTTGTATTATTCTTATTGCACAGTACTTCCCATGCCGCTGATCCCGGTTATGCAATTCAGGTATCTCTCATCACCCGCTGCAAGCCTTGCTGTATCTACTTTTCAGCAGTTTTCCACTATATCCCGATGGCGCAATCGTTTGCGCGTATTGTAATGGGCTCGCTGATTCTGGTTTATATTTACCGGATCATATTTTCACCGCAACCTTCCATTGTCATGAAGTATTTATTACGTACTGTATCGCCTGTTCTTTTATTACTGCTGTTATTTCCGGCCGGTATTGTCCAAACATCCGCACAGCAGCAAAAAGGAACTTTTCCCACACAGCAAAAGGATACAATCAGGATAGTAAGTACCCAAAAGATCAATCCCACCACCATAGAACTGCAATTATCTGATCAGCGCCACCTGTTACTGGATTTTTATAGCGCCAATATTTTCCGCATGCTGTACGATAGTACGGGAAAGGGATTTAGTGATCCGCAGGCATCGCCGCCCGCGACAATACTGGCAAAGGAGCCCCACCGGCCGGTGAAAATGACCATAACCGAAACAGCCGGTAATGTACGCATCGGCACCGGGAAAATAACGCTTGTTTTAGACAAGGCTTCCTTCCATATAACGGTACTTAACGGGGAAAATAGAAAAATAACAGAAACAGCCGGACCCGTTCAGTTCACTAAAAAACAGGTAACCATGAACCTGGCAGCACAACCGCAGGAATATTTCTATGGCGGTGGTGTGCAGAACGGCAGGTTTTCACATAAAGGGAAGGCAATTGCCATTGAAAACCAAAACAGCTGGACAGATGGCGGTGTGGCTTCACCTACTCCTTTTTACTGGTCAACGAACGGCTATGGCCTTATGTGGTATACTTTCAAAAAAGGGAAATACGATTTTGGTGCAAAAGAAAAAAGTATAGTCAGCCTTTCACATGAAACAGGATATGCAGATGTGTTCTTTATGGTAGATCCCACACCGGCTGCACTGCTTCATGATTTTTACCAGCTTACCGGGCACCCGGTACTGCTGCCCAAATTCGGATTTTATGAAGGACACCTGAATGCCTATAACCGTGACTTCTGGAAAAAAGACAGTAGTGGTGTTTTATTTGAAGATGGCATGCGCTACAAGGAAAGCCAGAAAGACAATGGTGGTATCAAAGAATCGCTGAACGGTGAAAAAAACAATTATCCCTTCTCTGCAAGGGCGGTGATAGACCGTTATAAAGCACATGATATGCCGCTTGGCTGGATACTGCCCAATGATGGCTATGGCGCCGGTTATGGACAAACAGGTACATTAGACAGCAATATCCTCAACCTGAAATCTTTTGGCGACTATGCAAGACGGCAGGGTGTGCAGATAGGCCTCTGGACACAATCTGATCTTCATCCCATCGACAGCATCAGCGCCCTGCTGCAACGGGATATTATCAAAGAAGTAGGTATTGCTGGCGTAAGGGTATTGAAAACAGATGTGGCCTGGGTGGGCCGGGGTTATTCATTCGGCTTGAACGGTGTGGCAGATGTAGCCAATATCATGTCCCGGCAAGGTAACAATGCCCGTCCTTTTATTATCTCACTTGATGGCTGGGCCGGAACACAGCGTTATGCAGGTGTTTGGACCGGCGACCAGACAGGCGGTGTATGGGAATATATCCGGTTTCATATCCCCACCTACCTGGGATCGGGTTTATCGGGTCAGCCCAACATCACTTCAGACATGGATGGTATTTTTGGCGGCAGAAACCCCATAGTGAATACAAGAGATTTTCAATGGAAAACATTTACCCCGATGCAGCTGAATATGGATGGCTGGGGACAGAATGAAAAATACCCGCATGCACTGGGTGAGCCGGCCACTTCTATTAACCGTACTTATTTAAAATTAAAATCAGCATTGCTCCCCTATTCCTACAGCATTGCCAGGCAGGCAGTGGACAGCCTGCCCATGATACGCGCCATGTTCCTGGAATACCCCGATGCATACACACAGGGAAAGCTTACCCAGTACCAGTATATGTACGGGCCCTATTTCCTGGTGGCGCCCATTTATAAAGAAACCCGGTGCGATAAAGAGGGCAATGATATCCGCAATGGCATCTACCTGCCCAAAGGGGTATGGATCGATTATTTCTCCGGTAATCAATACGAAGGCGGCCGTATCATCAATAATTTCAAAGCACCTGTTTGGAAACTACCGGTATTCGTGAAAAGCGGCGCGATCATCCCTATGACCCATCCCAACAACAACGTTGCGGAAATAAACAAAGGCCTGCGCATTTACGAAGTGTATCCTTCCGGGAATTCTTCTTTCACCGAATATGATGATGACGGATTTACAGAAGCATATAAACAAGGAAAAGTTGTTACCACGCTCATCAGCTCTTCTGTTAACAACAATACCGCTACCATCACCGTGCACCCGGCTAAAGGAGACTATGATGGATTTGTAAAAAACAAAAGCACTGAATTCCACATCAATCTAAGCCGGCAACCTGCCGGTGTAACGGCATTGTTGGGAAACAGCCCGGTAAAACTAAGCAAAGCACAATCCAAAGAAGATTTCTTAACCGGCACAAATACCTGGTTCTATGATGCTGCCCCCAACCTCAATCAATTTGCCACCGCAGGAAGCGCATTTGAAAAACAGGTGATCACTAAAAACCCGCAATTGCTGGTAAAAATAGCGGCGGCAGATATTACTGCCCAAGCCCTGCAGCTGGCCGTAATGGGTTTCCATTTTACACCTGCAGAGGAGCTGCTCAAATCATCCGGCGCTTTAACTGCCCCGGCACAGGCACAGGTGGCAGATTCCAATGCGCAGGCTTATACCTTGCAACCCAGCTGGACCAAAGTGCCCCATGCGGATTATTATGAAATAGCATTTAACGGGCAGCTTTACAGCACCATTACCGATACAACGCTCCTGTTTGAAGAGCTGGTTCCCGAAACCAGTTATACATTTAAACTGCGGTCGGTGAACAAAGCAGGGCATTCTCCCTGGAAACAGTTTACTGCCAGAACAAAAACAAACCCGCTGGAATTCGCTATTAAAAATATCAACGCACGCTCTACCGCAGCTGCAGAGGAGGATAATGAAATTGCCAACTTATTCGATTTTGATGAAAGCAATATGTGGCATACCAAATGGGGGACAAAAGCGGTTCCGTTTGAACTGGTGGCCGATCTGATGTCAGTGAACCAGCTCGATAAAATGCAATACCTGCCAAGAAGCCGGGGCAATGGCATTTTATTGAAAGGAACCGTTTCATATAGTATGGATAAGATCAGCTGGAATGATGCAGGCTCTTTTGAATGGAATAAAAACGGGGAGATGAAAGAGTTTGTCTTCCGCAATCATCCAACCGCTCGTTATATCAAAATAGCCATCACCGATGCTGTAGGCGGGTATGGCTCGGGAAGGGAATTGTATATATTCAAAGTGCCTGGCTCTGTAACGGTGATCCCGGGTGATATCAACAATGACCACAAGATCGATAACAATGATCTTACTTCTTATATCAATTATACCGGCCTGCGGAAAGGCGATGCCGATTTTGACGGATATGTAAGCAAAGGCGATGTAAACAACAATGGCCTGATAGATGCGTATGATATTTCTACCGTAGCCACCCGCCTGGGCGGTGGCAGTGCAGATGCAGATACCGAACAAAAAGACAGCTTGCAGGGCCGGCTGGAAACCAGTGCAGACAAACAGGCTTATGCAAAAGGCGACATTGTACAGGTTAAAGTTCGCGGCATTGGCCTGCAATCGGTGAATGCCCTCAGCTTTGCATTGCCTTATGACCCCCAGGACCTGGAATTTGTAAGCATTGTACCGTTGAACATGAAAGACATGCAGAACATGACCAACGACCGCTTACACAGCAATGGCCGGAAAGCATTGTATCCCACTTTTGTGAATATCGGCGACCAGGATGTATTGTCAGGCACCACAGAGCTGTTTACGATACAATTCAGGGCAAAACGCCCATTGCATTACACCCCTGAACCAGTGGATGGCGTCCTGGTTGACAGGCAACTGAACACACTGAAATTCTGATCATACAATGAAGGCAACATAAGCATCAGGCAGCTTCGCCGCAGGGCAGCGGCAAGCGGTGAGCTGCAAGCTACAAACTGTCTTGACTGTAGACTACCAACTGTAAGTTCATCCCAAAATAGAACAATCGTTTGCGGTGTACGGTTACTATTAAATACAGTATTATTATGCTCTAATCAGTCATTCCAATGCTATGAGCCATATATTTCGTATCCTGTACATACTGTCAAAAACATGAAGGGCTGCAATAAAGCGTCCCTGTTATGATGATCCACTAATTTCCGTTGCCCATACAACCAAAGCCTGACATGAGTTTTATCCATACCTGGTATACCAATTACAGAGCAAAACTGCAGGCTATTGCCTGTTATTTTGGCTATAGCCGGGAGGAAGCGGAAGATATTGTACAATCCTTTTTCCTTGACCTGCTGCAAAAGAATATTGCAGCAGAAGAGATACAGAACCCGGAGGCTTATTTGGTAACGGCATTCAAACGCAGGCTGATAGACCTGCACCGCAGCCAGAAAAACAGGAAGGCCATCAGCGATATAGAATCCTTCTATATCCCTTCCAGGCAGGAGATCATTGAACAGCTGGAAACAGATGAAGCCATGATCAACCGCATTGCCGAAGCCTATAAAAAACTGCCTGCCAGGTTTAGGCGGGTTATTTACATGAAATATTACCAGGGCTATTCCACCGAAAAAATCGTGTTGCATACCGGGCTCACCCAGCAAACAGTGTACAATAACCTCTCCAAGGGCATCCAGCATTTGCGCCAACACCTGAAGAATGAGCCCATGCTGGCCAGGCTGGCCCATTTCCTGTTTTTTTTCTTTTTATAAAAAAAGTGGTAAAAAAGCGATTAGATTTTGCAGGGCTTTCCGTCTGATAGAGAAAAAGCTACCTGCTATAATGGTGTATACCCTTGAAGAGCTTGTCGTAAACGATTCTTTTATTGCCTACTGCATGCAGCAGCGGGAAGAAGATATACTGTTCTGGAACGATTACCTGCTTCGTTACCCGGAAGAGCTGCTCACAATGGAAGAAGCACGGAAAATTGTGCTTTCACTCAAATACATGCTACAGAAGAAGCAAGATGAGCTGTCTGCCAGCGAATACTCCACCGAGCATATGTTGTATGTAGCCCCGCCCGCTACCGCTGCCACGGTTATACAACACCCTGAAACCAATCGCAGGAAGAAAAGCTGGATGGCTGTTGCTGCCGTAGTTACGCTGCTCATTGCCACAGGCATGGTTTTCCTGCTCACACAACAACACAAGGGTCCGCAGCCCGCCGCCCGGCAAGCGCAACAGGAAGCTTTTCATGAAACCATCCTGTCCAATGCCGGCGAGCACAAAACCATTGAGCTGCCCGATGGCACCCATGTAACCATGAATGCTGCTTCCAGCTTATCTATAGAAGACGGGTTTGGTGAAACCAACCGCAATATTCATTTAACCGGCGAAGCTTTCTTCAGCGTGGCGCATAACAAAACACTGCCTTTTATTGTGCATGTGGCCGGTTACAAAGTAAAAGCCCTTGGAACCAAATTCAATGTAAAAGCCTATACCAATGATTCGTACAGCGAAACCTCGTTACTGGAAGGAAAAGTGCAGATACTGCTGAACAAAGGAAAAGACACGGTTATCTACAAAACCCTGGAAGTTAACCAAAAATTTGTGCTGCACACCGGCGAAACCACTCAGGCGCATACGTCTGCAGAAAAATCGGCCGTTGTTCCCCTGGCTTTTGCTGATACCCGCCAGAACGTGGAAACAGCCTGGATCAATGATTACCTGGTTTTCTATGACCAGCCACTGGCGGAAATTAAAAATATGCTGGAACGCAAATACAATGTGAGCATACATATTGTGAACGACCAGGTAGCGCAATACCGCTACTCGGCCAGCTTTCAAAAAGAAACGGTGGATGCTGTATTAAAAGCATTACAGCTTTCTTACCCTTTTTCGTATACCAGAACTGGTACAATCATCACTATTGACCGGTAAAACACCCCGAACATCACCATAAAAAAAGAGAGAAATAGATGACGGCTATTTCCCTCCTTTAGCTAAATGGAAGCAGCAAACGCTTCCACTTGTTGAACTAAAACTTAAGATAAAAGTATGAAAAAAACAGCTCCTCTAAACGGGCGGCCTGGATTACCCTTTAAAAAACGCTTATTCATGAAACCGGCCTGCATATCCTTTGCATATGCAGGAGAATGGGAATGGCGGGGCTACATCCGGCTATTTAAAAAAAATTATTTACGGATGAAACTGAGCATTGCTTTACTGCTTTTTACAACGCTGCAGGTTTCTGCCTTCACCGGGCATGGCCAGCAAGCCGTTACCCTAAAACTGGCTGATACAAAGCTGTCAACAGTGTTTAAGATACTCCAGAAGAAAACCACTTACCGCTTTGTATTCAATAACAAACTCGTGGATGAGCAGGGCACGATCAGCGTGGAAGTAGAAAACACACCAGTACTTGAATGCCTGTCTAAAATTTTAGACGGAACAGGGCTTGAGTTCCAGCAGCTGGATGATAACCTGATCATCATCCGGGAAAAAGCGGCTGAAAAAAAAGACCTGCTGGTAAAAGGCATTGTCACCAATAAAAAAGGCGATCCTGTCGCGGGTGCCAGTATCAGCTCCAGTAAAGGCCAGTCAACGATCACCGATAACCAGGGGGTGTACAGCCTTCATACCGATGAGGGAGCATCCCTCACCTTCAGTTCTGTTGGTTATGCTACGCAAACAGTACCTGTTGACGGAAGAACAACCATCAATATTACACTGGATGAAGTGAACCGTGCACTGGAAGAAGTAGTGGTGACCGCGCTTGGTTTTAAACGCCAGGAAAAAGCCCTGGGCTATGCCACACAGAAAGTAGCCGGTACTGCACTGGAAACAGTTAAGGGTGTGGATGTAGGCACTTCACTCACAGGCATGGTATCGGGCCTGGTGGTGAAAAATTCAACAGAGTTCAACACCACGCCTTCACTGGAAATGCGCGGCGAAACGCCTTTACTGGTTATTGACGGGATACCTTACGGCAATATGAGCTTGCGTGATGTACCCACAGACGATATTGAAAGCATCGACATGCTGAAAGGCCCTACCGCCGCAGCATTATATGGCAACAGGGGCGCTGCAGGTGCTGTAATGATCACCACAAAAAAAGGCAAAGGCAAAGGTCTTTCTATTGACGTGAACAGCAATAACATGATGACGGCCGGTTATATCGCTTTACCCAAAATACAAACCTCTTATGCGCATGGTATTGATGGTAAAATATCTGATGACTATGTATGGGGGCCTAAGCTGGATATCGGCACAGTGGTGAACCAGTGGAACCCGGTTACCAAACAGATGGAAAACATGCCACTTGTATCCAGCGGTAAAAGAAACCTGCAGCATTTTATGCAAACCGGTATTGTGAGCAATAACAATATCAGCGTAACCCAAAGCGGCGAAAACGGCTTTTTCCGTGCAGGACTAAACTATATCTACAACAAAGGCCAGTGGCCGAATGCCAGCCTGAAGATCATCAACTATACCATGAGCGGCCAGATGAAGATTGGCGAACGTTTCGACCTGGAAAGCCATATGGGCTACACCCGTCAAACGGCGCCGCAGGTATGGGGCCAGGGCTATGGCGCACAGGGTTATCTTTACCAGTTGCTCATGTGGACAGGGCCTGATTATGATATCAGGCAGTATAAAGATTATTGGGTAAAACCCAATCAAAAACAAAACTGGCTCTACAATGCCTGGTACGATAACCCATATTTAATTGCCTACGAAAAACTGCAGGGTATTGACAACAATAAACTCAATGCAAGCCTGATTGCGAATTACCGGTTTACCAAAGACCTGAAGCTGATGTTCCGCACAGGTTACGATTATTTCAAGAATGAGCTCACCATCCGTAACCCGGCCGGTATTAATTCCACCCGCGGCGGCGCTGTTGGCCGGTTCAATGCCGATAACAAAAGTGGTCCCAGCGGCAACTTTGGCTGGAACTGGAATGCAGCCGGTATGTATGGCCAGGATGAAACCTGGGGCTATAGCACCAACAACGACCTGATACTGACCTATACCAAAAAGATAGGCAAGTTCGGTATTGATGCTTTGGCCGGTGGAAGTATCTATTATTTCTTTGACAGGGAATACGGCGGACAAACCGTTAACGGGCTGAATGTGCCGGGATGGTATTCCTTTGCCAATGCAGTGCCTTCCACTGCTGCAGGCGTGAACTCGATCAGCAACAATTACAGCACCTTCAAATCGCAGGTGAACAGTGTGTATGGCAAAGGCACTTTCTCATACGGCAAAGCTGTGTTCGTGGATTTTACCGGCCGTAATGACTGGAGCTCCACGCAACAGGCCGCAGAACGCTCTTATTTCTACCCTTCCGTGGCAACCAGCGTGGTATTGTCTGAATACCTGCACCTGCCGGCTATGGTTGACCTATGGAAAGTACGTGGTTCCTGGACCATCGATAAAACACCTGCGGGCATCTATGACAATAACCGCACTTACAGCACAGGTAGCTCTTTCGGAATGGTCAGCTCCAGCGCCCCTGGCAGCCTGCTGGGTACCGACCTGCAGCCTTCTACAGCCAGAACCTGGGAACTGGGAACGGCAGCCTATTTCTTTAAAAACAGGCTGCATGTAGATGTCACTTATTTCAACAAATACTATTACAACCGGCAGATATCTGCCAGTATATCCAGTGCTTCCGGCTTCAGCAGCAGCCTGATCAACACACAGGAAACCTATGTGCGCCGCGGCCTGGAAATAACAGTTGACGGGGCCATCATCAAACGCAAAAATTTCAGCTGGAACTCACTGGTCAACTATTCCTTCAATCATCGCTATTATGTAAACCTCGATCCGGTATATACGCCCGATGATCTTTTCCACCGCAAAGGTGAAAGGCTGGATGCATACACCATCAAAAATTGGCTGAGAGCACCCGATGGCAGCCTGATCAATTCCGGCGGTCTGCCGCAGGCAAGCAAATACGCCAGCAAAATAGGTTATGGCGATCCCAATTTCTCTTTTGGCTTTATCAACAATATCAGTTGGGGCAATTTTCTTTTCGGCATCAATATCGATGGCCGTATTGGTGGATTAATGTATGATTATATCTGGGATAAAATGTTCGATACCGGCACCAACCCCGAAACAGACAACCAGTACCGGTACGACCAGGTGGTGAACGGGCTCACCAATTATCTCGCTCCCGGTGTTAAAGTGGTATCGGGCACCGCTACCTACGATAAATATGGCAATATCACCAGCGATACCCGTAAATATGCCCCCAACGATGTAAAAGTGGGTTACCAGCAGTACACCCGCTGGGCATCCGGCACAGGTGATCATGGTATCATGAGCGAATCTTTTGTCAAATTAAGACAACTTTCCATCGGGTATAATTTCCCCAAAAAATTGCTGGGGCATAGTGGTATTAAAGCAGCCGCCGTTTCACTCACCGGCCAGAATTTATTGCTGATCACCAAATTTAAATTTTCCGATCCCGATATCGATACAGAAAACCTGAATGCACCTTCACAACGCATGATAGGCCTCAACGTGAAACTGGGTTTTTAACCAAAGCAAGATCCTATTTCCCGAAACCAATTTTAAAACCGAGAAATGAGCAGAAAAAAATCAACAAATATAGCTGGCTGGCTGATCGCCCTGGTTTGTACAGGCGGGGTACTAACCGGTTGCACCAAGAACTTCGATTCTATCAATAGCAACCCTGATAAATCCACTTCTTCCCGTGCCGATTGGCTGGCAACTTCATTGCTTACCTCCGTTACTTCAGGAGATATCAGCTCGCAGAAATCGTTCGCGCAACCTTTTATGCTGGGCAAATATGTACTTTGGACAGAAGACCAGGAAAGCTTTCAGTACAACTATATCCAGCGTACAGGGTTCGGCCGTATTCCTGTTTTACGCAATGTGATTGCCATGAACAAATATGCAGCGCTCGACCCATCTACGCAGGATTCTTATGTGGCACTCGGTCATTTCCTCCGTGCCTGGCAGTTTTTCCAAACAACCATGCAGGTGGGCGATATCCCCTATTCAGAAGCATTGCAGGGCGAAACAACAGGCAATATCAAGCCCAGATACGATAGCCAGAAAAGCGTATTCCAGGGCATTTTAAACGAACTGGATTCGGCCAATGCCCTTTTTGCCACAGGAAAAGATTTTGCCGGCGATTTTATTTTCAAGGGAAGTGTTGACAAATGGCAGCGGCTCACCAATGCATTTGAACTGCATGTACTGATGAACCTGTACAAAAAAACAGCAGATGCCGATTTAAAAGTGATCGCCAGGTTTAAAGACATTGTTGCCAACAGACCCCTGATGCGCGATTATACGGATAATTTCGCTGTTACTTACCTGAACACTGCCGGTTATTGTTATCCCTGGAGCAATACGGCGATCCAGAAAAATCCCTTCGTGATTTACCCGATGGTATCAGCCACCATTATCGACCTGCTGAAAGCAACACAGGACAGGCGCCTGTTCTGTTATGCAGAACCCGCTGCCACACAAATTGAGGCAGGTATTGCTCCATCTGATTTCAACGCTTATATTGGTGTAGAGCCTTCTGCCCCCTATTCTGTTACCACCAGCGCACATTCGGCAGGCAAATTCTCTGATTTCAATAAGCGCTATGCCGACCTGTACAATGCAGAACCTGTAAGCCTGTTCAGCTATTGGGAGCAGGAATTTCTGCTGGCAGAAGCAACTGTAAGAGGATGGATCTCCGGCATACCGGCGCAAACTTATTATGCCCAGGGCATACAAAGCTCTATGAACTTCATCGCGAAAAATACAGCAACAGGTTATACACATGGTGTTACCATGGATGCAGCGTATATTGCAGGCTACCCGGCAACAGTTGCCCTGGCAGGCAGCACTGAAGACCAGATCAGACAGATCATTACACAAAAATATATGGCAGGTTTCCTGCAGGGTGTGGATTACAATGCCTGGTACGAAAACAGACGCACGGGTTATCCAGCTTTTATATTAAACCCTTCTACCAACTTAAATACAGTAGCCTCCCAGTTCCCGTTAAGATGGATGTACCCTCAGGGAGAACTGGATAATAACGGGCAGCATGTAAAAGCAGCGATCGACAGCCAGTATGGCGGCAATGATGATGTTAATCAGGCAATGTGGATATTGAAATAATGCGTATTATCACATACTTAAAAGTATTCCGGGCAGGTGTTATGGTTACACCTGCCTGTTTTAAGCATTCATAAAAAAGGTTCATACAATGGCAATTGATTTTTCCAGGAGAGCATTTCTAAAAAAGACAGGTTTACTGGCAGGTGGTACAGGCATCGCTTCTGCCCTGCCTGCTTCTATCAAAAAAGCCCTGGCCATTAACCCAGCCCTGGGGTCTACGTTTGAAGATGCGGAACATATTGTACTGCTCATGCAGGAGAACCGCTCTTTTGATCACTGTTTCGGATCATTGAAAGGTGTTCGCGGTTTCAATGACCCGCGTGCATTGAAACTGGCCAATGGCAATCCTGTATGGCTGCAGACAGATGAGCAAAACAATACTTATACTCCTTTCAGGCTGGATATACAGCAAACCAAAATCACCTGGATGGGCGGCCTGCCGCATAGCTGGAGAGACCAGGTGGATGCACGCAACAAAGGCCGGTACGACCACTGGCTGATAGCCAAAAAAACAGGTTACAAAGGCTTTGAAGGGCAACCTATGGCACTGGGTTATTACACAAGGGATGATATACCTTTTAATTATGCCATGGCCGATGCATTTACGGTATGTGACCAGCATTTTTGTTCTTCCCTCACCGGCACCACTCCCAACAGGCTGTACTTTTTTTCCGGCGCATTACGGAAAGATGGAGAGGCGGCCAGTCCGGCACTTGTACGGAATGAAGAATCTGATTACGGCGCAGAGAGCAGCTGGAAAACATTGCCCGAATTACTGGAAGAGAATGGTATTTCCTGGAAAGTGTACCAGAATGAGCTCAGTCTTCCCTCAGGACTGGAAGGCGCAGGCGATGCCTGGTTAAGCAATTTCACTGATAACCCGCTGGAATGGTTCACCCAGTTCAAAGTACGACGTTCACACAAATACGAAAAAGCGCTGGAAATGCTGCTTGCACAAACCGGGCGCCAGATCAGCGGGCTGGAACAGAAAGCCGCAGCACAAACCGGCGATGAAAAAATAAACAAAGAACTGGCAGATAAACGTAAACAGAAAGAATGGTATGAAGCCGAACTGGTACGCTGCCGTAAAGAACTGGCAGAGCCGCAAAGTGAATACCAGCAGGCCCTGCACGACAAGGCATTTGCCACCAACGATTTCGACCCCGACTACCACAGCCTGGAAACGTTCACCTACGATGATCATGGAACAAAACGAACCATGCAGGTACCCAAATCGGATGTGCTGGCCAATTTCAGGAAAGATGTAAAAACGGGCAAGCTGCCTGCTGTATCCTGGCTGGTAGCGCCGCAATATTTTTCCGATCATCCCTCTGCCCCCTGGTTCGGGGCCTGGTATGTTTCGGAAGTGCTGGATATACTCACCCACAAGGAAGAGGTATGGAAAAAAACCATTTTCATTGTAACCTATGATGAAAACGATGGCTACTTTGATCATGTACCGCCATTTGTGGCGCCGGATTACCGCAACCCCGCCACCGGCGCTGTATCGGCAGGCATCACGGATATGGACAAAGAATTTGTTACCCTGGAAGATGAGCTCAGCAAGAAACATGTTGATAAAGAACATGCCCGTGAAGGCCCTATTGGCCTCGGGTACCGCGTGCCTTTTATTGTTGCCAGTCCATGGTCAAGGGGCGGGTATGTTAATTCGCAGGTATTTGACCATACTTCGGTGGTACAGTTTGTAGAAAAATTCGCTTCACGCAAATCCGGTAAAAAACTGCAGTTACTGAATATGTCAAACTGGCGGCGTGCTGTATGCGGCGATCTTTCTTCTGTATTCAGGCCCTATACCGGTGAAAAGATACAGCAGCCTGCATTCCTCAACAGGAATGCTTACCTGCAGCGTATTGACGAAGCCCGTTACCGGCCCATACCTAAAAGCATTGTACCACTGTCTGCAGGCGATATACAGGCTTTTCAATCGGGACACCTGCATACAGCACGATACTTTGGCCAGGAAAAAGGAATAAAACCCTCCTGTGCGCTGCCTTATGAACTGTATGCGCACGGCAGCCTGGATAAAGAAAAGCAAAACATGCACTGGATACTGGAAGCGGGTAAAACCTTTTTCAGGGAAAAATCAACAGGCAGTCCTTTTACCCTGTATGCATACCTTCCTTATAAAGATACAGATGGAGAAAAACGGAAGAACCGTAACTGGTCTTTTGCTGTAGCCGCCGGCGAAAAACTGGAATACGATATTCCCCTGGATGGCTTTGAAGGCAATGAATACCATTTCGCATTGTTCGGTCCCAATGGTTTTTATCGTGAACTGAAGGGGAATACAAGTGAAGACCTGATCGATGCAACGGTGCAATACGATGCCAGGCCGGGAAAAAAATACGGGCAGGTACAACTCACGCTCAGTAACCATACACCTGGCATCCAAGAACTGGTGATCAGCGACAACAGTTATGGACAGTCCCCGATAGTCAAAACACTGTTGCCCCACACATCGGCTACCATTGTATTATTGCTGGAAAAAACTTATGGCTGGTATGATTTTTCCGTTTCAGTAAAAAAACGCCCGTTCTTTGAACGCCGTTTTGCCGGCCGCGTTGAATCTGGAAAAGATTCATTCAGCGATCCGCTTCTTGGATAGGGTTCAAGAGTTTAAAAGTTTAAAAGTTCAAGAGTTCCAATGTTTCAAAGTTTCAAAGTTCAAGAGTTCCAATCGTTTCAAAGGAATACATCGGGACAATTCATCTCAACCTTAAACCTTTAAACTTTTGAACTTCCCAAGTGTTCAAGAGGATATATATGGACAAGTCATCACAACCTGAAACTTTTGAACTCCGGAGAGTTCCAAAGGAATACATCGGAACAATTCATCCCAAACCTGAAACTTTTGAACTTTTAAACTCTTAAACTCTTGACCCCTGAAACGCTCTCTCTCATCCTGAAAAACCTGCGACGGCATATCGAGCCGACCGCAGAAGAAACTGAAATACTTTTATCCCTTGCGGTGGTTAAAACCGTTAAGCGAAAAGAATTTCTGCTGAAAGAAGGCGATGTGGCAAAACACCAGTTCTTTGTGATCAGCGGGTGCCTGCGTACCTATACCATTGATGCAAGTGGTAAAGAACATATTTTGATGTTCGCACCTGAAGCTTGGTGGTGCAGCGGCGACCTGTATAGCTTTTTGTCTGGACAGCAAAGCGTTAATAACCTCGAAGCCCTGGAAACCACTACCCTGTTGCAGATCAGCAAAGACCACCTGGATATATTGTACCAGCAGGCGCCAAAATACGAGCGGTTTTTCAGGGTATTGTTTCAAAATGCCTTTGTATTTCATCAAAACAGGATAAATGCCAATCTTTCGCAGCCTGCAGAAGGAAGATATGAACTGTTCAGCCAGGCCTATCCCGGCCTGGAAAACAGGGTCCCGCAAAAATATATTGCCTCTTATATCGGTGTTACACCGGAATTTTTCAGCCAGATGAAAGCAAATATGTCCCGCAGGAAATCTTAAGGTACATTATTTTTTGGCATACCACCGTCTCGTTGCTTTGTTGTATTAAAACAGTAAAACATGGAACGCAAAGCAAATGTACAGGCTATCTTCAGCGAAAAACCTTTTGCCGAAAAGAAATTCATCGAGATAAAAGGCCGCCGTATGGCTTATATCGATGAAGGCGAAGGCGACCCTATTGTATTTCAGCATGGCAATCCTACTTCATCCTATCTCTGGCGGAATATCATGCCTTATTGCCGTGGTCTTGGACGCCTTATTGCCTGTGATCTAATCGGTATGGGCGATTCGGAAAAACTCCCTGAATCAGATCCCGGGCGATATTCCTATGCAGCGCAGCGCAGTTTTCTTTTTGCACTCTGGGAAGAGCTGAAACTGGACAAAAACGTGGTACTGGTGCTTCATGACTGGGGCTCTGTACTGGGCTTTGACTGGGCAAACCAACACCGCTCCCGTGTTCAGGGTATCGTTCATATGGAGGCATTGGCCATCCCTTTTAAATGGGATGAATTTGAACCCAAAATGCGCGATTTATTCCGCGCTTTGCGCTCCCCCGCCGGCGAGGAACTGATCTTAAAAAACAATGTATTTATTGAAAAAGTATTGCCCGCAGGTATTTTCCGGGAACTCAGTGATACAGAAATGGCGGAGTATCGCAGGCCCTATCTCAATGAAGGGGAAGATCGCCGCCCCACATTATCATTTCCCCGCCAGATTGCCCTGGATGGAGAACCCAGGGAAGTGGCCGAAGTGGTGACTGAATTTGGCAACTGGCTTAAACAAAGCCTTGTTCCCAAGCTTTGGATTCACGGTATCCCCGGGGCCGTGGAAAATGACAGTGTCCGGAAATACTGCAGCACATGGCCCAACCAAACTGAGATAGCCGTAAAGGGCAAACATTTTTTGCAGGAAGATAGTCCTATGGAAATCGGCGAAGCCATTGCTGCATTTGTAAAAAAGCTGCGTTAACCTAAAGCGTAAACAAAACAAACCGTTCATTGCGAGCGAAGCAAGCTTATTAAGCAGGTGTACACATCATCAACCTCATGGAAGTACCCGCTAGTGGTAAATGGCGCTGACGCGCCGTGAATCGCAAGTTTGCCGGTGGTGTAAATTTTAATAGTCGGATTTGTACTGTTCTTTCTCAACACAGTTTTGTTAAAGCTCCCTGTAAACATAGCCGCATCACTTTACATACTTACATCCTCATTAGGTTACATCGCCTTAATGATGGCGGGTTTGTGGATGAGCCGGTTGCTCCGCAATAACCTGATGGATGATGTTTTCAACAATAAGAACGAAAGTTTCCAGCAGGAAACAAAGTTGATGAAAAACGAGTATTCCATTAACCTGCCTACGAAGTTTTATTATAAAGACAAATGGAATGATGGTTGGGTTAATGTCGTGAACCCCTTTAGAGCATCCATTGTGTTGGGGACACCTGGCTCCGGTAAGAGCTATGCCATCGTCAATAACTACATCAAGCAACACATCGAAAAAGGGTTCAGTATGTATATCTACGACTTCAAGTTTGACGACCTTTCCACCATTGCTTACAACCACCTGTTAAAGTATACCGACAAGTATAAGATAGCACCCAAGTTTTATGTCATCAATTTTGACGACCCACGCCGAAGCCACCGGTGCAATCCCCTTAATCCAGATTTTATGACAGACATATCGGATGCTTACGAAGCTGCCTATACCATCATGCTTAACCTTAACAAAAGCTGGATTTTGAAGCAAGGCGATTTCTTCGTGGAAAGCCCAATCATCTTACTTGCAGCAATAATATGGTTTCTGAAAACCTATGATAATGGTAAGTTCTGTACGTTTCCTCATGCCATTGAACTCTTGAATAAAAAATATGCGGACGTATTTACCATTCTTACCTCATACCCTGAACTGGAAAATTATTTGTCGCCGTTTATGGATGCGTGGCAGGGTGGCGCACAAAATCAGTTGCAGGGACAGATTGCTTCAGCAAAAATCCCTTTGTCCCGTATGATTAGCCCACAGCTCTATTGGGTAATGACGGGTGATGATTTTTCACTGGACATCAATAATCCAAAAGAGCCGAAAATATTATGCGTGGGCAACAATCCCGACCGTCAAAATATCTACTCCGCAGCATTAGGCTTGTACAATTCCCGGATTGTAAAACTCATCAATAAAAAAGGACAACTCAAAAGCTCCGTTGTTATTGATGAACTGCCCACGATTTACTTTAGGGGATTGGATAATCTTATTGCAACTGCACGTAGTAATAAGGTGGCCATATGTTTGGGCTTTCAAGATTTTTCGCAGCTAACAAGAGATTATGGCGATAAGGAAAGCAAGGTAATTCAGAATACCGTTGGTAATATTTTTTCGGGTCAGGTCGTTGGGGAAACTGCCAAGAGCCTAAGCGAACGTTTTGGAAAAGTGTTGCAAAAACGCCAAAGCATGACCATTAACCGTAACGATAAATCTACTTCCATATCTACACAAATGGATAGTTTGATTCCCGCTTCCAAAATTTCTACGCTAACACAAGGTATGTTTGTTGGTGCGGTTTCCGACAACTTCGATGAACGTATCGAGCAGAAAATTTTCCACGCTGAAATCGTAGTGGATAACGATAAAGTTACCGCCGAAACCAAAGCCTACAAAAAGATACCGCAGATATTATCCTTTACAGATGAAAGCGGAACGGATAATATGAAGCAGGAAATTGAGGCCAACTACAAACAGGTAAAGCAGGACGTAATGACCATTGTCGAAAGTGAAATGCAACGTATTAAGAACGACCCTGATTTACAGCATTTAATACCACAGGAAAAGAATGAAGAGAAAAAGTCCGACTAACTGTGGGCAATCTGGTTTCGTAAATGTCACATTATTCTCAAATCTATCGAGGAACCTTTACCAGCATACATTTCAAAATGTTGCATCTTGTGGATGCAACATTTTGAGTAAATGGACGTCTTGTAAATAGAAAAATCTTATTTTTATTAAAAACATAAAGAAAGTACAATGCCATTGAAAAAATCCCTGATTATGAAAATAAAAAACTACTTATCATTAACCTTATTATTTGCTGGCCCAACTCTATTTGCACAAAGTGATGTCCCAGATAAAGCAAAAGATTTAGTTAATGGTTTTGGAAGCGGGAAATATGAAATATCAGACTATAATACTGCCTGCTATTTCTCACTTACGAATAATCATAGTGCAGCCTTTGCATTTCTAAATAAGGCTATTGATGAAGGTTTTGATAATTCTAAATTACTAGTGGAAGATACTGATCTTGAAAGTTTACATAGCGATTCTCTTTGGCAGAAGATTGTTGATAAGGTGAATAGGAAAAAAGATAACCAGGAGAAAAGTAAAATTGCTTTTTATAATCAAAAAAGTTTTTGGGACAGCCCTTTCTTTAAAACTCCTTACCAATCTGATATTTCAGAAAATGAGAAGGTAGCAGGCTTGTCAAAGTTTTGGTCTGAAGCTAAGTATAATTTTGTCAATTTCGACCTGGTACCTGACTTAAACATTGATTCACTTTATTTTAATTATCTGCCGAAAGTCAGGCAAACTACATCAACAGTAGAATACTATAAAACGATGATGGAATTCTGTGGTAAACTACATGATGCCCATACAAATGTAATGCCGCCAACAGAAATAGCTGAAATGTTTTACAGCCGGCCGCTACTAAAAACAAGGTTAATAGAAAACAAAGTATTAATTGTAAATGTTTACGATAATGTTTTGGGAAAACAAGGAATTAAAGTTGGGCAAGAGGTTATAGAAATAAATGGGATGCCTGTAAAAGAATATGCCCGGAAATTCGTTTTGCCCTACCAAAGCTATTCAACACCACAGGATGCAAATACAAGGGCTTATGAATATGCACTTTTAGCCGGCGATATAAAGGAAGCGATAAACTTAAAAGTATCTGATGAAAAAAGTAATGTAAAAGAATACACAATTAATCGGGTACCAGGTGCAGAACGTTCAAAAGTGGCCGCCCTACCAGCATTTGAATACAAACTATTAAAAGGAAATATAGCCTATGTTGCGCTAAATAGTTTTGGAACAGATTCCGCAGAGATGGCCTTCATAAAAAATTATCCTGAAATAGCTAAAGCCAGTGCTATTATTTTTGATGTAAGAAATAATGGTGGAGGAAGTACCGAATGGAATATTATTAGGTATTTAATAAACAAGACGAGCCCACCTTTACACTCTTGGTACACCCGGGATTATAAACCGAGTTACAGGGCATGGAACCATCTGCAAAAAGTATATGGAGAAACAGATGCGATTCTGACTCCGGCTGTTAAAAATGCATATACAGGACCGGTTATCGTATTAACAAGTTCCAGAACTTTTTCTGCGGCAGAAGACTTTGCGGCAGCATTCAAATCGCTTCACCGTGGTTCAATTATCGGGCAGCCTACCGGTGGTAGTACAGGTCAACCCTTAATGATAAGCCTTCCCGGAAATGGATCTGCACGTATCTGTACTAAAAGGGACAGGTTAGGCAATGGAGAAGATTTTGTCGGGAAAGGCATCCAGCCTGACGTATTTGTTGAACCTACTGTGTCAGATGTTAGAAAAGGGGTAGATACAGAATTAGAAGCTGCACTGAACACACTTCAGAAAAGCAAATAGGCTTTCATTCTGCTCACATTACATGTAAAGAGATGCAACACTACCCACTAGCGATTCACGGTTGCGGTAGCAACCACTCGCCACTCGTGCCGGTATTTAATATTACCGTCATTAAGAGCATTGAACAACAACCTCTCAGCCCCCGCAATGACATCTCCCTCATTTTCAAATTTTCAAATTACCACATTTTCAAATTCACCATTATCCGTGAATCGTCAATCGTCAGTCGTGAGTATTACTGCTAATTCGCAATTACCAATCAACCATTCAACCTATCAACCACTCAACCATTCCCCCTCATTTTCAAATTACCACATTTTCAAATTCACCATTATCCGTGAATCGTCAATCGTCAGTCGTGAGTATTACTGCTAATTCGCAATTACCAATCAACCATTCAACCTATCAACCACTCAACCATTCCCCCTCATTTTCAAATTATCCATGAATCGTCAATTATCTGTCGTGAGTGAACAATATTACTAATCCCCACCCGCCCCAAAAATATATCCCATACAGTCACATTTTATCAAATCTGTATATTATCTTTGCAACTAAGATAATTAGTCAAAAAGATATATAATGGAAAATGAGCTCTTAAAAGGAATAAGAAAACTGAGCCAGCATTATGCATTTTCTTCCATCCAGATGCATGAGGCCGTTGCCCGGAAAGCGGGACTTTCGGGAACAGACCATAAATACCTGGGCTTTATTATAGAGAAAGGACAAATGACAGCCGGCGAGCTATCCATTTTAACTGGTCTCACAACAGGTGCGGTTACCGGCCTGATCGACCGGTTTGAAAAGAAAAAACTCGTAAAAAGGCAGTTTGCAGCAAACGACAGGCGGAAGGTGATCATTGTACCCATTACCGAAAATATAATGTCGCTTTTAACACCACTTTACGCAGCATTCCGCAAAAAAACAGAAAAGCTGATGGCTTCTTTTTCAGAAAAAGAGATCAAGATCATTGCCGCTTATTTCACAAAAGCCATTGAGATAATGGAAGAAACAACGGTGCAGCTTAACAACAAACCTCCTAAAAAGAATGACAATGAAAAATAAAGTTGCCTATGTGCTGGGCTTCAGGGAAATGGATAAAACCAGCATTTCAATAGCCGGTGGAAAGGGCGCCAGCCTGGGCGAACTGTTTGCGATAGAAGGTATACAGGTACCCCAGGGCTTTTGCATTACAACAGAAGCCTATAAAGAAATTTTTGGGAGCAACAAAGCATTGACAGCGCTGCTGGATCAGCTGTCAGTACTGACAGCTGATAACAGGAAGGCCATCAGCGAAATCAGCGCAAAGATCAGGCAGCTGATCATAGAAACAGCGATCCCCCAAAGTATCAGTGATGCAATCATCCTGCATCTTGAACAAATGGGTGAACATCATGCTTATGCCATACGTTCCAGCGGCACCGCAGAAGACCTGCCCACCGCATCTTTTGCAGGCCAGCAGGATACCTACCTGAATATTACCGGTAAGGCCGCTATCCTGAAGCATACCAGCCTTTGCTGGGCATCGCTGTTTACAGACAGGGCTGTAACGTATCGCTTACAAAATGGATTCGACCATCGTAAGGTATGGCTGGCTGTGGTGGTACAGCAAATGGTGTTTCCAGTAGCTGCAGGCATTCTATTTACTGCCGACCCTGTTACAGGTAACCGGAAATCATCATCCATTGATGCCAGTTTCGGATTGGGTGAGGCATTGGTTTCAGGGATGGTAAATGCCGATCATTATAAAGTTCGCGATGGCAGGCTTATCGATAAAAAAATAGCCACCAAGAAAATTGCAGTGAATGCGGTAAAAGAAGGCGGCACAGTAACACAGGAGATAGCACCCGCGCAGCAGGGCAGCCAGGTGCTTACAGATGCGCAGATCATTGCACTGGAAGGCATCGGCAGGAAGATAGCCACACATTTCGGCTATCCGCAGGATATTGAATGGTGCCTGGCAGATGATACATTTTATATTGTACAAAGTCGTCCCATTACTACTTTATACCCGGTGCCCGAAGCGCATGACCAGGAGAACCATGTGTATATTTCTGTTGGCCACCAGCAAATGATGACCGATGCCATGAAACCACTTGGGTTATCTCTGTGGCAGTTAAGAGCTGGCAGACCCATGTTTAAGGCTGGTGGAAGATTGTTTGTTAATGTTACAGCAGAACTGGCCAGGCCTGCCGACAGGAAAAATTTATTAGAGGCAATGGCACAGCATGATCCGCTGATAAAAGATGCACTGCAAACCATTGTAGAACGCGGCGATTTTGTAAAGCCATTACCCGATGATGAAAAAAGAACCATGTTTGTTAAAAGCAGCAAGGGTATGTCGCCCGCAGATATTTTGGCGCAGGCAGGAAACGATCCCGCAACCGTTGCTGCTCTTATCAAACAAAATGAGGCATCGGTAGAACTGCTACAACAGAACATCCGGTCAAAATCAGGCGCTGCGCTGTTTGATTTTATTATGGAAGATATCGAGTACTCAAAGAAGATGCTGTTTGATACACAACACATGAATGTGATCATGGCTGCCATGAATGCTGCTTCCTGGCTTAATGAAAAGATGAATGAATGGCTGGATGAAAAAAATGTGGCCGATATACTTTCCCAATCCGTATCAAACAACATCACTTCAGAAATGGGTTTGGCATTGCTGGATGTTGCAGATGCCATCCGCCCCTATCCGGCAATAACCGGGTACCTGCAACAGGTAAAAACAGGCTGCTTCCTGGATGAATTGACCAGGCTGGAAGGCGGGCAAGCCGCCAGGAAGGCTATTGAGACCTTCCTGGACAAATACGGTATACGCTGCGCCGGTGAGATCGATATTACCAAAACCCGCTGGCGCGAAAACCCCGCCATACTTGTACCGCTCATCCTGGGTAATATTAAAAACTTTGAACCAGGTGCCGGCAAACGGAAATTTGAACAGGGGCTGCAGGAGGTGCTGAAAAAAGAACAAAGCCTGCTCGATCGATTGAGGCAGTTGCCAGACGGTGAACAAAAGGTACAGGATGCAAAAGCAATGATCAGCCTGCTCAGGAATTTCGCCGGTTACCGTGAATATCCCAAATACGGCATAGTGAACCGCTTTTTTGTTTACAAGCAGGCTTTACTAAAAGAGATCGACCAACTGGTACAGGCCCATGTTCTTCCCTGTAAGGAAGATAGCTATTATCTTAATTTTGAAGAACTGCGCGAAATGGCGCGTACCCATCAACCTGCCAACGAGCTTATCAGCAAACGGAAAGAGGAGTTCAGGACTTATGAAAAACTAAACCCGCCAAGGGTGATCACTTCAGAAGGTGAAATTATTCCGGGCAGGTACAGTCATGAAGTGCTCCCGGCCGGGGCTATTGCAGGCCTGGCTGTTTCCTCAGGCGTGATAGAAGGACGGGCACGGGTTATTTCAACCATAGAAAATGCCGACCTGGAAGAAGGTGATATATTGGTCACCGCCTTCACCGACCCCAGCTGGACACCCCTGTTTGTTTCCATTAAAGGCCTTGTTACGGAAGTGGGCGGACTGATGACCCACGGTGCAGTTATTGCACGTGAATATGGTTTACCCGCAGTGGTTGGAGTGGAACAGGCCACCGCAATGATCAAAGACGGGCAGCGTATCCGCGTGAATGGCACAGAAGGATATATAGAGTTACTATAATCCTTTTCAGCTGCAAGCTAATAGCGAGCTGCAGGGAATTTCTCTCGCGGAATGCGCGGAATACGCAGAAAGGAACAGGCTTTCAGCCTATATAGCAGCTTGCTTAAACATTCTGAAGACTGCAGACTGCCAACTGTAGACTGCCGACTACCAGGCAATCTCCCTGAAAACACCATGGGTTACAACGTTCAATTTTGTTATTGCGGCTGAATGATCGCCATGGATATCCCAGGCTACGGGGTTACTATTGGCCAGTCCTCTAAAGGCAATCTTTCTCAAAGCCTCTTCTACCCTTTTCCTGGCGGTTAAATTAGCCCCATCGGCCAGCAGGGCCTCTTCAATCGCCTGCAATAACATACACCCGCAATCATAACTGTTCAGCGCATAATTAATAATATTGCCAAACCTTCTTTCATATGCTGCAGCAAAAGCGGCCGATCCCTCCACATCTCCTATGGCGGAAGAAGCAGATAATACCAGCACACCTTCTCCCTTTTCTACAACATCCTGTGCGGGCTTAAGAAAATTGGCAACATCCCAGCAGCCGTCCCCTGTGGCCATCAATTGCCTGTATCCTGACGCCCTGAATGCTTTTAACAGTGGCGCACCCTCAAATGTGCCGCCATAGAACAGCAGGTCAAAATCGCCCGGTAAACTCCCTGCAAGTGCTGTAAGATCTGTATCACCTTCTTTTATTGCCGTAGTGCCAATTACCGTTCCGCCACATACACTGAAGGCTGTTGCGAATCCTGCAGCCATGCTGTTTCCATAAGCCGTATCAGACTTTACTACAAACGCCTTCCGTTTGCCAAGCTGGTTATACAAATAATCACTGATGGCAGCAGCGGTTCTGTCATCCCGGTTTGTATAACGGAATACATTGCTGAGCCCTGATCCGGTTAAAGCAGGATTGGAAGCAATCGGCGCCAGCAGGCAAACAGCATGCCTGGCATATACATGTGCTGCTGCCAGACTGGTATCGCTGCTATAATGCCCGATCACCCCGAGCACCGTTCTGTCTTCACTTAGCCTGGCGGCCATTTCCTTAGCCTTATCCACCCTGCTTTCGTCGTTATAAGCAATCACCCTTACCGGCTGCCCTCCGATGCCGCCTCTCGCATTTTTTTCCGCTACCGCCAGTTCTATGGCCTGCTTCATTTCAAGGCCAAGTGCAGCAGCCCTGCCTGAGAATGGCCCGCATACCCCGATACTGATATCCATATGCAGCATAACATCCTGTTTAATTTGTTCTTATAACCTGCCTGCCTTTATAAAAAGTTTCATACCTGTCTAACAAAACTATCGGCGCCGGTAAGAAATGCTTCCCATATACCCTTGCCTCCTAAGGCCACATGCCATACCGTTTCTATCCGGCCATCTTGCAAAATGCCTGTCCAGGAAGCGATCTTTTCACCTTCCTTTGCACTGGTAACTGTGATAACAATAAGATTGCCGGTATAGATGCCGGATACCTTGCTGGCAGGTATACTTTGATCGACGGCTGATCTAAACGAACCAGCGATCTTTCCGTTGCCGGCATCATCAATAATGAGCTGTGAGCCGTATTGGTTTTTCCATTGGCCTGTCCAGTTGTTTTCCATCTAAGAAGTTTCTTTTTCCGCCTCAAAAGCTATGCCTTTCAGGGTTTTGGGGATATTGGCATGCCAGCACCTTACTCACAGCGTTTAAAACTGCAGAATGTCGGGGCGGGCTTGCCACACACTATGGTGATTTTGTACAGAACCTCTTATCTTTAAACAAATTCCTTGTTTATGAACAGGCTTCTTTGTTTATGTCTGGTATCAGTTTTGGGTGCTTGCAACAACCCGGGATCCTCCAAAAAAAGTTTTGTCGATGTAAAGGGTATTGATCCCTCGGTAAAGCCCGGTGATAATTTTTTCCGTTATGTCAATGGCCGTTGGTACGATACAGCGAAAATTGCAGCTGATCAATCAGGAGTAGGCTCTTACAGCTTCCTGAACATCCCGCAAAAGCTGCTGCTGCAAAGTATCCTGGATAGTGTTTCAAAAACGCAGGCCGCCGCCGGAAGCATTGAACAGAAAGTGGGCGACTTCTACGCCTCCGGCATGGACACTACAACCATCAACCAGCGCGGATACCAACCCATCCAGTCCATACTTGCACGTATCGATGCCATCAGCGATGTTCCATCGTTAATCAATTTTGTGGCGGCTGAATTGAAAACAGGCAATCGCTCCATTATTGGCTTCGGCATTTCACCCGATAACAAAAACAGCAGTATGAATATTGCCCATGTTTACCAGGCAGGTATCGGGTTACCTGACCGCGATTATTATTTTAAAACAGATTCACCTACCCTCAGTATTCAGCAAGCCTATAAAACATATATAGCCACCCTGTTCCAATTAACCGGCAGCGAACCGGCTGCCGCCTTAAAGCAGGCCGCTATCGTTTACGGTATCGAAAAACAAATTGCCGCATCGCATAAAACAAATATTGAGCTCAGGGATATTAATGCCAACTATAATAAACTGGCTGTATCAACGATCAATAAAACGCAACCTGCTATTGGCTGGCAAACATTGCTTACCAGCCTGGATGCAAAGACCGATTCAATCGATATGGCCCAAACCGCCTATTACAACAGTTTACATGTGCTGCTGAAATCCATCCCCATCAATGACTGGAAAATTTATTTGAAAGCAAGTACCCTGCAAAATTATGCCACAGCGCTTAGCAGGCCCTTTGTGAATGCATCTTTTGAATTCACCAAAGTATTATCAGGCGCTGCCGTACAAAAACCCCGCAAACAGATCATGACCGAAAGCGTTGACGGCCTCCTGGGACAGGCCCTGGGGCAGCTCTATGTAAAAAGATTTTTTAATGAGGATGCCAAAAAACGCGTGCTTGCCCTGGTGAATAACCTGCAAAAATCTTTTGAAAACAGGATCAGCCATCTTGATTGGATGAGCGATAGCACAAAACAAAAAGCAAAAGAAAAATTATATGCGATCACCAAAAAAATAGGCTATCCCGATAAATGGCGGAACTATGATCAAGTTCAGATCGAGAGAACCAAATATTTTGAAAACCTGCTTTCCCTTAATCAAAATGAATACAAGTTTCAACTGGCAAAACTGAATAAACCTGTTGACAGAACGGAGTGGGACGTAACGCCTTCTACTGTTACAGCCTACTACAACCCGTCTTTTAATGAGATCGTGTTCCCGGCCGGCATTCTGCAATTCCCCTATTTTGATTTTTCAGCAGATGATGCCATCAATTATGGCGGAATAGGGATGGTTATTGGACATGAGATGACACATGCCTTTGATGACCAGGGAGCACAGTTTGATAAAGAAGGCAATGTAAAAAACTGGTGGACAAAAGAGGATTATGAAAAGTTCAGGGCAAAAACGAAAAAAGTGATTGACTTATACAGTTCATTCACCGTATTGGATACTGTACATATCAAAGGCGCCTTAACGGTTGGTGAAAACACTGCAGATAACGGGGGTATTGCCATCGCCTATGATGCGTTCAAAATGACACAGCAGGGACAGGATTCGACTAAGATTGATGGTTTTACACCCGATCAGCGGTTCTTTTTATCCATTGCCAGGATATGGAGGGTGAAAACAAGGGATGCCTTTTTGCGCACTTATGTGAATACCAACCCGCATTCGCCGGCCATGTGGCGCGTAAACGGCCCGCTGATGAGCTCCGCTCCTTTTTATAAAGCATTTAATGTACAGTCCGGTGATAAAAACTACAAACCCGAAGATGAAAGGATAAAGATCTGGTGAACGGGATGAAAGCGAATAAGAGTGAGGCACTCTTCAGAGAGTGCCTCACTCTACTCGTGAACGGGATAAAATTTGCTACTGATTTTTATTCAATACCGAATAAGAGTGAACGGGATAAACTTTACTACTGGTTTTATTCATACCGAATAAGAGTGAGGCACTCTTCAGAGATCACTATATATTAAACTAATATTTAATATATAATTAAATAAATGAACCACTCTTATTAAGCTAAATACCGCACACTGAAAGTATTTTATCATGATCCTTTTCGTTTCCTTGGTAAAAAAGGCCGGAGGCCGGTGTATTATTGCTAAAAACAGTTATTGACAAAAACTACCCCGTAAATGTCGCATACACACCCTTAAAATTCTATTTTATAAACAATCTTTGTATGGCAAATGAAACAAAAAAACAGTGCAAAATATGAGCAAGAAAATTTTCATTAACCTGCCGGTGGCAGATCTTAAAAAGTCAATGGATTTTTATTCAGCAATCGGGTTCACCAATAATCCGCAGTTTACAGATGATACGGCCGCCTGCATGGTACTTACAGAAGAGATCTTTGTAATGCTGCTCACGCATGATAAATTCAAAACATTTACTTCAAAAGAAATTGCAGACACTAAAAAAACGGCCTCTGTTATTAACTCGCTGTCGGTTGACAGCAATGCCGAAGTGAACCAGTTTGCAGAAAAAGCAATTGCAGCAGGAGGTAAAGAACCTAATAGCGCAAAGGATTATGGCTTTATGCTGCAACGCAGCATTGAAGACCTTGATGGCAATCTTTGGGAAGTACTGTATATGGATTTATCAAAATTTCCCAAATAATCATCGTAAAATTAAACCGAATTATATGTCAAACAACAGCGTATCATTACACAGGGTGCTCACCGCATCTCCCGAAAAAGTTTTCCGGGCATTTTCCGAACCGGATGCAGTAGCATCCTGGTTACCACCTTATGGTTTTTTATGCACAGTGCACCAACTGGATTTCAAAGAAGGTGGCCTCCACAGAATGTCTTTTACCAACTTCTCTACAGGCAACGGTCATTCCTTTGGAGGAGAATACCTGGAGATCAAACCCAACGAGTTTCTGAAATACAATGAGAAATTTGATGACCCCAATTTACCCGGCGAAATGACCGTTAGTATCTGGCTAAAGCAGGTTTCCTGCGGCACAGAATTGAAAATAATACAGGAAGGAATACCCTCCGTTATTCCTACAGAAATGTGCTATCTGGGATGGCAGGAATCGTTGGATAAGCTGAAAAAGCTGGTAGAACCAGTGATCCCGGACGCATAAAATAAAAACTCAATATAGTTCCGAAATATACAATTCCATATAGTTGTCCTGACCTAATTTTGTTTTCAAGTATTTATCCGTTTATATTTTGCAATACAAAGAATACATACCGTCTGAAGCGCTGTCTAAATACGTAAAGTGTTATTATGTATATGCATCTGATGCTGAAATACTAACTGAAGACAAGGCTTTTGCGACTGGCTGCATTGAAATAATGTTTAACCTGGAAGGTGTACAATGGGAAACTAAAATAAACGATCAATTTATTCAAACGCCTGGTGTTGAACTATGGGGACAGATTATTCAACCTTTGGCTTTCAGAACACCAGGAAAAAACCGGATGTTGGGAATACGTTTTTATCCACATGCCGCTGCTGCATTTCTGAATGAAGACATCAGTTTATTTAATGACAACGTTACCGACCTTACAAGCGTTATAGGGCAGCCAGTGCAAGAGCTTCATAAAAAATTACTGGATGCCGGATCTACCGGCCAGCAAATCGATTTAATAGAAAGTTTTTTACTAAAAAGGCTTTCCCAGTTTGAAAAGAAGCTGGATAAAGTAAAACTTGTTCAGGCTGTAATGAGTGAGTTGAAAAAAGAAGATTTTTTTGACAATATCGATAACGTCGCATCCCGTTATGGTATTACATCCAGGTATCTCCGGAAGATTTTTTTACTGCACACAGGTGTTACACCTAAATTATACAGTAAAATAAACCGTTTTCAGAACAGTCTTTTATTAATAGGGAAAGGCGGTTCATCTCTTACCTCTATTGCCTATGATTGTGGTTATTTCGACCAGTCTCATTTCATCAGGGAATTCAAATCATTTACCGGCAATCCGCCATCATCCTTTAACATAGACAATACCTCAGCCCTTCTGGCATCTCCCAATAAATAAACTGTTTTGCCGGGGCTTTTTGCTTGTGAACCCGGCTGCACAATTTTCTAATTTTTTTATGAAGTATTTGAAGCCGTTGGCAGGATGGTTAGTATTAAGTCGTGCAAAATGTTCAGCTATAGTACTAATTTCTTAGAACAATTTTTTAAAACCCGAAAGCCCTTGTCTCCTGCTATGCTTCATTAAATAGCGAAAAAACAATACAGTTTCCTGCGTCCCAGGTTTTCGCCTGAAGACTATTGGATAAACAATTTCCAGCATCCCTCGAAGACAACTTCAACCCTGCCATCGATCATCTTTCTGGCGTTGCGATCGTCAATTAAAACACAACCAGGTTGGCGATACCCGTTTCGGCTTACAGCATGATAAAGCCAATATTTGTCGCTGTGCCGGTCTGTTGACGCGCCAATACCAGGCCAGCTGTCTTTATTGGAGCTCCATCTGTAACTATTGTAACAAGGTATTGAGCGTTACCGTAACAGGGGACAGCTTCTACCTTACAAAGTTGACGCTAAAATAGCTATCCATTCCTTGATTTCTGCGTGTATCCTAATAGGTACTCTGAAATACCATCTAAAGCTTATCCCCATTCCATTGCAGAAAACCAATAACCGAATAGCCTTCATCTTCCTTCAATCCTACCGATTTCAACGTTTCAAAATGCCCCAGGGTTCTAAACTGGTCATGACCACAGACATTTGTTTTTCTATTCGCTGAAATAAATATTAGCAAGGGCTTACTCATAACCGGTTTACCATTCATCTTTGCGGGTGTCTAGTGCCCATCCGTTTTATGCAGTATGCTATCGAAATCCTTATTGATGTCTGCCCTTAACCTGTTATCTACTCCCTCAAAATTGAGCGCGTCATTTTCAGTCAATGAATCACTTGAAAACCGAATATTACAAACACGACCGGATTCATCTACATTAAACTTTACCAGGTAAAATGCATTAATACACTTCGTAGTACCCAACCACATAAACCGAAGGTTCAATGATGTTGAAAAATTGGCAACAAAATGATAGCGATCCCGTTTATATACGGGGTCATTATATACAGGAGCACTTACCTGGGAATATGCAATAAGGTTAATGACTATAAATATTATCCCTAACATAAATCTTTTCATATCTATTTATTTATGTATACAGTTAAGTATCTATGGCATTCCTTCGGCACATGATACTCCCATCGACCCAGCCTTATACCCTTCATTTATATCCTTTACCTGTTGCATTATGACTGTAGCTATAAAATGATGCCCGCTAGGGTACAAAAAGCAGCTGTGCAAAAAGGTAAAGGTCTTTTTTCCATACCGGGAAGTCATGCCCTCCCGGTTCAGTAAAGAAAATATGAGGGATCTTCTTTTGGGCAAGATATGCATGCGTTTTTTGGCTAACCCAAAGCAGGTTATCATCTGTACCACAAGATATCCACAATAATTTCCACTGCTGTTTTGTGGCGGATGAATCAGGCAGCAACAGTTCAGGTGCTTTTGTATTCGGGGCAGGTGAAAACGCACCGATCCAGGCGAACCGGTCAGGATTGCCCAGCCCAAAGTTCAGCGATTGACCGCCGCCCATAGACAAGCCGGCGATGGCCCGGTGTTCCCGGTCGTGGTAAATGGGGTATTTACTTTCTATAAACGGAATCAGGTCCACCCAAAGATCTTGTTCAAATACAGAAAAAGCATGCAGTTTCGCGCTGTCGAATTTATTACCGGTAGCCCTGTCATCTTTCATCGCCCTGCCATTGGGCATTACCACTATCATCGGTACAGCTTTTTTTTCTCCATACAGGTTATCCAGTATAACCTGCGGGGGCGCCATGGCCGGCCACTCTTCTTCTGTTCCGGCAAGGCCATGCAGCAGGTATAGTACGGGATATTTTTTATCTGCTGAAAATCCAGGTGGCGTATACACCAAAGCCCTTCGTTTGACACCTACGGTGGTTGAAAAATAGTAAATAGCATCTATGCGGCCATGTGCAATGCCTGTATGCACCGAATCAAAGCCTTGTGGCGGGTTTTGAAACGTATGCTGCGCCTGGGCGCAAACATGCATAGCGGTAAGTATGCCTACCAAAAACATGATGCGTATTAAATTCATAACAAAACAAATTATCCGCTCAATGCGGCTAAACAATCTATTTTAAATATATGCCCATCCTATTTGACAACCCTGGTGTTTCCTGTCAGCAAACGGCCTTTCTTTTTCCTGTGCAGTGCACAAACAGAAGCAGCAATTGCTTTACTGAACAGCAATTTTTACCTTGCTGAAAATATCGCGGGAAGAATTACCCAGCTGCAGGATATATTCACCGGCTTCCGTATTCCATGCTTTCTTCGATTCATCATAAAATGCCAGGTCGGCCACTTTAACCGGCAACACCACTGTTTTGGTTTCGCCGGGCTTCAAAAAAACTTTCTCAAAAGCTTTAAGCTCTTTTTCGGGGCGCAGTACCGGACAAACAGGATCGCTCACATATAATTGTACTACTTCCGCTCCATAAGTATTGCCGGTATTTTTGATGGTAAACTTTGCCTGGATAGTGGCCTCTTTTCCATAACGCAATTGATCCGTTGAAAAACCTGTGACAGAAAAATGCGTATAGGAAAGACCATAGCCAAATGGAAACTGTGGCTGGATATGCTTTGTATCGAACCACCTGTACCCTACTAAGATATCTTCTTCATAATTCAGTTCCAGGTTCCTGCCGGGGTAATTGCCCAGTGCATGTGCGGGCGATTGCTCCAGCGTTACCGGCAGCGTAAAAGGCAGTTTACCCGAAGGGTTTACTTTGCCGCTCAACAGATCTGCCACGGCATTGCCCGCTTCCATACCACCATACCAAGACCATAAGATAGATGGTACCCGCTGAACAATACCTGCCAGTTTCACCGGCGAACCTGCAATGATAACAACAACCGTATGGGGATTAACTTTGGCCACTTCCCGGATCAAGACTTCCTGCCCGTACGGCAGGTCCATGCTTTGTTTATCGGCAGATTCGGTATCGAAATCATGGTTGAGGCCACCGAAAATAACAGCCACATCCGATTCCTTCGCTGCAGCAACGGCTTCATCAATCAGCTTCCAGTTCACCTTATCTGTGTTGGACTGGCCGGCATTATTGCCCTCTTTGAACACCGATTGTTTTTCATATCCCTGTGCAATATTTATTTTTACCGTTGCACCAAATTTTTGCTGTATCGCCTGCAGGGGCGTCACTTCATACAAGGCTTTAATTTCAGAACTGAGCCCCCCGTTACAATGACGGCGGCTAGCATTGTCACCGATAACAGCTATTGATTTCAGCTTATCGAAATGCAACGGCAGCAGGTTGCCCTGGTTTTGTAACAACACTGCCGCTTCTGAGGCAGCATTATAAGCGGCCTGCTGGTGCTCCCGTGTGTTCATTTTTCCTTTTTCCCGTTTATCTTCCTGCAGCATTTTTGTTTTCATCATTACCCACAGCACATTGGATACTTTTTCATCAACAACAGCCACCGGTACCTGCCCGGTTTCCACTGCTTTTATCAGGGGATTAGCGAAATACCATTCATTGTAATCATTTATGTCTGTACCCATTTCAAGGTCAAGTCCACTTAATGCCGCTTTCACTGTTGTATGTGCAGCAGACCAGTCGGTCATCAACACACCTTTAAATCCAAACTCTTTGCGAAGGATCTGCCGGTTGAGGTAATCATTTTCAGAACACCAGCTTCCCCTGAACCTGTTATAGGCAGCCATTACCGTGTAAGCGCCGCCTTCGGTGACAGCGGCCTTGAACCCAGGCAGGTAAATTTCACGCAAAGCCCTTTCGCTCATATATACATCAACAGAATCACGGTGCGATTCCTGGTTGTTGGCCAGCCAGTGCTTTACACTGGTGGCCACGTCTTTTGACTGCAGGGCTTTGATATAAGCAACGGCCATTTTTGAAATGAGCAAAGGGTCTTCGCTCATGTATTCAAAATTTCTTCCGCAAAGTGGTGTACGGATAATATTGATGCCCGGCCCCAGTAACACATCTTTATGCCTGAAACGGGCTTCCTCACCCAGTACAAGCCCTTGTTCGTAAGCCAGCCGGGGGTTCCAGGTAGCAGCCAGCGATGTACCGGGCGGAAAACAGGTGGCCGAATCATTTGTCCAGCCGGCATAGGCCCAATTGTGGCGGTTGATCTCCGCACGAACGCCATGTGGCCCGTCGCTCAGCGCCCATTCGGGAATATTTAATCTTTGTATACCCGATACATAAAACTTGGAATTGCCATGCAGCAGGCTTACTTTTTCCTTCAATGTCATCTGGCCTACGAGTGACCGGATCTGCGCTTCCATAGCTTCACCGGTATTTACGGCTTGCTGTGCATTGGCCTTGTATACCATTAAACTGATCGCTGCGAAAAAAAATGATTGTAAAATACGGTTCACTTGTGTTGTTTTTAATTATTTTCTATTGAATCATACTGCCAGTACGCAGGTTATTATCGCCAGGTCATCACCCTGTTCAATCACTCCTCCACAATGGCAAGGTCCCAGGGTTTCAATACAAGGGTATCACCTTTTTTGATCGTCTTGTTTCCCAGCAATTCTGTTCCTCCGTTGAACTGGTAAACAACCTGCTGCTCATCGCCCGAATAATTGAGATAATAACGGATGGTTTTACCCTGGTCATTTGTACCCCACCGGATAACAACCGGGTAACTGACTTGCCGATCATTCAGCAACCCGATCTCCTTAGCCTTGTTGGCAACTATAAACAATTGGATCTCATCACTCAGCAGGCTGCCTTCATAAATAAAGCTTCCTTTACCGAACTTGTTCTCTGTAACCGCAGCATATTTACCAAAGAAAGCATCATCATAACGCGCCAGGGTACTGGCTGTTTCGGGCACAATGAATTCCACCCAGTCGCTTGCCCTGTTTTTATCAGCGCCAACTTTGAACGGATCATCACGAAGCTGCAATGATTTGATATTGGAAAATTCCTGGTAATAGAAGCCCGCAGCTTTCCTCAGCGGGCCAGGCGCTTTTGTATACCGAACTACAGAATGTTCATCGCAAAAACCGCTTTTGACTGACATGATCACATGGCCACCGTTTTCCACGAAATCAGCTATTTTCTTCAGCAAAGCATCGCTGGCCACATACAATGGTGGCACCAGTAAAACCTGGTAGCCGGTGAAATCTGCATTTTCAGCCAGTACAAAATCAACGCCCAGGTTATTTCTAAAAGCGGCTTTATGCATTTGCCGCATTACTTCCAGGTAAGCATTCCCGTTTTTGAAAGGCATGTATCCCAGTCCCAGGTCAGATTCCCGGCTATACAAAAGCGCAACTTTATTTTTGATTTTCAGGTTTACCAGCTTAGGGCCGATCTTCTGCAGTTCATGCGCTGTTTTACTTACTTCCTTGTAAAAACGGTTGGGCTCCAGGTCGTGCCCCAGCACACCTTTCCAGTAAGTTTCCTGTCCGTAGTGTATAGAATGCCAGTGCCAGTATTCCACCATATTGGCGCCGCTCGCGATATGTGAATACACAAACAGCCTGCCCTGCCCATCAAACGGCGGGTATTGGCCCTTGGCGTCCCACCCTGTGGTTTGTGCATTGGTTTCGGTGATCAGGTGATTCGTTTTTTTCACGCTCCGGTAAAAATCATCTGCCCACATTACATCCTCACCCTGTACATTATATTGGCTGCCATGATAGATATTCAATGCCGGCATATCCAGTTTGCGGCAGGCGGCATATTGATCCAGGCTGGTAAGCCAGGGCATGAAGCAATGCGTAATAAACTGGTCGGGCCGTTTGTATTCGCTAACAATGCCGGCCTGCCAGGTAAGGAAATCGGCAGGCACTTTCTGGCCGAACCTGTCCCATTCCAGTTTATATGAAGGGTTGGTGGCACTCTTCCTTACAGGAAACTCATCCCATCCATTTAACCGCATGCCCCAATAATTCAGACCCCATAACTTATTCAGCGAATCGGTGGTTTTGTATTTTTCTTTCATGTAATCAACGAAACTGTGGAAATAATCATCATTGGCGGCACCGTAATTGGTAGTTTCATTATCTACCTGGAAACCGATAATGGCCGGATGTTTTGCATAATGCACCATCAATTTCCTGATGATGCGCTCGCTGTAAAAAAGATAGGTGGCATTGGTTATATCCATATTCTGCCTGATGCCATAGCTGCTTTTTGAGCCATCTGCATGTTCCACAAAAATCTCCGGATGCTTTACACCCAACCAGGCAGGGATGGAATAAGTGGGCGTTCCAAGGATTACTTTAATGCCCGCTTCATGCATTTTATCTATAATGCGATCCATCCAGGCAAATTCAAAATGCCCATCCTGCGGCTCAAACAAGCCCCAGGAAGATTCGCCCAGTCTCACCACAGAGATCCCTGCATCTTTCATCATCTGAACATCCTTATCCAGCCGTTCATACGGCATGTATTCATGGTAGTAAGCCACGCCATATAAAATATTGTCCATTTTTTTAACCTGTGCCTGAATACTCTTCACAGCCAGCAGCAGCAGGATGATTACAATGCCCTTTTTCATTTTTAAATCCTATTAGTTGTTTAACCCAATGACTATATTATTCTTTGATGATCTTAGCTGATTTTGCCCGGTCACTGCTATTTACTTTCATCATGTACACCCGGCCGCACTGCGCCCCAATTGTAGCAGCCCTTCTTTACCCGGAGGCTTTACTGTTTGAATTAGTTTACCGGGCACCGGCAATTTCAACACCAATAATTTTATCAGAATGATTAAGTACCAGCTTACATATGAAAGCGGAAGTGCCGGGTACTGTTTCCAGGTGCGCAACGGCAATAAGTGCGCGTATTTTTGCAAAGCTATCATCTGGAAGATCAGCTGCCAGTCCCGGTTCTTTTTTTTTACGATATACAGTTGCTATGCGTTGAGCGGCAGGATAGCAGTTGCAGGAGTGCCCATCAGCTTATACTATTACCTGATATTATGCGGAGCTGAACGGTGTGGGAAGTGCGGGGAATAGCCAGGCCGGTAAAAATAACCATCTCCTCTTTTTCCGGGTAACGCACAGCGAAACCGTCAATCTGTCATTGCAAAATAAAAAAAACAGCAAGCCGGACAGCCAGTATCTTAGTTTCATAAACAAGCAGTTCTAAGTATTTGATTTGACTGTTGTAAAACTATTGGCTACCTGGTAAATACAGGGATCGAAATGTTGCAAAATAGGTATGCGGATGTTACTTTCTACCAGAAATCAGCCCATTTTGTAGCACCCAGGGCTAACTGTTTTAACCATTCACTGAAAAGATACATACAGCCTGTTGAAATTTATTGCAGGCATTAAAGATCGCTATCTGTCACCTGCTGAAAAGAAGGCACCTGCAGGGCCGGTTGTTTCCCTTCTTTTATATGATTGCTATCCACACACTGGTAACTATTATATTACAAGTATTATATTACAAGCGGACATCCGCATGTATCAAAATCGAACGGTTTCATCCGCTAAATTAGTATAACCAATTGGTTAATAAATAAATGCAAACTGGTATTTGTTGTGTTGAACATCACCTGATCCAACAGGCATTGGATAAGGATCCGGAACCGGCCCGTGTACCGGCTTTTCATTTTATTAAAGCATACATATGTTCTCAAGCTATTGCAAGGTAGCCTGGCGAAACATTGCCAGGAATAAGGCGCATTCACTGATCAACATAATGGGCCTGGCCCTTGGCATGGCTGGAGCTATCCTGCTGCTGCTGAACATCCGCTATGGACTAAGCTACGATCAGTTCCACGAAAAGAAAGCCGATTTGTACACGGCCTACAACCGCGGCAGCATCAATGGTCAGCTGCTATGTTGGAATGCAACGGCACCACCGCTGGGGCCTGTGCTGAAAAATGCGTTCCCCGAAATAAAAAACACGGCCAGGGTAATGGGATCCGCCCGGCTGTTGCGATATGCCGGCAAGAAGATAAACGCACAGGGTAATTTTGTAGACCAGTCCTTCCTGTCCATGTTTAGTTTTCCTCTGATACAAGGCAATGCGGCAACAGTTCTTGGTGATGCCAATGGAATTGTGCTCACACAAACACTTGCAGCTAAATTATTCGGCAACGATGACCCGTTAAATAAAACGATCACTACACCTCCGGCGATCATTTCATCGTGACCGGTGTGCTGCAGGACCTGCCTGATAATACCCGGTTTAAATTTGAATACTTATTATCCTGGGAATACTTACAAACAAATGGCCGGCAAGCGGGTAATTGGACCAACCAGAACACCAATACGTTTGTGCAATTACGCCAGGGTGCACCTATCGACGCAGTGAATAAAAAGATCGCGGATATAGCTGCCCGCAACAGTTCTTTGCTAGGCAGCCAGCAGGTATTCCTGTATCCCTTTACCAGGGAGTATCTGGAAGGCAGGTTTGTCAATGGCAAACCTGCTGGCGGCCATATTGACAGCCTGCGCATGCTGGGTGCTCTCGCGGGCATTATCCTTCTTATTGCCTGTATCAATTTTATGAACCTGAGCACGGCCAGCAGCGAGAAACGGGCCAAAGAAGTAGGCGTACGCAAGGCGATAGGTGCTGCCCGGCAATCACTGATCCTTCAATTCATCGCAGAAGCTGTTCTGATGGCAGCACTGGCAGGCATCATCGCGTTTATACTGGCAGAAATGGCTATCCCGGCTTTTAACAACCTGATCCATACAAAACTGAGCATTCCCTGGGCATCACCGGTCTTCTGGATCATGGCCCTTGGGTTCGTGCTGCTCACAGGCTTGCTTGCAGGCAGCTATCCGGCTTTTTATCTTTCCTCGTTTAAACCGATCAGGGTGCTCAAAGGTGTGCTGAAAAGCCCCAACACCCTTGTTACACCCAGAAAAATACTGGTTGTTCTGCAATTTGTTTTCTCCATCATCCTGATCAATTTCACCATTATCTTTCAAAAGCAGATCCTGTATGGGCTCAACAGGGACGCAGGCTTTATAAAGGAAAACCTGGTGTTTCAGCCATTGACCGATGACCTGCGCAACAATATTGCAGCTGTTAAAGATGAACTGATCAACTCGGGAACAGCTATTTCTGTCTGTACATCGAATACAACGGCCACCAGTATCCTCTACGAAGAATTCGGCCTGAAATGGGCTGGCATGGATCCTAAAGCAAATCCATCTTTTGTACTGATGGAAGAAGGCGGGGACTTTATCCGCACCAATGGCCTGACCCTGCTGGCAGGAAGGGATATCAACCTGAACCGCTATGCGGAAGACACTCTTTCCTTGTGGTAAATGAAGCCAGTGTAAAAGTGATGGGATTCAAAGATCCTGTCGGGCAAATCATCATGGATGAAGACCAACGCTGGAAGATCGTGGGTGTTGTGAAGGATTTTTTGATTGGTGATCCCGGTGAAGCAAGCAAACAAGTACTTATCAAGGGAGGAAAGGGCAATGGCTACCTGAGCATCCGGCTCAACAACAATCCCGGAACATTACTGGCAGCACAACATGCAGAAGCCATCCTTAAAAAATACAATCCTAATTTCCTTACTGAACTGCACTTTGCAGATGAAGCCTATGCTGCAAAATTCAAGCAGAACAGGGACACCGGTTCCTTGATTAATATTTTTGCACTTCTTGCCATTTTTGTTTCCTGTATGGGCCTGCTTGGGTTATCTACTTATATGGCAGAAAAACGGACTAAAGAGATCGGCATCCGCAAAATCCTGGGAGCCAGCATAACCGGTATTACTTCCTTACTGGCCCGCAGTTTTATCCAGCTCATCCTGATTGCTATCGTTATAGCATCGCCACTGTCCTGGCTGTTCATGAACAGGTTCCTTCGGCAATTCTCTTACCGGACAAGCCTGAGCAGCTGGATTTTCGTTGCTGCAGGCGCCGCAGCCATTGGAATTGCCCTGCTTACGATAGCCTTTCAAACCATCCGGGCGGCTACAGTTAACCCGGTAAAAAGCCTGAGAGCTGAATAAATGTAACCCTTAATAGTTATTAACTCAAGTTGCCAGTTATAGCGGCGAGCTGATAGCGATGAGCTGCGAGAAATGCATCTCGCGGAATACGCGGAAAGCGCAGAAAGGATGATCATTTTCAGGATGGCCTGGCAAAACAATTTTGCTATTTAACAGGACATTCCTGCCTCATAGCTGGAAGCTCATGGCTTACCGCTGTAAAAGCTTCAAGCTGATAGCGATGAGCTGCGAGAAAGGCATCTCGCGGAATACGCGGAAAGGATGATCATTTTCAGGATGGCCTTGCAAAACAATTTATGCTATTTAACAGGACATTCCTGCCTCATAGCTGGAAGCTCATGGCTTGCAGCTATAAATACATTGGATTATCCCGTAACTTGGGTTATTAGCCCGGTAAACAATAGCGGTAGCTATCCTTTGCCCGGCCAGCTGCTGAAAATCAACAACCAAAGCGGTATTCCATGGTAAAAACAAATAGACTATTGGGCGTTCAATTTTGCCCTGATTAACTCAAACCAGCCATCCTGGTTGAAATCTATGACTATGCCAGGTTGTATGCCCTTATTATCGATCCCCTGGCCAATGTCTATCCTCCGCGACCGGGTGGTTGCATAAGATAGTGTAAATGCAGGATGTTGATAATTCATATCCCGCATATTCGCATAGTCCAGCACACCCGCTGAATGTTCACCCAATAGCTGCACTTTTTTACTTTGTACTGCTTCCAGCAAAAACTGTTCTGTTGTACTGCCGCACTTGTTATTTATTATAACAGCTATTTTGGAAGGATAATTGTAAGACTGCAAGGTATCCATCCGGTCAGGAAATACATTCACAAAGCTGCCTCTTGGATCGGGCGCTGTTTTTACCATTGTCCTGTATTGTTCAATATAGTCTCTGGGGATATTGGGATTTTCTGCAAACAACCGTTCATTGGCAGCGATATTATCCGGTGTCACCCATAAATCAAGGCCGACTATTTTAACCGGCTGAGTATACAGTAAGGGTCGCAGTGAACGATATGAGCGGTCACCGCCACCACCATTCCATCTTAAGTCTATAATTAGTTTGGGCTTTTTTATCAATGATTCAAAATTCGCTGTTACAATGGAATCAATCTTGCGGTACAGCCCAATATCAAAATCTGCGATCCTTAAATAGTTTGTTGTGCTGTCGAGGCTTTTAAAAAATATGGTCTCCGTCTTCTCTTCTTCAAATATTGGTTTATAAACATACGGAGGTTTAGTATAGCCCTTCTTTGTCCATCCCGCGAGTAAAAAAGCGTTGTCTTTTTCAAAGTTTCCGTGATCAAAAACAGGATGATGATCTTTATAATACCAGATAATATCATATTCATGCTTTCCTGTAGGGATAAGTTCTGCTTTTACCTGGCCTGGCGTCCATTCCGGTACCGCTGAACGTGTAATAATACCAGCATAGGATCTTAGTCCATTGCTGTTTTTAACAACCACCATTTCATAGCTGGGATTGCTGTAGATACCCTCAATCCCGCCATCTGTTTTAACCTGCTCACGAAATTGCCTAACGGTACCGCTGTCAACACGAATATGTTCAGTCGACGCTATAGCCGCCTGTAATCTGCCGGGGCTGGCATTATCCATTGGAGACAAAGCAATATGGTGGTCTTTAAAAAAACCCAGCCAGGTATGAATAGCGTATAAACAATAGGCATCATTTTTAGCAGCAGCCGCGATCTGCCTGCACCGCCCGGTCAGCTTATTAAAATCCTTTTGCGTTAAAGAGGTGATCTTGTCCTTAGCGCCGGCATAATTCGAAAGAATATACTTGTAAACACTATCAAAGGTTTGGCTATAGGGCGATGGTTGTGCAGTTATCTTAAGGGCTGGGATGAAAAAGAAAATACACAACAAAATGGGTAATCTCATGTATTAAAACTAGAAAAAAAAGTTTAAACATAAAACTGCAGGCCGGTAAATCATTTTTCGCCTGTGTCAAGCAGCAGGATTGATACAGTTAATATCGCCATTAGCTCTGGCGACACGGCTTTATTATTTGTCCCTTCGTGGAAAGAAGATCGCCAGATGGATTTCGTATTAATTTCTTAATACTCACGTTGCCGAAGCGTTTTAGTTTAATTCTTTCTTTTGAAGTCCATTTTAATTATTTAATTTAATCCGAGTTTTTGCCGAAAATGGAACAGGGAATCAACGAAAGAGAGCTGTTAGAAAAGATCGCCGCCGGGAATGGATCGGCTTTTAAAGAGCTTTTTCATCTCTGGCGGGACAAGCTTTACTTTTTCGTACTCCGGATAACACAGTCGCCCGAAATGGCTGAAGACATACTCCAGGATGTGTTTGTGAAGATCTGGACAAATCGTGCTACCTTGAACACCATACGGCATTTTGACGCATATATCTATAAAATGTCCCAAAACCAGGCTATTTCAGGGATGAAACGTGCGGCGCAGGAAACACTGATCCTGTCGGAATTGAAGAAAGGGCCGGAGGCTTCAGCGCTGGTAACAGACGACCTGGTGATCCACCGGGAATTGAGCAAAAAATTTCAGACCATCCTTCACAAATTACCCACACAGCAACGGCTGGTATATACACTAACCCATATACATGGATTAAACCATGATGAAGTAGCGCAGCAATTAAAAATATCTGCGTCAACAGTGAAAAACCATATGACCCGCGCACTTTTCACTATCCGCCAGGAGCTCACACAGCATTACCAGGTGATCATCATTTATATGCTGCTTACACGGGTACTCTAACCCTCTCCAAAAAAAACTTTGCCTCCTTGTAGGAATATTTTCCCGCTCATTGGTCTTATATACATGCCCGACCAAAATATTGCCAACCTGATCGACCGACTGTTAAACGGTTCCATCACACCGGAAGAAAAAGAGATGCTGGCCAAATGGATCCTGCATGATAGTGATGAAAAGGATCTTCATTTGATGATGGAGCGGGCCTGGAGTGATTTTAAGCCCGGACAAACACTTCCGGCTGAAAAGGCGGATGAACTGCTGGACGCTGTTCTTCAAAAAATAAAAGAAGAGGAAGCGCCCGTAAAGCTACAACGCCGGCCCATCAGGCTGTACAGGATGGCTGCTGCAGTCCTGCTCTTTGTTATTGCGACAGGCACCAGCATATTCTTACTACGGAAACAAACTGGTTCTCCCGCCACTGTAGTTGCCAGCAGTGACGTACTCCCTCCCGCTGCCAACAAAGCCGTACTGACGCTGTCAAACGGGAAAACGATCATTTTGGATAGTGCTGGCAAGGGTAATATTGCAACCCAGCGCACAACGGCTATCATTAAAAAAGGCGATGGGGATATAGCCTATCAGACGGAGACGGAAGGAAAAACAGCCGGGGTTGAATATAATACCCTGACGGTACCGAGAGGCAGCCGCATCGCGCATGTTACACTTTCTGATGGTACCAGGGTATGGCTTAATGCAGGTTCCTCCCTGCGTTACCCTGTGGTGTTCAATGGGCCGGACAGGGAGGTGGAAATCACCGGTGAATCCTATTTCGAAGTGGCGCCGGACAGGGCACATCCATTCGTGGTGAATAAAGGGAACAATGCCATTAAAGTATTGGGCACACACTTTAATGTAAACGCCTATGATGAAGAGGACGCCATGAAGGTCACGTTACTGGAAGGATCTGTAAAAATCACTTCCGGTGCAGACAATAGCCTTCTTCTGCCGGGCCAGATGGCTATTATGGCTGCAGGACAGAAGATCGATGTTCTGAAAAACGCAGACATCGAAAAGGTCATGGCCTGGAAGAACGGCTATTTTAATTTCTCAGGCGCGGATATCCATACGGTAATGCGTGAGCTTGCAAGATGGTATGGCCTGGAGCTCGTTTTCAACAATGTTACCAACGAAAAATTTCATGTGGAGGTCAGCCGTGATATCCCTCTATCCAAGGTGCTCAGTATCCTGGAAATGACAGACAAGATCCATTTTAATATTTCAGGAAATAAAGTAACCGTACTGCCTTGACCAGAAACCTAGTTCATAGGGTCCAACGGACCCGGATCCATTCAGGAATATAGAAAATTACACACAGCGAAGCTTGTCGTATGGCTAATGGACATGCTATGTCCACTTAAGAATACCAAACCAGCATTGCAATATGATATACCCATCGTTTCAACCATTACTTACTGCTATGAAGCTACCTACGCTTATTTTATTGGTGACCTCCCTCCTGCTATCTGCACGGGGGTTCGGCCAGGGCATCAATATTTCTGAAAAGAAAGCGCCGATCAGCAAGGTCTTTGAAGATATCCGTAAACAAACGGGATACACTTTCGTGTATGCGGAATCGATCCTGGACAATGCGAAACCAGTCTCCATTAATGTGCATAATGCCACATTGGAAGAGGCCCTGAATGCATGCTTTTATAACCAGCCACTCTCCTGGTCTATTGCGGAACGGGCCATCGTTGTCAAGCTAAAGGAAGCTGCTGTTCCCCCCGCTATTAAGGCCACTGATACCGTAGCTGTCAAACACTATATCGAGATACAGGGTAAGGTCACCGATAGCCTGGGCAAATCATTGGCCGGTGTTTCGGTAACGGTAAAAGGCTTGCGCAAAGGGACATCTACTGATGCCGAAGGTAATTTTGCGGTCCAGGTCAAAGATGAGCGGTCTGTCCTGGTATTTAGCATGATCGGCTATAGCCCGAAGAATATCACTGTAGGCAATCTCAGACAGCTGAAAGTGTTGTTGACCGAGGCAAGCTCAGAGCTCAATGATGTGGTGGTCACGGGCTACCAGAACCAGTCCAGGAGGCTGAGCGGCAGCGCTACTGCGACAGTGGATATAAAAAACGCTTCTATTCAACCAGTGGCCTCATTCGATCAGATGTTGCAGGGACAGGCTTCGGGCCTGAACATCAAAACCGGCAGCGGCCAGCCCGGAAGGTCTTCCGATGTGGTGATACGGGGAAAAGGTTCCATCAACGGATCCACCGACCCGCTGTATATTGTCGATGGCATCCAGGTGCAGGCAAGGGACTTTCAAAATATGAACCCATTGGATTTCGAGAGCGTCACTGTGCTGAAAGACGGGGCTTCTGCCGGATTGTATGGATCACGCGGCGCCAACGGCGTTATCGTGATCACCACAAAAAAAGGCCGCGAAGGTCAAATGGTTGTTACCTACACCGGACAGGTGGGCTTTTCAAAACTGCCGCCCAGCAAGCTAAAGATGATGAACGGCCCGCAGCATGTCGATTTTGAAATGAACATTGCCGGTAACCCATATAGCTGGACACCTGCCCAGGCAGACAGCCTCAGGAAAATAAATTTCGACTGGGAAACAGCTTTGTTCAGGTCTGCACAAATGCAGGAGCATCAGCTGTCACTCAGCGGCGGGAATAACAAGACAAAATACTTCAGTTCTTTCTCTTACCTCGACCAGGACGGGATCCTGCTGAACACCAATATGCGGAGATATACCGGCCGATTTAATATCGAACATACGATCAATAACTTTAAGATCGGTACCAATATAGCAGGTGGCTGGAGCAAGGTTAAGAATGTCAATGAAGGCAACGAGAACGTGGCCACGCTGAATACGATCCTTTGGGCCTTGCCTTATGAAGTTCCCTATACGTCTACCGGTGCATACACCGTAAGCATCCAGGGTGTGGGCAACTGGACAAATCCTTTTGAAGAGGTCAACAAGAACATGGGCCATACCTATTATACCAAGGCCTATGGCAACGGTTTTGTAGAATACAAATTTCCCATGATCCATGATCTTACCTGGCGTAGTAATTTTGGCGGGGACTATACGCAGACTGAATCCTTTGCTATCACCAATAACGGCACACAGGCGGCCCAGCATAATGGGCAAAGCACCTCTCCCATGTGGGGCCAGGGTAATCTTAGCCAGGCATTTACCAAACAATTCCGCTATACCATTACCAACGCGCTTTCTTATAAACATGGTTTTGGCGCGGATGGCAAACATCATCTGAATGCATCGATCTACCAGGAAACCGTTCGCACCCAGGCTTCCGGATTCGGTTATCAGGGTTTTGGCTTACTGAACCCCTATCCTAATGCTGCAGGACTGGTGGCAGGGACTACTACCAACGGCTATATTCCTGTGATCAACAATATTGTTTTTACGCCGAACTATGGTCTTGTTTCCTTTTTCGGTATTGTTGACTATACGTACCTGCATAAATTCATGCTGAGCGGTTCTGTAAGAAGAGATGGCTCTTCCCGGCTTTCTCCGGATAACCGCTGGGTGAACTATGGAGGGATCAGCGGCGCCTATATCCTGTCAGAGGAACACTTCCTGCACGATGGTCCCGTTATCAGCCTGCTCAAGGTAAAGGCCAGCTATGGCACCGTAGGGAACCAGGAAGGGATCGGAGATTTCCCCTACCTGCAGCAATATGCATCCGGTACATTCGGAGGAGGGTCAGCCCTGGGCATATCGGCTTTTGGCAATAAAAGCTTGAAATGGGAAACCAGGACCACGTTTAACACTGGCATCGAAATAGGACTGTTTAAGAACAGGATCACCGCCAACCTGGAATATTATAATTCCATTACGAACAACCTCTTTTTCAATCTCACCACACCTGCTACCAGTGGCGGACCTGGCCAGGTGCTGGGCAATGCCGGCAGCATGCGTAACCGTGGTTTTGAAGCCAGCATGAACCTGGCTGTGATCCACAATACAAATTTTGACTGGAATATCAGCGCCAATTACAGTCTTAACAGGAATGTGATCCTGTCCCTCCCATTGGGTCAACAATCACAGTTATATCACAAATACCAGATCTTGCAGGTAGGCAAACCGTTCAACAGTTACTATCTTGACCGGTTCCAGGGTGTAGATCCGCAAACGGGCAAAGCCATCTATCTTAAAGCAGATGGAAAAACCACTACCAACACCTATGATCCCAATGATCGTGTTACGATGGGCACCAGCGATGCCCCATTCAACGGGGGAATCAGTAACAGCTTAAGGTATAAGGCCATTAACCTGAGCTTTTTTTGGGTGTACTCTTATGGGAACTATGTGTATAACTATGCCAGGACGCAGGTCGAGATCCCGGGTTATTCCAGCGCCGGCTTTTCTGCCAACGGCCTGAAAGCCTGGACAAAGCCGGGGCAGATCACCGATTTCCCCAGCATGAACGATCCTTTCAAGCAGAACACCACCCGCTACCTGGAGAACGATCATTTCTGGCGGCTGCGCAATGTCATGATCTCCTATAACATGCCACAGCGGTATTGCAGATGGCTGAAGATAAACTCGTTCCAGCTGTTTGCCCAGGGACAAAATGTACTTACGCTCTTTAAGCTGCAGGCCTTTGACCCTGAGATATCCAATACCAATAGCAGCACGTCCAATTCCAATGGCGACCTTACTGGTGCGCAATATCCACCGCTGCGGTCTTATACCTTGGGCGCCACTATTAATTTCTAATCCGTTTAAAATCGTTCATCATGGTACCGCAACCGATTATAAAATTTTCTACGATAGTCCTGTCCTGTGCTTTACTTTTTCTTTCCTGCATGAAAAACCTGGATACGAAGCCACAGACGATACAAACTGATATCAATAACTTCGACGATCTGACCTCGGCCCAGGCCGGCGCTTATGGCCAGCTGCAAAGCGGCAGGTATTACAGCACCGGCGGCATGGCCTGGAGCAGTCTCCCGGATATTATGGGTGATGATTTTATCGAAGCTTACGAATCATTGGGCGACTGGGAGAATGCATCAAGATGGACCTATTCGGCCGATGACCCGCTTATCAGCGGAGCATTTGCACAGGCATATGTTGCCATCAGTGCCGCCAATAATGTGATCCAGAACTGTAAAGGGTATGAGGCGGGAAGCACGAAGGCCAGCGCTTTCCAGCTGGAAGCACAGGCAAGGGCATTGAGGGCGCATTGTCATTTCGATCTGCTGCGCTATTTCGCTCAGTCTTATCAACGTAATTCAGATAGCCTGGGCGTACCTTATATCACTGTTTTCAGCCCTGATAATCCCCTGGCGGCTAAACCCTCCCGGCTCTCTGTGAAAAACTGCTATGACAGCATCTACAATGATCTTAACAACGCGCTGGCTATCTATCGCCAATATGGGGATATCAGCAATCCCAAACGATTCTTTATCGATTCTACCTGCATACATGCCATGCTGGCAAGGATCGGACTATACAATGGTCAATACACCCAGGCATCGGCCGATGCATCCATCGTTATCGGGAACATACCACTGGCAAATACCACGGATTATCCACAGATCTGGCTGGATAATTCCACTTCGGAGATCGTATGGCAAATCCCCAATGACCAGGCCATGCGCCCGGGTGTATGCGATAACGGTCTTCATGCCGCCTATCGTGTTGCCAATAATTTTCGCGACCTGGTCTATTCTCCTGCAGGTGGTATCCGGAACGATACCAATGTTATCCGGCGCGATATCATTGGAACGGGCAATGTAAGCCGGACCCTGCTTTGGAAGTATATTGGTACACGCAATTTCAAGGTTTACCGTACGAGCGAAATGTTCCTGATCCGGGCTGAATGTAAATTCCGTTTGTCGCCGGGAGCAGGTATGGATGATGTGAATGCGTTGCGCGCCGCCAGGGGTGCTGCGGCCGGCACAGAAACGGGGAATAATGTGTTCAATGCGATCTTTACCGAACGCAGGCTGGAGCTTATCGGGGAAGGACACCGGTGGTTTGATCTCAGGCGGACGAGCAGGATCGTTAACCGGGATGAATGTGGCAGTGCAGGCGGCTCTCTTTCCAATATATGTTCGGTAGGACCAGATTCACGCAGCTGGATATGGCCGATACCTTTTAACGAGATCAAGCTTAATAATAACCTGGCGCAGAATGGCGGATACTAAATGATCCTCTGCTTATTTTTTTCATTTTTTACCAGATCTAAAAAGTATCTATTCATATTTAACAGATTGAATATAAATACTTTAAAAAGAAAACTGCATGAAGTTTTAATAAAAAAATTTACACCGGGTAAATTCTGTTACCTTTGTAGCATGACAAAAGTTCGGCAACTGAAAGGATTTTTAAAACCAGGAAAGGTTTATCGGCGTGAAGAACTGGCAGCCCATTCCAGCTCCGTGGATAGACATTTGGCCGAACTTACGCAAAATGGAGATCTGGAGAAATTATCAACTGGATTGTACTATGTTCCTGTTCAATCAGTATTCGGAAGAAAACCTCCTGAGGAGGAACAATTGGTTCGCAGCTTTCTTAAGGATGACCGCTTTTTATTGACTTCACCTAATCAATATAATGCGCTTGGTGTAGGTACAACGCAATTATATAATCAAAAGGTTGTGTACAACCATAAAAGGCATGGAAAATTTAAATTGGGCAATCGGGAGTTTGATTTTCGTGTGAAACCACATTTCCCAAAAAATGCGACCCCGGAGTTTATAATGGTGGACTTAGTCAACAATCTGGGTACTTTGGCAGAGGATCACGACAGGGTCTTAAAAAATATAGCTCAAAAAGTTCATGCATTTGACAAAAAAAAATTAAGCACAGCAGTTACAAAATACGGGGGAGCAAAAGCAAAGAAATTCTTTCAAGAAATATTTTCTGCTAACAAATAATGCTATGTCCACAGGCTTCCTCCATCAGCATCCTGAGTTTTCTACTCTACAGTTGCAATACCAAATAAGAATGAGGCACTCCATAAAAAAAGCCCGACGCATTCGCGTCGGGCTTTATCTGCTGCTGCAGTATTTGTCGGGAAGACTGGATTCGAACCAGCGACCCCTTGCACCCCATACAAGTGCGCTACCGGACTGCGCCACTTCCCGAACTGTCCTGTTAATCAGGAGATTTACTCAACCGCCTTTATACTAACGGGTTGCAAATGTAAAGGGTTTTTGTAAAATTCGAGCTATATTGCAAAAAATTTTGTGCTCCGCTCATGAATATTTTACTCCGGCAGGTTTTAATCGCAGATGCTACATCTACTTTCAATGGTACAGTACAGGATATTTTGATACAAAACGGCACTATCCGGTCTATAGGGCCTTCTCCTTCTACACCGGCCGATACGCAGGTGATAGAAAGCGAAGGATGGGTAGCCTCCCCCGGCTGGGTGGATGTATTTGCCCATTTCTGTGATCCGGGGCTCGAATTCAGGGAAACACTGGAATCCGGCGCCCAGGCCGCAGCAGCAGGCGGTTATTCACATGTATTCACATTGCCCAATACGCAGCCCGCAGTATACAATAAAACACAGGTGGAATATATCGTACAGCAGTCTGCCAGGCTGCCGGTAAGCCTCCACCCGCTTGGTGCCATTACCAAAGGACTGGAAGGAAAAGAGCTGGCCGAGATGTATGATATGAAGAGCAGTGGCGCCACCGCTTTTTCTGATGGCATTTACCCCGTACAATCGCCCGGTCTGTTGCTGAAAGCCCTGCAATACGTGAAAGCATTTGATGGTGTGGTGATCCAGTTGCCGCTGGATGACAGTATCGGCAAACAGGGACTGATGCATGAAGGTATCGTTTCTACCCGCCTGGGACTGCCCGGCATCCCGGCCCTTGCAGAAGAACTGATCATTCACCGCGATATCGAGCTGCTACGTTATACCGGCAGCAAACTGCATATTACCGGCGTATCAACTGCCAAAGCTGTGGCGCTGATTGCACAGGCTAAAGCCGAAGGGTTGCAGCTGACCTGCAGTGTTACACCTTATCACCTCAGTTTTTGTGATGAAGACCTGCAGACCTATGATACCAACCTGAAAGTAAATCCGCCGCTGCGCTCAAGGGAAGATATGCTGGCACTGCGTGAGGCCGTGAAAAAAGGACTGATCGATGCCATCGCTTCGCACCACCTACCACAGAACTGGGATCATAAAACCTGCGAGTTTGAATATGCCAAACCGGGTATGACCGGTTTGCAAACTGCTTATGCAGCCGTGCATACGGCCGTTGAAGGTTTAACAGAACAACAGACGACAGCTCTGTTTGGCGGTAATACCCGTACTATTTTTGGCCTGCCTGCAGCAACTATAGCGGAAAATGGCCACGCAGATATCACCCTGTTTAAACCTGCAGGCAATACAACACTCAGCAAAAGCAACAACCGCAGCAAATCACTGAATACAGCGTTCCTGGATAAAACATTAAATGGGCAGGTAATTGGGATAATCCATAAAGGAAATATACATTTGAACAAATAATTATACCACTGATGGAAACCAAACCTACCAAGCCTGCAGTGTACGGCCTCGTTGTGGCATTAATCCTCATCGTATTCGGCCTGATCACTTATTTCACCGGCCAAACGCAAAACAAGGCGCTGGGCTCAGTGGCATTTGTCATATTTCTCGCAGGGATCATTTTTTCCTGCGTACAGTATGCAAAGCAGATGAACGGTGATGTAACATTCGGAAATGTATTTGCACATGGTTTTAAAACCACCGCTGTTATTATTGTTATTGAGGCGGTGTATACATTTATCAGTTATAAATTCTTGTTCCCTGATATGCTTGAAAAAGGGCTGGAGATCGCCCGTAAAAGCATGGAAGAGAAAAAAAATATGACAGATGAGCAGATAGCACAGGCATTGTCAATAACAAGAAAATTCTATATGCCAATTACTATTGGCAGTATCATCCTGTTTTTTGGCGTGCTGGGAGCCATCGCTTCTGCTATCGGCGCTGCTGTGGCCAAGAAAAAGCCCCAATCACCGTTTCAACAACAAGGCTAATTAACCGGCATGGATCTATCAATCGTCATTCCTTTATATAACGAAGAAGAATCTTTACCTGAACTGTGCAGCTGGATTGTACGTGTGGCAGATGAGCATGGGTATTCCTATGAAATCCTGCTGGTGGATGATGGCAGTACCGACAGCAGCTGGCAGGTAATTGAACAGCTCTCTGCAGGCAATGGTCATATTAAAGGGATCAAGTTCCAGCGCAATTATGGCAAATCAGCCGCATTGCATGAAGGGTTCAAGGCCGCCAAAGGCGATGTGGTTATTACGATGGATGCCGACCTGCAGGATTCTCCCGATGAGATACCTGAACTGCGCAGGATGATCGTTGAAGATGGCTTCGACCTGGTGAGCGGCTGGAAAAAGAAACGCTTCGACAATAAGCTGACTAAAAACCTGCCTTCCAAATTATTCAATGCAGCTGCCCGCAGAAGCTCAGGTATCAAATTGCATGATTTTAACTGCGGGTTAAAATCATACCGCAATAAGGTGGTGAAAAGTATTGAAGTGTATGGTGAGATGCACCGCTATATCCCTGTACTGGCCAAATGGGCCGGGTTCAGGAAGATTGGTGAGAAAGTGGTAGAACACCGCCCGCGTAAATACGGTACCACTAAGTTTGGCTGGGAACGTTTTATCAACGGTTTTCTCGACCTCACCACTATTTCTTTTATCAGCCGTTTCGGTAAACGGCCCATGCATTTTTTCGGTCTGTATGGCACATTGTCTTTCCTGGTTGGTTTGGTTATGTTCCTCTACCTGTTGGTAGGTAAATTCGCGTTTGCCGATTTTGCTGTAACCAACCGCCCGTCTTTTTATATCGCACTTACTGCTATGATCATTGGTATGCAATTGTTCCTGGCAGGTTTTATCGGTGAGCTCATCGGCCGCAATTCTGCTGAAAGAAACAATTACCTGATCGAAAAGAAGCTGGGTATTTAATTTTCCCATTCTTTGTTTTATCCTGTTCATCCAACTGGTGATCATGATAAATACCATCTTCATTCCCGGCTGCCGGGAATTGGCAGCACGCATCAATATTGTCAACTACAATTATTTTCAGTAGCATAGCTGGGTTAATGTTGAAGGTTTAACGTTGAATGTTTAACGTTGAATGTTTAACGTTGAATGCATTTCTGGTGCATACTGCCGTTCACTGGAACAATGAGAGTTTAAGGTTTAATGTTGAAGGTTTAACGTTAAATGCATTTCTGGTGCACTGCCGTTCACTGGAACAATGAGAGTTTAAGGGTTAATGTTGAAGGTTTAACGTTAAATGCATTTCTGGTGCACTGCCGTTCACTGGA
>CBJLMB010000017.1:0-113961 GCA_966424055.1 uncultured Deminuibacter sp. | reverse complement strand
GTCGTTTCTCGATTCTCGTTTCTCGGTCTACTCACGAATAACGGGGATTGGTTGAAGGGTTGATTGGTTGAATGGTTGATTGGTAGGGAAAGGGAATTGGGGGTTGGGGATGTGTCGATTCTCGATTCTCGTTTCTCGATCCTCGATCCTCGTTTCTCGATCGTAACCGGCCTTTGGTCAGCCGGGGTAGGGAAATACTTCAGGTATCCATTCGAAAGCATCTTCTTTTTTGCGTACATATCCCAGTCCCGGCCAGGGAAGATGATAGCCCATTACCCGTTGCTTTTTTTCCGCAAGTTCACCCAATACTTTTTTCCTGGTAGCTACTCCGTGGTTGAAATCGGTATCGCCGGCAAATCCCCATTCAGGGTGCACAAACATCAGTATATCTGAATGCACCAGGTCGCCCACGTGTACCAGTTCTTCCCCTCCGGAAAAAACATGTACCAATGTATGGCCGGGAGTATGCCCTGCAGCCAGTTCCAGCCTGATGCAATCAAACAGCGGGCTGGTATGATCGAACAGGTGCAAACGGTTCTCCAATGTACGGATGATTGCTTTAACCGCCTTGGTCATTTGCTCTAGGAATGCTTTGTCCTCGAATTTACTTTTTGAAAAATCCTGCGTATCAGCTGTCCAGAATGCTTTTTCCTGTGTGGCCATGTATACCTGTGCGTTGGGAAAGCTAAGAGTACCATCCTGTTTTAGTAAGCCGCTCATGTGGTCGGAATGGGCATGCGTAAGCACTACACCGGTTATTTCATCAGGTTTGATGCCTGCATCTGCAAGTGTGGCCGGCAGCCAGCCTGCACCAGGGCCAAAAACAGCTCCTGCCCCTGCATCTACCAGTATCAGCTGTTTGTCTTTTTTTATGACAAGTATATTGATGCCCAGGTCCACTTCTTTTACAGGCCGGAAATTTGCCTCTAACAATTGCGCTACTTTTTCAGGAGCGATACCCGGTGCAAATGCTGGTTGTACGGGATTCATGGCCAGGTGGCCATCCGTTACTATCGTCAGCTCCAGTGAACCCAGCTGAAAACGGTGAAAAGGACGCGGTGTGTTGGTTATTCCTGAAGCGCTTTGCCTGGCCAGTAAAGAAGAGAACGGCAGGGAGGTCGCAAATCCTGCCAAAGCCATGTTTTTAAATAATGCTCGCCTGTTCATGTGTTGGTATTTAGAATAAAATTATTCTCCTATACCATTCAGAACAAGTATGCACTTTTTTGTGTCTTACCTGCAGAATAGATACTATTGTTGATTATCAGGCGGAAAAATTCAGAAAAGGGAAAAAGAAAAAAGAACGGCCGCACGGGAATTGTTTACATCACTGCTACATGGTCAATTTTGATGTAACACACTGAACCATCAGCTATAGCCCGGTTTGTTTTTTCACTGAAAGCAGCAAAGGAACAGCGAGCAGCCCAATTACCAGCCCCACTACAATGGCCACCAGGCCTTTCTCGGCCAGCATACCCAGCAGTGCGATACCCGCACCCACTATTGCAACAGACATCCCGATTACCCTGATACCAAAATTATTCTGTGCGTGGGTTTCTTTATCTTCAGTAGATGCAACTGCTTTAGCTGGTTCCGGGGCATAAGACCATCCGGGTGTTTCTTTTTTAACAAGGCGGTAATATATTTCCCATAACAGTAAAACAATAACGGGGATACCTATGCCCCATACCGTTTCCCAAAGCCTGCTCAGTTTAAAACCCAGTATAGCATTGCCAAATAATTTTAATGCAAGCGATATAAGCAGGCCGCATAAAGATGCAGTGACAACAGATACCGCTGTTTGTCTCCTGGAGTATAAGGTCCAGATAATGGGTGCAAACAAAGCACCACCGGCAATAGAGGCGGTGCTCAGTACCATTTCCACAATACCACCGATCATGGGCACCAGCATCGCAATTGCAATGGTAATAGCACCGAACAATACCGTGAAAAAACGCGCGGCGCTGATCACTTTTTTCTCCCCTGCTGCGGGATTTAATTTCTTTTTATATACATCATGCGCAAATACAATTGCCATCATATTAATGGTGGTATTGGCTTTGCTGGCACTGGCCGAAATCATGCCGGAAAGTACCAGGCCGATAAGTCCTGCGGGTAATACCTGCTGGCAAAGCATCATATAAGCGCCTTCAGCCTGCAATCCCTGCAACCCCGGGTTAATTACCCGGTATGTCATCGGGGGCAGCATCCATACAAAAGGACTAACCAGGTATAACAGCGTAAACAAATAAGCTACTTTCCTGGCATTGCGTTCTGTTGATACACTGGTATAGCGTTGCACATATGCCCAGTTACCACCAATATACACTGTTTGATACGCGAGGAATGCCAGGAAAAAACCAAATGAATATTCTTCATTGAAAAAAGAAAAAAAGCCTGCGGGTGATTTACTGATGAATTGCTGCGGACCACCCACTTCCCGGAAAGCCATTGGGATAACGATCATTACAGCGGCACTGAGAATAACAAATTGCACCACATCTGTAACAAGCACAGCCCATAACCCACCTGCTGCAGTGTACAGTATAATAATGCATCCGATAATAAGAATACAGGTGTTCAGTGACAATGGCGTTGCTACGCTCACCATTTTCCCAACCGGGTATAATACAGAGGCAGTGGTAAAAAGCCCATGCAGCATAATGAGAAAAGTATAGAACTGCTGCGTTTTAGCGCCCAGCCGTTTGCCGATATATTCCGCTGCAGTAACAGCTCCTGTCCTTTTCCATTTGGCTGCAATAAAAAAAGCCACCAGTAAACCGCCAAACACCATGGTTAACTGGATACCATTGGCAACCAGGCCGCTTTTATAAGCAATAGAGCCCCATACCACGAAAGTGCCGGCAGAGAAATAACTGATAAAAAGGGAGATACTGTTGATCCACCAGGGTGTGGCACCTCCTGCTTCAAAAAAAGCAGTCGCATTTTTGCTGCCCATCCTGGTAAAAGCCATCCCTATGCCCAGTATTAACAGGGCAAATACGGCCATCACGATAAAATCCAGTTGAACCATTGCTGCTAAAATTTTTATACAACACTGTTCCATTACAGGAACAGGGCCGCTGTCATTATTTCTTTTCTATCCCGTATACCCTGATACCATAACCCTTCAGGTCAACCGGCCATGAAGTAGTTGCGGTTATACGTTTCCCCTCTGTTAGTTCGGTTATGGTATAATTGTCTCCGAACGATTTTGTATCATCCAGCTTTTGAAGGTCGAGGCTGATGCTGGTATTGATACTTTCGCCGGTATCGTTCATTACCATAACAAACAGTTTTTTATGGTCTGTGCTGTATGCCGTAATATACTCCACATCCGCATCATTGCATTGTACCAGTCCTTCACGCATAACCAGGCTGGCAGGTTCACCATAAATGCGGCCTGCGGCAAATCCATACGATTCATGCGGCCCTACTTTAGGTGTAACAAATCCCCTGGGAAAAACAATATTACCAGCTGAACGAAGTTGCGCTTCAGCCATCAGGTAATCGGTGATCCATCCTATCTGCCACCAGGCATGGTGCGGGTAAGGACCAGCTCCTTTGTTCATCGTGCTCCAATAATACGATGCTACACTGGTGGCGCTGTCTACAAAAGCATCGCGGCCAATAGCCGCATATCTTGCCATGGTGGCAAACAGGCTGTCGCCTGTAAACTGGAACATACGTATAAACATCCCTGCATGGCTGCAGAGCATAATGGGGCCTGCACTATTAGCCGAGCCCAGTATACCGCCATGTTCAAAACTTAAACCAGCCTGCGTGATCTGCCAGTCTGCACGATCCACACCTTTTACTTTTTTTATTTTTTCTGAAGCAACAGGCTGGGTATAAACCGATGTAAGGTAGAACCTGGCTGTGCGGATGGCTGCAGCTTTGTATTTTTCTTCTTTGGTGATATCGTACAGGTCAAGCAGGGCCTGTGCACTCTGGGCTGTAGCAAAATCAGGTGCATAGCGGGCATCGCCACATACACCTGTAAAATGGCCTTTTTCAACGGCATTTTTTATCAGCCAGTCTGCACCTTTTTTTGCAGCAGCCAGGTATTGCCCGTCTTTCAAAATGCGGTAGGCTACCAGTAATCCATAAAAAGTAGGCCTCAGGTCTTTCAGATCGGTGAACAGGGGTTGATGCGTATGCCGGTCGTATGCCAGCTCCCAGCTGCCATCCGGCTTCTGCCATCGCAGCAGCAAAGATGCACCCAGCGCCAGCCGTTCCTTCAATGTTTCATTACCAGGCTCGAACAACAGTACATTGCCAACATCAAGCATAATATAATAGGTAAGACTGATAGGTTCAACAAACTCGCCCCATTCCTCCACGAATTTTTTGCTTTTGGAAAGATAGTATTGCCCCATCGCGGCGCCTTTGAAAAAGCCGTCTTCTGTTTGCTGCTGGGCCAGTTTAAAATTAAGTGCATAAGGCAACACGCTGTCTTTTAAAAAACGGTCGTTCGATGTTTGGGCAAGCATCCACATAGCACCATAGTCTGCGTTTTTAATGGCATCCTGATTAGAGCCTACCACTCCGCCGAGATAAGACTGCCCTCCTATTGCAAGCGAATTGTATGTTTCCACATTCCATAAAGAAGTTTTCCTGTCGCGCAGGTAATGCCGCATAGCAGCCATCCTGTTAACCAGCGACTGCTTATTTTTTCTTAATGCCAGCGCAGCACTGAAATGGTATATATCGTTCACCGCATGTGACAGCAATTGATACCACTCGCCTTTTACCAGGCTGTAACGAAAACCATAGCCTGTTGTTTTCCCGCTTTCCAGCTGGGAATGCGGCTCACCCAAAACGGGATAATACAAGGTGGGCGATAACTGCGCTTTCCTGTTGCGGTGCGATAGCCCCAGGAACCAATCCTGGTGCGTGATGTGGTCATATGCCCAGGGATCCCTGGCCAGGCCAGGATCGGGGATAACAGCAACAGAAATACCCTGCCGGTTTGATACAACCGGGCAAAGCGAACTGGCACATCTTTCCCTGTACACAACAGGTTTCTCAGGCACACCCTGTCCATACCCATAATCGAGCACCATATTGTGTGTTGTTTCATTTCCCTGGAAATAACCAGGCACGGTTACCCATGCCATTTCTTCCTTTGGCACTGTAACAAGGCTGGGACTGGCAAGCGAATACCAGCCTGGTAATTTGGCCACCAGGTGCTGCTTTACCAGCACATCCCCGGGATATTGTTCATCCAGTGTCCATTCCGCAGTGATAGTGGCTGCTTTTGTGTGCTGTGTAAACAGTATTGTTTTATCACCGGTCTTGCGGGCCTCTGCGGGAAAAAAGTGCAAAGCTTCACCCGCAGTGTTCAGGGAAACAGGTGTCACACTTTCTTTCCACTGGTTGACCTGGTATTTGTATACAGGATCGGGAAAAACGGTATTGGTTATTGTTTTAAATACCTCACCCGTGCTGTCAGCAGGTTTAGTACCTGCGTATAGCAATGTATATTCGCCTGAAGCCTGCCCAGCTGACTGCCAGCCATTGTTTGTATACAACTGTACCCGGTTTATTTTCCATCCCTCAGCGGTATGCAGCCAGCTGATGCGTACGTGTTTATTTGCCAGCAGCAGTGTGTCTTCCTGCGCATGGCTTTGCAATAACAGGGTTGTGCAAAAGAAAAAAACAAGCAATCGTTTCATATGCCCTTCTGTTTTGGTTATTCGTAACATCTTATCTCAAATAATGCAGCAGGGGTATTGGCTGAAGGGTGTTCCAGCTGCACCGTTAGTTGTGTTGTAAAGATGGGTTCGTTAAATACAATGTTATTCATAGTTTGATAATTATCCTGCTTCCGGTACACAATCCTTTCCTGGTCATCATAAATAATATAATTGCGCACACAGAAAGGCATCACCTGTTCGGGATGCGACATCAGTACAGATTCCATTGGGTGATCAAAATCGGTATCAAAACGCAGCAGGACAGACCGGATCGCTCTTTTGGTATCCCAATGCAGTGTCACTGCCGGTTGAGGATCATCCTGTGCTGCCACCCATGCATTGGGTTGATTAGTGGGGCGTGCAATGCCATTGCGCAGGTTTTCTACAGCGAACACCTGCAAAGGCCGGTCAAATTTCAAAGCGATATTCTTGCCGGCGGGCCTTCGCTGCGGGCACCAGAATTCAAAGCTATCCATCCCGATACCTTCCGGCGGCTCCTGCTTTCCATAATTGGATACTGCAGGGTTCGTTGTATTGAATACAGACAACAATCCTGTGATACGCCAGGCAGAGCGGGGAATTTTGACGAGAGGGTTTTTGTGCAGCAATACAAAAACATACTGTGCTTCCGGCAGCTGCACATCGCTGTTCATCTGCAAACAGTTTTTTCCGGGCTGCAATGTAAAATCAAAACGGGCAATGGTTTCATCAGGTGTATAGCTACCTGTGCGGGAGCAGATACGCCATTCTGCCTGCAGTGTTGTAGCAGCACTGCAGTATGCATGCAGTGTAATACCTGGCAGGTTACCTGCAGGCAGCGGTATCATCTGGGCTACCGACAGGTTCAGCCCTTCTGCATCATTATCATTGCTTTCTGTAATTTCAGTCAGCTGTAATTCGCTGCTTGCTTTTAAAACAGCCTGTTGTACAATATCCTGTTCATCCTTTACCACCACGCCGGGAATATACTGGCCGGCAGCTGTTAATTTACGCTGCAGCTCCGGTATCTTATTTTCTGTGAGCAAGGCTGCGGGATAATAATCATACTGCCTGCACAGTACGGCAGCCATCGCCGAAGCCTGTGCCACATAAGCGCTGGTAGCCATTACCCTGGAAGAACCAAATGCAACATGAGAGGCACTGATAATACGCCCGGCCAGGAAAAGATTGTGAATGTTTCTTGAATAAAGACAACGGTAAGGTATCTGGTAAATCCCTTTGCCATGCCATTGATTACAGCCCGGCTGTGCAGCATATACACCATCAGAAGGGTGCAGGTCTACACTCCAGCCGCCAAAAGCAACTGCATCTTCATGCCTGCGCTGTTCAACGATATCCTGTTGCTTTAATATATAATCGCCTTCAAAACGGCGGCTTTCCCTTTTGCCAGGGATCATACCCACCCATTCTAGGGTGAGTGTTTCCGCTTCAGGAAATTTGCCTGAGTTCTTGATATAATTCCATACACCATATACAATTTTCCAGAGCTCCCATTTTATTTTCTCAGTATCATGCACCGTATCTATCCGCCCGCCATATTCAATCCACCAAAGCCGGCAGCCATAATCCTGTGCGTTGAAACTTCTAAAACGGGGTATGCGCGTGATATCATCCAGTGCAAAAGCAGGCGGAATGAACTGTACAGGCCTGCCAGTATCTTTTGAATAGAAGTACAGGGAATGCCCCAGCAGCTCACCGTATTCTTTTGAAGGTGCAAACAATTCACCGAATTCATCTTTGCTTTCTGCACCCATCCTGAAGGCAGCACCGGCCAGGAAGCCTACCACACCATCTCCCGAAGCATCGCAAAACAAGGGAGCCACCAGTTCAAAAGCAGTCTGGCTCTGGCTGCAGAATGCTTTCAGTGAACGGATATGCGCCGCATCTTTTTTTTCAGCATGGTATACCACCGTATTCAGCAGCAGTGTGATATTGGGTTCGGCCGTTACTTTATCCAGTATCACGCTATCCAGTATAACCGGGTTACCTTCCGGGTTACGGTATATGTTTTCTACCAGTATTTCATCGATCACGCCGCCTTCTCTCGCCCAACGGTTGTTATTACCCATATGAGAAGTGGCTCCCAGTACCCATAAACGTATTTCGCTGGATGCATTGCCGCCCAGCACACTTCTGTCCTGCACCAGTACCACTTTCAAACCCTGCCTTGCGGCAGTAATTGCACAGCACACACCCGAAAGCCCGCCGCCCGTTACGATCAAATCTGCCTCCAGCCGTGTTAATGGAAATGCACGGCTGTCTGTGCCTCCTGATTTTATCATTGTTACACTTTTTTGTTTTGCGTTTTATTGTACTGTCTTGTTGAGCTGTTTTTTCAGTATGATAAAACCACCTGGTTTAATCAATTCGAGTTCCGGATTGGTTTCATTGGCTGAAAGCGGTATGTCCAGTTGCTGGCTCTCACCCGGATGCAGGGTTCGCACCGGTACAGATTGCTGGTGGTATCTCAGCTGGTATCCCCTGAGCGTATAACTGGGAAAATCGGCGCGTGCTGTTATTTTCAATGTCATCTGCCGGTTGTTCATCGACACTACTTCGATGATGGCCGGTGCAAACTCTTCCTGCCAGGCGGTGTACATGCCACGGATCTCCCGGTGTGGTGATACAAGGCCCCAGTCACGGTATCCATTGGCACTGGTGCCGGGGAAACGGCTCAGGTAATCATTCAGCGTCCATACTGAGGCACCCATCACAAAATCGCAACGGCGGAAATCGTCCATGGCTTTGCGGAGATAGGCCACACGGGCTTCTTCTGTTTTTGCATCCCGCACCCGTATACCAAATTCACTCACGTATACCGGCTTGTTTGGATAAAGCGTATGTATACGTTGCAATACTTTCAGCTGGTCGCCATAGATATTGGCACTGACAAAATCCACGTACTGCGATGCCTCATCTTCAGGTTGCCGCACAAAATCGCGCCCTAACAGCATGCTTGCAAAAGTGATCAGGCGTGTATCATCCATTGTTTTGATCCATGCGCGCATATCCCTTACCCAGGCTTTACCTTCAGGTGTCTGCGACTGAAATTCGTTACCCACACTGTATGCGATCACAGAAGGATGGTTCCAGTCCATCTCCATCATTTCACGCAGCTGGCTGCGGTATTTGTTGCGCATGAGTGTATCACTCATTTGTGCAGGCGTCATCTGCCAGTTACCAGCCTCAGCTATGATCAATAAGCCATGTTTATCTGCCCATTGCAATAATTTTTCAGAAACAGGGTAATGGGCAATGCGTGATAATTCCATACCCGCATTCTTCATCAGTGTTAAATCCTGCTCCAGTACCTCATCGGGATCAACAGATCCATATACCGGGTGATCCAGCGGGCGGTTACATCCACCCATTTTAACAGGTTCGCCATTCAGCAGTAACTGTGTACCACGCACTTCCAGCTTGCGTATGCCGAAATCTGTTGTAAGCGTATCATCGCCCATTGTTATTGTTGCCGTATATAAATGCGGTTCATCCTGGTTCCATAGCTTTACTTCTTTGGCAGGTAAAGTATTCTCCAGCACAAGCACTGTTTCGCTTCCCGCTTCCACCTTGGCTTCTACCGGCCTGAAGCTGGTATGAACAGGACGGCCGTTCTCATAAACAACAGCATGAACAGCCTGCTTCACCGGCTGCGTGGAAAGATTTTTAACGATCGTTTTTACCTGCACCCTTGCCTGGCCATTCTTCAGATCAGGATCGGCCGTTATTTTCACCTGCTGCAGAAAACAGGCCGGCCTGGTCACCAGCTGTACAGGCCTGGTAATACCGCCATAATTGATCCAGGGATATAACTGGCTGTTGTTGGCAGCAGAATAGCTCACTTTTGTTTTAGCACCAGGTATCGTAGTGGTATCCCAGCTGTTGTCTACCTGCAGTACCAGCGTGTTAGCGGATTGCAGGTAATTGGTAATATCCAGTTCAAAAGCAGTGTAACCTCCTTCGTGTGTACCCACAGGCTTGCCATTCAGCCATATTTTTGTTTTATAGAAAACCGCATCAAACCGGATAAATATATGATGCCCGGCATCAACCGCAGGAGCATTGAAATGCCTGAAATACCAGGCGGTACCGGTGTATAAAGCATAACGGGGATCAGTAGAAAAACAATGCGGCACCGCTACTTTATCAAAAGAACGTATATCAGTATCCGGTAAAAACCATTGCTCTTTTTCGCCCACCTTAACCGGATCCAGTGCGAACGACCATTCGCCATTTAATGAAATAATATTCCCGGTGCGGGCTATTGATAATAGTGGTAATAAAAGCAACAGTATCAGGATCCGTTTATGCATGGTATCAGTTTTATTGGTTCGTTTTTTTCTCTGCAATGTTCTTAGCGATCGTTTCACCAATGGCATTCAATGCAACCTGGTTATAATGTATTTCATCTTTCATCCAGTTTTTCTCTTTAAACAGGTGGGTATCGCTGTACACGATGTATACTTTTTCCATTTTTGCTGACAGCAATTGCTGCGCATGCCTTACCGTATCAAAGCCTTCCTGCGGATGATTCAGGTAATACCCCGTTTGAATAATATAAAACGGCAGGTGCTTACCCAGCTGCTGCCTGAAACGCTCTATCAAATGCTGCAGGGCCAGCATGTATTCACCGGCCGTAAGCTGGTGCGCATTAATGGCATTGGCATCCCTTTCACCCTGGGCCCAGATGATGCCGTTCAGCTGTACACCTGTTTTACGCAGTGCTGCTTTTGTTTTTATTATTGCACTGTCAAACAAACACAGGCGCCCCGCAGTATCCCAGGTACCCATATCACCCAGCTCTGCCTTCCGGTGGCATGAGCTGCCACCCCTGGCTGCAGCTACGATTACTACTTTTTTTCCTGTTAAACTGCTGTATACTTTCGCAAAAGCAGGCCATGCACTGCCTGTATGTGCTGCTTCAAAATGCAGTTCTGCACTACCGGCAGGATCATGCAAGGGCAATAGCCTGTCGCCGGCAAACCGGTATTCCCAGCCAAGCGCGCACTGATACTGGCCAGATAAAGCGCTATCGCCCTGCCCCACTGCATTGCTTTGCCCGGCTGCCAGGAACACGGCTATGCGCTGCGCCTGTGCGTGAAGCATCATGCTTAAAAAAATAAAAACGGCTATTATCCTCAACATCATCACTTGTTTTGTTCCGGGCTTTCCACCAGCCTATACAGGTGTTTGTTTATTTCCATTCGGGATTTTGCTCCAGCTTAGGGTTGGCATTGATTTCATCAAGCGGTATCGGGAAATAACGGTTCCTGGCCTGCGGGCTCCGCTGGGGGAACACATCGTTCACTGCTTTGGGTATCACCTGCAAAAAAGTGTTGGTCCTTGTAAGATCATACCAACGGTCTCCTTCGCCGAACAATTCCCAGCTACGCTCCTGCAATACAGCATTCACGAACTGATCCTGCCCCAAGCCTGCAGGCAGATCGGGCAGCCCGGCCCGATCCCTCACCACTTTAATATAACCATAGGCTTCGGCTGTTGCACCATTTTGCCTGGCTGCCGCTTCTGCAGCGATCAGGTACACATCGGGCAGGCGGAATATGGGAATATTGATGGCACCGTTTCCTCCATTTGAATTGGGGTCCTGGTATTTTTTCAGCAATACGCCATGTGGCGTGATCGGGGTAATATCTTTCTGCGCAACTACCTGTCCCAGCTTGTTGATATAATTGGTATCCAGCAGCTGCCTACGCTTATCCCTGGGGTCAAATGAATCGAAGAATGCCTGGTATACAAATGCTGACCCGTAAGAGCTGACAGCATACTGCGGTCCGTCACTATTGCGTGGCCCGTACAAACCAATGATCTGGGTGCTGTAACCGGGTGTTGCACTTTCGCATTCAAAAGCCCACATATTCTCCTGCCTGGCGGCATCTTCTTTAGCCACATTGTATACATCACGTACATCGGGCAGCAAGGCATATCTTCCAGAATTGATCACCATCTTCGCCTTATCCAGCGCCACTGACCAGTTACCAATATACAATGCAGCTTTGGCATACAGTGCCAGCGCCACTTCCTTTGAAGGCCGGCCTTTTTGAATATTGGCAGAATAAGAAGGCAATGCGGCAACTGCCTGGTCAAGATCAGCGAAGATCTGTTTATATACACCAGCCTGCAGGGTTTTACCTGTAACAGCAGAATCGGCATTGACACTGGGTGTTGTTTTTACAACGACATCCCTGAAATTTTTGGTAAGGAACCAGAGATAAAAAGCGCGCAGGTAAAATGCTTCCCCCAGTATCACTGTTCTGCGGGCTGTATCCATATTGGTAGCCGGTACTTTATACAATACCCAGTTGGCCTTTTCAATACCGGAATAACAGGATTGCCATATTTGTTCCGGTGATTCAAACTGCCGGCTGAAACTTTTTTGCGTTGTATAATTGGCATCATAACTGAAAAGTGTATAGGTATCCCGACCCACTACCGGGCGTGGATAGATCTGGTCGGCACTGAAATCGCCCGCACAGGTGCCGGCAGTACTGTAAATATCTGCCAGAGGTCCATAAGCCGCTGTGAGCGCAGCTTCCGCATCGGCAGCGGTTTTGTAAAAATTATCCGTAAAAATAGAAGCGTACGGTTTTTCGGTGAGCTTACTGCATGCCACTTGCAGCAATGCCAGTAATAAGCCACCGATAAAATACAGTTTGTTTTTATTTGTTGTCATACCAGGCTATTTGATCGTTCAGTACAATGTTTAAAACCCTACCTGCAATCCTGCAATAAAGCTTCTGGCTACAGGGTACACCAGGTTGTCTACACCCAGCAGTACATTAGAGCCGCCAAAAGAGTTCACTTCGGGATCGTAACCACTGTACCGGGTGATAGTGAAAAGATTGTTCCCGCTAATGTATATCCGCGCATTGCTGATCCATTTTATATGCGGCAGCTTATACCCGAGCGTTATGTTTTTCAGCCGCACAAACGACCCGTCTTCCACAAAACGGTTAGATACAGGTATACGCCCGCCCTGGAACCCGCTTGCATATTCATTATTGGAGTTGGCAGGCGACCACCGGTTTACCATACCGGCCACCACATTGCGGCCACCCAGCGCATTTTCAAATGTGTAACGGCTCAGGTTGAAAATATTGTTTCCCTGCACACCGGAAACAAAAGCACTGAAATCGAAATTTTTATAGCGCAGGCTGGTAGAGAACCCGAATATATAATTGGGATTGGCATTGCCGGTAATTGTTTGGTCATCGCCGGTGATCTGTTTATCATTGTTGAGGTCTGCTACTTTTACACCGCCGGTACGGCTGCCTGAACCGGGCAACACTGTTTCCCCGGTTTGATAAATACCATCAAACACATAGGTTTTGAAAATCCCCAGTGGCTCGCCCACCCGCAGTACCACGTAAGGGTTCTGCACATATTCTTTCAGGTTACCTTCCAGGCTAAGCAGTTTATTTCTGTTGAAAGAAATATTGGCGTTGACATCCCATTTCAGCTTGCCCGTAAGCAGGCGCGCATCCGCAGCTATTTCTATCCCTTTATTGCTGATGCTGGCAAAATTGCCAGTAATAGAGGTGTAGCCTGAGGATAACGGCAGGTTCTTGATAAATAAAAGATCATTGGTTCTTTTGTTGTAATAATCCACTACCAGGTTCAGTCTGCCTTCCAGTATTCCCATGTCCAGGCCAATATTGGTTTGGGTAGATTTCTCCCAGCGCAGGTCTTTATTGGCGATACCCGATGGACTGATCCCTACCGTATAAATATGGTTGAACTGGTAATTACTGCCCGGTGCAGCCAGCGACAATGACTGGTAAGGACCGATAGCGGCTGCATTACCTGTGGTACCATAACTCGCCCGTAGCTTCAGATCGCTGAATATGCCGTTGTGCCTGAAAAAAGGTTCTTCAATAATGCGCCATGCACCGGCTATTGCCGGGAAAAAGCCCCATTTGTGGTTTTCGCCGAATTTGGAGGCCCCGTCATAACGGGCTGTCACATCAATAAAATACCGGTTCAGGTAGCCATAGTTTACACGGCCCATATAAGAGCTCAGTACATCCTTTGTACGGTTGCTGCTCACCGTTCTGTTAACCGCCAGTGCCAGTGCCTCGTTTGTGGTGGCATCATTGGGAAAACCACTGGCGTTAATGGAATTGCTGTTGTACAAATTGTCTTGAATGGCATACACCGCAGTAAGCTTCAAAGAATGATCGCCAAAACTGCGGTTATAGGTAAGAATGCTTTCATGCAACCAGGAAGTCGTGTTCACATTTCCCTTGGATGCTGTACCTGAATTGGCATTGATCTCGGCTTTACCGAGAATATACAGTGGCGAATAATAATCATTCAATGTTCCGCTCAGGTCAACATTAAAAGAAGCACGGTAGCTGAGCCCATTGATTATTTTCGCTTCTGCATATACATTGGCCAGTGTTCGTTTAATGGTATTCTGGTTAAGTATCTCTGCAAGCCCCACAGGATTGGCCACTTCGCGGTAGCGGCCATTCAGCTGGTCGGCAAAAGGAAAAATGGTACCATCGGGCTTGTAAGGCTGCAGCGTAGGTGGTGCAGCCAATGTTGCGCCAACAATACCTTGCGTTACCAGCGGCCCGTCGATAGAATTGATCCCAGTGGGTATATTGCTGTTGATCGTGTAACTGCCCAGTATGCTGGTGCCCACTTTAAAATGATTGCTGATGGTATGATCGATTGTTGCACGAAGTGAGTAACGCTTGAAATTTGATTTGATAATAATACCATCCTGGTTAAAAAAATTGCCGGAAAGCGAAAACACCGTTTTCTCCGAACCGCCGCTTACAGCCAGCTGGTAGTTCTGCATACCAGCTTTGCGGTAAACAATATCCTGCCAGTTCACTCCTTCTCCCAGGGATGATGGATTCGCATACACAGCGGAATTATATACATCATTCTCCAGCTGGGCGAACTGTGCCGCATTCAGCATCGATATTTTTTTGGTGATACTTTGTGTTCCCTGGTAAGTATCAAACTGCACACGCGTAGCCCCGCTTTTGCCACGCTTGGTACTGATGAGTATAACCCCATTAGCCCCCCTGGCACCATAGATGGCTGTAGCCGATGCATCTTTTAATATCTCCACAGATTCTATATCGTTCGGGTTAATCGTCGACAGCGGGCTCACATCTGTTACCGATCCGCTGTTCGATATCTGGATGCCATCCACGATATACAATGGCTCAGAAGAACCGTTGATAGAATTGGTACCGCGTATGCGCACACTGATATTACCACCCGGCGCGGCATTGTTCTGGGTGATCTGCACACCGGCAGCGCGCGCTGCCAGCCCCCGCGCCACATTGGTCACCGGTGTTTGTGTGATATCTGCCGCTTTAACAGAAGCGATAGATCCCGTGGTTGCCACTTTCTTTTGTGTACCATATCCCACGACCAATACATCATTTAATTTATTAATGTCTGGCTTAAGGGAAATGACCAGGGATGCACGGTCATTTACTTCAACCGTTGCCGTTTCATATCCCTGGAACGAAATCAGCAATACCTGGCCTGGCTTTACATCTTTTAATGTAAATTCACCGGCGTTGTTGGCGAGTATGCCTTTGGTAGAACCTTTGATGGTAATGGCAGCACCGGCCAGTGCTTTACCATTTTCGTCCAGTACTTTACCGGATACAGAAGAGGAGACGGATTGGGCCCTGAGCCCCGGGTTCATCAGTAACAGCAATGCAAGCAGCCACGCTGTAACAGAACCATGCAGGATTCGCAGGCAAACGCAGATTTTCTTCATAATGCAAGCAGCTTTAGTATATACAGGAAGCAGTTAACAATCAGCCGGTGTTTATCATCAACCGGTGCACAATGTTATTGAAGTTTGAAAACAGAAAATGCAATCAGCATTTTTTTCGCCGACAAGATCTACCGGGAACGATACCGCAAACGATACCGGTAGGTGCATAACTGCTGGTGTAAAAGCAAAAGGCGATGGCTGAAGCCATATGCTGTTGAATTGTTCATTAACTGAAGCCGCGGGAATAGTGAAAAGAAAGTTGGCCTTATGTTTTATTTTTATTTGTTTCTGAATTAATAAAAGTATCCGAATGGCGATGGTTCGCTGCATAAAATGTAATCAGGTACACACCATAGCCCGGTCGGGCATGGTAAGAGGCAAGCAACGTTACTATTGCAAAGACTGTAAATGCTATTTTACCCTGCCCGCTATTGCAGCAGCGCCCACCCAGGAAACAGGTAAAAAGCATATGGCTACGATCATGGATATTGCCAAAGCGCTCAACATATCCAAATCAACCGTGTCCCGGGCCCTGCATGAGCACAGCGATATCAATGAACAAACAAGACAGGCTGTACTGAATATGGCCAGGCAGCTCGATTACCAGCCCAACCTGCTGGCACAAAGCCTGGTTAAGAGCAGGAGCAATACCATCGGCATTATTGTACCGGAATTGCTCACTTATTTTTTTCCTACAGTGATTATGGGTGCACAGGAAGTGGCTTCTGCCGCAGGATACAATGTGGTCATCTGCCAATCGCAGGAATCTTATGAAACAGAAATGGCCAATGCCCAGGTATTGCTGGCCAACCGTGTAGAAGGGGTGCTGATATCCATGACAAGAGAAACAAAAAAGTTTGAACATTTTAAAACCTTTGAACGCCACGGCGTACCCGTTGTTTTTTTTAACAGGGTATGTGATGAGATGAATACTTCCAGGGTGCTGGTAAATGATTATGAAGGCGCTTTCAAAACAGTAGAGCATTTAATCTGCAATGGGTATAAGCGTATCGCACATATCGGCGGCCCACCCCAGCTCCGCCTCAGCCAGAACCGGCTGAACGGTTATAGGGATGCACTAAAAAAATACGGTTTACCTTTTAAGAAAAACCTGGTTGTACACAGCGATCTTTCCAAAAACGGGGCCTGGATATGCGCCGCACAATTGTTTAAACAACGTAGTAAACCCGATGCCATATTCTGCGTAAACGACCCCACGGCAATACAACTGATGTTGTTTGCAAAGCAGCACCATATCCGGATACCTGCAGCGCTGGGTGTGGCTGGCTTCAGCGACGACCCCATGGCATCTGTTATAGAACCCGCCCTTACAACCGTTGCGCAGCCCGTAGCAGAAATGGGCCGTGTTGCCATGCGCATCCTGCTGAATCAATTGCAGGGCAGCAGCAGCCCTGTTCATGAATCACTGGCTACACAACTGATTATCCGGCAGTCAACGCTGCGCACGGGAAGCAAGGGTGGCTAACCGCAGAAACAGTTTTTTACCAACTCATCATTTATTATTTGCCCATTTATCAAAAAAATAAGCATATTGCAGTGGCTGTTTACAAACGGCTGCCAATAAAAGGGGTTAAAATTCAACAAGCCTTTTTTCAGTTCCCCCAATAACCTCATTTTTTATCCTTTCTCCGGAATTGTGGCTTTGTCCGTCCTCTATTTTATTGTACTAAAGAAAAACTTCCTGTCATGAAGAGATTTATGTTACTGATCGTTGAAGACGATGAGGACGAACAAAATTTTATGAAGAAAGGATTTGAAGAAAGCGGCCTGTTCGATATTGCAGCCATGCTGTTCAATGGGAAACAGTTATTCAGCTGGCTGAAACAGCATGAACAGCAACTGCCGGATATCATTCTCTCTGATATCAATTTACCAGGCATGAATGGTTACGAAATTGCCGGTGCGTTAAAAAGCAGTGCGCAATATTCAATTGTTCCCCTGGTGATCACTTCCACGGCAGATAGTACTGCTACAGCCGCAAAATGCACTGCTGCCGGTGCCGATAGTTTTTTGGCCAAACCCGGTAATCTTTCTGCCTACCGCGTTTTTGCAGGAAAATTATACCAGCTGATCCTGGACAATTGGTTCATTCCTGCACTGAACCAAACAAGAACCCATAACCGCGGTGGGTGGGTACGGTGAGCAGTGAACTTACGGGATAACCGGTGTTTTTTATAGCCGCAAGCCATGCGCTTCGGGCTATGGGGTGGAATGGCCCGTTAAATAGCATAAATTGTTTGGCCAGGCCATCCTGAAAAGGTAACTTCCCTCCTGCGTGTTCTGCGGGATAAATTCCCTGTAGCTCAGCGCTATTAGCTTGCCGTTATAACTAGCAACCTGGGTGTATAGCTATGAGAAGCGAATGGGGTGTTGAATAGCATACCTTGCTCTGCCTGGCTTCGAGGTAAAAATGATGCCGGATGTATGCTTTTCATTGCTTTCCGGTTGCGGCCATTAATTTTTTCCGGGAACAATAGGGGATTTTATTGCGGGATTGTTTTAACAGCAAGCACTTACTTGTAAAAGCCTGCATAACATGCTGTTCAAATATTACCCTTCTATGTGTGTTACATTGACCGGTCTTTTAGCAGAATTCATCCTGAACAGATACAACTACCGGATAGTTAAAACCATCGTGACCTACACAACAGCTTACGACCCGCTTGTCGATGATGAACCGTTTCAGATACAGGTAAAATATTATGATATTAAAAAAACAAATATAAAAACCGGCGAATCCGCCATATACAGGTGTGAGGCCAGGTACTGGCATAAGTTGATTAAAAAAGCGGGCAGGGACTAATACCATTGCCGCTTACCCACCCCTGCATGACCTGGTTTTATGATATTTGCTGATCTTCCCTTTTACCTGCCATTTCCCTCCTGATCCTGCTCAGGCTTTCGGGTGTGATACCCAAATAAGTGGCGATCATAACCTGTGAAACTTTTGCACTAAGACCGGGAAATGTTTCTAAAAAATTAAGATACCGCTCTTCAGCAGAATAGCTCAACAATTGGTTCACACGGTTTTCCAGATGGGCAATATGGTTGTGAAAGAAAAACTTGGTAACACCAGGAACATTGGGATGCTGGTTGAACACAGCAGTGATAAAATCTTCTTCCAGCCTGATCGCAGTACTGTTTTCCAGCGCCTGTATAAAGAAAGGGGTTGGGGTTCTGTTTATCTTGCTCACATAATCGCCAACAAACCAGTATTCCGGCGCAAACTGGATGGTATATTCTTTTCCCATTGAATTGATCTTGTAATACCTGAACACGCCGCTTTCTACAAAATAATAATGCCTGGGTATCTCTCCTTTTTTTACCAGGAAAGCACCTTTTTTAATGGACACATCTTCATAGTCTTTGATCAACGCCAGGGCATTCTCAGTACTTAAGCCAAGCTGGTTAACCAGGAGCTGCGCAAGTTTTTTCATTTTCATGTAATGGACTGCTTGGAAGGGTGAAACAAAAACGACCAATCCTAAATAATCATGCCAGTTCCATCTTATAATATTTCATTAAATAATATTATAAATATTAATAATGTATAATTATTGTGCGATAACATTAGTTAGAAAAGATTGCTGGTTTAGTTTTGGATTTATTCTTTTCTTAGATTCACAGCTTAATCATCATCGGCCGAAGCCGTATTTGTAATGGCTGCGCCAGAAGCATGATACAAAGTTGATGGATCAAATATCAGTCAAATGAAAAAACATTATTGCATATACGCCCTGTTATTGGTGGTTTATGCCTGTGCCAAGCAGCCCGTGGCACGCACACAGCGCGGGGCGCCCGACTGGGAAGAAAATTTTGATCAATCCCAGGGCTTTGACAGCCTGGTATGGTCAAAAATTCCGCGTGGCAACAGCGACTGGAACCGTCATATGAGTGATGTTGACAGCTGCTATGCCATGCGCGATGGCAAGTTGGTATTACGCGGTATCAGGAACAACAACCAGTCTTCCGATACCTCCGCCTATTTAACCGGCGGTGTATACACAAAGGGGAAGATGGCTTTTGGCCCTGGCCGCCTGGAAATAAGGGCCAGGCTGAATGGTGCAAAAGGTGCATGGCCTGCATTCTGGCTGCTGGCAGAGAACAGCCAGTGGCCCGGTGGTGGTGAAATTGATATCATGGAGCACTTGAATTATGACAGCATCGTTTACCAGACCGTACATTCTTATTACACACTAACACTGGGAATAAAAGATCATCCCCCGCATGGAGGAACCGCTAAAATCGATCTGCATGATTTCAATACCTACGCCGTAGAAAAATACCCTGACAGCCTGGTGTTTTATGTCAATGATAAAAGAACCTTTGCCTATCCCAGGATACAGACTGATAAACAGGGCCAGTTCCCTTACACAGAACATAAACACTATCTCCTATTAGATATGCAGTTGGGCGGCAATTGGGTGGGCAGCATACATGCCGGCGACCTGCCTGTGGAAATGGAAATTGACTGGGTAAGGTTTTATGCTTTTAAACCGCATTAACCAGTGGTGTGAAGCTACTAACCCCGGTTGCCAGTTATAGCAGCAAGCCAATAGTGCTGAACGAAAAAGAATCTTCTCGCAGAACACGCAAACAACGCAGAAAGGAAGCTGCTTTTCAGGCAGCCCTGGCAAAATAGTTTTATTTTATTAACGGGCCATTTCATTCCCCTTATACGGAAGCTCATGGCCTGCAGCAACGTAAATACTTAGGAATACTTAGGATGAATAATTAAATAGTGTAAGTTTTGGTTTTGATCCTATATACTGTCGATATAATTATCAACACCTATAATAGCGACCAATAAGATTTGAATGAAGCGCATAAAAAAAGCAATCATGATAAGATATCATAACTGCTTAACGTTCAGTGCCCCGGGCGGGACTTGAACCCGCACGACCTTTTTCGGGTCACAGGATTTTAAGTCCTGCGTGTCTACCAATTCCACCACCAGGGCAGTCTTGCGAAAAAAAAACCCGCTTTTGGCGGGATTTTCTGTTTGAGCGGAAGACCGGGCTCGAACCGGCCACCCCGACCTTGGCAAGGTCGTGCTCTACCAAATGAGCTACTTCCGCTTATATCTTTCGTAAAGAACTTTTTGTTTCTAACCTTCTCAACTTCAACAGGTTATTTCGTTTCTGTCATTGTTGATTGGGAGTGCAAAAATAGGATTCTTTAGCTGACTGCAAAATTTTTTTGCAACTTTTTTTACTTGTATTCAGGTGTGTATTTGGTGCTTCCCTGAATTTCAATATCAGGCTTGCCTTTGTAATGGTTTTTATATAGCTGGTAGCAGCCACCCAGTATAAATGCGATATAACAGAAGAAGGTCACATAAAAAATAAAACGGGATGAGCTAACCCTGTTATACCGGATATCTTTCTCTTTGTAATTTTCAACTTCGTATGACATAATGCTTCTGGTATTGCTTTGCAAAAATAAGGGTGAAGAATTAATTATTGCCTACTTCTGCCGAACAATTTCTGTAAATCGTTTTTTACGGCGGATGAAATAAGCCCAAACCAGTGAACCCTGCAGTACTCCCGTGAGTTTTTTCATTGGTTTTGTATGCCCGGGGAAATAAGCCTGGTATGCCTGTTTATGCCTGAGCCATTGCAGCACTGCCTGGTGCGCTTTGAAAATAGAACGGAAACTGCCCGCATCGCCGCTCAGCAGGCATTTAAAAGCAAACAATATATCGAGCAGTATGCGAAAAGGAATTTTCCAGTATCGTTCTTTTGCCGGCAGGTTTTTCATCAGCATCACCAGGTTATTGCGGAAGTTGAGAAAGGTTTTGCGGTGCCCCTTGGGCAGGGTACCGCCTCCCACATGATACACTTTTGAAGCCGGGCAGCAGAACAACTGGTAGCCCGCCAGCTGAATACGCCAGCACATATCGATCTCTTCCTGGTGGGCAAAGAAGTATTCATCCATCCCCCCTACTTCATGGTACACTTTGGCCTTGATAAACATTGCCGCGCCGGAAACCCAGAATACAGGCTGAATGGTATTGTATTGCTCCAGGTCTTTTTCCAGCGCTTCAAAAATGCGTCCCCTGGCAAAAGGATAGCCCAGGTGATCGATCCAGCCACCGGCAGCGCCTGCATATTCAAAATGATCTTTATTGTGATAAGCCAGCAGTTTGGGCTGGCATACTGCATAGGAAGCATCTTTCTCCAGCCAGTTGATAGCAGGTTCTATCCAGTGCGGTGTTACTTCCACATCAGAGTTCAGCAATACATAATAATCACTGTGCACCTGCTGTAAAGCCCTGTTATAACCACCAGTGAACCCATAGTTCTGGTCAAGCAATATCAGTTCTACAGAAGGAAAATTTTCCCGGAGAAAGCTGACCGAATCATCTGCTGAAGCATTATCAGCAACGATCACCCGCTTATTGGTATAAACGGAAGCCAGTACAGATGGCAGAAATTGCTCCAGGTAACGCCGGCCATTGTAGTTCAGAATAACGATCGCTACTTCAGGTTGATTCAAGCAGGTATTTTTTAATGACTGAGTGGGCCGCTCCTTGCAGTGCGACCCACTCGTTATTCTATGAAAATAAGAAGTTTTCGGGAAAGCTTCTTTCAACAGCATGCGTTAATCCACCGGGAATTACCGGCTGCCGCTTATTTGTACATTTCTTCCCGCAGTTGTTTCACCCTGGCATCTTCCATATACTCATCAAAGGTCATCAGCCTGTCGATAACACCTTTGGGAGTTAATTCAATTACCCTGGTTGCCACAGTTTGCATAAATGTATGGTCATGTGAAGTGAGCAGCACTATTCCCGGGAACATATTACAACCTTCGTTGAAGCTTTGAATGCTTTCCAGGTCGAGGTGGTTGGTGGGCTGGTCAAGTACGATCAGGTTGGGGTTCTGCAACATCATACGGCTGATCATGCAGCGCACTTTTTCGCCACCGCTCAGCACATTGGTCTTCTTCATAATATCATCGCCGCTGAACAGCATCTTACCCAGGAACCCACGCAGGAAAGGCTCATCAGCATCTGTTACATGCGGCGGAACAAATTGCCGCAGCCAGTCGATGAGGCTTAGTCCCTCACCGAAAAACTCACTGTTCTCCAGTGGCAGGTATGCCTTGGTAATAGTGGTGCCCCATTCAAACTTACCATTATCGGCCTGCAGATTGTTGTTGATAATTTCAAAAAATGCGGTAACGGCCAGCGGGTCGCGGCTGAGAAATGCGATCTTCTCGCCTTTGCTCACACTGAAATTTACTTTATCGAACAGCACACGGCCATCCACGCTTTTATTCAGGTTTTCAACATTCAGTATCTGGTTGCCCACTTCACGCAGCGGCTGGAAGATGATACCGGGATAACGGCGGTTACTGGGTTCAATTTCTTCGATGGTCAGTTTTTCCAATGCTTTTTTACGGGAAGTAGCCTGTTTCGATTTGGAGGCATTGGCACTGAACCGTGCGATGAAATCCAGTAAGGCCTGGCGTTTTTCTTCCACTTTCTTGTTCTTATCTGCCAGCTGGCGGCTCATCAGTTGTGAGCTCTCGTACCAGAAGGTATAGTTGCCGGTAAATATTTTGATCTTCTGCCTGTCCACATCAGCTACATGCGTACATACCGCATCAAGAAAGTGACGATCATGGCTAACTACCAGTACAATGTTTTCATAATCGGCCAGGAAATTCTCCAGCCAGCCGATGGTTTCAATATCAAGACCGTTGGTAGGCTCATCGAGCAGCAATATATCAGGATTACCAAACAAAGCCTGGGCCAGCAGTACACGCACTTTCATGTTGCTGGGAATGTCTTTCATCAGGCTCTGGTGAAAATCTTCTTTCACACCCAGGCTGCTCAGGAAGCTGGAGGCATTGCTCTCTGCTTCATAACCGCCCATTTCACCAAAATCTGCTTCCAGTTCTGCAGCACGCATACCATCTTCTTCACTGAAATCGGCTTTGGCATAAATGGTTTCTCTTTCCTGCATCACTTCCCACATTTTTTTGTGGCCCATAAGCACGGTATTCAGCACAGAGACTTCATCAAATTCAAACTGGTTCTGTTTTAATACAGCCATCCGTTCGCCGGGGGTAATATCAATTGAACCTTTATTGGGATCAATTTCTCCGCTCAGGATCTTCAGGAAAGTAGATTTACCAGCACCATTGGCCCCGATCACACCATAACAATTTCCTTTAACGAAATTCAGGTTCACCTCATCAAACAACACGCGTTTGCCATAAGCCAGGGTAACATTTTTAACACTGATCATGCGTTGCTCCTTGTTTTTTCGAGCGGCAAAGATAAGCTTTTGCAAACAGCTTCAACTGTTTCGCAGCAGGCATTATCGCCACTTGTATAAGATTTGAAAATCGTTCAGTTTGAGCAGTTTGCAGCGGCCTGCGGCCAATATAACAATGATATAACAGCAGTATTTCAGCCTGCAGCCAGTATATTTTGCGCAGCAGCCCTGCCATTTACCAGTGCAGCTTCTACCGTACCCGGCGCCTGGCCGGCATACAGGGCTTCCCCCGCAAAGAAAATAGTATTGGCCACCGGCGTGTTCAACAATTGCCTGGCAGCTGCTGTACCGGGTGTATCATAACTGTAACCGCCCCTGATAAACGGCTGTTTTGACCAGTTGATCACATACCAGCTTTGCAATGCCTCTTTCAGCACGGCCTCGGGCAGATGGAAAGCCGTGGCGAGCGACCGGATGCCGGCCATGCAGATAGCCTGCTCTGTTGCCCGGGCAAATACTGCCGAAGCACCACTGCCCAGCCAGCCGGTGAGCAGCGCATTGCCATTGGGCGACTGTGTCCACCAGGTAGCAATATCGCCGCCGGTGAACAGGAAACCAGCATCATCGCGGTACTGTGTCCAGAAAGCTTGTTTAAATTGTAGCATCAGCTTGGTCACATTACCATAGCCGATTGTTATAGCGGCCTGCCGGTAAGCAGGCAACTCCGGTGCCAGCAGCAGCTTTTCTTCTTCCGGCATGGCATCCTGTAAAACCGGTAGCGGCACTGCGAGCAATACCCGGCTGCCTGTATACTGCCGGCCATCGTGTGTATCAACAGTTACCTGTGCAGGTTGCCAGCTGATCTTTTTTACCGCGGCATTTGTGTATAGATGTACCTGCTGCTGCAGGCATTTCCGGTGCAGGTAGTCTACCAGCCTGCCATAACCACCGGTTACCCTGTACTGTTCATCGCCTTCTTCCTGGCTCCATTCCCTGTACAATGCTTTTGTGCTCACCCGGTGTATATCTGCCAGATCGAACCCTTCTGCAAAACCGCGGGCAGAGCGCCGCAATGCTTCAAACCGTGGTTCATTGAAATACTGCTGCAGAAAATCAGCCAGCGGCATATCGTTTTCCAGTGTGGCCATTTTTTCTATCAGTTCATCCCAGCCTTCAATAAAATTCTCCTGTGCAGAAAAATGCCCTTCCTTTACCTGCAGCATTTTTCCTTTTACCTGTGCGTATGGGATAGCCGCTTCTTCCAGCAGCTGCCGGGTAAGCGGCAATGCACCATGTATAAATTCAGCACCGGCTTCTATTGTTTGCTCAAAGTCATCCGGATGCAGGCTGAACATCCGTCCGCCCGTCTGTGGCCTCGCTTCCAGCAATATTACCCGTTTACCTGCAGCGCTTATATCAGCAGCAGCCAGTAAGCCTGCAGCTCCTCCCCCGATAACAATAACAGTTGTATCCATTGCGCAGCTATTATTCGTTTTACGAAAGTTAAAATTAAGCAGGAAAACAGGTTCCTGCACTTCTGTTCCTGGTATGTTCCCGGCTTTTTATCTGCAAACTGGCACAGCGATTGTGCCGGTTATGCAGTATACCGGCCATGTTGCAGCCTATTGTTTCATTTAAATATGTTGTTATGATACGTAAACTGAAATCAGGCGAATACCGCATCTATTCAAGAAAAAAAGATCCCAAAACAAACAAACGCCGTAACCTGGGCACATTCGATTCACTGGAAGCAGCCAGGAAGCATGAACGGGAAATACAGTATTTTAAAAAACACTAACACTATGTTATCACTGAAGCGTGGCAAAGATGCCGCGCTTTATTTATTTTTAGCCGGCTGATCGCTTTGGTGGTCAGCGATAAAAACATTCACTGCATGCAGGCTGTTTTTGATGAATTAATACTGCGACTATCGACCCATTTACAAACCGTCCTGCGGTTGAAGCAGGTGAACCAGGTAACAGGCGGCGATATCAGCCAGGCATATTGCCTGGACACTGATCAGGGCCGCTTTTTTGTTAAACTGAACCGGGATTGCCCCGGTGATTTTTTTAACAGGGAAGCCGAGGGCCTGCAGCTGCTGGCTGCAGCGGGGCAAGAACTAACGGTGCCGGTGCCGGTTTTGTACGGACAAACAACACAGGTGAAATTCCTGGTGCTGAACTGGCTGGAAAAAGAAAGATACCATCCGCCTTTCTGGCAAACCTTTGCATTAGGGCTGGCAGCTTTGCACCGCCATACGGCAACACAGTTCGGGCTTGCTACCGGCAATTATATTGGTCGCTTACCGCAACCGAACCAGCATCATGACAACTGGGCTGCATTTTATGCTACCCAACGGATTTTGCCCCTGGCACAGCAAGCCTTTGATGCAGGCCTTTTTGATGAGGCTGATGTGCAGGCGGCAGAACAGGTTTGTGCCAGATTGCACCATTATTTCCCTGCAGAACCACCGGCATTATTGCATGGCGATTTGTGGGGTGGCAATTACCTGTGCACTACCGGTAATCGTGCCGCTATTTTTGATCCGGCTGTATATTACGGGCATAGGGAAATGGATATCGCCATGAGCTTGTTGTTTGGCGGTTTTGACCAGGCATTCTATCATTTTTACCAGGAAGCCTACCCATTGGAAAAAAACTGGCGTGAGCGGATCGCTTTATGCCAGCTATATCCCCTGATGGTGCATCTTTTATTATTCGGTGGGGGTTATTATGGAGATGTAAAAACGATTCTTTATAAATACAGGTGAAGAATAAAACAGCCGTCACGGTATGCGGGTGCAAAAAAATATGCCTGTTCTTTCTGCGAACAGGCATATTGCTTTTATATAAAAGCCGGTTTACTTGGTAAAATTATAAACGATATAAACGTTCTTTCCTTCAAAATCAACAGGTGAACGCAGTATCATAGAATTAGCGGTAACACTGCTAACCTGCATGCGGTAACCACTGGTCACTGTTTTGGCTTTCACCCCACCATCTACCCTTTTAAACTGGAAATATTGTAAACCATTGTCGTTTTGTATAGACCATACAATGGTACGTGTGCCTGCAGCACAATCGGCATCAGATGAATTAACGATATAAGAACCATTGCCATTGCCCGGCAGTGTCCAGGTACTGTTGGTTAAGCAGGAATAAGCCACATCATCAAATACGGTTGCTTTGAATTTGGTATTGGCAGGCATGCCGTCAAAAGTGATGGAAGTTAAAGTCCAGGTACCGGTAAAGCCTTTTTTATCGGCATTGGTTAACCCTTTAACGGTAGAGCAGGCAGCTATGCCCATCAGGAACAAAGCAGCCAGGGCGGAAAGCAAAAAATTACGTTTCATTGAATAGTTGTTTTTTAATGGACAATGGTAACCAGCATACTGGCGTTTTCAGCAAAAAAGGTATGCGGGTTTGGTTTTTGTATTACATACAATTGAAATGCCAGATTTGTAACTACCATTCTGCACGTGCTGCGGGGCTCACAGATAAATCGGCCAGCTCACCTGCCATAAACTTATAATAGGCAGTAATGGCAATCATCGCTGCATTATCGGTACAGTACTGGAAAGGCGGAATAAATGTGGACCATCCATATTTTTTTCCTGCTTCCTGCAAAGCTGTACGCAAGCCGCTGTTGGCACTTACACCACCGGCAATACATACCTGGTTGATACCGGTTTGTACAGCGGCTTTTTTTAACTTTTTCAGTAAGATACGGATAATGGTTGCCTGTATGGATGCACAGAGATCGTAAAGATTGTTCTCTATAAATTGCGGATCTTTTTTGGTTTCCGCCTGCAAAAAATACAATACCGATGTTTTCAGTCCGCTGAAACTAAAATCCAGTTCCTGCATCTGTGGTTCTGCAAAGGTAAATTTTTCAGGATTACCCTGCCTGGCATACTTATCGATCAGCGGCCCGCCGGGATAAGGCAGCCCCAGCAGTTTGGCCGTTTTATCAAATGCCTCTCCCGCCGCATCATCAATGGTTTCGCCGATCACTTCCAGGTCGAGCGGCGAGCGGGCCAGCACGATCTGTGTATGCCCCCCACTTACTGTTAAACACAAAAACGGAAAAGAAGGTTGAGGTGTTTCAATTAAATTCGCCAGCACATGTGCCTGCATATGATGCACCGCTATCAGCGGCTTTTGCAGGGCCAGCGACAGCGATTTGGCAAACTGCGCCCCCACCAGCAGGCTGCCGATAAGGCCCGGCGCCTGTGTAAAGGCAATGGCATCCAGCTGATCAAGACTTACCCCGGCCTGTTTAACAGCCACATCCACCACAGGCACAATGTTCTGCATATGGGCCCTGCTGGCCAGCTCGGGCACCACACCACCATATTTTTCGTGCACCGCCTGGTTGGCAATATAATTGGATAATATTTTTCCATCCACACAAATGGCGGCACTGGTTTCATCGCAGGAAGATTCAATAGCGAGAATACAGGTTTGTTTTTTCACGGTGCAAAGATATACCGGATTATTGAGCCGCAGCATAGCAGGTTTTACTTTACAGCATCAGCGCTGTGATGGTATAATCGGCGGCCAGTATCAGTACACAGTTAAATGTTACTGCACGGGTGGCAGCTTTGCCAACGGCCAGCGTGTTGCCTCCGGCATAATAACCGAAAAAAGAAGATACACTGGCAATAAGAAAAGAAAACACCAGGGTTTTTACCAGTGCCACCAAGAAATTATAAGGATGAAAATCGATGGCGAGCCCGCGCAGATAATCTTCCCGGGGAACAGAGCCTGTTAACCCGCCTATCCAGCAGCCAGCCGCAAGACTGGCGGCTATTGAGAAAATAATTAAGCAGGGTATCATACACAGGCAGGCCATCAGCCTTGGCATAATAAGATAAGCCCTTGTATTAATACCCATCATTTCAAGCGCATCTACCTGTTCTGTCAGCTGCATATTTCCCAGTTCTGCTGCAATGCGGTAACCAATCACGGCGGCCATTACCACGCTCATACCTGTGGGGGCCAGTTCCAGCACAATAAAATCGCGTGATGCGGTTGCGATCAGTGCCCTGGGCACTGCCAATGCGGGCATCATGTACACCATCTGCAACGTGATCACCATCCCGAGAAAAACAGCAATGACCAGGATGATCCATACTGTTTCCAGCCCTGTTTCTACACATTGCTGCATAAATGACCGCCAGTACATTTGTTTGTTCTCGGGCTTATGCACCATCATCATCAGCATCTGTACATAACGCCCCAGCTGTTCCAGAAAAAGCTTAACCATAATGCCTTTCATTTACTGCTGTGATACTCCATCCCTGCAACACATCCCTGAACAGTAAAGTTCAAACAAAATGCGGCTCTGCTTCTTAAATAATAAAAGCCAGGCGGCTGCCTGGCTGTATGATAAAATATTTTACGCCATGAATGGACATCCTGCCACTGGCATATGCTGTTATTTAGAACGGATAGCTACCACCGGGTTCATTTTAGCAGCGATCGATGCCGGGATAATACCCGATAAAATACCCAGTGCCACACAAATGGAAAAAGCAAGTATAACAATATTACCCGCGATCACTATGGGAAACGGCAGTACGCCGCTGAGAATAGTAGTAAGCAACCAAACCAGTATAAGCCCTATCACTCCGCCGATGATGCAGAGAAACGCGCTTTCGAGCAGGAACTCGGTAAGAATGGTTTTGCTTTTAGCACCGATGGCTTTTTTAAGACCTATCTGGCTGGTTCTTTCCCTCACTGTAACAAACATGATATTGGCCACACCAAATGCACCTACTATCAGTGATAAGCCGGCAATTGCCCAGCCACCGATATTCACCGTACCAAAAAAGCCACTCACCTGTTCACTGAACAGGTTTACATCGTTCAATGCAAAATTATCTTCCTGTGAGGGACTTAATTTCCTGATCTGGCGCATGATCCCTTTCAGTTCATCCACCAGGGCGGTGCTGGGCACTTTGTCTTTTCCCTTCACCATAATAAACGGCTGCGAGCTGGTGCCGTTTACATCATAAATACTGGCATAAAACCGGTAAGAAAGGATCATGCTGTGATCATAATCGAACCCACTGCCGATTAATCCCTGGCCCTGTTTGGCAATAACGCCAACAACGGTAACCGTTTTTTTGTCAAAAGCCAACTGTTTACCAACTGCCCTTTCGGCACTGCCGAATAATTGCTCGGCATTTTCATAGCCGATAACACAAACAGGGTTACCACGCAGAAATTCAGATTCATTCAGGTAACGGCCATAGCCGATATCTATGGTTTGTATTTTATTAAAATCTTCCGAGATGCCATAAATACTTACATTATTCAGCTGGTTATCCTGGTAACTGAGGTTGGCAGAAGTACTGTTGAAATAGCTGATATATTCGGCCAACGTACTTTTTTCCCTTATAAATTTTACTTCATCATACTTGGGAAGAGGGCGGTTTACAAATTTCCACCAGGGATAGTCCGGTCCGCCGGAATACTCCCACTTATCTATATAAATAGTATTGGAGCCCAGTGATTGAACATCGCTTTGCACCTTATTTTCCAGGCTATGCACCGTTGCCAGCACCCCGATAATGCAGAAAATACCGATGGTAATACCAAAAAGCGAGAGAAAAGTACGCAGTTTGTTCACTTTCAGCTCCTGCAAAGCCATGCGGAAGCTGTTCCATAAAATGCTGAGCAATTTAAGCATGTTTCAAATTTACTATACAACTGCCACAATTACCAGCAGTTTTGGTATGAACGGAAAAAAGCACAAGGCCGCTGTTTTATGCGGAAACGTTTGCACCGCATTACACCGATTTTTCATATTGAATTATCAAAACTTCCTGAAAATATATTTTTGCCAAAAATCGTAAACTGGCGATCGTGTGCTACCTTTGCACCGAATTTATTCACAAATATCTCGTCATATGACCTGGAAACAAGTTTTTTCTTCTTCTGTAGGCAGGAAATTAACAATGGGGTTAACCGGAATATTCCTGATTCTTTTTCTGATCGTGCATGTTGGCCTCAATGCCTGTATCTGGGCCAATGATGGAGGAACAATGTTTAACAGGGCAGCCAATTTCATGGGAGCGAATGTTATTCCCCGTATCCTGGAAGTGGGTCTGTTTGTATTTTTCATCCTGCATATTGTGCAGGGCCTGATGCTGGAAGCATCCAACCGCAGCAAAAGAGGTACCGCTTATGCTGTCAGCTATAGCAAAGGCAGCAAATGGTACAGCCGCAGCATGGGGCTGCTGGGTACACTGGTATTGCTTTTCCTGATCATTCACCTGGTGCATTTCTGGGGCCCCTCCCGTTTTGGCACCATGGAAGAAGTTACAATGCCCAATGGCATCCAGGTACATAACCTGTATAAGCTGATGCAGGTAACATTTACTGAACTATGGGTAGTAGTGGTGTATGTACTGGGTTGTATTTCGCTGGGCTATCACCTGGCACATGGTTTTTTAAGCGCCTTCAAAACAATGGGTGTACACAATAAAAGATATATCACTATGCTGAGGGGCCTGGGCTTTGCGTTTTCCATTATTGTTCCGCTGGCTTTTGCCATGATGCCCATCAGCATGTACCTGGGCTGGATTAAATAAGCCATTGCCTCCATGGCGATCAGTTCTTTTCCATTTTTATAATAACAAGATTCAAAATATTATAACCGGCGTTTGATCAAACCTGGTTATTCATTCTACATTATTTTAAATAGCTGGTTTATGTTAGATGCTAAAATACCTGCCGGACCGCTGGAAGATAAATGGACCGAGTACAAAGGCCATTGCAAACTGGTAAACCCCGCCAATAAACGCAAATTGGAAGTGATTGTGATAGGCACCGGTTTGGCCGGCGCATCGGCAGCAGCATCGCTGGGCGAACTGGGTTATAAAGTAAAAGCTTTCTGCTTCCAGGATAGCCCGCGCCGCGCGCATTCCATCGCAGCCCAGGGTGGTATCAATGCCGCCAAAAACTACCAGAACGATGGTGATTCCGTTTTCCGTTTGTTTTACGATACTATTAAAGGTGGTGATTACCGTGCCCGTGAGGCCAATGTTCACCGCCTGGCCGAAGTAAGTGGTAATATCATTGACCAGTGCGTGGCACAGGGTGTTCCTTTTGCCCGTGAATACGGCGGTTTGCTCAGCAACCGCTCTTTCGGTGGTACACAGGTACAGCGAACCTTTTATGCAGCAGGCCAAACAGGGCAGCAATTGCTTATTGGCGCCTACCAGGCACTGGAACGCCAGATCGCACTGGGTAATGTAAAAATGTATTCCCGCCATGAGATGCTCGACCTGGTGATTGTAGATGGCAAAGCCCGCGGTATCATTGCCCGCAACCTGATCACCGGTGCGCTGGAAAGACATTTCGGTCATGCCGTATTGCTCTGCAGTGGTGGTTATGGCAACGTATTTTATTTGAGCACCAACGCCATGGGCAGCAATGTGACTGCAGCATGGAAAGCACATAAAAAAGGTGCGTATTTCGGTAACCCCTGTTATACACAGATCCACCCTACCTGTATCCCTGTTTCAGGCGAATACCAGTCGAAACTTACACTGATGTCTGAATCGCTCCGTAACGACGGCCGTATATGGGTGCCCAAGAAGAAAGACGATACCCGTAAACCCAATGAAATACCCGAAGAAGAGAGGGATTATTACCTGGAAAGAAGGTATCCGGCCTTTGGTAACCTGGTACCCCGCGATGTGGCATCCAGGGCAGCCAAAGAAAGATGTGATGCGGGTTATGGTGTAGGCACTTCCAAACAGGCTGTATACCTCGATTATGCTGAGGCCATTGAACGCTACGGCAAAATTGAATGCGGCAAACATGGTATCGACAACCCATCTGCAGAAGAGATCAGGCATCATGGACTGGATGTAGTGAAAGAAAAATATGGTAACCTTTTCGATATGTATGAAAAGATCACCGGCGAAAATCCCTATGAAGTACCTATGCGCATCTATCCTGCGGTGCATTATACCATGGGCGGTATATGGGTGGATTATGAGCTGATGACCACTGTTCCCGGTCTTTATGCCCTGGGCGAAGCCAATTTCAGTGATCACGGCGCCAACAGGCTGGGCGCCTCTGCACTGATGCAGGGCCTTGCGGATGGCTATTTCGTGATCCCCTATACTATTGGTAATTACCTGGCTGATGAAATTTACAACAAACCCATCTCTACCGATCACCCGGCTTTTGTTGAAGCAGAGAATGCAGTGAAAGAAAGAATCAATACCCTGATGAACATTAAAGGCAACCAAACCGTGGAAAGCCTGCATAAACGCCTGGGTAAGATCATGTGGAACAAATGCGGTATGGGCCGTACTGCACAGGGCCTGAAAGAGGCCATCGAGGAAATACGCCAGCTGAAAAAAGAATTCTGGACTGATGTAAAAATATCCGGCAGCATCAATGAGTTCAATCCCGAACTGGATAAAGCAGGCCGTGTGGCAGACTTTATTGAGCTGGGGGAACTGATGTGTATCGATGCCCTTCACCGCAATGAAAGCTGTGGCGGTCATTTCCGTGAAGAGTACCAGACACCCGATGGCGAAGCATTGCGTGATGATGCCAACTTTATGTATGTAGCAGCCTGGCAGTACAAAAATGAACACGACTGGGAACTGCATAAAGAAATGCTGAACTACGAGGTGATCAAGCCTACACAGCGGAATTATAAGTAATTGATGGGATGGTTGGATGGCTGGATTGTTAAATGGTTAGATGGTTGGATGGTTGAGGGGGTTGTTGGAGATGGACCTCTTGATTATTGATAAGATGAAGCGGTAGGTAGATTGGTATTTTTATAGTTGTGGGTTTCACTGGTTTTATTTATTTTTTAGGTAAAACCTTAACTATGAATGAAAAATACCTGCAACTAAATGATATCGATGCTTACAGGATATCATTCCATCTCAGCAATTTTATTTGGGAAACAGTAATACAATGGGAACAGATGCCTCAAAGAACAGTAGGAGAACAATTTATCAGAGCAGCGGATTCCATTTCAGCCAATATTGCAGAAGGATTTGGCCCATATTATAAAAAGGACAAAATAAAATTTTATAGATACAGCAGTGGCTCTGTAAAAGAATGTTTTGACTGGACGGAAAAAGCGAAAGTAAGAAAACTGGTCACCCAGGAACAGCATGAATATATTTCGAGAGAATTGCAGCAATTACCAGAAGCAATCAATCGTTTGATAAAATTTACAAACATAAAGCTGGTATTATAACCAGCCAACAATAGAACAATTGATCAATCAAACAATAGCGCAATGGAGCATTACAATATGAACCTCACACTTAAAGTGTGGAGACAAGCGAACAGCAACGAAAAAGGGCATTTTGAAACATATAAGCTGAATGGTATTTCTTCGGAAATGTCGTTCCTGGAAATGTTCGATATTTTAAATGAGCAGCTGATCAATGAAGGGAAAGAGCCTGTTGCTTTTGACCATGACTGCCGTGAAGGTATCTGCGGAGCCTGCTCCATGTACATCAATGGTAAACCGCATGGCCCCTGGGAACTGAATACCACCTGCCAGCTGCACATGCGTGCATTCAAAGACGGTGATACCATTATTGTGGAACCCTGGCGTGCCAAGGCTTTCCCGGTGATCAAAGACCTGGTGGTAGACCGTACATCGTTTGACCGTATCATCCAGGCCGGCGGTTATATTTCGGTAAATACCGGTAATGCGGTGGATGCCAACTCTCTCCCCATAGAAAAAGATAAAGCAGATGCTGCTTTTGCCGCTGCTGCCTGTATTGGCTGTGGCGCTTGTGTGGCAGCCTGTAAAAACAGTTCTGCCATGCTGTTCCTTTCTGCCAAAGTATCGCATCTGGCCTTGTTGCCACAGGGCGATCCCGAACGCAAAGGACGTGTACTGGATATGCTGGCGCAGATGGATAAAGAAGGATTCGGTGCCTGTACCAATACCAATGCCTGTGAGGCAACCTGCCCTAAAGGCATCTCTGTAAGCAATATCGCACGCCTCAACCAGGAATACCTGCGGGCCTCCCTGACTGTTGAAAAATAAGCGGCATCAGCTGTTAACGATATAAAAGCCGGCATAAGCCGGCTTTTTTGTAACTTATCCCTGCCCTGTTATGTGTTGCAGTAGCATACAAACAAAGCGAATCTGGCAGACAGGGCTGGTCATTAATAAGATCGGGCAATAAAAATACCCACATGTGTCAGGCATCCTGCCGGTGTGCAGACACATCATTTAATTCCATCATCATGAGTTATACCATTCCGGCCGGTACCCATATCGGGCATGTACACCTGAAGGTATCGGATATTGACAAAGCCCTTGCTTTCTACCGTGATATCCTGGGGTTTGAAATCACCCAGCGTTACGGTTCACAGGCTGTATTTCTTTCTGCCGGAGGCTATCATCATCATATTGGCCTAAACACCTGGTACAGCAAAGACAAAGGTCCTGCCCCGGTGCATGCAGCCGGACTATTCCATGCCGCTATTGTTTATCCTACGCGCAAGGCGCTGGCAGTGGCTTTTAAACGGCTGACAGATGCAGGCTATCCGCTTACCGGTGCGGCTGATCATGGTGTATCACAGGCGCTGTACCTGGATGATCCTGATGGCAATGGCATCGAACTTTATTGGGACAGGCCTGCTGAAGAATGGCCACGCGATGAAGCAGGCCATCTCAGTATGATCACAGCACCTCTCGACCTCACTGCATTACTGGCCGAAGCCAATTCCTGATCATGGGCAATTCCTTCTTCCGTTTCAAACAGTTCACCGTACACCAGGAGCGTTCTGCAATGAAAGTATGCACCGATGCCTGCCTGTTCGGCGCCCTGGCCCCCGTTCACAATACTGCCGGCGAACCTGTACAGCAGGTATTGGATATTGGTACCGGCACAGGATTGCTCAGCCTGATGTATGCGCAGCGAAACCATACAGCCCTGATAGATGCCGTGGAAATAGATGACGCAGCGGCACAGCAGGCTCATGATAATTTTGCAGCATCACCCTGGCATAACAGGCTGCAGTTGTTTCATCAGCCTATACAACAGTATCAGGCAGCTGCTGCTTATGAGCTCATTATTTCCAATCCACCTTTCTATGCAGGCAGTTTAAAAAGCGATGATACCCGGCGCAATCTTGCCCTGCATAGTGATGCCCTGCAGCTGGAGGAACTGTTTACCATAGCAGGCAGGCAACTCAGCACTACAGGATGGCTGTACCTGCTGCTACCCTATCACCGGGCGGCAGAAAGTATGATCGCGGCGCAAGAGCAGGGATTTTACCTGCATAAGCATACCACCGTACGTCAAACACCTGTGCACCCTTATTTCAGAAGCATATTACAATGGAGTAAAATACCGGTTACAGTGGAAACGGACAGTATCACCATTATGGACGGTCACCAGCAATACACTGCCGGTTTCCGGGAAGCATTGGCGCCTTACTATTTATACCTCTGATATTGCAACTGTTTCATAGAAAAAGCTATCGCATTTATTAACGAACCCTCATCAATCTGTTAACACTATTTATGCAAAGCATCGCTTACATTCATAGCAAAAACTTATGAAACAAGCATTACACCTCGGTATCGTTGCCGCACTGGCTGCTATTATTTTCTACAGCTGCGATCCGCGCCTTTATTATCTTGGAGATACTTATACAGCTACAGACACATTACAGGTTTATTATAACCTGCAGGATGTAAAACAACCATACAAAGTAATCGGCCGCATTACCAATCAACCGACCGCTGCAATTAATATGGACAAGCTGAAAGACCAGATGATCCTTAAAGGGAAACAGGTAGGTGCCAATGGTATAGTATTCGATGAGCTGCGTGGAAAAGGAAGGGAAGGTGATGAACGGGAAGTACATGCACAGCTGATCCGTTATACCAACCAATAAACCAAACTGCCCAGGTCATTAAAATTATTATTCCATACGTGTAACAAACAGGAAAGCCGGAAGTACAATAGGTTACCCGGGCATTTTTTACCTGCCGGATAACCTATTTAAACGCTACTGCTTTTGCCCATAAACAAGCAGCGAAGCTTTGGCCAGGGTTGCGAAATGCATGTTAAAGCCAACAAAAGCAGGTGTGGCATTTTTATCCAGCTCCAGTTTTTGGCTGAGCGCATGCACCGTGATCAGGTAGCGATGTGCCGGGCCTTCATTGGGTGCTGCGCCAACATAACCCGGTGCACCTGTATCAGTATTGCTTTGTATGGCTTCTTCCGGAAGTAGCTTACCCGCGGGATCGCCGGCACCCGCCGCCAATTCATGAATATGTGGAGGGATATTAAAAACCATCCAATGCCAAAAACCACTGCCTGTGGGTGCATCTAGGTCGTAGATGGTTACTGCAAAACATTCTGTTTCCCTGGGCGCATGTTCCCAATACAATTGTGGCGACTGGTTCCCGCCGTTAAAGCCCATACCCTTGGCATATTGCCTGTTTGTGAGCTGGCCGCCAAGCTCCCTGCTTTTCAATGTAAAAGTTTGCGCTGATGCATAGCTGCCCTGTGCAGTGGCGGCAGATTCTGTTACCATAGCCTTTTTCATTTTGTTTGAATTAATACTCAAAAGTAGAATTGAAAGCAGGCAGCAAATAACAGGCAGGCGTTCAGAAAATATAGCTAAACGTTCAATTTGACAACTGGTACTGTTTGGGTGTTATACCATACACACGCTTAAAGGATTGAATAAAGCTGGAAAGATTTTCATACCCAAGTTCATAATAAATTTCACTCGCTTTATAGTTATTGTTCCGCAGCATTGTAGCAGCCCTTTCCATTCTTTTTTCCAATAACCACTTGTTCGGACTACTGCCATACATACGGGCGAACCTGCGTTTAAAAGAAGACAGGCTCATGTTACATAAAAAAGCAAGTTCTTCAACCGTGATATTGCTGTTTATATGCGAGGTAACAGCCTGCCGGACCATTAAATCGTCATTTGCTTGATGGTTCATGTTCCTGATATGCTGTATTTGTCCCGGGTAATGTATCGCAAGATATAAGAACAGTTCTTCCAGCTTTACTTTTTGCAGATCGGGATATACAGGTTTATCGTCATTGAGCATATAGTCAAGAGAATGGGTGAAATTCACCAGGAACGCATCTTTTTCCAGCAGCAGGAACGGGTGCGGTTCTGCAGTTCTCTCCTGCCTGTTCAGCAGTGAAGCATGGCGGCTGAAAAAATCAGACAGCAGCTGGCTGTCAAAGAAAAAAAGAAGGCTATGGTAACTGGCATTCTTTGCAGCGATCTTTTCACTCATGAGGCAATTACCTGCAGCCAGCAATACAAACTGGTGTGGTTTTACCGTAACCTGTGTGCCGGCAAAATGCACTGTTTTTTCACCTTCAAGCAAAAAAGTGAACAGGTTTTGCTGCAGCATTATTTTGGCCCTGGCTGCAGGATGGCTGGTGCGGTAGCGAAGAAGCGAAATAGTTCTGTCGGTTGACATCGGGGCCCCTCTCAAATGGTTGACTTTTATATTGGAACAATTGTTCAATAGAATGATGCGATCGCCTTTTTTATTGAACCAGCCAAAGCTAATTATTTATTCCAATATGCAACCAACCCCTAGTTTCCGTAAATGATCGCGCAGTAGGTGTTTGAGGGATCAATTCAATTTTATTCAGGCAGTGCATCCCTATACCGGTTTAGTGTATTTGTGCGCGCTCATCAAAACTGATCATCCAGTTGATACCGAATTCATCGATCACGGCTCCAAAAAAGGCACCCCAGAAAGTATCTGAAAGCGGTATAGAAATTTCGCCATACTGTGAAAAACTACTGAATATCCTTTCGGCCTCATCCCTGCTGGTGACAGAAACGAAAACAGAGAAATTATTGCCCTGCACCAGTGAACTATCCCATTCATCGCCTGTATCAGCGCCCATCAGAACAGAAGAGCCAATGGGAAGCGATATATGCATGATCTTATCTTCGTCTGCTTCTGTAACCGGGTATCCCGCATTGGATGGTATATCGCTGAAACGGGCAATATGACCGAAATTCCCGCCAAAAACCGTTTTGTAGAAATTGAAAGCTTCCTCACAGTTGCCGTTGAAAGTAAGGTAGGTATTTGTTGTTGCCATTGCCTAACGATTAATAGAAATTGAATATTGCCACTAAAATAATCTTTGCCCATTGCCGCCATGACAGGATAGCTGTAAATAGATAATATTCGACAGGAATGTCACTGTATTGAATATTTTGCCAGTTCTTGCAAGATTATATTCTTTTCAATTATTTAACCTGCAGTGTTAAGCAGATCAGGTGGCAGACCGTTTAACAACGAAACTTTTAATCGTACATTCGAAAACTCATATAGCCATTGGGTGGTATCTGCACCTGCTTGATAGGAAAGCATCCAGCAGCAGGCAAGTCATCATCCCGGCATGTAAAACAATTTTCTTATGCGCATTATCACACTTGAAGAACATATTTCATTTCCTGCAATGGCATCACAGATACCAGCAGAAGCGATTGGTAATTTTGGCAAGTCGCCGCGCATGCAGCAGCTGATACCCCTGCTGGAAGATATCATCGGCGAAAGACTGGCATCTATGGACCGCAATGGTATTGCGATGCAGGTGCTTTCTGTTGATAGTGCAGGCGCCAATTTGCTGGACGAAAAAAAAGGGCCTGCATTTGCTGCACATTATAATGACCTGATCGCAGAACGGATAGCAGCCCACCGTAACCGGTTTACAGCTTTTGCTCATTTACCGATGACAGCTCCTCTCGCAGCAGCCGACGAACTGGAGCGCGCTGTAAAAACACACCATTTCTGCGGCGCGATGATCCGCGGTGTTACGCAGAACCAGTTTTTGGATCATCCACGCTTTGCGCCGATTTTTGAACGGGCTCATCAGCTGGATGTGCCGGTTTACATTCATCCTGGTTTACCACCAAAAGGTGTTGCTGAAATTTATTACGATAACCTGTCTGGCCAGGAAGGTTTTGTTGAAGCGCTGGCCTGCTATGGCTGGGGATGGCATTCAGAAACGGCCCTGCATGTATTGCGCCTGTTCTATGCCGGTATTTTTGATAAGTATCCCGGTCTTAAAATAATTATCGGCCATATGGGTGAAATGCTGCCTATGATGATGGTGCGGTCAGATCGTGCTTTGGCTCCCGGGAATGGTGGCGCCAACCAGCGTACACTGATCGAGACATTCAGGCAACAGCTTTTCGTTACCACAAGCGGATTGTTTACCCAGCCCCCGTTTAAACTGGCGCTTGAAATCTTTGGCCCTGATAATTTGATGTTCTCTGTTGATTATCCTTTCAGCACGAATGAGATGGGCAAAGCTTTTTTAGACAATACCGGTCTTTCTGTTACTGACCTGGAGAAGATCACTTATCGCAATGCAGAACGTGTTTTGGGTTTGAGCAGGGAGCTGTGATCTTTTGAAGCATTCGGGGTACCCGCCTTTAGATTAGCAAGCAACCATCCCGCTCATGCAAAGCAAGTGATATACATTATAGTTGTAAACAACATTTACTTCTTTGGAGGATATAAAACAGACAAAGCATTATCCAGCTCCCTGGGAGAGGTAAACAATACCAGCTTATTATTGAACAATTGCTGCAATTTTCCGATATCCGAGCTATCTATTCTTGCGCCAATCACAGCCAGGTATTTCAGGGATCGCAGTTGGCTTAATGCTTGAATATTGTTTTTAACAACCAAAAGCGAATCGCCAATAAGAATAAGACATTGCAGCTTTTTAAGACTTTTTACCGGGCTTAGATCAGTTATCTGGTTAAAGGACAAATCCAGTTTTTTCAATCGCGATAGTTTCCCTATACCGGGCGGGAGACTATCAATATAATTAGGGCTTTCCACTACGGGATAATCAAAGTAAACAACGTAGCTTTTAGGACCAAGGTAAAGCTCGGTTAGATCACGCCTATTTAAAACACTTTCAGGGATCTTCTTTAAGCCCGTGCCTCCAAGACTTAGTACCGATGATTTTTCAAAAACGCATGATGCGGAAAAGAACAGCAATACTATCGCTGCAATTTTACCACCTATATACATATGATTTTGTGATTTCATATAATTAATAAAAAGTGTTTCATAGTTTTCAAAAGCATCCACATAAAGCTCACTGGAAGATCCCAGTTCCCGCCCTGATATTAAATGAATCCATGGTTCAATTTCATTGTCTTCCATCACCTTTAATTCCCTATTCCTTCTGAAGAAATCCGGATTTAACTGCCCGGAAAATTTTGAATATATTTGGATGGGGCATTTAATATAAAATGTTACTGCCCGCCCAATAATGGAACAATATGAAAAATTATATCTGTATAAACGAATAGTTCAGGCTAAATTATTTATTGATAGCCATTATGCCGAGAATATCGATCTATCTAATATTGCAGACGAAGCTTATTTTTCAAAGTTTCACTTCATCAGGCTTTTTAAAACTATTTACGGCAAAACTCCACACAATTACCTTACGAGCGTCAGAATAGAAAACGCCAAAATTTTACTGACCAAGGGGATTCCCGTATGTACGGTTAGCCTGATGGTTGGTTTTGACAGCTCTACATCCTTTGCCGCCGTTTTTAAAAAAATTACGGGCAGTCCTCCTTCCGTATTCCAGTCTCAACTCCAAATAAAGCAAAGGGAAAGGGCCAGCAACCCTCTTTCCGCTATTCCGCAATGTTTTGCTGCCTCACATGGTTGGACAGAATAGCAATTTCCAAGAGCATAAGAACTGTCTGAATTGGCATATTTGTAAAAAAAAGAATGATTACAAAGCTTACGCATACCTGCGTATACGTACTTGACCAGGACAGCGCTCATGATTTCTATGTAAACAAGTTAGGTTTTAGGGTCAAAATGGATGTTCCAATGGGAGAAGGCGCGCGTTGGTTGACGGTAACGCCTCCGGAGCAGCCTGAACTGGAAATCACCTTGTTTCCTGTCAGGGAAAGCCCTCTTTTCGATAAAGAAACCGTCCGCATGATGACGCATCTTATTAAAAACGGGAAGTTAGGGCCGGCTGTTTTTACCTGTACAGACCTGCTGGCTACATATGAAGAACTAAAAATGAAAGGCGTAGTATTTAAGAAACCTCCAACAAGGGAATTCTACGGATTTGAAGCCTTGTTCGCAGATGATTCTGGAAATTGGTTTTCTCTATCACAATTGAACCCTTAAAATATGAAAACAATATTTGACAAAATAACCAGAGATGAAATAATAAAACGAATTGATTCGCTACACCCCACTGACAAACCCTTATGGGGGAAAATGACCGTAGAACAAATGGTTCGCCATTGCACAAAGTGCGAAGGATACTATTTTGGTGATATCAGCATCAAGAGATCTTTGTTGGGCAGGCTGCTGGGCAAGATTGCTATAAACAGCATACTTGCCAATGAAGCGGCTGGCTTAAAAAAGAATTCTCCTACTCCCGCGCAATTTAAAATAGTAGCCCCTATCCATGACCTGGAAACCGAGAAGAGAAGCTGGAAGATTTGCATAGAAAAATATGCGGACTATAATAAGGATGATCACTTCGATCATTGGTTCTTTGGCCGGCTTACGAGCGAACAGTTAGGACAATTTGTATACAAGCATGACGACCATCACCTGAGACAATTCGGTAAATAAAACAGTTTTTATAGGGATAACGATAGGCGATTGGGGCTTGCCCGCTCAATTATGTTGCTGATTGCCGTGGAGCAAATAGTTTCCATTGCCCTTCGGAGACCACTTCAACCCTATTATCGACCACTTGGATAGCGGACTGATCGTCAATAGCATACACTGGTACAGGAAGCATTCCTGCCCATTGTTCAGCATTGGCCTCTGACGCATCGGGAAATTCCGGATTACAGAAATGGGGGATCAATGCAAAGTCTACTAATCCTGCTCCATGAGCCTTGATAAAAGTTCTGTTTATTTCTCCCTGGGGACTGGGAAATACGATGTTTTCCGATGTCAATGCATTACCGCTTCCACCGGGAGGGTTTCTGTAAGTCTCCCCGAAGATGGCGCTTGTCGCCATGCTCCCGGCGCTTACGCCCACATAGACCATTTTGCTCAGCAGCGATGGTAATAAGTCTGCCAGCCCGGATTTTTGTATCCAATAAGATAAATACAGAACATCTCCGCCCCAAACCAGCAGCGCATCGGCATCCTCGATCGATGGGAGCCAGATTTCTTTTTCTATACTGGGGAGGGCTGTGAGCTCCAGCACACCCAAAGATTTCCACTCCAATTGGCTCAACCGGGACCGGGTTTTTCCGCAGATGGCTTGCTGTGCCATCCTGCCGCCATGAAGGAAGGGGTATATCGCTGTAGGAATGAACAGCGCATTAGATTCGGCGATGGGTTTTTCCAAGAGGGCGACAAGCGCGTTGTAAATACTCGTGTTGCTGATACCGCTGGATGTGAGAAGAAGCTTCATGTTGTTTCTCTTTGTTAAGCAATGCTTGTTATCAGGAGCTGGTATTCGGGAAGATACGAAAAAGCAGCCGGTTGTTGGCACTGGCTATGGTTTCTGGTGCACATAAGGCATATCAGATCCGCTTTGCCTTGTTCTACCTATTTTGCGATCAGAGAAAGCATATTCATTGGAGCTTAACTCAATCATCAGATGTTAATTTCCCGGTATCATCTAAGTCTTTGCCTTCCTGCAGTTTTTTCGCCTGAATCAAATTGTTTAAATGAAAATTGGTGTTCATTAATTATTCAATTTCCTGTAGAAAAGATACTCTTATCTATTCATGGTTGGTTTAACATAGAGAAACCAAATGCCTGTGAGATGAGGTAATATGCCTGTCGTAAACGCTCGAAGTAGGAACACTTTTGTCAAATATGTTTGCTTTATCTGGCTAACACTTAGCACAAACCCAACTAAATCAATAGGCTCCACTACTTCGTACATCGATCACCACCTCTTTAATAATTATAAGGATGCGCTCAGCAAATTGTTGCTACAAGCAGAGAAAAATTTAGGCATATCAAAGCAAAGAAATTGTTGGATGTACGACATGAAAATCAGGGATGCTAAAACTTCATCAATTGCCACCCAATTGTATCTTCATTTCAGTGATATCGAAGTACAGGTACATAATTCCCTTGGACTTTATCTGTGCTTTAACGACCCAAAAGCAAAAGAGCTCGTAATGTCCAGCCTACCAATTAATTTGCCTTCTGATGAAAATTCTATGCGAATAGCACGTATTTCAGATGATCGAAGTGAACTCAAACAATGATCATCATAGTACATTATAAGGTCAACAACAATCCAATTGAGAAACAATGATGAACTAAAAAGCTTGTAAGCATGTAATCAAATTAACCACCTAAGCCAATTTATGTTGACCTGTATCAATCAACTTACATTTCTCCAATCAAAATTGACGATTTCTTTAATATAGCATATTATTGGCACTGTCCCAATGTGCGCCTCTTCAAAATTCACCTCTAAAACTTCTTTCCAGTACCTATTGGCATTATATGGTTTTCCATGGCTTTCTATAAATTTAGCCATTGGGTATTTTACATCTTCATGTACAGTAATTGCAGCATGAGCTACTTCGAATGTCGTTAAATGTACCCTTAATAAGCCTCCGAGTTTGGGAAGAGTATTACAGTTGATAAAATGTTCTTGGTAAATTGAGCTTTGTATCCCCGCTTTAAAAGTAGGATTACTAAAGCCATCTAAATCGCCAACTTCAGCATCATCAGTATCACAAATAACATGGGTCTTGATAGCAAACTTTCTATATACCTTTTGATAAAATGGTATATTATTTACAGTACCACAATTAACGACAAACAAGTCTTTTTGTGGGTTGAGTTTTTGAAGAATTCCTCTTACAACAATTTCTTCTGTTGGGCCTTCCACCAAAAGGACTTCATCAGCATAAAAAGATTCACATATATATGGATTAAAACGCAAAACTTCATACATCGCTTGTTTAAGATCGTTCAATGTTGAAGCCCCTTTTGCTTCTTTTAAGTCTTCATCTTGAACTTGATATAACTTTGTTCCAATATCCTTTTTCACCATTCTTATCAACGTAGAATTTCTCTTTGAGAGATCAATCATTTGCGGAGAATGGGAAGCACACAGTACTTGATATGGATAATTAAAGTCACTAACAGAGTAAATCAGTTCACGTAAGCTTTTTAAAAGCCTTGGATATAAGAATAGTTCGGGTTCTTCAAACAAGATTAAATATTCCTTACGATCATTTCGCCTCGGCAACTCTTCTGCTATATCACGCATTAAGAGCAGAGAAAATATTGCACTTCTTATTGCACCATGCCCAATTGAGCTATAAGAAGTTGGTGTATCGGAATCTATTGTACCATCGACGTTATATTTCCTGAATTCAACATTGAATTTCTTCCCAAACTTATCTTCTGTCCACTTCACCTTATCGGAATCTGCTAGCTCAATCTTAGTATCTGGAAAGAGCTGTTGGAAATGCCTATTTACTTCTTCTTTATAAGCTTCTATTGATTCCAAATTATACATTTTGGCCTGAAGCTCTCGCACGGTTTCTTGAGCTTTTTGCAATTCGCCAAATTCGCTTTCACTTAATTTTGATTTCGCTTTACTCGCCAGGATCTCATTTACAACATTCTCAACTTCCTGCTCCGTTGGCATTGCCTTAATAAGAATTGGGGTCGGCATCAAAGCCTGAAAAACTTGTATAAGCCCAATAGTCCCAAAAGAAGTTTCATCCCAATGTTGGGTGGATGGGTTCCATGTCAAATCTTTGGCCTTGTTAAGTTTTCCTTTGCCATCATTTGAAAATGAGTAAGATCTTCGTATTCGAATAGTAGAACAAGCACTTAAGTATTGCCGAAAGGATTGAATTTTTTTCTCCTGTTTCTCTTCTATAAATTTCAGATCAATATCATCAACTCCCAGTTCTAATTCAAACTCAATTGCTTTTGTGGTATCTCTTTTATAAAGATCTTCCAAAGAAGGGCTTCTTTCATTAAAGAAGAAATCATATGCCAGCAGAAAAGTTGATTTACCCACATTATTTTGACCGAAAATAAAAATGGTGTTCGATCCATCAAATTTTATTCGATTATTATCTAATCCGCCAGAGATGGCTCTGAAATTATCAACTGCAAAATTTATGAGCCTCATATTAAGTGTTGTTTATGGCCAAGAGATATCATACGAAAATAGCTAAAACTATATTTTACACATTAAATAATAGAATACATCAAGGCCACTAATCTCCTCTTTCTATAATTTTTCAAATGAAATAACGTCTTGGAAGACTGGAAAGGAGTTTGCGATAAACTTGATATTTGGATTGAAGTATAATATACTAAGACGAGTAAAAAGATTACGAAGTCAGTTTTGAAAGCAAAGTGAGAGAAAGATAGAGAAAGTAAAACGGCTTTTTGGTTAAAATAAACCTCGCGCTAGATCTTTTGGAAACTGTACAAATTGTATGCAAATCGGGCTAAAAAACGACGAAGGTTCGCAATGCGAACCTTTTTAATCGATTGATAATCAAGTGCCCAGAACAGGAATCGAACCTGCACTACCTTGCGATAACCAGATTTTGAGTCTAGCGCGTCTACCAGTTCCGCCATCTGGGCTTTTTGCTGTTTAAGCGGGTGATTGCCTGTTTAATGGTAAACATAAACACCAGCCTTACACCATAGAAACGGGCTGCAATATTAGGATTTCATTTCAAACCCGCCAAAATCCGGTCGAGGTATTTTTTCCTGTAATAGTAGTCTTTTATTTGCAGCAACTCTTTTTCGGCAGTAATACCTTCCTGATAATGCGCCATAATTTGCTCAACAGGTTCATAGATCTCTTTTTTCAGGTTCTCGATAGTTTGTGCCAGCATGGCCAGCTGCCGGGTATCGTTTTCCATCCGGGCATCGGTAAGCTGTTCATTCAGCTCCATCATTTCCATCAGAAAATCCGGTGACAGCGGGTATTTCTCCTCTTCTTTCAACATCCCTTTTAGCTGCAACACATATTGAATAACGGCATCCTCATCCTGCAGCACTTTATACCCTTTATTCACCAATGCCGATTTTTCCAGCGCTTCAGCCTGCGCAGCTTCATCAGACTGGGCAAAAAAATCAGGATGATAACGGCGGCTCAACACATAAAACTGCTTTTTTACAGCAGCTTTATCCGGTTGAAGACTTAAGGGAATGTCAAATAGTTCAAAATAATTCATTCATCCTGGCTTTTACATACAACCAGCTTAAGCGCTGGCATACGCTGATAAAAACTTAACTTGTTCTGCAAAATTACTTCGAATGTTGCTGATCGGACTTATTAAAGAAGGAAAAGTTCCTGCCGATAACAGGGTGGCACTCACGCCTGAACAATGCAAATGGCTGAACAAACAGTTCCCGGATATACGCATACTGGCTGAACCCTCGCCAGGCCGCTGTTTCAGCGACAGGGAATATGCCGCCGCCGGTGTAACGGTGACCAATGAACTGGACAATTGCAATGTGCTGCTGGGTATTAAAGAGATCCCCATTGACCAGCTGATGCCGCATAAAACATATTTATTTTTTTCTCATACAAAGAAGAAGCAGCCTTATAACAGGCCATTGATGCAGGCCATGGTCAGCAAAAAGATCACGCTGATCGATTATGAATGCCTAGAGCATGATGATGGCCAGCGTATCATCGGCTTTGGCTTTTTTGCCGGTGTGGTGGGCGCCCATAACGGGATGATGGCTTATGGCCGCAGAACCGGGCTGTTTCAACTGGAGCATGTGTATAAGCACCGTGATTACCGCGAGCTTATTCATACTTATTTCGGTTTGAAATTACCCAATATGAAAATTGCGGTTACCGGCAGCGGCCGTGTGGCACACGGCATACTGGAAATTATGAACCTGATGGATATACAGGAAGTTGAACCGGATGAATACCTCAACAGGCCATTCAATTACCCTGTATATGTTCACCTGAAAGGCAATGATCTTTACCGGCACAACACCACAGGTGTTTATATACGGGAAGATTTTCATGCACACCCTGAACAATACCGTTGTTTGTTTGAACAATATTGTTATCATACCGATGTGCTGATGAACGGCATTTACTGGGACAAAAAAATGCCTCGCCTGTTTGAGTGGACAACAATGCAGCAACCAGCCTTCCGCATTCAAACCATTGCCGATATTACTGATGATATGGAGGGAAGCATACCCTGCAACCTGGGCGATGGTACTATTGATCATCCTGTATACGGTGTGGATGTTCAGCAACGTTCCAGAACTGCACCTTATCAACAGGATTATGTGGATGTGATGGCCGTAGGTAATCTGCCCAATGAATTGCCCCGCGATGCCAGCCGCTATTTTGGCGAACAGCTTATTAAATATGTTTTACCCGATCTGCTGCAGGGTGGCAGTGTGGTACTGGAAAAAGCGACCATCCTGCGCGAAGGCAATCTTACACCGCATTTCAGTTACCTGGAAGATTATGCTTCCGGAAAATAATATAACCTGCTAAAAGCATCAGGCTGATAGCCCAGCGCTACAAGAAATTCCTCCATGGGAATACGCAAAAAAGTAAAAGCCAGTATAGCATGTGCTGCATCACCAGGGTGGATGTCATCATTCAGTTCTCCTGCCCACCGCCGGCGGCAGAAAAACAATATGATGATGCTTGTAACCGGCATGATCAGTAATTTTACTGATCGAAACGATGTATTAGCTTGTAGTTATGAGACGAATAAATCAAGAAAACGGAAAAATACCTTCAGTCCTGGCGTTTATGCTTATTCCGATATCGGGTTTTGCGCTGGATGTGTACATCCCTTCATTTCCCCAGATGGTCAGCGACTTACACACGAATGAAGCTGCGGTACGTTTAACACTGACCGTTTATCTGATCAGTTATGGTGCTTCCCAATTATTTGTTGGCAGCTTTATCGATCATTTTGGCAGGTACCGCTTCGGTTTATCTGCCCTGTTTTTATTTATGCTAACCAATATCGTGATCTTGTATACACATACCATTGGGCTGATCTGGGTGATGCGTGGCATCCAGGGATTGCTGATATCACTAATCATGATGTCTAAACGTTCCCTGTTTATAGACCTGTACGAAGGTGAACGGCGACAGCATTATACCAGCCTGCTTTCTATTGTCTGGTCTTCAGCGCCCATTATTGCGCCTTTCCTGGGCGGGTATTTTGAAAAGCATTTCGGCTGGCGTGCAAATTTCTGGTTCCTGGCAGTTTATGCAGCGGTTATGCTGGTGCTTGAGTTGATCTACAGCGGAGAAACCTTAAAGACACCCGGCCCCTTCCGTTTTAAATTGATCTGGAAGGCTTATGAATCGATGCTGCGGAATGCAGATTTCAGCTATGGTATTATTCTCCTGGGATTGAGCTATTCAATGGTGATGGTGTTCAATATGACCATTTCTTTTATTGTAGAAAACAAATTTCATTTTTCAGCGGTGGAAACAGGGTATGCGGCCCTGGCTTCGGGCCTGTCGATGTTATGCGGAAGTATTTTGAGCAAGGTGCTTATTAAAAAAGACTTTATGAAAAAGCTGGGCACATCTGTATCAATACAGGTTATAACAGCCGCTATTATGCTGATCAGTGGTACTGCACTGAACCACCTGCTGGGTATCATGGCTTTTGTATTGATCATCCATTTTTTAATGGGGTTCAATTACAATGTTTATTTCACTTACTGCCTTACAAAATTTCCCCAATACGCAGGCATGTCGGGAGGCGTTACCAGCGGAGGCTCCTATCTTGTTACATCACTGGTCAGTTATGGTGTAGCAGGGTTTCTTACAGCCAATAACCAGCAAACACTGGCTATCTGTTATCTTACCCTGAGTATACTGGTGGGCGGTATATTGATTTTACTGAAAATAGGCGGTCTCCATTCCCGCCGGGAGGTGCAGTATGAAAACCAATGAGCTGCCTGCTTCCTGCAATACCTCAGGCAAATAAGAAAAATCCGTATCCTCTTCCTGTTTTTCCAAAGACAGGTTTATCTGGGCATTTCGCTATTTTTGATCTTACCAGGCTGTTGACACAAGGGATATCCCGGGCAGCTGCAGGCATTTCAACAGGACACATCCTACATAATTTTATAACCAGGCAAAAACAGCAACATGCAAATTGAAGCATATATAGAAGAACACGCACATCATTTTCTGCAGGAAATAAGAACAGAATATGACGGAGAAAAGAAAGCAGGTTTTATTATACAACAATATATCAAAGAAGGCAAGATAACCGAAGAGGAGGAAACGATCTTGAAAACACAGCTTATGGATTCGCTGAAGATAGTGGGTATCGGCATACCGTTTGTACTTATACCAGGCGCATCCATTTTAATGCCCATACTCATAAAAGTGGCCAGCAAACACAATATAGAACTGATGCCCTCTGCTTTTGCTCAACCGGGCGGCAAATCCTGAACAATTACCCGTACCGATGGCTATGAACACCAATGATTTCATTTTCAATAAACGCGCTAACCTGTCTGTTATAGAAAATGAGGGATTAAACACCGCAGGCATACTGCAAAAACTACAGGCAGCAGGTATAGGATTGAATGAATATGCCTGGAAAATATTCAATTCACCATTTTTCAATCCCTCGCTGCAACCATATTCAGCCACTATACTTGAATGCGCTGTTCTTGAGCTTGGACTTACCGATGGCGGGAATTTTGCACAGATCAGCCAGGCAATTGAACATCTTCATTTAACCTATTGCCCTGCAGAGCTGGCGCCCTATATCAGGCTGGCGTATATGCACCAGCCTGCCTCTACCATACAAACTGTACACCAGTCACCGCCGGGGGCTATTACTGTTTTTTCAAAACCGCTGCAGGAGGAGGATGATTTTCCCAAAGGCTTCTATTTAAGAAATTATGATCATACCATCTGGCTGAGGGGTTATACATGCGACAATAATTATCACTGGAAACCAGTGGACCGCATGATCTTCCTGGTAAAGACATCTTAAGCGCCGGTTGCTGTTCACTGATCAAAATGTTCATGCATCTTTACAATAGCCCTGTATCTGCTTCCATTTGTTTATGCATATTTTCCAGCTTGCTGATCACTGCATCCAGCCCTGCCTGCTGTTTGCGGATGGTTCTGGGGCGGAAAATAAACCAGCAAATACCCATCCAGCAAAGTGTAAGGGCATAGCTAAGCATCGCCCCCCAAAGCGGCATCTTCGCAGTATATTCGATCATGTACAGGCAAATGCCTGCCAGTAAAAACACATAGTACAATGACAATACCGTACGCTGCAGGAATTGTTGTTTTTTACTGGCTGCAAGCAATGCATCCAGGTAAGCGCGGCTGTCTGCTCCTGGCACCGGCTTGAATAAACCTGCCAGCAGCCGGTTATGCATTACGAGGTATACGGCAATACTTAGTATGATCAATAATATTCCCAGCCGGGTTGTGAGCTGCTTTATATCCAGTTTAAAATACAACACCATTATACATGCGGCTGTCAGTGCCAGCGTAACATTGGCAATCAGCATTTTCTTCTTTGTTTGCCGTAATAATTTCTTTGCTTCGGCAATGACTGTTTCAACCGGGGGTACAGGCCCTGTTGACAGCCCCTGCCACAGCGCTTTAAAATCGGTTTGATTACTCATAACTACTGAATTTGGCTGCTAGTTTTTCTTTAATACGATGCACTTTCACACGCACATTGCTTTCAGACAGGCCCACCACCGCGGCAATCTCAGCCTGCTTAACATCTTCCAGTTCCAGTGAAATAATGATCCTGTCCATTTCGGGCAGTTCTGAAATGCATTTATACAGGAACTGGATCTTGCCTTCTATACAGGGCTCCTTTTGTTCTTCTACCTGGAAGGGCATTGCCGAGCGGGGCATTCTTTGCTGCTTTTCCAGCTGCCGCAGGCATTGATTGGAAGCTATCCTGAATATCCAGGTACCCATGGCCGATTCATTGCGAAACTGTGAAAGTTTTTGCCAGATAGTGATGAATATTTCCTGTGTAATATCCCTTGCCCATTCTTCATCGTTCACATAACCCATGCACAAGCGGAAAACCTTACTGTAATAATCCCGGTAAATTGTTTCAAAAAGCATTGGGTTTTATTTAATAAAAGCAGTTAGTTGTTCTTTGTACCATGCCGTATCATCATACATGATAAAATGCAGCCCTTTGCCGGCATAAGCCAGTTTTGCTGTTTTCAGTTCTTTGTACTGTGCTTCTATAGCGGTTTTATAATTTACAAAGCCGGCCTCCAGCATAATCAGTGCGGGGCATTGGATGGCAGCCAGTTTATCGCGCAGGTCAGTGTTCAGAAAATCGCAGTACATCTGTCCGAAGGTAGTGCGATCTGACTGTACCGACCAGGTTACTGCCTGGTTAATTTTTGTAGTATCGGCAATCAGCCTGCGCATGGCCATCTGTTGCATCCGGGTAAATTGTTCATCATTCATGGCTGTCATCTGGGATACGCCTGCACTGCAATCGTTATTTTCTTTCACTTTGAACGAAGGATTCATTAAGGCAGAAAGGCAGGGCAACGCATCTACCACGATGATCTTTGAAACAAGATTGGGATAATCAGCAGCCAGTGCAAGTGCGATGGCGCCACCCATGCTATGACCGATGATCACGGGCTTTTCAATATGCTGTTTTTGCAGGTAACCGGCTATGGCCGCCACCCAGCTGCGAAATGAGGCCGCAGGCTGTGCCTGAACACCGGCAAAACCTGCCATGGTAAAGGTGAAACAGGTATACTTGCTTTCATACCCTGCCCTGGTATCTTTCCACACATCGCCAGAGCAAGCAAAGCCGGGAATAAAAACAATAGCTTGCCGTCCATGACCGGATACCTCTACTTTAAAAGGCTGCGCAGGTGTTTGGGCAAATACATTTAAACACAATAAGAAAAAGGCTAATAAGATAAACAGGAATTTGATCTTGGGCTGCATATGTTTTTGTTTTTATACAGCTTTAGATACAGGGCTTTTTAAAATGTTACACTGTTTTGAAAAAAAACGGAAAAAATATTTATACCCTCTTTCAGGCAGCCTGCCAGCGGTTTACTGATCAACGCCCAGGGGTTCTTTTGTCCTGGATACCCAGTCAGGTGGTTCTATACCCCGTTGCCGGAGCATTAAGTTCAGCTGTGCGGCATGATGCTGCACATGCCGCATATTGTACAGCAGCATTTCAAACAGTGTAAAGTTTTTGTATTCGCTTACAAAACGCTTTGCCAGCAGGTCTTCCGCTGTACATGTGGTGAGCTGTTTGCAGAGTTTACTGCGCCCTGAACGGAGAAACTGCAGCAATTCTTCCCTGGTATACAGGAGACACGCAGGATTGTCTTCAAATTCTTCTTTGGTAAAAGGAGGCGGAGGATTGTAATCTGCTTCTTTGGGTGTATCGGCAGACAAGTAATAATCTAAAAAGAACAGTGTATGATGGGCAAGTTTGCAGAATTGCGGCTCTTCCTTCCACAGATCATCCGGGCAGGCGGTTATTGCATTTCCCAGCATGTCAATGGCAGCACCGAATTGTTGCCATGTAAGGGTATTTAATAAAGCTGGCATGGCGGTATTTTATATTAAAAATAATAAAACAGCGCCGTTGTGTACAGGTGTGTACATTCAACTAAAAGACTGCCTGAATTCCAGCGGCGAAAGCCGGGTTTTTGTTTTGAATAATTTGCTGAATGTTTGTGGATATTCAAAACCCAGCTCATAGGCTATTTCGCTCACCGACAAACTAGTTGTTGACAATTTTTCCTTTGCTTTCTCTATAATCCTGTCCTGTATATGCTGCTGTGTGCTTCTGCCTGTGAGTGTTTTCAGTAAACCGCTTAAATAATTCGGAGATACATGCAACGCATCTGATACCTGTTTAACTGTTGGCGCCCCTTTCCGGGCGAGGTCATCGCTGTTGAAGCTGGCAGCCAGCAGTTCTTCCAGCCGGTCGAGTATGGTATGGTTGCTGATTTTACGGGTAATAAACTGCCGGTGATAGAACCGTTCAGCGTAGGTAAGCAATGATTCCAGCTGTGCGATAATAATATCCTGGCTGAACTTATCGATACTAGAGCGGTATTCCTGTTCAATGGTTTGAATAATACCACTGATCGTTGTTTCTTCTTTTTCTGAAAGGAACAACGCTTCATTCACTGAATAACTGAAAAATTCGTATTGCTTTATTTTTTTCGCCAGTGGTGTGTTCCATAAAAAATCGGGATGAACAAGCATTACCCATCCCGATTGTTTCAGTTCACCACCTTTGTCCAGTTCAAAACCAAAAACCTGGCCTGGCGCCATAAAGCTCATCAGTCCTTCATCAAAATCATACAGCTGCTGTCCGTATTTCATTTTTACATTGGCACTCAAGATCCTTTTCAGTGCAATAAAATAAAAATCGGGCACCCAGGTTTCCGGTATATTCACCGGCAGGCTTTCAATAAGATCAATATGTATTACACTGATCAGCGGGTGTTCAGGTTTAGGCAGGCCCCGCAGCCGGTGAAACTCGCTGATCGTTTTAATCCTGTATGGTTGATTGGCGGCCATCATCCAATTTACTTTATTCTATGCAAAAGCTGTTGCAAATTCTTTTGCAAAATCAGCCATCTTTGTTTTGCCCATCACAGCAGGCCTGTTCTTTACATAATCTTCTGCCATAATGCCGCTGTGTACACCGGCGTACATTTCAACCAGCCCCGCAGCGATCCCCGGTTGCATACCCGCAGCCACCAACCCTTGCAGCATCTGTTCACTGCTAATAAGCACCCATTTCAAACCGAGTTTTCCAATGGCTTTGCCCAGTATTTCTGCCACTTCATTACAGGTGAGCTCGTCACTTGCCACATAACGAATTTTCCTGCCGGTTAATGGTGTTACGATCTCTCCGGCAATGGCAGATGCAATATCGGCAGGTGCCACCCATACGGTTTTATCTGTGTCGCCATAATTAGCAGCAATAACGCCTTGTTTTTTTATCATGTCGACATAGCCATACAGATTGTAATAAAAAGCAGTGGGCCGCATGAATGTAATGGCAGTACCTGCAAGGCTATCCAGCAGTTGCTCTGCCCTGCGGTGCAACAGTATAAGACCAGCGCCTTTTTCGAGATGGGCGCCGACGCTGCTCAAATGCACTAACCGCTTTACTCCTGCCTGCTGAATAGCCTGCACATAATTGCCGGCCAGCCTGTTACTGTAAGCTGCCAGGTCAAGGTTTTGGTTAAAATAGCCCACAGGCGGCAGCATCGTATACACCGCATCTGCGCCGGTAAATGTTTTTGTCAAAAATGCAACATCTTCTATCGATCCGATGGCGGCAATGGCACCGATCGCTTCAATATCCTGCTGTTTTTCCGCCTTGCTGCTGATAACAGTTACAGTATGTCCTTTCTGTACCAGCTCTTCCGCCAGGGGTTTGCTGATATGGCCCAATGAGCCTGTTACGATAATTTTCATTTCTGCTGATTTTTATACTGCAAAGCTCCCTGGCAGTTGATCAGCAGGTTTAACCAAATCTATTCTTGTTGTATGAAAATGTACGCTTCAGCTATACAGGAAACGGATCGGGCATGTCTAAAAATAGTTGACCATCCAACCAATTCCGGTTCGCGTTCGTTCTACCCTGCTCCATGTTCAGTTCTCCTTTCCACCAGGAAAAGCATCAAACAAAGTTTTCAATTCCTTGGCTTTATCCGGAAATTCGGTAAGTACATTGGTACGTTCACTGGGGTCGTAACCGAGGTTGAACAATTCCTTCACGGCCGGGTAAGGCTTGCCTGAAATAGGATCGGTACCTGCAGGCAGTTCGCGGTATTTCCAGTTGTCCACCCGAACAGCCTCTGCCTTGCCATGGTTAACAATATAAATAGGCCGGTGGTTATACTGCCTGCTGTCGGCTTTACCGGTGAGCAGATCACTGATATCCTGCCCATCGAGCGTGCGGCCTGCAGGCAGGGCAGCGCCTGTCCATTTTGCCAGTGTGGGCAGAACATCCAGGTTGCTGATGGCATTGGTCAGTGTTCTGCCCGGACCAACATGATCTTTCCAATACACAATAAACGGTTCGCGTACCCCACCTTCGTAGGACTGTCCCTTCGATCCCCTGAAAACACCTGCCGTGCCTGCATGCCAGTGCCTGGTAACACCATCCCCTTCCATCCGCACCGGGAATTCTATCCAGGGACCATTATCACTGGAAAACAGGAAAATGGTATTGTCCAGCATTTTTTTATCGGCCAGTTTTTTCCATATCAGCGCAAGGTTGGCATCAAGATCTTCCACCACCGCACCTAAGGGGCCACCCTCTTGTTTGTTTGACAGATGGCTGGCTGCAGCAGCAAAAGCTACAGGCAGGTGCGGCATATTGTAAGCGAGGTAAAGAAAAAAAGGCTGGTCTTTTTGCTGTTTATCTATCAGCGCTATGGCTTCTTTTGTATATAAACCGGTAAGCGATGAATCAGCCGGTTGTATGATTTCCGGCGTGCGGTTGCGGAATATTTTGATGGTGGTATCTGTTTTTACATAGGGATAACGGTAATCATGACTGTACAGCATGCCGTAATACGAATCGAAGCCCTGGGCTGTGGGATAATTGTATTCATGCTTATCGCCCAGGTGCCATTTACCGATCATGGCAGTGGTGTATCCTGCTTTTTTCAGCATCTCTGCAATGGTCACTTCCCTGTCGGGTAAACCCAGCGGAGAGCCAGGCCCGATAGGATCGGGCAGGTTGTAACGGGATGCATACCTGCCCGTGAGCAATGATGCACGTGATGGTGTGCAGGATGGACTGGATACAATATAGTTGGTTGCCCTGATACCCGCCCTGGCCACAGAATCGAGAAACGGGGTCTGGATCACGGGATTGCCGTAACAACTCAAATCGGAATAGCCCATATCATCGGTCAGCACAAAAATGATATTGGGTCTTTGCTGTGCCTGCGCTGTAAATGCCAGCAGAACCAGGCCGGCCAGCAGGTGAAATGTCAATCGCTTCATGGTTATATGATCGTATGCTTTTAATATACTTGTTTACCAGTTTGGATTTTGTACCAGGTTAGGATCCTGGTCAATCTCTGTTTGCGGTATAGGCCACAGGTAATGCTTTGCCGCATTAAATACCCTGTTCACTGCTACCTGAACGGTTTTGGTATTACCACCATCGGTGTACGTGATGCCGGATACGGCACCGGGTATCACCCGGTCAGCAGTTTTCCAGCGGCGTATATCAGCCAGGTGCAGTCCTTCAAAAGCCAGCTCTACAGTTCTTTCCTGACGTACAGCGGCGCGAAGCTGTTCCTGCGTAAGGCCCGTAGTCATTGCCGGCAATGATACATCAGATCGCCCGTTCCTTACCACATTAATGGCATCATACACCGATTGGTCAACAGTACTGATTTCGATCTTCGCTTCGGCATAAGTTAGCAAAACTTCTGCATAACGCACCAGGATAATGTTGATGCCATTGTTGGAAGGATTGGCATAATCTTCTGCATTGACATATTTTTTCAGGTTGAATCCAGTTGTTGATGCAATATATGTATTGCCAACAGCATCTGCAGTACCGCTGTTGGGTGCAGGATGAAAGATAGCGCCACTGGGTAATGTGTCCCCATCTAAAAAAATAGAATAACGCAATCGCGGATCGCGGTTCACATAGGGTTGGGCCGGATTATACCCGCTGCCCGGGTCTGTGATGTTTTTTCCCTGCGCTGTCTGAAACAGGTCGGCCAGCGCTTTTGTGGGAACATAGGTGCTCTGGCTGCTTTTCTGGCTATAAGGCGCCAGCAGGTAAAAACAATTATTGGAATAGGTAGAGGCAATAAACTGTTTATCGAGTATCACTTCGCTGTTGTTTTCTGCAGCATAAGAAAAAAGCTTCCTGTAATTGGGATACAATTTATATATGCCCAGGTCTATCACCGCTTTGGCTGCTTCAGCTGCGCCAGCGTAACGTGCAGCATACAAATCGGCACGGGCTTTAAGTGCCAGCGCAGCGCCTTTGGTGATACGGCCGGTATTGGCGGCATTGTAGGTAGCAGGCAGCACTGTCGCAGCAGCAGACAATTCAGCATCGATAAAATCATAGATCCGTTGTAGCGAATCCCTTTTCAATGCTCTGGCTTTTTCTATAGAAAGCGGAGCGGTGACCAGTGGCGCCGGCCCATACAATGCAGCAAGCTTGATATACTGGTAAGCACGCAGAACACGCGCCTCTGCTTTATACCGGCGAAAGGCTGTACTGTCTGTAATAACAGGGATCTTATCAACATTATCCAGGAAATAGTTGGCAGCAGCAATACCGGTATAGGCACCACGCCATTCGTTCAGCACTTTCGAGCTGGTAGCATCATAGGTCCCCAGCTCGATAAATGCATCAACAGCAAAAGGCTGGTTCACATGCCCGATATCTGTGAAAGCATCAAAGGCAAACAGGTTGGTACTGTCCAGGTCGCGGTACAGCGCGTTCACGGCTACCTCCGCATCTGCCTGCGTTTTCCAGAACACATTCTCTGAAAGACGGTCGTTCGGAACGGTATCCAGCAGGTTTTTACTGCAGGAGAGCCATCCGGCTGAAAACAGCAGCAACAAGACCAGGTAATTTCTTTTCATACAAATTTTATTTTGTTCCTGTTTTACTTAAAACTGAAGATTAACACCCAGTGTATACACCGCTGTCTGTGGGTAATACACGGCCCTGCCAGAAGGTGTTTCGGGATCAAGATGCCATTCATTTAATTTGGAGAGGGTAAGCAGGTTGGTAGCGGACACATAAAAGCGCAGCCGCTGCACATGCAGCTGCTGGAGCAGGGCGGTTGGAACAGTATAAGCCAGTTGCACATTTTTCAGCCGCACATAATTTCCGTTGATCACCAGCCTGTCTGAAGTAGCTACATTCCTTAGATCGTATTTTACCGGCCGCGGAAAACGCGCTGTAGTATTGGATGGCGTCCAGTAATTATTGGCATAGATCTCATCGGTGAAACCTTCCTGGTTGCCCATCTCTGCCAGTGCACCGGAAATGCGGGCATCTGTTTTGGCTGCACCCTGAAACAGCAGGTTGAGTTCAAAGTTCCGGTAAGAAAATCCTGTGTTCAATCCGAATATGTATTTGGGAAAGGAATTGCCAATCACCGTCATATCATTCGCATCAATTTTGCCATCGCCGTTCAGGTCAACATATTTTACATCACCGGGTTTTGTATTGGCTGCATAGGTGGCTTTATAAGCATCGATCTCTGCCTGTGTCTGGAAAAGACCTGCAGTTTTATATCCCCAGAGCGTATTGATCGGCAGGCCTTTGGCAATAATGTACCGGGGGTCGATATCTGAACCGGTGATATAAGGTCCTGTTCCTTTCAGATCAAGCACTTTATTGGTATTAATGCTCAGGTTACCACCTATATTGTAATGGAATTTGCCGGATGCGGATTGCCCGTTGTAGCTGATGGCCAATTCCCATCCTTTGTTCTCTACAGAGCCTGCATTCTGATAAGGCGCGATCAATCCTACGGTAGCAGGTATGTTTAAATTAAGCAGGATATCGTTGGTCACTTTGCGGTAATAGTCTGCTGTAATGGTCAATTTTTTATCCAGGGCAGTAGCTTCCAAACCAATGTCCAGCTGCGTGGTAGATTCCCATCCCAGCGCTTTATTGGCCAGCGTGGTTTGGCGGTAACCATTCACTGCCTGCCCGCCAAAATCGTAACCGGCCAATGAAAGCGAGGGATAATAACTATAAAGATCTACCGACTGGTTACCTGTTTTACCCCAGGAACCCCTCAGCTTCAGTTCCTGCACTGCGGGCTTCAGCTGTTTCCAGAAATTTTCTTCTGAAAGCACCCAGCCTGCAGAGAAAGAAGGAAAGAAACCATATTGCTTATTGCCCGTGAACTTGGAAGATCCGTCGCGGCGGCCATTGATCTCAAGCAGGTACCGCCCGGCATAATCATAATTGATACGCCCGAAATAAGACCGCAATGCAAATTCAGCATCATAACCGCCATTGCTTTTGGTTGCATCATTGGTGCCCTGCGAAATGGATTGTATATCGTTGTTGTAAAACCTTTCCCTGTATGCCGATAAGAAAGTTTGTACATTATCGATCTGTGAATAGCCAGCCAGCACTTTTACATGGTGCGCATTAAAATTATGCTGGTAGGTCAGCAGGTTATTCCAGGTGTACTCACGCAGGTTGTTACGGGTTTCGGTAAGACTGTTATTGGCTACTGTTTTTACAATACCGGTAATAGAATCTTTATTGGTATAGGCATTGGTAAAAGCTTTCTCCTGGGTGAAATAAGCACGCCCTGAAAAGAAAGAAGACAACGTGAGCCCTTTAACGATGGTCCAGTTAGCCTGGACAAGACCGGTAAAATAATCATTGCGGTCCTGCGTTTGGCCGCCTATTTCATCAAACATCAGCGGGTTATTGCCCTGTGTGCTGAGGCCATAACTGCCATTGGGATATTTAGGTACTGCCCAAAGCGAGCCATGAAAAAAATTATTGATGGGGTCTACTGTAGGCATATGTGTATAGCTGTACCTGTAATCAATATTGGCATTAAAAGAAAGTTTTTTGGTGGCATTGTAATCTGTGTTCAGCCTTATCTCAGCCAGTTTATTCCCGTAGTTGCGGATAACACCTTCCTGGTCCTGGTAACGCAGGCTGAGCCTTGAACGGATAATATCGCTGCCACCACTCACTGCGACCGAATGGCTGCTTTGCGGTGCTGTTCTCAGCATGGTTTGAAACCAGGTATTCGGAAGCGGGTATTTATAACGGTCCCTGGCATTTACCCAGATGGCAATACTTGAATCGGTGAATTTGGATGGAACAGGTAAACCCGCGTTGGCATAGGCAAGCTGCTGCTCCTGCATATAATCTTTGATATTCATTTGCACCGGCCGGTTCACTGCTCTTTGCAATGCATAGTAGGCATCGTAGTTGAACTGGGCTGTTCCTTTCCTTGCTGATTTAGTGGTAACCAGTATTACGCCATTGGTTGCCCTTGATCCGTAGATGGCGGTAGAAGCAGCATCTTTCAGTACTGTAACAGTTTCTATGTCGTTCGGGTTAAGGTCTGTCAATCTTTGCTCCGCACCATCTACAATCACCAGCGCATCATTTTTACTCAGGTTAAATCCACTGGTACTGCTGCTGTTGGTATTGAAAGTAGTGATCCCTCTTACACGGATGGTGGCTGCAGCATTACCGGGCGATCCGCCAAGATCCAGTACTGCCACACCTGGCAGTTGCCCCTGCAGGGCCTGCTGGATATTCGATACCGGCCGCCGTGTAAGCTCAGCCCCGTTCAGCTGGGCAACAGAACTGGTAAGGGTTATTTTTTTCTGCGTTGCATACCCCACCACTACAACATCCTGCAGGTTTTGATCGGCTGGTTCCAGCTCGATATCCAATACAGAATCCCTCGCTTCTGTTTCCAGTGTTTTGTACCCTACCAGGCTGATGGATAAACTGAAAGGAAGCTGCTGACCCGTTTTTATGGTGAACAATCCTTTTTCATTGGTCGTGGTTTGATTGGTTGTGCCTTTGATCAGCACGCTCACGCCTTCCAGGGGTTCTTTGGTTTTGCTTTTCAGCACCCTGCCTTTTACAACAGAATGAATCAGCGGCACCGGCTGCTGCGCAAACAAGGCAACAGGTACCAGCAATACCAGCAACAATAGTTGTTTTGGCATACATAGTTTATTTAAAAAATGATTCAATGGATACATACAATGGCCGCCCTCCTGTAAGCATTGTTACAGGCAGCACAGGAAATTTTTACAGGATAAACCTGCTATTGAAGCAGGATAGGTATTACCGGCTCAACAGTACAACCGGGTATTGTTCGCATACCGGTTTGTACCAGCAGCACCAGCATGCGGCAGCTTAACCATACAGTAAAGAACAGGAGCATTACCTGGTTCGGTAAGATACGCGGCGTATCTTTTCGTTTTCATCGTCATAGTTTATTTGATCATCAATAAAACAAGGTGTATAGGATGCAGGAACGCTTCAGTTACAGGCAGCAGGATGTTTCCCGTAATTAACGTTGATCAGAATTGAATAAACACAAGGATAATGGCAGGCCGGATGGCCGCAGCATCAGCAACAACGGCCTGTACAGCCGGTTATAAGCAGAACACGTGAGCCTGATACTGTTTTAACAAAGCCCGGCCTCTTTAACAAGAGGATGCCGGTGGTGGTAATGTTCATATTGCCTTTTTTAGTTTGGTATGGATACTTGAGATTAAAGTCGACTAGATTTGTAGACAAAAGTAAGCAATAAAAATTTTCCTGCAATTTTTTATTCTTTTTTCACCGCATAATTATAAACAAACGTTATATGGCTGCTGCAGCGATGTATTTTGCTCCGCTGAAAATCGCAAGTAACGGGTTGGCGCCGGCAGGTCATCTGCGAACTTTACCTTATCAAAATGAAAAAAGATGAAAACAGCTACAGCAATATATTTTGACCAGGTTCTCCGCGGCATCGACCTGGCAGCCCTGTCTTCAGTACCCGCTTCGCTTTTCGCAGCTGAAAACAGTATAATACCTGCAAGCGCAATACAACATGAGCTGGAAGCATGGGCCGGTATATCCCTGCAGCAGATACAAGCCCTGCTGCAGCTTGCATATGCCCAAAAAGCCCTTAAAGCTTCAAAGGGAAAATTAAGTGAAGGGATATGGTCTTCAACAGGGATACAGTTCAGCAGGATGGAACACATAGTGGACAAAGTCAACTATTATTTTTATGCAACACCTTATGGCGATGTGCTAATGGCATCCTCCACAGCCGGCATTTGCTACCTGGCTTTTTACCGGTCTTCTGAAGAAAAGGCTTTGACCGGTTTACAGTCAATGTTCCCGGAAGCTGTTTTTCACCGGCAGCCCGATGCTTTTCAGCAGCAGGCACTGAACAATATCAGCAATGGCACAGATGCTGCGGTTAGTTTGCATGTTGCAGGCAACAGCCAGCAATGGGCCATCTGGGAACAGCTGGTTAAGGTACCTTATGGCGCACTGGTCAGCTATGGCGAACTGGCAAGGGCAACAGGTTATACAGCGCAGGAGATCGGCGTGGCAATGGGTGACAACCGTATTGCATTGCTGTTACCCTGCCACCGGGTGATCAAATCAACAGGTGAACTGGGGCAATACCATTGGGGCGCCCGGAGAAAACAGGCGATCTTATTAAGAGAGGCCGCTAAAAAAATGACCGGCGCTTGGTGACAGGCGCCAACCACTTTATAATCAATTGACAATCAATTAAAAAATAAATTCCATCAAAAACATTCAAACATTTCTATATTTCTATTTATATTTGTGTTGTATTTGGAAGGAGCTTTATGGACAACAACAAATTTGAAAAAGTATCCAAGGCATTAAGTGATGCCAGCAGGATTGCCATTCTGCAGCAATTCAAAAAGAAAAAGAGTTGCCTGTACTGTGCAGAAGTGCAGGATATGCTGGACCTCACACAACCTTCTATTTCCCATCACCTGAAACAACTGGTTGACGCAGGCCTGCTGATCCCCGAAAAGGAAGGGCGTAACCTGAAATACAGTCTCAACCAGGATGTACTCGACGATTATATTGCCAGCCTTACAGACCTGAAAGATTAAAGTTTTTACAAATGGGTATATGCCTGTTTAACGGCTACCACTAATTGAAACATTTGAATATTTCTATTTATGAAAAAGTCCATTTACATTATGGCACTGGGTGCTTTTGGGATCATTACAACGGAGTTTGGTGTGATTGGTATCATGCCTGCTATCGCCAAATCATTCAACATATCCATCGATACGGCAGGATGGCTGCTGAGTGGTTTTGCATTGACCATCGCGCTCACAGGGCCTTTTACCACACTGCTCACTGCCAGGATCAACCGCAAAATAATGATGTGCCTGGTGCTGGGCATCTTTGTATTATCAAACCTGCTTTCAGCCATCGCGCCTAATTTTACCGTTCTCATGATCGCGCGTATTTTACCGGCCTTCCTGCACCCGGTATTCTGGGCAGTGGCCACAGTGGCTGCTTCTAAACAGGTGGCACCTAAAGATGCGCCCAAAGCAGTATCGGTAGTGCTGGGCGGGTTGAGCATTGCAACAGTGCTTGGCGTACCTATCACCACTTATATGGCCGACCTGTTTAACTGGAAAGCCTCTTTCGTGCTTTCCGGTATCATCAACCTGATCGCATTTGCAGCACTGGCCCTTTTTGTTCCTTCTATGCCTGTAAAGGAAAATACGTCATCAGGCGAACAGCTGAAAGTGCTTAAAAGAGGCCAGCTATGGGTGAATCTTTTTGCTACGCTGGTAATGATCGCCGGTATGTTTTCAAGCTATGGTTATCTGGCCGAATACCTGGGTAAAGTAACCAGGATGAATGGCGGAGCCATCAGCCTGATGCTATTGCTTTTTGGTGGTGCAGGCATCGCAGGCAACTGGCTCACAGGTATCGCACTCAGCAAAAATGTACTGGCCACAACAAGATTGTTCATGCTTTCACTGGTGCTGATCCATTTGCTGGCTTATAGTTTTGGCGGCTTGTTTATTCCTATGGCAGTAATCATTTCTGTATGGGGCTTTATCCATACAGGCGGTTTTCTTATTGGCCAAACCCGCTCCACTTCCGAAGCACCGGAAGCACCAGAACTGGCAGCCAGCCTGATGGTTTCATTTGGCAATGCCGGTGTTACATTGGGCACTTTGCTTGGTGGAATAATCATTACCCGTTTCGGTATTCATGAGGTAATGTGGATGAGCATGGTATTACTGCTGGCATCATTTGCATTGAGCTTTGTAAAGCTGAACAGGAAACAACCGGCAAAGGAAGAAACAGCATCCATCACTGCCACACCTGCACTGGAATCGGCATTTGAATTATAAAAAAGAATTTCCCGCAGCGTACGCAATACAGTAGAACACCGCAGATGAACAATGGCAATGCAGTCGTTGCATATACCGATGGCTATCCTGTTTGATTGGAATTTTCCGGCGTATGCTGCGGGATATTTTTTACTCTTCTTCCGGCTTTAATTTCCTGATGAGCCAGGGCAGGCTGAGCCCCTGCCCTACGATGGTGAACAACACTACTGCCACGGTGATGAAGATGATGGCATTTCTTTGCTCAAAAGGCTGTCCATCCTGCAATGTGGCAGGCAAAGCGATGGCCATTGCCAGTGATACAATACCCCGCATACCCGACCAGCTGATGATGAGGCTGGTTTTGGCATCAAGCAGCGCCTGCTCTGTGATCTTTCTTTTTTTATACTTGAACGCTTTTTGCAGGTTCACCTGCTGCATAAATACCCTTGCAGCCCGCAGCGCCAATGCCACCACGGCAATAACCAGCGCATAACCAATATGCGGCAGTAACTGGCCCTGCTCCAGGGTACGTATTACATAAGGAAACTGCAGACCAATGAGGATAAAGATCAGTCCATTGAGTAAAAAAATACTGATATCCCAGATCGATTGGGATTGCTGCTTTAAGGGTGCTGAAAAAACTTTATTGCTGAACTGTGCAATGCCCAGCCCCAGCACCACCACGGCAATGACGCCGGAAACATGTACCTGTTCAGCCAGCAGGTAGGTGACAAAAGGCGCCAGCAGCATAAAGCTGATAACGGCCATCTGGTTATGCTGTACTATTTTGAGTAACTGTGCCAGCAGCCTTCCTGCCAGCAGGCCAATGACCACGCCGCCGCCAATAAGAATAAAAAACTGCAGTACCGCTTTCCATAAAACAAAACTAACACCTGTCACTGCAGCAAGGGCAAAACGGTAGGCAACCAGTGCAGAGGCATCGTTCAGCAGGCTTTCACCTTCCAGTATGGTTGTTGTTTTATGAGATAGTTTAAATCCTTTTGTAATACTCATCGCAGCCACGGCATCTGTAGCAGACAATATCGCCCCCAGTACAAAAGCAGCAGGCCAGTTCATTCCCGGTATCATATAACGCGCGGCTACAGCAATGCCTGCCGCAGAAAGAAAAACCAGTGAAGTAGCCAGTGTTCCGATAGTGTTGATATTGGTTCTTACCGCATTGGCACTACTTTTTAACTCCTTGATAGAAATATTGAATGCGGCATCATACAACAACGGCGGCAGGAAAATAAGAAAAATCACTTCCGGGTCCAGTTCAATATGCGGCAGTGCAGGAACAAACCCGATAGCAATGCCCGCAGTGATCAGCAGAACCGGGTATGGCAGTTTAATTTTATCTGCCATGGCCGAAAGGCCGATCATCAGTGCCAGGATAAACAAAACGATCGTATAATTTTCCATGCGGCTATACGTTTAAAACATTGTATAAACCATTGTGCTTTTACTTCCCCGGCAACTGTAAACGGGTATTCCGGGTCTTCTTTCCATGTAAAAATATCCGCTGAACGCATGCGGGCCAAAACAACCTTTTTCCCCTGCCTGCGCATTGTTTCCCTATGGACTTGTGTTTGCTTTTACCGGCAATGTCATCCTGGTGCCTGACAAAGCGGATTTTCCCCTTTCATCACAAAAAAAATATTCCGGTGGGGGTTATTTATCCTCACGGTGTTTTCCCTGCAAAAACATCCGGACATGAACCACCTATTTACTCCTTTCAACACAGAAGAACTGCACCTATACAAGATGATCTCTTTTACTCATTGCTGATCAATGTACTGAAAAAGGTTGCACTTTGTTTAACACCAGAATTTGTTTGATGTATGTTCCGCTATTATTTTTTTGCACTGATCTTATTGCTCGTTTTTAATTCCGCCAGGGCCCAGACCGATTTGACAGGTTCGGTTACAGATGAGAATAATACCGCATTGCCCGGTGCTACTGTTTTACTGAGGCAGGGTAAAGATTCCATGGTGGTATATTCCACTGTTTCAGACAGCACGGGTAGTTTTTTATTTAAACAGGTTAAAAAAGGCCATTATCTTTTAGAAGTGTCGTATGTCACCTATACCAGCTTTTACCAGCAATTGTCTGCACCGGCAGAACCGCTATACATTGTATTAGCGCCCACAGGCCAGAACCTGAAAAATGTAACCGTTAAAGGCCGCAAACGAAAACCAACGATCACGGTGAATGCAGGCAAGGTGAATGTAAATGTGGAAAGCAGTCCTTTGCTTCAAAGCAAATCTGCTTATGAGCTGGTAAAGAACCTGCCTGGTGTTACCATCACGAAAGACGGGGAAATAAAACTGAAAGGCAAGGCAGGCGTCACCGTGATGATAGATGGTGAGCCGGTGGAGCTGGGCAATGCCCAGCTGAAAAACCTGCTTAAATCAACACCGGGCAATGCCATTGCCAATGTGGAAGTAATGAACACCCCGCCGTCCAGCATGGAAGCTTCAGGTAATGGAGGCGTGATCAATATTGTATTTAAAAGAAAAGTACAGCGTGGGTTCAATGGTTCAGTAACATCGGGGCTGGGCATTGGGCATTATGTCAAAACCGATCATGGTTTTACACTGAGCCATGGCTCAGAAAAATGGAATATCAATGCAAGCTATACTTTCGACCTGGCAAAAACCTGGCAGCGGGACAGCAGTTTCCGACCGGTAGGCGCAGATGCTGCCCAGCGCATTGAACAGGTTCAGCTGAATCCTGAAAAATCACTTTCACATTTTGCCAAGCTCGCCATTGACCGTTACCTGGGAGACAAGAATACTTTATCGCTAACGCTGTCATACAATGGTGTTACCAGTCCTTACACCGGCAATACCGCCACCCGTTTTTATGGCAAGGGAGCCTTACCCGATTCATCATTATTGCAGCAGAACAATATGCGTGGCAAAAACACCGATTGGGAAGGCACGCTTAAATTCAAACGGAAAATAGATGATACCCGCAGCTTCTCCACTTTATTCCAGCTGAACCGTACGGAGATCAATGACCTGGAAGATTTTGGCATACTGGCCGCCGGTGCTTCGGGCAATCCCATCAGGCCGTTTTTCCGTTACCGCAACCTTTACCCCGGCACGGTGAACCACTACAGCCTGCGTGCAGACTATACGCAGGATATTATGCTGCAGAACCAGAAAGCCGGTAAACTGGAAATGGGTGTAAAAAGTTCGCTGGCCGATATACATTATCACCAGCGCACAGAAGACCTGCAAAACGGCAGCTGGCAGCCTGATGCAAAACGTGGTAACCGTTTCCATTACCGGGAAGGCGTGCATGCAGCTTATGCTTCTGCCGACCTGAATGTGCGCAAATGGGAGCTTCGCGGCGGCCTGCGCCTGGAATACACGGATATAAAAGGTGATTCTGCCAGTGGCTCACCACTGCTGGTAAAACAACAGTACGCATCCCTGTTTCCCAATGTACAGGCTGGCTATCATTTTCATAAATACTATAAACTCTATCTTTCCTACAGCAGGCGGATCGAGCGGCCCGATTACGATAAACTAAACCCTGCCGCCCGCTACCTGGATCTTTATACCATAGAAACCGGTAACCCTTATCTTAAACCGCAGTTCTCTGATAATATTGAACTGGGGCAGCAGTTTTTTTCCTTTATTGATCTTACGGCCACCTATAGCCAGGTAAAAGATCCGCTGTATTTTAGTTTTATACAGGATGCCAATGGGCCGCAGGCAAAATACACAACTATTAATGCAGGCAGGCAGCACCAGTGGAATGTATCGCTGTCGTTCCCTATACCGGGCATAAACCGTTGGGAGAATTTTCAAACAGTGTATTTTTATACATCCAGCTTCAATGCGGTGATCGATAACCAGTCTTATCATGAAAGTGCTGCTACCTTTGGCGCTTCCACCTATAATTCCATTAAGCTGGGCGGTGGTGTAAGTCTTGAACTGAATGGCTGGTACGAGGGTGGCGGGTTGTATGGTAATTTCCGCTACAAGCCGATGGGTGAAGCCAGCCTGGGCATTAGTAAAAAATTCTTCGCTGATAAGCTGCATGCCAGCATCTCTTTCAATGATATGTTTTATACAGACAGGTTCCGCTCGCTTACGATCAACAAAGGCGGTGTGAACGGCTATACCGATTCGCGGACTGATTCAAGGATGGTAAAGCTCAGCCTTAGTTTCCATTTCGGTAAAAAACCGGGTAAGCCGAAGGATAAAGAGGAAAATGATGAGGAAGAAAAAAGCCGTACCCCTGGCGGCAAAGAGGGCAAATTTTTCAAACCGGGAAAACAATAAAAAACGGGCTGATCGATCAGCCCGTTTTTGCACTGTTCCTGCACCCGCTGCATGGTACCGGAACAAAAGCATTCCTTTTTCATCGATCCTTCCATCTTCAATTTGGTAAAGCAGCCCTGCCGTTGTTAACTTTAGCAAAACGATATGCATGGCGCTGATGGAAAACAACAGGGGGTACTCTTTGGTTATATGCGCATACAATCCTGATGAACGCATTCTTGGCCGTTGCCTGCAGGCATTGCAGCGGCTGGATACAAGCGGTATAGAAACAGAGATCATCCTGGTCGACAACAACAGCAGCAGTCCCGTACAAGACCTGGCCTGCGTTCAGCAGGCGTCTGCCACCCTGCCGGGCATGCAGGTGATCAGGGAAGAGAAACAGGGTGTTCGCTATGCCCGTATGGCCGCTATTGCAATAGCACAGGGCAGCTATATTGTATATGTGGATTATGACAATGAGCTACAACCCGATTACCTGCAGCAATTAAAAACACTGAACAGCAGTTATCCCGGTGTAGGCGCCTGGGGCCCCGGAGATGTTAGGGTTGATTTTATAGACGGCATCGATCCGCTTATTGAGCAGCAGGCCCGCACCTGTTTCCAGGAAAAACATGAGCAGCATACCGCCTATGCCTGCATCAGGGAATGGCAGTATTGTTATCCTGTTGGTACCGGCTTATGCACCAGAACGGCCATCCTGAAAGAATATATTGCACTGGCAGCGCAGGGGCAGTTTACGCTGACCGGAAGAAAAAAAGATGAACTGAGCAGCGGAGAAGATACACAAATGGTGCTGTTATGCATCAGTAAAGGATTGGCTGCCGGTATATCACCACTGCTGCGGCTTCAGCACCTGATACCCGCTAACCGCGCCAACAGGCAGCACCTGCAAAAACTGATCTATGGCACCGGTATCTGCTATGCAACCTGCCTGCTCGAAGCATTTCCTGAACAGGAAGTGTTGCTGCGTAATAAACTGTTGCCCCCATCGAAGTTTGCACGCAAAACCATTAAACAGTATTACAAAGCCCGCTGGCGGGGCGATGTACAACGGCTGTTTGCGCTTATTCATTTTATCAGCCTGAATCAAGGCATATATATTGCACTGAAGCAGGATCTGCCGCCTGCCGTGCGCAGGATCATTCAAAAGCTGCAGCTGAATATAAATAATACTTCACCGGTTAACACAACAGAATAGAATGAAAGGCATCAACATAGTTCCTGAAGCAGCAACAGGCGTATCGGTGATCATCTGCTGCTATAACAGCGCACTACGGCTGCCACAGACATTGCAGCATTTGGCGGCACAGGAAATGCCCGCAGCTTGCGCATGGGAAATTGTGCTGGTGAACAATGCATCCACCGACAATACGGTGGCCCTGGCTACAGCTATCTGGCAGCAGCTGGGAGCAAAAACCAGCCTGCGTATTATACAGGAACCCAGGCCCGGACAGATGCATGCAAGAAAAACCGGTGCCAGGGAAGCAGCATTTGAATACCTGGTTTTTTGTGATGATGATAACTGGCTGGGCCCTCAATATATAACTGCGGCCAGGGAAGTGATGCAAAACCATTCGCGTGTGGCCATTGCCGGCGGCAGAAATTACCCGGTAACAGATGCTGCTGCCTACCCCGACTGGTTTGAGGAATACAAAGACAAATATGCCACAGGTGTACCTGCAAAAACCTCGGGCGATATCACCATGCGCGGTTTTGTACTTGGGGCGGGGATGGTTACAAGACGTTCTGTTTTTTTAACCGTCAACGATGAACGCTATCCATCGTTACTCAATGGCAGGAACGGCGAACAATTAAGTACCGGTGATGATTTTGAATATTGCAAAAGAGTGATGCTGTGGGATTATCAGCTGTATTATGATGACCGTATGGTGCTGGAACATTTTATTCCCGCCGAAAGGTTAACAATCCCCTACCGCGAGCGCCTGATGGAAGGCATTTTACAGGCCGGTGTGGTGATCAACCAGTACGACCTTGCATTGCGCTTCTACCGGAAAAACAGGCATAAGAACCGGCTCAGGCTGTTGCTGCTTACCCCTTTCCGCATTTTCTTCTCCAGCCGCGGATGGATGAACCGGGACCCGCAGGATGAACGGCTTTGTCTTTATTATCTTTCACCATTCAGTTCTCCTGCAGACCGGATCAAAGCAGGCATCAAAAGATTTATCTACCGGAAATAGGCGCTGTTAAAAAAAGCAATAACCAGGATAATAGCCCGGATCCACTGTACTGCATTTTGCGCTAAATGGGTTAAATTAGCCCAAGCACAAAACGATAGCCATGTTTTTCAGAAAAAAGCCAGCAACAAGATCGTTGTTTAAAATATTTTCTTTCTACAACAACAAGGTAAACCCAGAAGTGCCCGTTTGCCAGAAAGCTGTTTTTGAAAAATTCGGTTTCAGCATTAATCATGTGGTGGATCAGAAATTCAGTCATGGCGATTTTCTGAATGATGTATGCAGAAATATAACAGATACCGACTACCTCATTTTTTTTGATATCGACTGCATCCCTACATGCCGGGAATGGCTGGCCATGCTGCTGAACGACCTGCTGATACCACGCAGCATTGTAGGTGCCGCACAAACGGCCAATCACCTGCGCGATGCAAAGAACCTTTATGTATCCCCTTTCTTCTTCGCTGTATCAACTGCTTACCTGAAAGAGCTGCAATACCCAGATATGAATATGACGGCAGATATGGATGCCGGTCAGAACCTTACCGAACAAATTGCCCGGCAGGGCGGCAGGATCATTTATTGGTGGCCTACGCATATTGAAGAAGAGAAATGGTACCTGCATCACCCGGAGCACACCAGGTTCGGCCTGGGCACAACTTATCATGATGCTGTTTATCATGCTTTTTATTCAAGGGATAACCAGTCTGACAATTTCATCAGCAAGTGCAGACTAATCCTTGACAGCAACGCGTAAAAACTGCTTTGTATATATCTGGAAAACAATTACCAGCCACAGCGCGATAAAGGGCATTGCTTTTACGGCATAGGGCACCATGATATTATGCCTTACCCAGGGTGTTACCAGGTCTGAATGCGAAAAACCGCCGAGGATGAATACAAGCAGGAACACCACATTGTTCCATCTAACAGGGGCCTGTAATACATACCAGATACAGGCTGCAGGGAATGCGATAATATAAGTAGGCGATTCTGAACTGGTACTGAAGATGACCGTAAATATAAGCACCGAGCAAAGCAGGTACAAACGGTAAACAGGGTGTTGCTTCCAGCCCAGCCTCAGGTATTGCAAACCAAACAGGATCAATGCAGGTACCAGCACCCACAGGTTACTCAGGTATTTGAGGCGGAAGATGCGTTGTATCACTCCCATCACCGATATATTCTGCAATTCCACCCCTTCAAAAAAGCGGTAGTTCTTTTTATTTTTTTCTACCAGGGCAAGTATCCACTCATGGTAAGAGGATACGATAAAAGAGGGTGATGAAATAAACATGGGCAACACAAACAACAGGGCCGACCACAATAGCAGGCTTCCGATCAATTGCAGCCGGTTACGGCTGAAAAAGAAAAAAGCCAGTCCTACAATGCCATACAATTTCACCATTGTGGCAAATACAATAAAAAATGCCGCCCAGAAATCTTTCCCGTTCTTGATACATACAAAACTGAGCATGATACAGGCTGTTATCGCCGGGTTAATCTGGAAATAACTGCTGGCATTCATCAGTTCATGACTGGAGAACAGCAATACCAGGTTTTGTTGTATACGTGAAAGCGGTAACCGCCTGACGGCAATATACAGGAAAGCCGCATTGGCAACCACCCACAATACAGCACTGAGCTTATCGGGCAACAAAGTGAAAGGCGCAATGATCAAACTGAAGATGGGGCCATACATGTTCACATCAAAATACTCCGGGTACGAAGGATACAGGGGCTGCCCGTGAATGGTGTGCAGAAATACATACTTGAAAATGGTGTAATCATTCATATTATCTACCATCACCTCCTTCACTGCCACTACAATCGACAATCCAAACCATAAAACGGGCGCCAGCCATTGCTGCGATCCTAACCAGTTACGTATCTGATAAGCTTTATTCATATACATCGAATGCCTTAACGAAAAAGGCCTGTTATCCATCTTTTAAAACGTCTTTTTAGTTTATTGTGCCTTTTCCACCTGATATCCAGGTCAAATTCTTTTCTGAGAAAAAAATAATCCGCTTCCTTTTCAGGAAGAAAACAAACGGGGTGAATGATCTCATTCAATGTTCCGGTTGGCAGCCTGGCATTGTGGTTCAGGGGGTCGGGTGTGTGGGTGGCGTCTGGCCTGAACCCGATATTGCTGATAAGATTAACATTGGGCGTGGCACAAAGACCATTATCAAAAAAAGTAATGAAATTAAACTGGTAATCCCAGGTATCTATCTTGCCGGCTTTCAGGTCTTTGAAGATCCGCAGCCAGTCGGCTGCCAGGAACGGGTCTGCAAACACTTTGGGCAATTGTATGGCCGCCTCTTCTTCGCTGTAACGGGCCAGGTTTACATCGTAGCCCTGCCAAACCCGCTGCCAGCAGGCCCAGCCCCATATATTGCTGTATTGAGAAAAATAATAACTGGCATGGCCCCATTGCCGGCCCCTTTGCAAATTAGTGCCGGTAGCCAGTTTGATGCGGCTATCGTTCCTGTATTTTTCCAGTATCACATCGCAGAAACGGAAAAAATCTTCAACAGGCAAACAATCATCTTCCAGTATAATGCCTTCTTCTTCCTGTTGAAAAAACCAGGTGATAGCACCGGATACAGCCAGCTTGCAGCCTTTGTTTGTATCCGGGAACAAGGTATGCACACTGCAATCCCAATCGACCTGCTTTACAATAGCGCGTGTTTGTTCGCATAATGCATGGTCCTGTGCATTACCCTGCCTGGCACCATCCACAGCCATGTAAAGCCGTGAAGGCCGCACCGCCCTTATCTGATCAAACACCTGCTGTGCAAGATCAGGACGGTTAAAAGCCAGTAATAGTACGGGGGATTTAACCTGGTATGCTGCCATTATTCAAACACATTACTAAACTAAAAATAAACACCGGGATGTATTGTACCATCATTACACCCCGTTGTCAGCTCAAATAAACACAAGTTTTTTTACATTTAACCGACAATTTAATCATTTGCATATGGGCGGGCAGTCTGCGACAGATAAAGAATTCCTGGTAAGTATTGTGATTGCGACATTTAACGCTGCAGGCTACCTGCCAGACTGTATCCAGTCTGTTATTGCATTGAACATACCCGACCTGGAAATTGTGGTGGTGGATGGTGGCAGCACTGATGGTACGCTGGAGATCATTCGATCATTCAACAATGGCAACATCACCTGGATAAGCGAACCGGATAAAGGAATTTATGATGCCCTTAACAAAGGAACCAAACTGGCCAGGGGAAAATGGCTGCATTTTCTGGGAGCAGACGACCGCCTGTTACCAGGTTTTCGTGATATGACCGGGAAGCTGCGGCAAGGAGGCAGCAATGTGGTATATTATGGCAACAGCGATGCCTATTATGGCCCGGGGCCAAGGCCTTCTTATATTTTGCTAACAGGGCCGTTCAGTAAATACCGGCTGGCCAAATATTGCATGAATCACCAGGCTATTTTATATCCCGCTACGGTTTTCAGAAAATATGCTTACGATCTGCAGTATAAAGTATTTGCCGATTATGCCGTGAATATACAGTTATGGGGCGATGCTGATTTTGTTAAACAATACCACCCGTTCACTGTGGCATTGTACAATATGACAGGCTTTTCTTCCGTTACCAGCGATGCTGCATTTATCAGGGATAAAGCTGAGTTGATCAGGAAAAATTTCGGACTGGGCATCTATCTCCGTTTTTTGTATAAGAGATTCAAAAAAAAACTGGAGGGTGCCAAAGATTTTCAGTGACGGGTTATTTTTTTCAGCAGGTATCCCCATGTTTGTTTTTCCTTTTTCCGCTTCTTAAGATAAGCCTGGTGCAGTTTCGCATAACTGCATGTTATCCGGCTGAATGAAGCATACCCGTTTGCATTCAGTTCATCATCGTATGCCTGGTATAATGGCTGCAGATCGGGCCTGTTTGCCAGTTTGAACCGGTTATAGCTGTGCAGGGGCAGCTCCTGCAGACCGGGCTTAAACGAGCTGAAATGATAAAACTGTAATGGCTCCTGCCCGTTCACCCAATAAACACCATCGATTTCTTTTAAAGAACGCTCATGCAGGTTCCAGGGAGCCATATTAAGACCGTTCTCTGGTAAAATTGTTACGCCTTTAAAAAAAACAGGTGCGTGGTTAACAGGCAGCTGATCTACAAAAATGCCTTTGTATGTATCAATATAGCCCTGTTCGTAAGTGTGTACTTTCCACCACTGCAAAAAGCGGTGCGCTTCAGGTGTATTACTGAGGCCCAGGAACCCCAGGTTATACAGGCCAAAGCGTAGAAAACTATTCTCACTGGGAGTTTTGCCATCCAGTGGCACCGGTGTATTTATATGCGGTGTAAGCAGCATGGTACAGCTATCCAGTTTATCGAACAAGTGGGCCAGTGAAGCAAATACTTTGATATCCGGGTCAAGGAAAATGATCTTCGCCGCTTTGCGTTCATTGAACAGGTATTCCATTACACGCGGTTTGATGCAGGTATTAAGCTCTACTATAGAATATTTTGCGGCCAGTTCAGGTAAACGGGGCTCTATATCTGCCACAGTGATCACTTCATCGGCAAACAGGTTATGGTAGCTGATGGAAGCCGCTTTCTCATCACACAGGAAAAGAATAAAACATGCCTGCGGATCATATTTTTTGAGCGAACTGCCCAGAATATTCGCCTGGGCAAGATAATTGTTAGAACAAATGGTCGTATAAATGTTCATCATATACCGCTTGTGTGGGCAAGTAAATTTAGCGGGAATTTATTATGTATGGTAAAATCCTTATATTCACAGTGACCCGATAACCCTCATAAACCCGATAACCCCTCTGCAATCACCCGTATCCTGAGAAATAAAATACTTACCATGACGAGTAGACAATCTATTACGGTAGGTCTTTTGATTTCGACCTACAACTGGCCGGAGGCATTGGAAAGAATACTGGAAAGCGTATTACAGCAAACCCATATGCCCGATGAGCTGTTGATTGCCGATGATGGCTCAGGAGAAGAAACCAGGTGGCTGATCAACCGTTACCGGTCATTGCTCAATATACCGGTAAAGCATGCCTGGCATGAAGATCAGGGCTTTAGAAAAAGCCTGATACTGAACAAAGCCGTTAAACTTGCTGATGCCGATTATATCATTGAAATAGATGGGGATATTGTATTACATCCGCGTTTTATAGAAGATCACCTGCGTCATGCAGAACCCGGCCGCTTTGTACAGGGTTCAAGAGCCATACTGAGCAAACAACTCACTGGCGAAATGCTGCGGGATAACCAGCTCAGGCCGCATTTTCTTTCGCAGGGTGTCAGAAACAGGTTTAATGCCATCCGGTTCCCGGCTTTGTCTTTTCTTATCAAAGCCAGGCGGCACAGTTCGTCCAATACCAAAGCCTGTAATCTTGCTTTCTGGCGGAAAGATTTTATGGCCATTAACGGATACAATAACCTGTTCAACGGATGGGGCGCAGAAGACTATGAATTCGCCGCCCGGCTCATTCATGCCGGTATTTACAAGAAGCGGCTAAAACTCGCAGCTGTTTGTTTTCACCTGCACCATGAATGCTCTTCGCGCTCGCAGTTTGAAGAAAACCAGGTGCTGTACCTGCAAACAGTTAACCAGCGTGCTGTATTTTGCGCCAATGGGTATGCACAAACCTAACTGTTCGTACTGATCAGCCAGTAAATAAGCAAAGGGTAGAGTATCCATTTGGTGATACGGTAGCTGTTAGACCTGTAGAAATGTATCTTCTTAATTATCCCGCTATCATTAAAGCGCTCGCCTATTCCCTGTACCCGGCCCTTTGAAAGATGTCCCCAAAGCATCCCGCTTTCATAAGAAAACCTCAGCAGCCATAAATACACAAACACTGCGGGCTGCAATGGCGCTTTACGTTTCAGTCCCTGTACTATGGTTGCGATCCATTCAATCAGCAATACACCTGCCATTGCGTATAACAGTGGCATAATATAAACAGGCGCCGCAAAAAAACAAACCAGCAGCGATACCCATAACAGTAACAAAGTTTCAGGTGTATTAAGCCAGTCCCGGTAAGTGTATGCGGGGTCAAGCCGTCCCAGCAAACTGTTGCCGGTACCATAGCGGAAAGGACGTTTAAAGCTTACCTTATCCTGGTTCCACCAGGGATGCAATACAACAGCTTCCGGCAATGTTTTGTACATTTTGTACTGGTGCTGTTCGCGCAGCCGCAGAAAAAAATCAATATCCTCTCCGCCACCGGCTTTAGGGAAAAGCGGTGAAAACCTTATGCTGCCAATGGCATCCCTTTTCAGCAGCATATTTGCTGTAGCGCCCCAGGTATAATAGTCGCGGTGTTTGGCGATGGCAAATACATCCATCGATCCGCTTACCTGTATGGCTTTTGCAAAAGCAGTTGGCGGCGGTGGCATATCCACCAGCCCGATAAAGCCGATTTCCCCGGGATACAGGCGGATAGCTGCCGCATAAACAGCAAGCAATGTATCAGGCACGATGATATCATCATCCAGTAGCAGCACCCAGTTGCCGCTGCCCATTTCAATGCCTTTGTTGCGCGACATGGCTGCACCTATATTCTGTTCGTTGATCACCAGGAACACACGGTCATGGTCAACCCGCTCTTTTATTGCCGCCGCTGGCTGCACACCAGGATTATCGGCAATGATATAATAAGTAACCCGCACTGCCGGTGGTACAGGCATATCCAGCATGGGCAGCAGTAATTTTTCCTGCAGCCGGAAAGAGGGGATAACAATATCTATACTGACAGGCTGATCCATTGCGGGCTCTGCGGTTTCTTTAATTGAACTGTAACTCCATATCGAAATTCTGCATATCGATCAGTTTGCGGTACAGGCCATTCATTTTTATGAGTTCGGTATGGGTGCCCTGTTCTACAATTCTGCCGCTTTCCAGTACCAGTATCAGGTCGGCATTCTGGATGGTGCTGAGCCTGTGCGCAATAACCAGTGAAGTACGGTTTTTCATCAGGTTGTTCAACGCTTCCTGTACCAGCTTTTCCGATTCAGTATCCAGTGCCGAAGTGGCTTCATCCAGCAGCATAATGGGCGGGTTGCCCAGCACTGCCCTGGCAATACATATCCGTTGCCGCTGGCCGCCTGAAAGCTTCACACCTTTATCACCGATATTGGTTTGATAGCCCTCTGCTGTTGCTGAAATAAAATCATGCGCATTGGCAATACGTGCAGCAGCTTCCACCTCTTCCATCGTGGCATCAGGACGGCCAAAGGCGATGTTGTTGAAAATAGTATCATTGAACAGGATAGAATCCTGTGTAACGATACCCATCAGCGCACGAAGTGATTCGGCTTTGACAGATTGTATGTTGTGGTCATCAATAAAAATACCGCCAGACTGTGGGTGGATAAACCGCGGTATCAGGTCCATGATGGTAGACTTTCCGCCACCGGAGGGGCCCACCAGCGCCACAGTATGACCCCTGGGTATAAAAAAAGAAACATGGTCTACTACAAGATGATGATGATAACTGAAGCAAACATCATCAAAACGTAATCCCTGTTTAAACTGCTGGATGGCCACACTGCCGGGTTCATCCAGCAGCTGCGGTGGTTCATCGATCAGTGTAAGCACCCTTTCACCTGCAGCAATACCGGAATGAATACTGCTGAAAGAATCGGAGATCGCTTTTGCCGGCCGCATGATCTGCGAGAACAGCGCGATATAAGCGATAAAGTTGGCTGCATTCAGGTCGCCTTTATTCGATATGATCAGCGAACCGCCATACAGCACGATACAGGCCACCATTACCACACCCATGAATTCTGATACCGGCGATGCCATTTGCTGGCGCTTGGCCATTGAACGGATGATCCTGGAATAGTTGACATTTTCTTTATTGAACCGGTCTTTGATAAAACCCGAAGCATTGAACGATTTGATGATCTTAATACCTGCCAGTGCCTCCTCGAGATAGCTGATCATCATACCATAAGAAACATGCGAGGCCACAGCCTGCTGCTTCAGCTTTTTCACAATTCTTGAAATAATAAAAGCCGACACCGGTATCACCAGCATCGCAACAAGTGTAAGCTTGTACGAGATCATAAACAGCATCACCAGGTAAGCCAGTAAGGTAAGCGGTTCTTTAAAAATAACCTGCAGGGTTCCGGTAACAGAATATTGCACCACCTGTACATCTGAGGCTATACGCGAAATAATATCACCTTTACGCTCATTGCTGAAATAACCCAGGTGTAAATCCATCACATTATTGAACACTGCTTTGCGCAGGTTCAGTAATGTATGAATACGCAGATGCTCCATGATGCGCTCGGCAAGATAACGGAACACATTGCTCAGCAACACGGATACAACGATGGTAAGACATACAAACTGCAGGGTACGTGATATACCATAATGTTCATTGGCCCAGTAAGAATAATAATTGAATGTTTTGAACAGGTCGTAAAAATGTGCAGGCTTGGGTGGCACTCCATGCTGGCCACCCTGCATAAACAGCGTGGAAAGCAGCGGAGCCAACAACGCCAGGTTGAGAGAGCTGAATATAACTGAAAAAATAGTGCACAACAGATAAGGAACAGCAAACCTGCCAATAGGCTTCGCGAAAGACAATAAACGGAAATAGGTTCTCATATATACTAAATAGGCTAATTTAAGGATTAAACCAACACTCCAATGTTCAAACAATATACAACTACCCGCAACACCATCGCGGCTTTAATCACTTATGCAGCCTTTCTTATGGTTTATTTTTCAGGACTACTCTATTCTACGGCGACAATTTAAAATAAAAAACCCGCAAAAGCAGGTTCTGCGGGTATATTGACAGGAAAACTTGATTTACCGGTTATTATTTGCCTTCCTTTAACTGTTTTCGTTTTTGCCAGTTACCAAAGCCTTTAATAAGGCATATCACTCCCAGCGATACAAGCAACACTGCTTCACCCCATTTACCGGAAGCTTTGTACAATAACCATTCCAAAGCATACATACTGAAGCTGCCGCCTTCTTGCTCCCAGCTGTTAAATTCGAGCCAGCGCCAAATAGCAAAGGCTGTAAAAAACAGGCAGACCAGCACACCGGTGAGCAAGGCAGGCCAGGCTTTGCGGGAGTACTTGTTTACATAGTGATGATCATTATTATAAGGATTGCTCCACTGTATATCAGGCTTGTTTTTGTTTTCTTCTGTTTGCATATACTGCGGTTTTATATCAGTATTTTTTCACCAGGTGGCCATCTCTTTTTATTGCCCATACCGTCATTGCCATTCCCGGATGGCCAACCACGCTTAGTATTGCGTTTTGTTCCATCAATGCACGGGAAACTGGTACTTCGTGCACATCAAATGCATCAGCGCTTTCAGTGTCCAATCCTTCCCAGTTCTGGTTATAAGGCACCAGTTTCCTGTTCAGTACTACAAATAAAGTATCGCCTGATGTTCGCTGGTACCTGGCATAAGAACAAAAACTGGTGCCATCTTTTCCCGGCACAATGATCTGGTACAGATCGCCTGCAGCCGGGTGAAGCGTATACTCCTGTACGGTAGCCGCTCTTTTCTGTTGATCATTGCTCTTCAGCGAAAGCAGGAATGAACCTGCAATAACCACCAATGCACAAATAAGCGGCAACACGACCATACCCCGCCATAAACGCAGCGGTGTTTTAACAGCAGCTTTCGCGGTGTTATACTTATGCACCAGTTCATTTGTCCATTTAATTGCCGGGATCTGGTTTCCGCAGGAGCCACAGTAGGCAATGCCAAATTTCCGCGATGGTACTATGGGCCCTATAAACCATACATACCGTTGCTGTATACTTAAACGGACCAGCCCTGTATGTTTGCACAAAGGACAGGTAATATCCGGGCAATCCAGGGTTGTGTGTGTCAGGGTGCGTAGCTGGTAAATAAAGATCATCTTGTAGTATTTCAGTTGATCAATGAAGCTGGCAAAGACTGTTGTTGTATTGTACCGTTCTTCCCCCGTTTCAGGCCAGGCTTGCTGCCTGCCGGCAGAACTGTGCAGGATCTTTCCTGAATAATCTTTTACGTTCTTCCGAATAACCCACAATAGCCTTGCTGAACAGGTGTACAAATGCATTCATCAGGTCATCCTGCCGGCCTTCGCGGCGTTTCAGTGGGAAATAAACCAGTCGTCCCCTGTCATCACCCAGCACCATTACCTCACCTGGTACACCATTACGGGTGATGATCAGCTGGTATATCCATACGATCGTTTCCGGCGTATGTTGCGCGGCATCCAGCAGGTACTGGTATTTGCGGGCGGGTATTGCCATGGCCATAAACCCGGCACCTGAAAATAACAACACGATAGCTGCCACATAATAGGGTGCACTATAGGTGGTTAAGCCCTTATAACGGTAAGCCCACCATCCGGCAGCGAAAGCAGCCAGCACACAGGCCGGGCCTATATATTTTGACCATAGCCGCGAAGTGTTCAATTGTTGGCTGATCCGCCGGATCACTAATTCCTGACTATTCATATGTTTTGTTTTATATAATCCAATCCCCCCTGATCAGTACAGCAAGCTGATTTTTTTCAAACAGTTTCCCGGCATTTGTTCGGGATCATTCTTATACCGGAAATAAACGATCAGCCAGCCGATGAGGATAACATACACAACCATTGCCATTGTCCTGCTTCTCATAAATTAGCGGGTGTAAAAATCACCAGCCAAACTATAGCAATCTTCTTTCCGGGTTGTACAAACTGCGACTACAGATCGTCTACAGCAGGTAAAGCTATCTTGATCTGCACAAAATAATTTATATATCAAATAATTATATATTTATTTAATTTAATATATTTCAAGATATCACTGAGTTCCTTTTATTTTGTACCATGATCAACACCTTGTTCACCCGCCCGGGGCTGGTTGTTGCGATATTATTGCTGCTTTCTTTTCAATGGCTGCATGCGCAAAACAGACAGGCAGATTCATTAAAGAAAAAACTATCCGATCCCGGCTTGCCGGTTACAGCACGTATTATGACCATGGGCCAGTTGTCCAGGGCCCTGTATTTCGCCGATCCCCGCGGCGCCATCAATATGGAGAAAAAGGCGCTTCAGCTTGCCCTGCCGTTCAGCGATGGGCAATACAAGGCGTTTACCTTTGCCACACTTACTTATTTATACATTCAAACAGACAGTGTTGTATCTGCCAGGCAAGCCATCGACAGTGCTTTATGGTATGCTGACCGCACAGAGAATGCCGTGGTCAAAGGTTATGTATGGTTCAGAAAAGGCTGGCTGGAGAATTATGATGACCAACCAGATACGGCAGTGAACAGCCTGCTGCAGGCACTACGCTTTTTCGATGGGCAGCAGGCATATTCCTACGAAAGCAATGTTTGCTATTATATGGCTGGTATTTATGCTTACTGGAAAGATCCCGATACACAGGAAAAATATGCCCGCCGGTGCCTGCAGGCTGCCCAGCTGAGCAATGACCCTGATGATATCTGCCGTGGTTACCAGATCATGGCCAGTTATTTTCTGTACCGTTTCAGAAGCGATACTGCTGAACATAACCTGCTTGATTCTTCCCTGGCTTATAACCTGCAGGCCCTGCAGTTTTCGGATACGCACCGGGACCGGATGATCTTTCTCAGCACACCGGCTGTTTCGGCCCTGAATGTTGCCAATCTTTATTTTGAGTATTACCATAACAAAGACAGCGCTGTTAAGTACATCAATATTGCATTACCACTGGCAAAAGCCACGAACGAAATTTCTGTAACAGCCAGTTGTTACAGCATACTCAGCGAATATGCCATGGCATCAGGCCATTATGATGCAGCAGAACAATTGCTGCTGATTGCCAAGGCCACCGCGGATGCTGAACCAGGCAGTTCGCTGATCGTACGTGCCCGTTTATGGAAAGCATTATCGGTGGTTGCAGAAAAAAAAGGCGATCATGTAAAGGCACTCGGGTATTATAAAGAATACACCGATGATATACAGCGCCTGTTCGATACAGAAAAACTTTCTATAGCACAGAAGCTGGAAGCACAATTTAAAAACGAGAAAAAAGAACAGGAACTGAAAGCCTTGCAGGAAAGGGCTTCTTTCAACAAAAAACTCAATTTTTTTTATGTAAGCCTTGCTATTGCCTGTTTACTGGCGCTGTTGTTTCTTTTCCGGTCGTTCCATTTCCGCCTCAAATCGTCACTGCAGCAGCAAAAACTACTGGAAAAGGAAAAAGAAGATGCAAGATTGCAGTCGCAGTTAAGCCAGACAGAAGCACAGAAACTGGAACTGGAAAAACAGGAAGCACTTTTACAGGCAAGGTTAAAAGAAGAAGAAGCTGCGCGCTACCAGGCTGAACAACAACTGCTGCAGGAACGGCAGGAGCGTTTGCAGAAAGAATTACTGGCCGGCACTTTACAGATGGAAGAAAAAAATGAGCTGCTGCAAGCATTACAGCGGAAAATCACTTTGCTGGCGCCAGGTAATCCTGAATTAAAACGGATGGACCGCATTATCACCGAGAGCCAGCGGCTTGATGAAGATTTTGAAACACTGAAAGCCGATTTCTCTGAAATACATCCCGGCTTTTTTACCCAATTGCAGCAGAAAGCGGGTAATAGCCTCACCAGGCTGGACCTGAAATACTGTTCGTATATACTGATGGGACTTTCCAATAAAGAAATTGCCGTGCGCCTGGGTGTTGAGCCCAAAAGCATACGTATGGCACGCTACCGCATAAAACAAAAACTGAATTTACTGAAAGATGAAAACCTGGATCATTTCATCAGTACGCTGGCATAAATCAGCAGCTACTGGTAACGGGCAATAAGCTGCCTGCTTATTGCCCGTTGATCAAAACCAGAAAAGCAGCATCATTTCTGCTTTTCTGTTTGTATTGTTCAGCACCTGTTATTTCTACAGGAACATGCCACCCGACGCTTCCAGGCGCTGGGCATTCCCCCAGCGGGCATCATCGCTGCAAAGGAATGCCACCACGCCGCCGATATCTTCAGCCTTGCCCACCCTGCCCAATGCAGTTTGAGAAGCGATAAAACTATTAACACCGGCATTGTCACGCACCACACCGCCTCCAAAATCGGTTTCAATAGCACCAGGCGCCACCACATTTACGCGGATGCCTCTTGCTCCCAGCTCTTTTGCCAGGTATTTGGTCAGTGTTTCAATTGCGCCTTTCATAGAAGCATAAGCCGAATAGCCAGGCAGGCAGAAACGGGCAAGACCGGTAGAAAGGTTCACAATACCACCGCCATCAGCGATCAGCGGCAATGCTTTCTGTGTTAAAAAGAATACACCCTTGAACTGGATATTCATCAGTGCATCGAAATCTTCTTCGGTTGTCTCGGCAAAAGGCACATGAATACCGATACCAGCATTGTTGATGAGGAAATCGATCTTCTCTGCACCAAACACCTCTTTCAGTGTGCTGCGCACTTCAGTGAAGAAACGATCGAAGCTTTTAATATCTGCCACATTCAGCTGCAGGGCAGCGGCTTTACCGTTCTGCTGTTCAATTTCGCGTACAACGCCAAGCGCTTCTTCTTTCTGGCTGTTGTAGGTAAGCAGTACATCTATGCCTTTGCTGGCAAGACTTAATGCCATGTCTTTACCCAGGCCACGGCTGCCGCCGGTTACCAGTGCTATTTTTCTTTTGTGTGTCATTGTATGATCTTTTTTATTTTGCTGTTTTTGACCACACAAAGTTAGACAGCCACCATCCCTGAAAAATGGTGTACTCTTCAGATTCTTTAGTCACCGGCCGCTGTTTTCTTCCGGTATTGAAGTGGTGTAAGTCCCGCCATGCCCTTAAAAAATTTAATGAAATTGGTGGGCTCATCATAAGCAAAATGGCTGGCTATATCGGCCACCGGCATATCTGTTTCCTTTAACATGCGCCGGGCCTCTTCCATTATCCGTTCTTCTATAAAATCGCAGGGTGATTTGCCGGTGGTCAATTTCAGGGTATTGCTCAGGTGACCGGGATGGATAAACAGCAGCCGTGCAAAATCGCGGGCATGATAACGGTGGGTCACCTTTTTATGCAGCAGATCGTTCACATGCTGGTTTACCAGCCGCAGAAAATCTGCCGTGATCTCCTCGCTACGGGAAAGGATTTTTGAAGGAAGGGGCATGATGCTGTTTGAAAAAAATTTATTTAAATATACAGCAAATCACTGTTCCGCTTTCCGGGTAGGATAATACAAACCATTTGTACCTGCTGAATACAGGGAATTACCGGCAGGGATTTACCAGGAAAAAATTGCCGGCGATCACCAGTTTTGTTTACCGGTAGTAGTGTAGTAATAAACAAGTGCAGCAATACCCAACACACCAAGAATAATGGCATAGATCCACCATTTATGCCTGCTGCGGTTGTCATCGGCCAGCAGCTCGCGCATTTCGTCGCTGCTTCTTTCACGCTCGCCCACCATCACTGTATGCGATTCATTGCGCAGTACCCGTTCAGCATTGATATCGGGCAAATACAGCTGCAGCGATACAGCAGGCTGAAAAGAATAGGTATCGGCAAATTCTTTTTTCAGGGTGCCTATCTGCGGCAACTGGATGGTGCCGGTGCTGTTCAGTTCCTGTTTCAGCCGCAATACTGTTTCATTGAATTGCTGTATGGCTTCCAGGTCGGTGCTATGCAGATCGTTGGCCAGGAAGGTAAAAAAATGACGGTCTGCCTGCACATTCCCTGCACTGAAGCGGATGGCAGGCAATGGTGCATGCAGCTGTTTATTGGCAAAATCGAGCCGTGCAGGCACCTGCTCCACGGTAAAACACCCGATACCGGGCAAGGCAAGCTTTTTATAAAGAATGAGGTATTTATACAGGCTTTCTGTCATGCTTATTTACCGGTTTGGCCGAACGAATATACAATTCCTCCCAAAACATTGAACCCGAGCACCTGGTACTGGTTCCAGCGCTGGTAATGGTTATTGAACAGGTTGTTGAACTGAACCCATAAGTTCAGCCTCGGCATTACAGCAAATTCCACGCCGGCATTCAGGTCTACCACCGCTTTCAGCTTCTGGCTTTCCAGGGCTTTGTTGCGGTACTGTGCACCATCCCAGAAATAAACATCCGATTTAAAGGTAAAATCTTTAAACAACTGCCAGCGAAGGGCGCCATTCACTTCCAGTGGCAGCAGTCCCCATGCCTTCAGGTTATCATTGAGATTGCTGTATTGGTTATACGTAAGCCCGGCAAGCAGGGAAAACTTCTCCTGCACTGTATAACCTATTTCGCCATGTATACGCACATCTTTCATGCCCGATTCATTGACAATACCAAAAGACCTGCCGGTAATGGTATCATTTACAAACAAAGGCTGATCGTTGAATTTCAGGTAAGAAATGCGGGCATTATAGGTAAAATGACTGCCTGCAGAACCTTTGAAACCGGCATACTGTTCATTGATACGTGCATTTTTCAGGAACCTTGGCTGCTGCAGCCAGGGATTGATACCGGCCAGCGATTCATAAGTGGTTTTATTGTAGTATCCTATCCAGCCGGCCTGTAAAATAAACTTCTCCTCTTTCAGCTTGATATCGGCTGAAAAATTGGGCAGCATATGGAATGTACTGTTATCCCAGGAAGGAATAAAACCGGCAATGAGTTTAAAATTGGGTGTTTTAAACTGTACAGCCGGCGTAAGATAGAACAGGTTGTTGTTGATAGTGCCGGTGCTGTCGCTTTTATAGCTGGTGATATCTGCTTTTACACCCAGGTTGAACGCAAATATTTTGGCAAATGATTTAGACAAGGGGGCATCCAGTACAAAATTGCTTTCGCGGCCGTTCCGGTTGTCTGAAAACACATCCATACCAATGGTAGGGCTATAATCAATACCAAAACTATTGGGCTGTTTATTACGCAGCCCCAGCTTTACACCAAAAGTGGTAAAGCGCTGGCGGAGATCATCTTTATTGAATTTAAGCGTATCGGGCAAATAACCGTACTGGTATTGTGTGTTCTGGTCAAAGAAAAGTTTGCCATTCCATTCCAGGTTTTCACTGGGGTTAAAGATACCATTGATATCAGCCCCTGTTTTACTGAACTGCTGAAAAGGCAGGCTGCCTTTGGAAGATGTATGATGCGCATTGATATTAATAAGAGAAGTAGCTGCATCACCAAAAGAAAAACCGGCCTTGATATACGGCGTGGTATAATTACCGAAACCGGCTTTGATATAATTACTGTTCTCCCATTTTACAACCGAATCAGTACTCAGGGCCAGCGGTTTCAGCGTAGCGGGCTGATAAGTAAAGAACAGGTTCTGTGCCGGTACCTGGTACTGCAGCTGCGGCAATGACGAATCGGGCAGTGGTGCAGCCGCACTCAGGTTGATTTTTGCTGCATTGCGCAGGGAAGGCTTAAAAGACGAGGTCACGACCACGGTTTTGGGCCTGCTGGTATCCCCGATAGAAGTGGTTTCCTCTGCAGCCGGTGCTGCTTTTTTGCGCGTCACCGGGTGCTTTTTAGCTGGCTGCTTTTTCTGTACGGTACGGTGTTTGGCAGCAGTTTTACGGCTGCCATGTTTCCGCTGCGCCCAAACAGAAGCAGTGCAGCATATCAGTAATAAAAATATAAGGCCTCTTTTCATCAGTTCGTTGTTTGCTTTTCAATTGCCTGGCAGCCTTTTGCATCAACTGTTCTCTTCCGAAAGAATTTATGCCGGCTAACCTGGACAAAATTGTTTGATATGGCAAATGCAGGCATACAGGGATATACCTGCCGCATTTACCGGTTATGGTTATTCTACCTTGCTGTTCTTGTTTTTCTCTGCCACCACGGTATCCAGTTTGTCCTGGGCTTCTTTTTTCAGTTCAGGAGTGGAGGCATTTTCCACTACACTTTTCAAAGTGGCTTCTGCATTGAAATAGTCTTTTTCACGGTAATACACATCGCCCAGTAAAATATAGGCTTTGGTTATCCAGTAATCATAAGACCCGGCTTTTTTGATCACATCGAAACCAGCTTTCTCCGCCTCTTTCAGCCTTGACTGGGCCAGCAGTATTTCAGCCAGCCGGTAGCGTGCTTCTGCCGCATATTCTGATTTGCCCGGCTGAACTACATTTTTGTATGCAGCAGTTGCTTCCTCCAGCTGGTTATTGAGCTGGTAGGTTTTGGCAATCACCATATTGGCCATCATTTTATCATCGGTGGCCAATCCTTTCTGCTGCAATAATTCCTGGGCATTGGGTACGGCATCCGTCCACTGGGCCAGTTTATACTGGCAGCGGAGTAAGCCGCGCATGCTTTCCAGCTTGTTATCCTGTTGTGTGGCAACTGATCTCAGCTGAACAAAATATTGTTCGGCTTTGGTATAATCCTTCTGTTCAAAATAATAAATGCGGGCCGCCTGAAGAATGCTGTATTCTGCATATTTATTGGGCGATTTGGCCGCCACAGTTTCATAATGTGGTAAAGCTTTTGCATAATCTTTACGGCTGTGGTACATTTCACCTACACGGTAATGCGCATCCAGTGCATAACGGCCATCAGGGAATTTGGATAAATAATTTTCCAGTGTGCGCAAAGCTGTGGACTGGTCGTTGTTATCGTAAGGGATCACTGCTGCAGCATAGGTGAGGGAATCTTCCTCTGTATAGCTTACATTTTTACCGTTCTGCCGCATAAAGCTGACAAACTCACCGGGTTTCTGCTGGCTGATAAAAATATTGCGTACATATTCCACTGCAGCATCGCTCTCAGGCGAGTTGGGATAGGTAGACACCAGCTTCCTGAAATGCTTCAGCGCTTCATCATTGTTGTTCAGGTTAAAATAGGCTATCCCCAGTTTAAGGTAAGCCTGTGGTTTGATGGCATCTGCACGCGGGTCGTTCAGCACTTTATTCAGCGGGGCAAGCGCATTGTTAAAATCTTCACTGGCGATATAGGTATTGGCAATTTCCATATTGGCATCACCGATCAGTCCTGAAGAAGGATAACGCTGGCTTACAGACTGCAGCAGGCTGGTTTTATCTGTGAACTTATTATAGGCGCCGGCGATGATCGCTTTCTGGTACAATGCATAGTCCGATGCAGGCAGGCCCGCACTGATCACGGCATCGTACATCTGCTGTGCTTTGGCATATTTCTTCTGCATATAATAGCAGTCGGCCGATCTTATAAATGCATCCTGCTGCACATTGGTAGAAGTACTGCTGACATTAGTGGCCACCGATTCAAAGTTCTGCAGCGCTGCTTCATAAGCTTCCTGGCGCAGGTAACAGTAACCCAGTATATAACGGGCATCTGTTGCATTCACCTCGCCATAGGTAACAGGGTTACGCAGGTAATTCTGCAGGTAAATAACAGCTGAATCTATTTTATTGGTACGGTAACACAGCTCCCCTTTCCAGAAATTGGCATAAGGCAGCTGTGCAGTATTATAAGATGCGGTAAATATCCTGTTCAGCAGATCATCAGCAGCCCCCACCTGCTGGTCGTTGATCAGTTCCACTGCACGGCCATACAATATTTTGGGGTAAATGCGCTGCACGCTTTCACTCTGCAGCCCCACTTTCTGGGCCAGGTTCAATGCATCGCGGTAATTATTGGTATTGGCCAGCACATTCACCAGCAGTTCCCGTGCTTCTCCCGAATAAGTAGAACGCGGATAATCTGACAGAAAAGACTGCAGCTCGTTCTGCGCCACATCAGTGTATCCTAATTCATACGATAATTTGGCATAATGAAACCGGGATATCTCCTTTTGCACCGCATTGCTGCTGTTGAGTGCGCAGAAAAGAAAAGCACTGCGGGCGCTGGGTTTCTGGTTGATCTTAAGATATGCATCTGCCAGCAGGTACATGCTGTTCTGTGCCAGTGAATCTTCCTTGCCACCCAGTTCTTTAAAGCCATCGATGGCTTTATTCCATTGTTTGGCTTCATAATAGCAATAAGACAGTTCGTATAGATCTTCCCTTCTTACTTTTTCGGTTTTGGATACATACTGTTCCAGGTAAGGCATGGCGCCTGCATAATCTTTTTTCTCAAACAGGGCATGGCCTACCAGCTGGCGCAGCTGGATATCGTAATACTGGTCGCCTTTACCCAGGGCCGCAGTGCCATATTCAATGGCTTTGTCTTTATCGCCATTGAAATAATAGATCTCGGTTACATAATAAGGCACTATTTTCTGGTAGCTGGGTTCATTCTCTACCACTTTGAAGGCAGAAAGAGCGTCTTTGTAGTTTTTTTCGTAAAAAGTGATGAAGCCATAGTAATAATTGGCATCAATATAGTTGGTATCTCCGGGTATCTGCCTGATGGCGTTGAACAGGGGCTTGGCATCGTTGAACCGCTGCATGGTAAAATAGCTGTAGGCCTGGTGAAATTTCATGGCGGCTATTTCACGGTTGCTCAGGTTGTCGAAACCGGCTTTTTCATAATACCCGGCTGCATTGGCATAATCTTGTTTATTGAAATAGTATTCGCCCAGGTGAAAGCAAAGCATCTGGATGCGCGGGGCATTGTGCTCCAGGGCAATAAATTCAATAGCAGCTTTGGCTGCCGTAGGGTCGTTCAGCTTTAGCCCGCAAACGATAGAATAATATTTCGATTCCAGCTTAACAGAAACCGGGATATTGCTGTTGGTATTGTTATCGTAATACAATGTTTTGAACAAGGGATAGGCCAGGCTGAACTGATCTTTCTGATACAGTTCCTTCGCCTGTTTGAAGTCGGCATCCGGGTCTTCATTGTTTTTCGTAGCCTGTGCATTTACCCGGATGGCAGCTAAACCCAGGATAAAAACAAGGCCGCAGGACCTGATTATTTTATTCATATTCTGGACGAACGGGAATTTTTATCAAATATTTTAAACAGTTTCTTAATAAAAACGTAAAATCGCGCTAAGGTAATAAGGTTCCCATGGCGGACAAAGACTATACCGTTATTTGTGGATAAACATTGAATACCTGTATTTTTGTACCAATGCTATGCATAAAATGACCTGATTGTATTTTCTTTACCGGGAAAACACGAACAGGTGGCAGCACTTGACCATTGAAAAAAATTATTCGGGATGAAAAGACTGAACTCCATCCAGTACAGCGACGGGTTCTTTAATCTGTCCATGTTACTGATCCGTATCTCTTTCGGCGGTTTACTGCTGGTTAACCATGGCATGGACAAGCTGATGAAATTTGCCGAACTGCAGGGGCGGTTCTACAGTTTCCTGGGGCTTGGCTCAAAAGCATCCCTGATACTGGCCATATTTGCCGAAGTATTCTGCAGCCTGTTCATCATACTCGGGCTGTTTACCCGTATTACCGTTATACCACTGATCATCCTGATGCTGGTGGCTATTTTCGGTGTGCATTCCAACCAGCCTTTTCCACAGGCAGAACTGGCTGTTGTTTATGGTGTAGCCTTCCTGGTATTGCTGTTCTGCGGCCCCGGCCGTATCAGCGTAGACGGTATGATGAAAAAATAAGCCAACCCAAGCCCTTAATAGCTCCATATGGAGCAAGCATTCAAAACTATGTACGAATCTATCACACAGGTACGTGTACGGTATGCCGAAACAGACCAGATGAATGTGGTTTACTACGGCAACTATGCGCAGTACTTTGAAGTGGGGCGGGTAGAAAGTATCCGCCAGCTGGGCTATACTTATAAAGACATGGAAGCCTCTGGTGTCATCATGCCTGTGGTTGAGCTGCAGATACGCTACCTGCGCCCGGCCACTTATGATGACCTGATCACCGTAAAAACCACCATCCGGGAGCTCCCGGTAGATCATAAGATTGAATTTTACCAGGAGGTGTACAACGAGCAGGGTAAAATACTCACTTCAGGCAAAGTGCTGTTGTATTTCCTGGAAGCCGGCTCGCGCCAGAAGACCCGTATGCCCGATGAGTTGTATAAACGGCTGCTGCCGTATTTTCCGGCAGCCAATGCATTAAACAGGCAATAGATCATAAACAGCGACCACCGTACAACAGGCAGCCATCATTCCTTATTGCCATATCAGCCTTATTTCAATTCATTCAGTACAGTATACATTTTCTGTACAACAGCAGAGGCCGCTCCATCAAAATTATTGCAGATAATGGCAAAAACATAGGTTTTACCATCCCCGGCAGTGTGGTAGCCGGCAAAGGATTTGGCGCCGCCAATGGTGCCGCTTTTCATTTTCATATTATTGTATACCGGCAATGCCGTATAAAAGCTATTGAACCAGGGCTGCTTTCTGGCAAACTGCAATGCAGTGACCAATGCCTGCGCCGTTACACGGTTCTGTGGTGAAAGACCGCTTCCATCCTGGATATGCAGGGCCGGTTTTTCAATGCCATGTTGCGCCCAGAACTCCCGCAGCAGGTCTGTTCCTGTTTCAGTTGCCCCGGTTTTACCGGCATGCACCGCCAGTGTTTTTGCCAATGCTTCACCATACAGGTTAATGCTTTTTTGCAGAAACCAGTACACCATACTATCCAGTGCAGGAGAAAAAAGCGTATCCAGCACATAGGAATAGTGAGGCACTGCTTTTTTAGCACGCAACAGGTTGTAGGCCGATTGCACTGTTCCGCCCAGTTCAACACCCTTTGATTGCAGGTATTGCTGCAGCTCGCCGCCAAACTGGAATGCCGGATCGGGCAATGCGCCTGAAATGGTAAAACTGCTTTGGCCCGCCGGTACGGTGCCTTCTGTAAAACCATCCCTGGAATAAGGCGGCAGATAAATATATCCATGATCACCGCTGTTACTGCGGCCCGTGCGGATGCGGTTGTTGAGCGCTACGCCCTGCAATGCAGGATTGGTGGCCAGCACCTGTGTTTCCTCCCCCTCCTGCCGGCCTGGTTTCAACTGCAGATCGTACTGGTTTTCGTTCCAGTTGAGCGCCCAGGAGCCAGCACCATAATAGTTGCCGATATCATCCCATATCCAGCCACCCGGCAGCGGCTGATAACTGAATGCGGTATCTATGATCAGTATACCACCGCTGATTTTATGTATGCCACGCTGCTGCAATACCTGCCCGATACGCTGCAGCACATATTCTCTTTTGGTGTTGGAGTAACGCCAACTGCCAAAACTGGGGTCACCCGAGCCCACGATCACAAGGTTCCCCTGCAGTACATCACCGCTGATATCGCTATCACCTGCCAGCAGCGTGGCATACCTGAACTGCGGGCCCAGTAATGCCAGTGCAGCAGTGCTGGTAAACACTTTCTGCGTGCTGGCCGGTGCCAGTCCTATGCCACCATTCCAGTCGTACACCCGTTGCCCGCTGGCTGCATCTGCCACATAAAAGCCCAGTATACCGTGTTTCAGCTGTTCATCGGCCAGTAATTGTTTCACTTTATTATCCAGCCTGGCCTGCAGAGATTGGGCCTGCAGGCTACTACCTGTTACCAGCATTGCCAATAGGGAGATGTATATTTTACGCATTGTATTGTTTCTTTTAATGCTCAGCTTTTATTTTTATTTCCGTTTTTAGCGATCGTGTATCCGGCTGTAAAGCATGACTGTCCGTGGCTAAATTTTATCACGGATGGTTTCAGCGGCTTCTTTACCTTGCGATAAAATTAGCATTCGTAATCAGATTCCAAGTCATGAACCGGATAATCAATTGCACCCTCATCACCATTGGCGATGAGCTGCTGATAGGACAAGTGATAGATACCAATAGCGCCTGGATTGCACAACAACTGAATGCCGCCGGCTTTGCGGTTAAACATAGAGTAGCGGTGGGTGATGTATGGGAAGATATCTGGCAGGCACTGGATGATGAAAGCAGGCATGCCGATATCATCATTCTTACAGGCGGTTTAGGCCCCACTGCCGATGATATCACCAAACCCCTGCTTTGCGCTTATTTCGGGGGAAAAATGGTGCTGGACCAGCCCACGCTCGATCATGTTACTTACCTGTTTGAAAAAGTGTTCAAACGCACAGGCCCCATGCTGGAACGTAACCGCCAGCAGGCCGAAGTACCTGATGTGTGCACTGTTTTGAAAAACGATATGGGCACTGCGCCGGGTATGCTTTTTGAAAAAGAAGGTCGCCTGTATTTTTCCCTGCCGGGTGTTCCGCAGGAGATGAAATTCCTGATGGAAAAAAGAGTGCTGCCCCTACTCAAACAACGCTTTCCTGTGGGTGTGGTAGAACACCGTACCCTGCTTACGGCGGGTATCGGCGAATCGTACCTGGCAGAGCGCATTAAAGATTTTGAAGAAGCACTTCCGCCCTATATTAAACTGGCTTACCTGCCCAACTATGGCATGGTGCGTTTAAGGCTTACCGCCAAAGGCACCGACACAACGCTTATACGCGAACAGATAGATGCCCAGTTTGCCCGGTTGCAGCAGCTGGTACCCGATGTCATGGTCACCAATGAAGATATTACGCTGGAAGTACTGGTAGGCCGCCTGTTAAAAGAACAGCAAAAAACACTGGCCACTGCCGAGAGCTGTACAGGCGGTTATATCGCCCATTTGATCACCACTATTCCTGGTTCCTCGGCCTATTTCAATGGCAGCGTGGTGAGCTATGCCAACAATATCAAACATAAGTTGCTGGATGTAGGCAATGAAACCCTGCAAACAGATGGCGCTGTAAGTGAAGCTACCGTAAAACAAATGGCACAGCATGTATTAACGGTCATGGAAACCGATTGCTCGATCGCAGTTTCGGGAATTATGGGCCCTGATGGCGGCACACCCGCCAAGCCGGTAGGCACTGTATGGATGGCTGCTGCCACAAAAGAACGCATCATTACCAGGCAGATGCATTTCCGTTTCGACCGCCGCAGGAATATTGAATTAACAGCCGTGAATGCACTCAACCTGCTGCGCCAGTTATTAACCGAAAACGGCCAATAGGGTTAATTCATCCAGAACCTTTACTTTTGAGCCGGAAACGATTGCGCTATAGTTCAACCGGCAATGCCTGGTGAAGCTGGAAACAGTGAACAGTTGCCATGGAGAATGGCGCATACCTGCTTATCATCACATTGATTAGAAAAACTGAATAGCATGGCAGTTGTAGATCTGGTTATGCCCAAACTGGGTGAAAGCATTATGGAAGCCACCATTTTAAAGTGGCACAAAAAACCCGGCGACAATGTTCAGCTGGATGAAACCGTACTGGAGATCGCGACCGATAAGGTAGACAGTGAAGTACCTTCTACAGCAGCCGGCAAACTGGCCGAAGTGCTGTTTAAGGAAAACGATGTGGTACCCATCGGTACAGTGATAGCCCGTATTGAAACCAATGCATCATCTTCATCCCAGCCCTCCGCCCCGCAACAAACACCCGCAGCAGCTCCTGAAGAGGAGGAAATAGCCGTTCCTTTTGTTCCCCGCGAGCATACCGCTACTGCACCGGCAGCCGGTGGCAACCGCTTTTACTCACCACTGGTACTGAATATCGCCAACAGCGAAGGCATCAGCATGAGTGAGCTGGAAAAAATTCCCGGTACCGGCAACGATGGCAGGGTAACCAAGAAAGATATTTTACAGTATGTGGCCAACCGCTCACAGGGCGGCAATACGGCGGCAACCACCACTGCAGCACCAGCTGTAAAACCGCAGGCCACCACTTCACCGGCCAGCACCAGCAATGAAATTGTACATGTGCAGTCTGCAGGCTATGGTGAAAATGTAGAGATCATTGAAATGGACCGTATGCGTAAACTGATCGCCAAGCACATGGTAGACAGCAAGCATACCAGCCCGCATGTAACCAGCTTTGTAGAAGCCGATGTAACCAATATGGTACTGTGGCGCGACAAGGTGAAAAAGGAATTTGAAAAAAGGGAAAATACCAAAATCACTTTCACCCCCCTGTTCATCGATTGCCTGGTAAGGGTTATTAAACGCCACCCCCTGGTGAACAGCTCTGTTGATGGTGATAAGATCATTCTTAAAAAAGACATCAATATCGGCATGGCTACGGCACTGCCTTCAGGCAACCTGATCGTGCCCGTGATACGCAATGCCGATTACCTGAACCTGGTAGGATTAAGCAAGGCGGTAAACACCCTGGCAGATAATGCCCGCAACAACCGGCTGAAGCCTGATGATACACAGGGCGGCACTTTTACACTTACCAATGTGGGCACTTTCGGCAGCCTGATGGGTACACCCATCATTAACCAGCCGCAGGTAGCCATACTGGCGGTGGGCGCCATTAAAAAACGCCCGGTGGTTATTGAAACAGCACAGGGCGATACCATCGGCATCAGGCATATGATGTACCTGTCGCTGAGCTATGATCACCGTATTGTAGACGGCAGCCTGGGTGCCAGCTTTTTAACAGAGGTAGCTAAGGAATTTGAAAAATGGGATCCTGACAGAACTTTATTATAAAGGGTTCCCATTGCTTCAAATAAAGCAATATTCTTTTGCAAAAGCCATCAATTTCCTGATGGCTTTTGTATTGATAGCCACCAAAGCTTTCCCTCAGCAAGCAGCCAGGCAGACAATGGTCACCGGTTTTATGTTTTTTTTCACAGGTGCGGAACAACCATCCTGCACAAAGATTAAGATGTGCTGAAAGCGTTTATTGTTTGCGCAGGAAATCGTAAATTCCATATAAGAAAATCTACGGTTATGAAATCATTGTCGCAAACATGGTTCGCAGACGGTTATATCGATTTTGAGCTGAAGAAATACACCCTGCTGGCATACCTGAAAGAAATTAACCGGTACTTCAATGAAAACAAACTGTACCCCCAGCTGGCAGATCTGATCTTTCATTACAATAACCTGGTTGCTTTCAGGGAAAATAAAAAATACCTGCAGGAGCAGTTTCCCAAACGGTTAACCGGTATACAACTGGAAAAATTACAGCTGCTGTATGAACAGATTATTGAAGATGATGAGCTGATGCAGGAACTGGAAGCCATCATTCATTATGCGACAGGAAAAATGCAATCCACCATCAGCAGCGGAACAGAGATTTATGAGTACGTGGAAAATAACCTGAATATTATTCCTGTAGGCCTCATCCCGCTGGACCTCAATGAAGGATATTTCTTTTTATCAGAAGGCTCTGCACGTGATACACTGGTATATTATTACCGCCTGAGCATTTTTGAAAAACATGATGAAAAATACCGCAGTATTAAAACAGTGTATGTCGACAGCTGGATGCGCAACCTGGCCAATAGCTATGAAATGATTAAAAGAGAGCTCATCAGAAAACGGAAAGAGCTGCCCAACCCCGCGGTTTATGCAGTAGAGATCCCGCTCTCCTTCCCGGTTGAAGAAACACTGCTACCCATTGCCAAAAGAAGCCTGGTACGGTATATTACCAATGCGGCATAACCCAAGCCTGGCATAATATTGAAGAAGGCTTCATGGTTTAGTAGGTGGTGAATACGATCATAAAACCTACCAGCAGCATTATCAGCATGCCTGTGAAGAAAAAGATATCTGCAATATTCTCCACACGCTTGCTGCCATTGCGAAGAGAGGTATACGACAATAGCGTGGATGTGATAAAGATGAATGTATCTATACCCAAAAATTCATCTGCATAAGTACGCATGCTGGTTTTCATCACCTTGAAAAGGGCAATAACGGTAATGCACACGCCTATCATAGTAGTGGAGCCGCTGAAAACATGCTCAGCCACATCCTTTGTGCGCTCCCGTTTGTCAAATAATTTCATCTGTTTGTATTTATGGTTGGCAGCCGGGTAAATGCCCGGTCACTTACCCGGGATGACTGGCAGGTAAGGCCGCAGGTTTTGCTACCACTAAATTGCGGCATGCTGCGGTTAATATAACAGTCAGTGCATTTTTTGACTAAACTTTAAAGAAAGGGGCATGCTGTGCAGCATACCCCTTTCTTTTTTATAATCCCCATTCACGTCCCTTCATCACAGCCGGAACGCCATTGGTGATCCAGCCGGCGGGAGGTGCACCTTTCAGCAGCCAGTCGAAAAATTCCTGCTCGCGTATTTGAATATCTTTCCTGTTTTTACGCTCTACCAGGTTATGTGCTTCTCCATTGTAATTGAGCAGCCATACCGGCTTGTTTAACCTGCGCATGGCCGTGAAAAACTCGATACCCTGGTACCAGGGTACAGCGCCATCTGCATCATTGGACATGATCACCAGCGGTGTTTTTACTTTAGGCAAATGGAACAACGGGGAATTTTCCACGTACAATTCAGGTTTATCCCAAATGGTCGCACCGATACGGCTTTGCGTTTTTTCATACTGGAACTGCCTGTTCAAACCACTTTCCCAGCGGATACCGCCATATGCGCTGAACATATTCACCACCGGTGCACCCGCCCAGGCTGCAGCATATAAGTTTGTTTGTGTAATAAGGTAGGCTGTTTGATAACCACCCCAGCTTTGTCCCTGCAAACCTATTTTAGTACTGTCGATAAATCCATCTTTAATCAATGCTCTTGTGCCGCTTACAATATAATCGTAGGCGCCTTTGCCGGGATGCCCTGTTTTATACCAGATATCTGGCACAAACACCACATAACCGCGGCTTACAAAAAACGGGATATTCAGCCGTGAAGGTGTGGGTGCTGGTTGCAGGTAATTATAAAGAGTTTGATTGTTTCTTTCATAGAAATAAACAATCATCGGGTATTTTTTCTTCGCATCGAAATTATCGGGTTTATACAACACACCCTCTGTAAGCCTGCCTGTGTAAGCTTTCCATTTATACAGTTCTGCTGTACCCCATGAATACTGCGCCTGCTGCGGGTTAAGATGAGACAATTGCTGTGCAGCCCATACTTCTGCATGCCACCCGCTAATCTGCTGTTGCTTTGCCTGCTGCTGCGAATCGATCGCGGCAGATGTAACGTAGATATCAGGCGACTGCGTAAAACTTTCACGCGTATACAGGTAAACAGCGGCGCTGTCTGCTTTTACCAGCCCTGCAGAAGTAAAATTGCCCGATGGTGTAATAAATTTGCGTGTGAGTACGCTATAATCCGCAGGCGATTCACGCAACGGGGTTTGCTGCTGTATGGCATAAACCGTTTTCTTGCTGCCTTCATTATACATGCTCAGGTGCATTGGTTTTCCGGCATCGACAAACTGCTCTTCTGCATTCAGCTTAACATACCGCACCTGTGTCTTCGTTTTTCTTGTATCCCCGGTAATGCACTGCGATCTCACCTTGTTTTCAGGATCTACTTTCCAGATATCATAACGGTCATATACGCATACATACTGGTCATCTTTGCTCCAGCCCATTATACCATAGGGATTGGGGTCATCCGGTACATCATTGTCTTCATCATACAAAGGGTGGGCTATATCTGCCGCAACCCTGTAACTGCGCTGTGCAGCTGTATTGTAAATAGTATAATACCTTTCCCGGTCGTGGTACAGCAGCAAATACTTACCTGTATAAGAAGGGTACAAATTGCCTTTAAAATTCTTTTCTATTAGTATTTTTTTGCCGGTGGAAACATCAAAAGCATACAGGTCGTTCAACACAAAACCCTGCCACTGGGCAGGCACCCTTTTCCCTGAATCGCAGGCCAGGTAAAACACTGCGCCATCGCCTTCGCCGGTCAGGTGTACGGTTCTGAAAGCAGTATCGGCCAGCTGCACTATACGGCTGTTATGCCAGTCGTACATAGCCGTATAAGTTTTTTTCAGGTCGCGGTTTAAATTAAACAACTGTACCGTTTGCAGTTCTTTGTCTTTGTAATTCCAGATATCCAGGTTCACCCTTTCAAACTCAGGCAGGGTATCTTTGGGTGGCAGTATGGGGGCAGTGCCAAAGAACAGGCGGTTACCTGTTTTACTGAACTGGATTGTCCCGTTTTCACTGATGCCCCAGCCCCTGGGTAATCCGGTGGTATAACGGGTGGCCAGCAACCGGGCAGTATCATTTCCTTTTTTATAATGCCATAGCTGGTAAAATTTTTGAACAGCCCCGGCTGCGCTATCGCGCTCTGCAACAAAAGCGAGTTGATTGCCAGCCTCATCAAAAGCCAGGCTGCGCGCATCATTGATGCCGGCCAGGATAACATGCAGCTGCATACCCGGCAGCTGCAGCCATAATACCTGTCCTTTTGAAGCCGAATCTTCTTTTTTGGGCGTAGTACTTATGGCCAGCACTGTTCCGTTTTTATCAAATACATATTCGCTGGTTAAGGGAAACTGTTTTTCCGCCCCTGTAGCCAGGTTTTTCAGCACCAGCAATGTACCTTCCTCTGTGTGGTCATCATCTTTTCCGGCACCATTTTTTTCCTTTTTTACTTCCGGGAGCACCTGCCATCCTTTTTCCTTCACCAATGCCAGTTTATTGCGGATGCTGTCGGCCATACGGTTAAGGCTGTCTGCCAGGTGCGCCATGTGATTGATGCGGGCAAGTGAATCCTGCCGGAGTTCGGCCTGGGGCAGCTTTTTTTCTGCCAGGTATGCCAGCCAGTTGCCATTGGCTTCAGGCAGCTTGTATGATTTTATACGGGCATATTTTACCAATTCATTTTTAACGAGATCTAGTACAGCCAGCGAATCTTTGGGCATTTCATCCGGTTTCTTCTTTTTAATGCGGGCAGCCCTTGTTTCTGCAAAAGCAGGCTTTATTTTACATACTAGGTAATGATTATCAGCGGTTATAGCAGCATTGTACCCTCTTGGTATTTCTCTCAGCAATTTGCCATCGGTATATTGAATTATGAGGGTACTATTGCCTTCCTGTGGATTTATGGCATATACCACATAACGGCCATTATTGCTGATCGCCCGCTCACTGGTCGATTGCCAGCCATCATAAACCGTATGATCCAGCATTTTTTTCTGGGAAAAAGCATTCAGGCAAAGAAATAACCCCGCCAGGGTATAAAGCAGTTGATTTCGTTTCATGTTTCTATTGCGGGTTAAAAAGCTTAAAAGTACACCATTCCTGTATGAAAGGCTGTAAATCAGGGCAGGTAAGCGATTTCCTTCGGTAACGCACCCACGGTACCGGGGAAACCGGTGATAGCGTATTAAGTTTTTAATAACAATGCTTCCGGGGGTACCCGGCCTTGCCAATTCTCTTTACTTTACTGTCCTTATGCACACTATCACAGACCAATCGGGAAACCAGACAGCCATTCTTTACAGCAACGCAATACTGCAGTTGCCAGATTTAGTGCCCGTAGGTATAGTACTGGGCAACAGCCTGTACGGATTGTATGCCCAGTCCTGCGGCAGGATTTTCAAAGGTTTTATCCGCAATGGTGCCGGTGAGATACTGGGCAGGCTGGAAAAAAATGAAGACCTGAGTGTATCCTACCTGGTCATTCAAAAATGCATGCAGCTGGCCTGGAAGATCATAGCCCATATGCAGGGTGATGGATGCCTGTGGGTAGAAGAAAAACCGCAATGGAGCAAACAATCTCTTATCGAACTGCTTACGCATTCGCAGGCTATGCCCCAGGTAGAGCATGTACTTCAGCCGGCATCCCCAGTCCTGCATACAGCAGCCCGGTAATTGTGTTCTTTGCTCATTTACCTGAATAAACAGCTTACCCGGGGGTTTTTAAAAAGGTGTATAATTTGTAAGTTTATTCCTCTTTAAAAACTGCGTTATGAAATATTGTTTTTTTGTTTTGCTTGCCTTCACTTATTCATTCCAGGGAACAGCACAGCACAGCCTGCAAAAATTGTGGCAAACAGATACAGTACTGCAAATACCTGAATCGGTATTATACGATGCCGGCAAGCAGGTTTTATATACTTCACTCATCAACGGATCGGGTAATGCCAAAGATGGCATAGGCGGTGTTGCGAAGGTTGCCCCCGATGGTAAGATCATTGATACCAACTGGATCACCGGGTTAAATGCGCCCAAGGGACTGGGCAAATACAAGAACACATTGTATGCTGCTGACCTGGATGAAGTAGTGGTCATCGATATCAGCCAGGGCAAAGTGAAAAAAAAGATACCCATTCCCGGCGCTTCTTTTCTCAATGATATTACGGTTGACAAAAACGGGATCGTATATGTATCTGATACCCGTAAGAACAAGGTTTTCCGGATAGAACATGACCAGCCCACCGTTTATATCGACAGCGTAAAAGGCCCCAATGGATTGCTGGCGATAGACAAAGACCTTTATGTACTGGCCAGCGGCACATTGCTGAAATATGATGCCCAAAAACAAGCCACCCAGCTGGCAACGGGTATGGAGAAAAGTACCGACGGACTGGTAATGATCGCACCAGGTGAATTTATTGTAACGGCCTGGATCGGTGTGATCTATTATGTTTCCAACGGTAATGTGCAGGAGCTGTTGAGTGTAAAAGCAGATAAGGTCAATACCGCCGATGCGGAATATAATGCAGCGGAAAAAATACTGTATGTACCCACCTTCAACCATAAAAACATCATGGCCTTCCGGGTACAATAAATGATAGCAGGGAGTGCCGCTGGTCATAATCCGTTTTTATACTGATTTTCTGCAAGCAGCTATTTAGTAATTTCCTGCCTGTTAGCCGGTATCTGCCTGGGCAAAGGGCAGGCGGCAATCTATTACTGTACTGAATTAAACTGCTGATGAACCCGATCATTTCCATCCGGAACCTGAAAAAAAACTACGGTGATAAACAAGTACTAAAAGGCATTTCCTTCGATGTATATCCCGGGCAGATATTGGGCTATATAGGCCCCAATGGCGCAGGCAAAAGCACTACCGTAAAAATACTGTGCGGCCTGATCGCCGATTATGAAGGTGAAGTAACCATTAAAGGCGTCGACCTCAAACAAAATCCGCTGGAAGTGAAACGGCTGATCGGTTATGTGCCCGAGCTCGCTGAATTATACGATGTGCTTACACCTGCCGAGTTTCTGCAGTTTGCCGGTAATTTATACGGGCTCGATACAACGGTATGTGATGAGCGCATCAGTAAAATGATGTCAGCATTCGGCCTGGCAGATAATATCAACCAGCGGATGGACAGCTTCAGTAAAGGCATGCGGCAAAAAGTGCTGCTGGCATCGGGCCTGCTGCATAACCCGGATATCATTATACTCGATGAACCACTGAGCGGGCTCGATGCCAATAGTGTTATCATTGTAAAAGAGCTGATCAGCAAGCTGGCCAAGGATGGCAAAACCATTTTTTACTGCAGCCATATGATGGATGTGGTGGAAAAAGTAAGCGACCGGATTATACTGATAGACCAGGGCACTGTTATCGCCGATGGATCGTTCGATGAGCTGAAACAACAGCAGGGCAACAAAAGCCTGGAACAGATCTTCGCCGGTTTAACAGCACAGGATTCTCTTACACGTGCAGCCGATGACCTGATGCGCGCATTTGACCAGTAACAACAACCTAACCATCACCACTTCACCGATACCTGAAGACAATATTGTATGAACATCATCAACAATGTATTGCTCAAACTGGCCCTGTTACCTGCGCCTCTGTACCGGCAACTGGGTGTTGACCTGCCCAGGCTGAAATGTATTGTATCTACCAAACTTATGATGGACGACAGGCGCCCTAATACCTTTCAGCAAGTACGTACCAGGAAAACAGCCTCACCCATTGGTATGGCTACACTGGGCACCATGCTTATCAGTGCCCTGATGGGATTATTTTACCTGGTTGCTTTTTTCCTGGGTACAGATATTGTGTCACAGCTCACACTCTATTTTCTTTTCTTCCTGTTGATGCTGGCCACTTCGCTGATCTCTGACTTTACGGCTGTGCTTATCGATGTGCGCGATAATTATATTATACTACCCAAACCTGTCAATGACCGCACCGTGGTGGTAGCAAGGCTGATGCATATTTTTATTCATGTATGCAAACTTGTTGTACCTATGGCACTCCCCGGGCTTATTTATATGATCGTTCAGCATCAGCTGTATGGCGGCCTGGTATTTTTACTGATGGTTTTACCTGCAACGGTTTTCTGCATCTTCCTGATCAATGCGGTTTATATAGTGATACTCAAAATAACCACGCCTGCCAGGTTCCAGTCGGTTATCAGTTATTTCCAGATCATTTTTGCAGTAGTGCTGTATGCCGGCTACCAGCTGATGCCCAGGTTACTGGGTAATTTTAAAGGCGCATTTGTCAACCTCTCAGATAATCCTTTTATACTGCTCTGCCCCTCTTACTGGTTTGCTGCAGGATGGAAAGTGCTGGCCCAGTTCGGAGGTACGCCGCGGGAATATACAGGGCTTTTATTCAGTCTCCTGTTGCCTTTTGCGAGCATTTGGGTGGTGGTACGTTTTCTGGCACCCGCATTTAATCAAAAATTATCTCAGCTGGGCAGCACAGAGCAGCATACAGCCAGTACAGCTGACAGCGTAACATCATTGCCAACAGCGCCCGCTTACCTGTTGCGGATAGCCGGCTGGCTAACGCGCAAAGGACCTGAACGCGCCGGTTTTTTATTTACCTGGAAAATGACTGCACGAAGCCGTGATTTCAAACTGAAGGTATACCCAGGCATAGGTTATATGCTTGTATTGATCGTCATGGTCTTTATCAATAAAAAAAATTTACACCTGGAAGATATCCGCCAACAAACTATTTTGGGCAGAACCGCTATCATCAGTTCATTGTATTTTGCCTGCCTGTTGCTGCTCATCGCTATCAACCAGCTGCCTTATTCAGATAAATACAAAGCTGCCTGGATTTATTTCATCGCCCCTGTTGATCAACCAGGCATCATCCTTTGCGGAGGAATAAAAGCAGTGGTCTTTAAATTTTTTATTCCTATTGCTGTACTGATCGCTTTACCGCTGCTTGTGCTGGCTGGCCCTTCGCTGCTTCCCAATCTTTTGCTGGGCTTATCCAATGAGCTGCTGGCCGCTGCATTGATCGCATATACCAGTCAGAAAAAATTACCGTTCTCACAGGTACAGCAAATGCAGGAACGCACCGGCGGGTTTATACGTACACTGTTTTTGTTCCTGGTTATTTTTGTTATCGCCATATTGCATTATACCATTTATGCAATAACACCGTTGGTGTATATACTGATCGTTTTATCGGTGGCTGCTACCTGGTATTTACTGGGCAGTATCAAACGCATTAGCTGGGCACAGCTGGTGATACGGGAGTATGAATCTTAGTGAGCAGCTACGAGCCGATAGCAATGAGCTATGAGATGTTTGTCAGACTGGTTCTCTCGCGGAATACGCGGAAAACGCAGATTGGGGAGAAGCTGTTAGCTAATAGTAATGAACGATGAGATATTGCTGACTGAATTGGGAGAAGCTGTTAGCTAATAGCAGTGAGCCATGAGTGTCTTGTCAGACTGGTTCTCTCGCGGAATACGCGGAAAACGCAGATTGGGGAGAAGCTGTTAGCTAATAGTAATGAACGATGAGATATTGCTGACTGAATTGAGAGAAGCTGTTAGCTAATAGCAGTGAGCCATGAGATGTTGTTGTCTAACTGCGGACTGCCGGCTGCAAATTCCTTACATAGCTTACAACTCCCGGCGATCCGGCTGATAAAAAGAAAGATAAATGTATGGCTGATTACTCTCCGCCTGCGATGGCTTCGCTGGTTAGTTTGCGTTTTTCGCCTGTATCGCTTTTTACCCTGCGTCGATAATTTTTAAACAAGCTTTGCCATTGTATTTTGAGCACCCCCAGCACACCTTCTTTGATAATGCCCTTGCTCATTTTACTTACGCCTATTTTACGATCGATAAACACAATGGGCACTTCCTTGATAACAAAACCCAGCTTCCAGGCGGCAAATTTCATTTCTATCTGGAATGCATAACCTACAAAACGGATCTCATCAAAATTGATGGTTTCCAGTACTTCTTTTTTGTAACAAACAAAACCAGCTGTGGGATCGTTCACCGGCATCCAGGTGATAAGCTTGGTATAAATAGCACCGCCACGAGAGTAAATATGCCTGTCCAGCGGCCAGTTCTCTATTTTTCCACCGGGTACATAACGGCTGCCAATAGCTACATCCCCGCCTTCATAACGACAGGCATGATACAGGCGTTCCAGGTCGTTGGGGTTGTGCGAAAAATCGGCATCCATCTCAAATACATAGGAGTACCCTTTTTCGATAGCCCATTTAAACCCATGGATATAAGCAGTACCCAATCCCTGTTTACCTGCACGTTCTTCCAGGAACAACCGGCCGGGATAAACGGAGAACAGGCTTTTTACAATATCACCTGTACCATCCGGTGAACTGTCGTCCACCACCAATACATGGTAATTTTTGTTTAAAGCAAATACGGCCTGAAGAATAGGCGTAATATTCTCCTTTTCGTTATAAGTGGGTATGATGATTATTTTTTCCAATGGGTTCGACTACTGCGTTGTTCAAAAATAAAGTTTTCTACATTATATGACGCAGGTTTCTGTTAAAGGTTTGCGGTTAAACCATTTATGCTTTTTTTAACAAAGTACGGTTCAGTATTTCCGTTAGCTTTTGTTTAGTATGCAGGGAGAAATCGCCTTTCATCATCCAGTCGTAATACTGTGGCTCCATTTTTAATACGTCTGCAACAGGACGTCCTTTGTATTTACCGAAATTAAATACCTCTATACCGTTTAATTTAACAAAACGGCGGGCAAAATCCACCACATCATCTTCACCGGTGAATTTTACGATACTTTCTACCGTGTTACCGATAGTACCATAGCGCTGCACCTGTGCATCAAGCACTTCCCAGGTGGCGGCGGCATCTGCTTCGGCACTATGGGCGGCTTCGAGCACTTTATTGCAATAAAATTTATAGGCAGCACTCAATGTGCGCTGTTCCATCATATGAAAAACCTTCTGCACATCCACCATTTTCCTGTTCTCAACGCTGAAATCAAGTCCTACCCGCAGAAATTCCTCTACCAGCATCGGGATATCAAAACGGTTGCTGTTGTAACCACCCAGGTCGCAGTTATCCAAAAACTGTTTTATTTCATTGGCCACCTGTTTAAAGCTGGGAGCATCTTTCACCATATCATCTGTGATACCATGAATTTCGGAAGATGCAGCAGGAATAGGTTGCAGCGGATTGATCAACTTGCGCTTGATTTGTTGTGTTCCATCAGGCATTATTTTCACAATAGCAATTTCTACAATACGATCTGTACCAATATTAACACCTGTTGTTTCAAGATCGATAAAAGCAAGTGGCCGCGTAAGTTGAAGATTCATGTACAGTAAATTTTTAGCATGCGCAAAATACAATACGGCAAAGATTAGCCTAAAATCTAATTATCACCAGCGCAAAACTCACATTTTATATTATTTAATACTATTGGTAACAAAAAGCATCATTACCAGGTAAATAGAAAGTGTTGGGGTAAGCTGCATCGATAATGCGGCTACGCATGCTGACGACTACCGGTGATCTCGCGTACCAGCGCGGCAATATCCAGTCCGTCATAGTTGCCACTGCTCATCAGCAGCAGGCTGGCATTATCCAGCTGTTGTGCACGCAGCCATTGTTCCAGCGCAGCCTTATCATTGATAACCACTAAACCGGGTTTAGCAAAACCTTCTATTACTTTTTCCCTGGGTAAATCGGGCATGCGTTTCAGTTCCAGGGCATGTTTGGCATAAAATACAACCGCAGCATCGGCTTTATCCATTGCACCGTGATATTCCTGCATAAACTGTTCATTGAGGCTGCTGTAAGTATGCAGCTCCAGAACGGCCAGCAACTGCCGGTGGGGGTATTGCTGTTTTACGGCCTCTATCGTGGCTTTCACTTTACTGGGGGCATGTGCAAAATCGCGGTATACATTCAATGTATCTGTGCTTAGCAATAATTCCAATCGCTTTGCAGCGCCGGTGAAACTGCCTATGGCCTGTATAAAATCTGCTGCGCTCACACCCAGCTGGCTGCAGGCATAATACGCTGCATGCAGGTTAAGCAGGTTGTGGTTGCCAAATACCTGCAGGGTTGCAGTATTGTTATTGATGGTAACAGTTGTTTTACCATGACTGATGCTATGTTCCGGAAGACCATAGGGTTGATAACGGATATCTTCCCGGTGATGTTCTTCCACCAGTTTTTTTAGTACAGCATCTGTTTCATTATAGATAAGTATGCCGTCTTTTTCGATCTTGTCAATGAAGATGCGGAACTGCTCCAGGTAAATATCGAAAGTGGGAAACACATTGATATGATCCCATGCAATACCGGTGATAACCGCCACATGCGGAAACAGGAAATGAAACTTAGGTCTTTTCTCCACCACACTGGCAGGGTATTCATCTCCTTCACATACAATGACCGGTGCATCAGAAACAGCCACACTCTGGTCAAAGCCTTCCAGCCTGGCGCCTACCAGGTAATCGAATGGCAATTGCAGCCTGCGAAGTACATGCATGATCATGCTGGTGGTAGTGGTTTTACCATGGCTGCCGCCTACTACCACCCGTTTTTTGTGTATGCTTTCCTGGTAAATATATTCGGGGAAAGAATAGATACGCAGACCCAGTTGCTGTGCACGGAGCAATTCAGGATTATCAGCTTTGGCATGCATACCGAGGATCACTGCATCCAAATCGGGTGTAACCAGTTCGGGGTTCCAGCCAATAGCAGCGGGTAACAGGCCTTCCTTGTCGAGGTTCGATTTTGCGGGTTCAAATATCTCGTCATCGGTTCCGGTTACCTGGTAACCTTTCCTTTTCAGGGCAATAGCCAGCTGGTGCATCACGCTTCCACCCACGGATATAAAATGTACTTTCATCACAGGCAATTAACCGGCGGCTGGTAAAGTTTTAACCCGAGTACACCGGATGATTTAATTCTTTATTAATCTACTGATTTTCAATATGTCTAATGCCAATCAAGCCTAACCCTTCTTCTGCTCCCGGGGCATGGGGCAACACAAATCAATAAACCCGTATCTTTGATGGCATAGGTTGCAAGGTAAATTGTTTATTTCAATTGTCTTAAAAATGAAAAAAGCGCTTATTGCTGTAGCATTCATTAGTTGTGTGGTTGTGCTGTTCAGTTCCTGTGCGGGTTCACGCCGCAATATGGGCTGCCCCAGTCATAATCCGCGTTATTTCAGATCTTAAGCAAGGCATTTTATCGGAAGGAACATTGTATGAATTGGATAACACTGGCTTCGGAAGAACAAATCAGCGAGCTCAGGGAAAAATCCCGCCAGCGGCCGCAGGTTATTTTTAAACACAGTACCCGCTGCAGTATCAGCAGCATGGCCCTGAACCGTTTGGAACGCAGTACCGTACCGGAGGGTGCTGATTTTTATTATCTCGACCTGATCGCCCACCGCAATATATCGCAGCAGATCGCTGCCGATTTCCAGGTACACCACGAATCTCCCCAGGTATTGGTGATCAAGAATGGTGAATGCACGTATGATGAAAGTCATTATGGTATCAACATGGAAGAACTGACAGAACAGATCAGCGCATCCTGATTATGCCCCCAAGTTAAAAATTGCCGGTTGGGTTCTCTCGCGGAATACGCGGAAAACGCAGATGGGTGTGAAGCTGTGAGCCAATAGCTATGAACCCAAGTTGCGGGATAATCCATGTATTTATCGCTGCAAGCCATGAGCTTTCAGCTATGAGTTGGATCTGTCCCGTCTCGTAGCTCAAAGCTATCAGCTTGCCGCTTTTAATCTGCTATGAGAAGGAGATGGATCCTTCACCCGGCCTGGAAACATCCTCCCTTCAGCGTTTTCCGCGTATTCCGCGAGATGCACTTCTCGCAGCTCATCGCTATCAGCTCGCCGCTATAACTGGCAACTTGAGTTATGAGATAAAACAACGCTGGCTCAACTTGCCATTTATTATAGTAAATTGTAGCCAAACTCAGGTTATGATCATTACTGTATTCGGTGCAACAGGACAGGTAGGCAAACGTATTGTATCGCAGGCATTGGCGGCAGGGCACTATGTACGGGCATTTGGCCGCAATGTTGCAGGCCTCATCGATGAAGATATGCGTAACAACCAACTGGAAGCTATCCAGGGATATGTATTTAATGATACAGATGTATTTGATGCCGTAGAAGGCGCAGATGCTGTACTATCGGTTCTTGGCGGTGCTTTTGACGGTGCAGATAAAACCCGGAGCCTCGGCATTCAGCATATTGCAACACAAATGGAAAAGGCAAAGGTGAAACGCATTATCGCACTGGGTGGTTATGGTGTACTGGAAGCCCCGGGTGGCGGATTTCTGATCGATCAGCCTGGTTACCCCGAGCAATATATCCCGGTAGGTAAAGAACATTTACAGGCATACCTCAACCTGCGCAATTCACCACTGGATTATACTTTTGTTTGTGCACCGGATATCCAGGATGAAGATGGCAGGGGTTCTTTTATTACAGCAGCCGATTACCCGCCAGTACCCAATCATTTTAAAATAGCAGCCGGCGATATAGCCCGCTTTATGCTGGAAGAGCTTAAAGACAACCGGTTTATTAAACAAAGAGTAGGCATCAGCAATATCTGATACGGCTGAACAGAGCAAGCGCTGCCGGTAATGCTATGCCGCCCCTTTTCCTATACAAGTGATCCGCTTTATTACGGATATACAGGAGGCCCCGCCACCACGGCCATACCTGGATCATAAATGATTTTATTATGATTGAATGGTTAAAACATCCATGGCCCTGGTATATCGCCGGGCCACTTATCGGTATGATGGTACCGGTATTGCTGTTGCTGGGAAACAGGAGTTTTGGTATATCCGCTTCGCTACGGCATATCTGTGCAGCCTGTTTTCCTGCCCGCATTCCTTTTTTTCAATATAACTGGAAAAAAGAAATATGGAACCTCTGCTTTGCAGCCGGTATTGTGGCCGGTGGCTTTATCGCTGCCCACTATCTTGCCGATCCTGCACCGATGCAGGTGAGCCCGCAACTGGCCACCTCGCTGCAGCAATACCATATTTCAGCAGGACAGGACTTGCTGCCACCGGCATTGTTTAACTGGCATGCACTTTCCACCCTGCGCGGCTGGATACTGATGGTACTGGGTGGCTTCCTGGTGGGCTTTGGTACAAGGTATGCGGGTGGCTGCACATCGGGACATGCGATTATGGGACTGAGCAATCTTCAGCTGCCTTCACTTATTGCCACGCTTAGTTTTATGGCAGGTGGTTTTATTATGGCCAACCTGCTGTTGCCTTATATTCTTCAATTGTAAAAAGGGTATATCATGGCTGCACCCACTATTAATAATGATTTTGAAGTAAAATCGCTGGATAAAACGAGCGTTGCACCAAACAATCATACCGCCCCCTGGTGGTATAACCTGGTGTATGTGCTGTCAGGAATGGTGTTTGGTATTGTACTCATCAAATCGCAGGTGATATCCTGGTTCAGGATACAGGAAATGTTCCGCCTGCAAAGTTTTCATATGTACGGTGTTATTGGTTCGGCTGTTTGTACCGGTATGATCAGCATATGGCTGATAAAAAAATTCAAGCTCACAACCGTTCGCGGTGAGCCCATCGATTTTCCGGGAAAGCAATTCCATAAAGGCCAGGTGATCGGTGGTTTGTGTTTTGGCTTTGGATGGGCATTAACCGGTGCTTGTCCCGGCCCCTTGTTTGCACAGATAGGCTATGGTTATACTGTGGTGCTTGTTACACTGCTGAGCGCAGTGGCCGGTACCTGGGTATATGGTTTTCTGAGAGAAAAATTACCGCACTGATGATAACGCATACATGATTGTATAGTACTTTTGCATCATCATACTGAAAAGGATGCGTTACTACTCACCATATTATTCATAACAAAAAGGCAGCAGCAATGCTGCCTTTTTTATTCAACAGTTCAGGTTATGGATGTAGAAATACTGGCCCGCATACAATTTGCTTTCACTATTGCTTTCCATTATATCTATCCGCCGCTGAGCATTGGCCTGGGGGTGAACATGGTTATTATGGAAGGCATGTACCTGAAAACCGGTAACAAGCTGTACGAACAGATGACCAAGTTCTTCACCCGCATTTTTGCGTTGATCTTTGGCATTGGTGTGGCCACCGGTATTGTAATGGAATTTGAATTCGGTACCAACTGGGCCACTTATTCACGCTATGTAGGTGATGTATTTGGCAGTGCACTGGCTGCAGAGGGCATTTTTGCATTCGCACTGGAAAGCGGCTTTCTGGGTGTATTGCTGTTTGGCTGGAACAGGGTAAAACCAAGGGTTCACTTTTTTTCTACCATCATGGTTACACTGGGTTCTATGTTCTCCGCTATCTGGATCGTAGTGGCCAATAGCTGGCAGCAAACACCGGCCGGTTACCATATTGTAGGTGAGGGATTGAATGCCCGCGCCGAGATCACTGATTTCTGGCAGATGGTGTTCAACCCTTCTTCTGTTGAACGCATCATGCATGTGTGGATAGGCGCATTTCTTGCAGGCGCTTTTCTTGTTATCAGTATCGCCGCTTATTACCTGCTGAAGAAAAGATATGTGGTGTTTGCACAGAAAGCATTTGCCATCGGCTTAACCGTTGCCCTCATCGCCTCTTATGCGCAGCTGTTGAGTGGCCATAAGGCCGCCAGCGTGGTTGCCGAATACCAGCCCGCTAAACTGGCCGCCATGGAAGGTCACTTCGATAGCAGTTCCAGGGCTGACATGTATTTGTTTGGCTGGATCAATACCCGCCAGGAAAAAACTTATGGACTTGCGATCCCCGGCGGACTTAGTTTTTTAACCCACCAGGATTTTCATGCACCGGTAACCGGTTTACGCGCTTTTAAACCGGCAGACAGGCCTTCTGCACTGAATGTTGTATTTCAATCATATCATCTCATGATCATCTGCGGTGTAGCGATGATCGCGCTGACAACTATTGGCGTTATTCTGTTACGAAAGAAAAAATTATTTGATAAGCGATGGCTGATGCTGCTGTTCGCCTGGAGTGTACTACTGCCGCAGATAGCCAACCAGGTGGGCTGGTATACTGCAGAAACTGGCCGGCAACCCTGGGTGGTATATGGCCTGCTGCGTACCAGTGATGCATTGTCACAGGCAGTAAAAGCCAACCAGGTATTGTTTTCTCTGATCCTGTTTATGCTGGTATATCTTTTATTGTTCGTACTTTTTATATTCCTGCTGAACAGGAAAATACAACACGGCCCCGACTACACCGGCAGCGAGGAAGACGAAAGCCATAGCCCCCACCTCGAGGAAATGGCGGAGAATTTTGGTTGAATGGTTGAGAGGTTGATTGGTTGAATAGTTGAGAGAGGGAATTGGGAATTGGGAATTAGGAATTGGCATGTGTTGTCGATTCTCGTTTCCCGATCCACTTACGAGTGACGGCGGATGAAGTTGGTTGAGAGGTTGAATGGTTGAGTGGTTGATTGGTTGAGAGAGGGAATTGGGAATTGGCATGTGTTGTCGATTCTCGTTTCTCGTTTCTCGATCTACTCACGAGTGACGGCGGATGAAGTTGGTTGAGGGATTGAGTGGTTGAGAGAGAATTGGGGATTAGGGGAATATATTTTTTTACTCGTGTCTTGTAATGTAACGGTTGAAGGATAGTTGAAAGGTTGATCGGCAAAATACTACCCTTCTCTTGCACACAACGGCATATAATTGAGTGGCAGAATTGCAATCAAGGAACAAAAGTCTGAAAGCAAGAAACATTTACTCCCTACCAGCGATTCACCACTCGCCACTCGCGACACAACGGCATATAGCTGAGTGACTGAATAAAATAAGGGAACAAAAGTCTGAAAGCAAGAAAACATTTACTCCCTACTAGCGATTCACCACTAGCCACTCGCGACACAACGGTATATAGCTGAGTGACTGAATTGTAATCAGGGAACGAAGGTTAAAAAGAAAGAAAACATTTGCTCCCTACTAGCGATTCACCACTCGCCACTCGCGACACAACGGTATATAGCTGAGTGACTGAATTGTAATCAGGGAACG